>JAFGQU010000013.1 GCA_016935525.1 Candidatus Omnitrophota bacterium
AGACCAGAGACCAGAGACCAGAGACCAGAGACCAGAGACCAGAGACCAGAGACCAGAGACTGTTCCCCTCTATACGCTCACCGCTGTTTAATTATTATTTGGAAAATACCGGTATTCAGTAGTATAATTTTTTACTATGAAGATCGTGCTGGTCGGGAATCCCAATGTCGGTAAAAGTGTCTTGTTTTCGCGTCTTACCGGAGTAAAGGTCATCGCTTCGAATTATCCGGGAACGACCGTTGAGTTTACTAAAGGGTTTATCCTCTTAGATGGTATCCAGCATGAGCTTATCGATATCCCCGGTACCTACAGTCTGAATCCTACCTCAAAAGCCGAATCGGTCGCGCTGGAACTTCTTGAACAGGCCGATATTATCATTAATGTCGTCGATGCCACTAATCTTGAACGTAACCTTCGTCTTACTTTAGAGCTGATCCATAAGACCAATAAACCGATGGTCGTCGCGTTAAACCTGTGGGATGAGACGAAACATCGGGGAGTGGAGATCGATCTGGAAAAACTGAAGGCGATATTCGGTATCCCGGTGATCGCGACCTGCGGCCTTATCGGGCAGGGGATGAAAGAGCTGGTATTAAGCCTGCGTGACGCGAAAGTGTCGCCGTTTAAACACGATCAGGATTCGTTGTGGGATGAGATCGGGAAGATCGTCAAAGACGTCCAGATATTACATCATCGTCATCATACTTTTCTTGATGTCGTCCAGGAAGCGAGTATCAAGCCTCCGTTTTCTTTCGGTATTGCCGCGCTCATCATCGCTGCGGCGTTTATGGTAGTACGGTTTGTCGGGGAAGGCCTTATCGGATATGTCTTTGACCCGTTTTTCACACACATCTATACCCCGCTTATGGTGAAGTTGAGCGGGATCTTGGGAGAGGGGACTTTTTTGCAGGAGATCCTCGTCGGGAAAATAACCGAAGGGACGATTACCTATAGCGAATCGTTCGGGGTCTTTACGACCGGATTATACGTGCCGTTTGCAATGGTGCTGCCGTATGTGTGCAGTTTTTATTTTATCCTGGGGATATTGGAGGATTGGGGATATTTGCCGAGACTGGCGGTCATCATGGACCGTTCGTTTCACCGTATCGGGCTCCATGGATACGCGGTCATCCCGACGATTCTCGGGTTAGGATGTAACGTGCCCGGCGCGTTATCGTTACGGTTGTTCGAAGAACGGCGGGAAAAATTTATTGCCGCGACATTGATGGCGATCGCCGTTCCCTGTATGGCGCAAAGCGCGGTGATCATCGGATTGTTGGGCCCCTTCGGCGGGCAGTATGTCCTGCTTGTGTTCTTTAACCTTTTTATCATATGGTTTGTGATCGGGAAGATCCTTCACGTGACGTTACCGGGCCGGAGCCCGGAGATCCTTTTAGAAATCCCGCCGTACCGCCGGCCGCATGTGACGGTGGTAGTAAAGAAATTATGGACCCGGATCAGCTGGTTCGTGAAAGAAGCGCTGCCGATGGTGCTTATGGGAATATTCCTCGTGAATGTGCTTCTTTATCTGAAGGTGATCGATATGCTGAGTGTCGTGGTCTCACCGGTCCTCACCAAACTCTGGGGATTACCGAAAGAGAGTATGGTCGCGTTTTTGATCGGGTTCTTAAGAAAAGATGTCGCGGTCGGTATGTTGCGGCCGCTCGGTCTTACGGTGAAACAGCTGGTCGTGGGGACCACGATCCTCGCGATATATTTCCCCTGCGCGGCGACACTGTTTATATTAGTAAAAGAACTGGGTATCAAAGATATGTGTAAATCGATCATCATCATGTGTGGTACGGCAATAAGTGTGGGATGGATATTGAATACGGTCCTTTCGTTAATGGGGATGTAGATATGAATACCATGCGGACGGTAGCTCTCTTGTGTTTCGGTATTATTGTGTTAACCGGATGCCCCCAGGCGCGGGACCATGTGTTTAAAAAAGGAGGATTCGTCAACCTGGGCGTACAGCAGGGGTTTGGGCCGGGCGAAGATCATGAGAATTATATCGAATGTAAAGAAGGGGTGTATGTATTCTTGAACGATCATACCAGCGAAGTGTTTGCTAAATTAGGTTCGCCCGATGTGAAACAGATGAATATGGACGGGATAGAGGAGTGGACCTATACCGATCTCGGCGTGAACGTGTGTTTTGATTCTCACTGGGTCAAAGGGTGGGAACGGTTTGACAAGTAAACTCAAGTCACACGACACACGCCCGCCTGCCATCCTGCCCTTCTGTAAGTCAGGAGCGGGCAGGTCACATAGTCACACGTCTAATATAAATGATCAATGTAAAATTAGCATTTAGCAATGTAGAAATTCCGTTTTTCGCATTTTCATTGATAAATGTTAATTGCTAATTGATAATTGTCCATTTTTCATTTATTAATGAACGCGTGGGTCGCGGCGTATTTCCTGTTCAGGTTCCTGACATATTCTTTTACTTCCCAGAATTCTGTTATTTTTTTTTCACTAAAAAAACAAAAAAGCGAATTGTTATGCAGGAGGGGATCGGTAAGTTTTTCTTTGAAATGAGCGTATATCTCGGTATGAGGGACCGCGGAAAATTCCGCAAGCGACACTTTCGCTCCCATGCCGCTTAACGTAACGGCATCTTTTTTGAGTTGCGTGAGGTCCTGTCCGGGATAACCCAGTAATAAGTAAAGGCTGAACTGGCCGTCTTTAAACCCGGCATTTTTAAGAAACCCGATCGCTCTGATAAGGTCTTCGGTAGTCACTTTATCGCCCCATGTTTTCTGCAGGTCGCGATCGAGCGTCTCCAGTCCGAAATGCGGATTGATAAAACCGCATTGTTTAAGTAGATCGGCTATTCCTTGAGTCAAGTAACGCAGATGTAACGCGTTAGGAGTATGAAAACGGATCTTGTGTCCTAACCGGACAATACCTTTAAACAGGCTGGTGATATATTCCTGATCATACAGCAGGGCGTCGTCATAGAACACAAAATCTTTTATGTTCTTTCGGGCGTAGGTATCGATAAAATCAATGATCTCCTCGGGGGATATCGTTACGTACTGCACCCCGAGCTTTTCTATCGCGCAAAAACTGCAGCGATGCGGGCAGCCCCAGGAAGTCCTGAGTACCACGTAGTCCAGGTGGGAATAGAACAGTTCATAATCTGGAAGAATCTTTAAAAAATCTTCTTCATCGAAATCGATACCGATGGTACGGAAAAAGTCGCCTAAAGAATCGTTGGTGAATATTATATCGCAGTCGATCGCCCGGGCCGCCTGTTCGGTGCAAAGCGTGGCGTAAGTGCCGCCTAAATATATCGGGATACCGGGGTAATGCCGGCGCAGGATAGCGGCCAGATCGATGATCGCCGGATACCAGTAGGTCATCGATGAGGTGACCAGGATCGCGTCGATCGGTTTTTCGGGCAGGGATTTTTCCAGCTGTTCCGGGGAGATCCCGTACCGTTTGAAGTAACGGGGGATATGCGCGACTACCTCGGGGGTCTTGATAATTTCATGAACATACCGGCCCCGGCCGAAGGAGTCTTTAGTGATTTTTTGCTCCAGACAGTCGATATAATCGATATGGATATTTTTCTTTTTCAGGTAACTGAGTAATACCAGAAACCCGTAAGGTTTGAGCCAGAAATCATAGGCGGCAAAGTCGTAGATCCAGGGATTGATGGCTAATATATTCATATAAAAAGCTCGAAGCACTAAATCCGAAGCACGAAACAAATTCGAATTACCGAAATGCTAATGTCCCAAACGGATTTCGTTTAGGATTTTGAACATTCGGATTTAGGATTTGTTTAGGATTTCGGTATTCGGATTTCGGATTTTACTCCAATAGTTTATGATATAATAGTACACCATCGGCGATTATTATGGTAGAAGAATTATTTGAACGTACAATAACCAAATACAATCTGGTCAAACGGAAAGAGAAGCTGATGATCGGCGTATCCGGCGGGCCGGATTCGGTATGTCTCCTGCACCTTTTCTGTAATATCCGCAAGGCGCGTCAATTAGACTTGACCTGTGTGCATTTAAACCACCGGTTACGTAAAGAGGCCGATGAAGAAGAAAAATTCGTGAAAGAACTTTGCCGCACGCTCGGCGTGCGTTACGCGGCTGAAAGAAAAGACGTAAAAGGATTGGATCGCGGCGATTCTCTGGAACAGACTGCCCGTCAGGCGAGGCTTGATTTTTTCCGCCGGTGCGCGCGCCGGTATAAGATCAAAAAGATCGCGCTTGCCCATAATAAAGATGACGTCGCCGAGACCGTGCTTATGCGGCTTATCCGCGGTACGGCGCTGGAGGGGTTAAAAGCGATCCAGCCTAAAAAGAAGATGTACGGGGTGGAATTTATCCGGCCGATCATCGATGTCCGTAAAAAAGATATTCTCGATTGGCTGGGCGCTCACGATATATCCTACAAAATAGACCGATCGAATTTCAGTGAAATATTTTTACGTAATAAAGTCCGGTTAACCCTTATTCCGCAATTAGAACAGCTTAACCCGCGGATCGTCGAGAGCCTCGCGAATTTTGCCCGGTCGGCCGCGGCGGATTTTGATTTTATTCATGAGTTTACCAAGGCCCAATACGATACGATAAAGAAACAACGGGGCGCGGGATTTATTAAATTGAATGTAGTCCAGTTGAAAATAATCCATCCGGCAATCCTTTTCCATCTTATCCGCCTGGCGATCGCCGAGATCAAGGGGAATACCCGGCGCCTGGAGTTGAAACATTATGAACAGATCGTCGCGCTCATCTTCAATAAATCGCAATCCGGCTCTCTCGATATGCCGGATATTGAGGTGCGCCGGGAAGAAAAGTGGTTGCTGATCAAGTCCTTGCTTTTTTATTAAGATTAATTATAATGGGGAAGTATGGAACCGCAAAAAAATAAAGATAAAAAACCAAAAGACAATTCTCACTATAAGTTTATCCGCGGGATGACTACCTGGCTGCTTATTTTCCTGGGGTTTATCTGGCTGGTAAGCCTGTTTTCCGGTGGGATGACCGGGATGATGGAAAAGCTGAGTTATAACGAGTTCTACGCGATGCTGGAGAACAATGTCGACCATCCGGTGATCGCCCAGGTAAAGATGACCGAAAACCTTATCCAGGGGAAATTTACCGCCGACCGCGAACATAAACGGTTCTATGTCTATGTCCCCCAGGATGACAGAGAATTGATCGGGTTGCTTAAAAAGAATGTCGGTGATTTTGAGATAGAACCGCCGAAAACGCTCTGGACCAATATCTTTTTTTCGTTAGGCCCGATGGTCCTGTTTATTCTGTTTTTATGGTATTTTGCCTATCGCGGGTCTCAGTTCGGATCGAAAGTGTGGTCGTTCGGTAAGACTAAATCTCATTTGATTGAAAAAGGGAAAACGCCAAAAGTCACGTTTCGTGATGTCGCCGGTATCGATGAAGCAAAAGAAGAGCTAAACGAAGTGATCGAGTTTTTAAAAGACCCTCAACGGTTCCAGCGGTTAGGCGGCAGGATCCCTAAAGGAGTGATGCTGGTGGGGCCTCCCGGATGCGGGAAAACTCTTTTAGCGAAAGCGGTAGCGGGTGAGGCTGACGTCCCGTTTTTTAATATCAGCGGTTCTAATTTTGTCGAACTTTTTGTCGGGGTAGGCGCCTCGCGCGTACGCGACCTTTTCGAACAGGCAAAAAAAGCCGCGAAACCCGCCGGGAAAGGCGCGATTATTTTTATCGATGAGATCGACGCGGTCGGCCGCCAGCGGTTTGCCGGTATCGGCGGAGGCCATGACGAACGGGAACAGACTCTCAACCAGTTGCTGGTCGAAATGGACGGGTTTGAGACCGGGGAAGCGTTGATCATTATCGCGGCGACCAACCGGCCCGACGTGTTGGACCCGGCCCTGTTACGTCCCGGACGGTTTGACCGGCACATCGTGATCGACGCGCCGGATATCCGCGGCCGGGAAGAGGTCCTTAGAGTCCATACCAAAAAAGTAACGTTGAGCGAAACGGTAGACTTAAGCGTTATCGCCAAACAGACCCCGGGATTTTCCGGAGCGGATCTCGAAAACCTATGTAACGAAGCGGCATTACTTGCCGCCCGTAAGAACGAGCCGGCGGTAGGGATGAATGAGTTGCAGGAAGCGATGGAACGGGTAGTCGCCGGCCCCCAACGTAAAAGCCGTCTTATTTCTAAAAAAGAAAAAGAGATCATCGCTTACCATGAATCGGGCCACTCGCTTATGGCGCTTTATCTTCCCGGGGTAGACCCTCTGCATAAAGTTTCGATCATTCCCCGCGGTATCGGCGCGTTGGGGTATACGATGCATATCCCGGAACGCGACCGGTATATCTCGACCAAGACGGAACTGTTCGGCCGGATCTGCGCTCTATTAGGCGGGCGGGCCGCCGAAGAACTTATGTTAGGCGATATCACGACCGGCGGGCAGAACGATCTGGAACAGGCGACCAAGATCGCCCGTAAAATGATCGCCGAACTGGGTATGAGTGAGGTGCTCGGTAACGTCGTGTTAGGACGTAAAGAAGGGCCGGTCTTTTTAGGGAAAGATCTGGTCGATCATAAAGATTATTCGGAAGAGACCGCCCGGATCATAGACCAGGAAGTCAAACAGATCATCGACCGGGCGTACGCACGGGTAAAAGAGATCTTAACCGCACAGAAAGACAAATTGGAAACGCTTGCCCGAAAATTATTGGAAAAAGAAGTTCTCGATTCCGATGAAGTAAAACAGATCGTCGGGTTCTCTGACGGAGAGAATACTCAAAAAGATGAAACTGTTTCCTCTCCCAATCAACAATCTTAAAACTGCCGGCCGGCTGATGGACGCGATCAGGACCGACGCGCAAGGTAAAAAGATCATGGCCCCGAAGATGCTTTTTCGCGCCTATAAGATCGAAGGCATAAGTTCCTATGCCGCCAATATCATCAAACAACACCTCCTTTCATTGGGGAGTGACGCGGCATTGAGTCGTGATTGTCTGGTGAAAAAGATGAATACCGATATCATCATCTTCGGCACGGTCTCGCAACTCGCCCGGTTTATCGAAAAGATCAGGTGCCAGCCGTTCGGATTAAAAGAAGTCGCCTGCACGCTTGATATGTTTCTTAAAACAGATGACGAAAAATCCGTGTTTTATGCCCGCGATAAAAAACTCCTTATCGGTGATCCGGCGCTCTGCGGGATATTGAATGTTACTCCCGACTCTTTCAGCGGGGACGGATTATTGGGCGGGGACCGTTTGAACCTTGAAAAAAACACATTAACTAAAGTCGCCGGGATGGTAAAGAACGGGACTAAGATCATCGATATCGGCGGAGAATCGACCCGCCCTTTTTCTAAACCGGTAAGCGAACGCGAAGAGATTGCCCGGGTCATCCCTTTGTTACGGGTGATACGCAGAAAGTTTCCTAAACTGATCATCTCTATCGATACGTATAAATATAAAGTAGCCAAAGCCGCCGTAGACGAAGGGGCCGATATCATAAATGACATTACCGCCCTGCGCCATTCCCCGCGTATTGCAGGCCTGATCAAACGGTACCGGTTAGGCTGTATCCTGATGCATATGAAAGGGACTCCCCGCTCGATGCAGAAAAAACCGCGTTACGGCGATGTCGTGGACGAGATAAAAAGTTTTCTTAAAAACAGGATTGATTTTTGCCGGGAACACGGTATTAATAAAAATCAGTTAATGGTCGATCCCGGTGTGGGGTTCGGGAAACGCGTCCGGGATAACGTAGAGATCATCAGCCGGCTTTGGGAATTTAAAACGTTAGGAGTACCGATATTTTTAGGGGTTTCCCGTAAATCGTTCATCGGGGGAGTCCTCGATGCGGGAGTGGATGAACGGTTAAGCGGGACGTTAGCCAGTTGCCTGGTCTCGGTAATAAACGGAGCCGATGTATTGCGTGTCCACGATGTGCGTGAAGTGAACCACGCGGTACGGATGGCGAAAACTTTGATGAACCAATGATGACCTTCGAGTTAGAACAATTAAGAAGCATGTTATCGTTGTTTAACTGGAAATCGGTGATCGAGATCCTTATCTTATGGTTTGTCTTTTACCGGATATTCATCTTTCTTAAAGGGACCAAAGCGGTATACCTGTTACGCGGGATTATTATCCTGATCATTTCGTTTTTTGTCTTTCAGAAACTGGGATTTCATGTGTTAAGCCTTCTTTTAACTAAATTTTTCGCGTTCTTCCTGATCCTTATCGCGATCATCTTTCAGCCGGAACTGCGGGCCGGGTTGATCCGCCTGGGTAAACGGCATTTCTTCCTGGTCGACGTCAAAAAAGAGGATATCGAAAAGACGATAAAAGAGATCGTTACCGCCGTCGCCAACATGGCGAAAAAGAAGATCGGGGCGTTGATCGCGATAAAACGGGATATCGGATTAAAAGATTTTATCGAGACCGGGCTGGTCATAGATTCGGAAATATCGTCCGAACTGCTTGAGAATATTTTTTATCCGTTTACGCCGTTGCATGACGGCGGAGTCGTGGTCGACGGGACAAGGATCGTGAGCGCGGTATGCCTGTTTCCGATCACGGATAATCCTAATCTGGAAAAGACTCTCGGGATGCGCCACCGGGCGGCGGTAGGGTTATCGGAAAATTCCGACGCGGTAGTCATCGTCGTGTCGGAGGAGAAAGGGACGATCTCACTCGCCATTAACGGCCAGTTGACCCGTAACCTTTCTCCGGAAGACCTCTTTACTATTCTGAAAGGCCAGTTGAGGAGAGAAGAATGAAGATATCCAAATATCAAGTGAACTTGAAAAGCCTTGTCTTTAATAACTTCTGGTTAAAGATCATATCGTTCGTCCTGGCGGTCATTACCTGGCTCTGGGCCAGCGGCGAACTCGCTTCCGGCATTTCCGGTATAAGAATATGAAACTCGGAATCAATATCGACCATGTTGCCACGTTACGGCAATCTCGTCAGATCCATTATCCCGACCCGGTCGTCGCGGCGCTTCTGTCCGAACATGCCGGGTGCGATTCGATCGTCGCGCACCTACGGGAAGACCGCCGGCATATTAATCAACGGGATGTCGAACTTTTAAACGTCGTTCTGGGGATTCCGTTTAACCTGGAGATGTCGATCAATAAGCAGATCGTCGCGATCGCGATGAAAGTGAGGCCGGAAAAGGTGACGCTTGTGCCGGAAAAACGCAAAGAATTGACGACTGAAGGCGGATTAAACCTTACGTTACATTACCGACGGGTGAAAACCGCGATCGAAAAACTCGCCTCGCGTGATATCGAAGTAAGCCTGTTTATCGACCCGGTGCGTTCCCAGATCGATAAAGCGAAATCTCTGGGTGTACGGACAATAGAACTGAATACCGGAAAATACTCGGAAAGTAAGACTGTAGGCACGCAAAAACGGGAACTGGAAAAGATAAAGAAAGCCGTACAGTACGCGCATAATAAAGGGTTTTTCGTCGCGGTAGGGCATGGGCTCGAATATGAGAATGTAAGACCGCTGACGAAGATCAAAGGTATCCAGGAATTCAATATCGGACACGCGATCGTGTCTCGTTCGGTCTTTGTGGGGATAGTCGAGGCGGCCCGAGAAATGATCTCGCTTATCGACCCGCAACGTAAAATAAAAAAACGTAACATTTCGATATTATATGATAAATAAATCCGAAGCACTAAATCCAAAGCACGAAACAAATCCTAATGATCCAAATCCTAAATGGGGAAAGTTTCTTTGTTTTGGACATTTGGATTTAGAATTTGTTTAGGATTTAGGATTTCGAATTTAGGATTTTTTATAAAAAAGGGAAAATATGGTAGTCGGTATCGGTATTGATATGGTGAAGATAGAGAAGATGCAGCAGGCGATAAAGAAGTGGGGCGGGCCTTTTATTGAGAAAATCTTCGATCCGCAGGAACTGGAAAACATCTCACCCGGTAAGATGTATTTTCAGCGGTTATCGGCGCGGTTCGCGGCGAAAGAGGCGGTGATCAAAGCGACCGCCAAGAAATATCCTCTGGCGCTGAGGGACATCCTTATCTTGAACCGCCATAACGGGGCTCCTTATTGTAAACTGAAGAAAGATATCGGCCTGGATATCCTTCTTTCGATCACTCATATTGAAGATTATGCAGTTGCCACCGCGGTTATACAAACGAAATCCTGATACGCACAAAGGCAATTACGGCCATGTGTTCGTGATCGGCGGCTCAGCCGGCATGACCGGCGCGGTCTGTCTTGCGGCGAACGCGGCGTTACGGGTCGGAGCGGGCCTGGTCACGGTCGGCGTACCGGAATCGTTACACAATATATTCGAGATAAAACTTACCGAAGCGATGAGCCTGCCGCTTGATGAGACGAAAGAAAGGACCCTTTCGGTAAAAGCGTTCGATACGTTCCATGAATTTATCGAACGGGTAAATACGATCGTCCTGGGGAACGGCGCATCCCGCAATCCCGGGACCAAAGAATTGATACTCAAAGTATGCAGTGAATTAAGGTTGCCGATGGTCGTCGATGCCGACGCGTTACACGCGTTAGCGGATGATCTGGAATCATTGACTAGAAAGAGGATAGTCAAACTTATCCTTACTCCCCATGAAGGGGAGTTCGCCCGTCTTATAAAAAAAACGCCTCATGAGGTCAAACAGGCAAGAAAAGACCTTGCCAAGGAATTTGCTCTTCGATATAATTTAATCCTTGTCCTTAAAGGGCATCAGACGGTGATCACCGATGGTGAATTGCTCTTAGAAAATACGTCCGGTAATGCCGGTATGGCAACGGCAGGTTCCGGGGATGTGTTAGCCGGGATCATCGGGGGGTTACTCGCGCAGGGAGTATCGCCGTTTTCGGCGGCGCAGCTGGGTGTCGCCCTGCACGGTACTGCCGGAGATATCGCGATGCAGGAGAAGACCCAGCTCGGTATGATCGCCTCCGACATCACCGAATGTGTACCTCAGGCGATCAAAGTGATGATGCAGGATGTTCTTTGATTTTGTCTTTTTAAGCCGCCCAGGTAGCTCAATCGGCAGAGCAGGGGTTTTGTAAACCTCAGGTTGTAGGTTCGATTCCTATCCTGGGCTTATGGAAACGTAACGCGTAACGCGACACGCGTACTGCGTTGGAAATATTGTTCTTTATAAAATACGCGTTCCGCATGACGCAGAACGCGTTACGAGATGATGCGATCGCATCATCGCTACGGGCAGGTTCCCGAGTGGCCAAAGGGGACAGACTGCTCAATGAGACTGTGTTTTTTCAAGGTGCAGCCGCAGAAAAAAGCACAAGACGAATTAGTCCCGTACGCGAAGCGTCACGGGATAAATCTGAAAAGTTCTTTCATAACTATGTTGTTTTGTTTATGCTGGGCAGGTTCCCGAGTGGCCAAAGGGGACAGACTGTAAATCTGTTGCGCTTGCGCTTCGGAGGTTCAAATCCTCCCTTGCCCATTGTTTTAATAGTAGATATTTGAAAGTCACATAGTCACACGACACACGTCACATGTGAAGAAACCTTCTTTGATATTCTTCAGGGGAAACAGCGACCTGAGGGCGTCTCTTCTTTGAAAGTCTTCGAGGAAGCGTCAGAGGGGACAGAGTCCCCATGAAACGGCATGTGAATTACCTCTTGCTTGAGAGGAAAAGTGTTCTCGTAAGGCGTCCTCATGGATGAGGACTCCAAAAAAGAAAAGTCTTCTTTGAGAAATTAGTCTTGTTTAAGGAACAGTCCGAAAGGACTATGCCGTGCGGGTGTAGTTCAGTGGTAGAACACAGGCCTTCCAAGCCTGTTATGTCGGTTCGATTCCGATCGCCCGCTTCGTTTTCTTTGAGTCCAAGAGCGGAGTCCTTCAAAGCGCTTCTCACAAAGTGATTGTGAGAGAGCATTTCGGGAACGATATTGAAGATATCGCCTATGGCGATAGTCGTTACCGATCGCCCGCTCGTATTTATCGTAACGCGTAATCCCGTGGAATTCGCAGAATTCCCGGGACTGAATCCCCGAAATCTATCGGTGATAAATTTCAGGGGGCGCGGACACGCGTACTGCGTCAAGAAAAAATCTTATGGATTCTTCATCCCTTTCACTTACTGTAGAACGCGTTCCGGATTCCGCGTTACGCAGTACGAGTTACGCCTATGAAACATAAAAAAGAAAAGATCGCGATTATCGGCGCGGGCAACTGGGGGACGACCCTGGCGGTGATCTTGTCGCGGGCCGGTAAAGAGGTCGAACTGTACAGCGTGTTTCCCGACCATACCCGCGCGATGAAAAAAGACCGCGAGAACCGGCTTTTCCTTAAAGGGATAAAATTCCCTAAACCGCTTCATATCAATTCTTCGCTTAAAGATGTATTATCAAACGAGATAATCGTCCTGGCGATACCGGTAAAGTTTATCCGTAAGGTCATCAGGCAGATCACACAACAAAAAACGGATGTTTCCCGTAAAATATTCGTCAGTGTCAGTAAAGGGATAGAATCATCGTCGCTGAAACGGGTCTCCCAGATCATTAAAGAAGAACTGGGCCCGGTAGACCTCGCGGTCCTTTCCGGCCCCAATATCGCGACCGAGATCGCCCGCGGGATACCGTCGACGACACTGGTCGCCTGTCCGAAAAAGAGTATCGGTAAAAAGATCCAGACCCTTTTTTCTACTCCGTTGTTCCGCACGTATTTACATACCGACGTAACCGGCGTCGAACTTGCCGGCGCGCTTAAAAACATCATCGCGATCGCCTGCGGTATTTCCGACGGGTTAGGGTTCGGCACCAATACCAAAGCCGCGCTCGTCACCCGCGGCCTTACCGAGATAACGCGGTTAGGAAAAAAACTAGGCGCGAAACCTCAGACGTTCTGGGGGATCAGCGGGCTGGGGGACCTCGTGACGACCTGTTTTTCACCGTTTTCCCGTAACCGATCGGTTGGGGAACAGTTAGGTAGGGGGAAGAAGTTCGGGACGATCATCACCCAGATGAAGATGGTCGCTGAAGGTATCGAGACGACAAAGTCGGCGTACCAGTTAAGTAAAAAGATGAGAGTAGATATGCCGATTACACAGCAGGTCTACGCCGTCTTATATCAAAATAAGCCGCCGCGTAAAGCGGTAAGCGATTTGATGTTACGTCCGCTTAAAGAGGAAAAGATCGGTTAAGATGGATACGAATAATCGTTGTTTTACCTGTGACGCCGGACATGACAGCTGCCGGGATTCACTGGGAGCGTGGATCTTTTTTATTTTAGGGATTGTCGCGGCCCTGGCGATAAGGGTCGTGACCTTATTGATCCATATCGATCCTTTATACGCGCAGATCGCCTGGTATATCGGGGTAGGAGGATTCTTGGTTTTTTTTATCTATAAGTTTCGTCTGGCCCAAAAACGAGCTCAAGAGATCACCCGTCAAGATCTGATAAAAAAGATAAATTGTCATTTACCGCTGCAAGACCGGGATTACAGCCTTATCGGCGCGATCCTTTGCGGATACAGTTCAAAAAAAGAACGGATAAATTATTTCTGTATTTTCGGCCTTTCGGCATTAGCGCTTATTCTTGCCGTGTACTTCGATTTTTTCAAATGATCTTCCCTTATTTTTTCTTCGAAAAGTCATAACTGTTCAATTGGAAAAATCCGATTTATATGATATCATAGGTAATGATATCGGCGTGTTTACTGAAAGGAGAAACATGTTAAAAAACATTTCCAAAAGTATCCATATTGGAATGTTTTTCTTCGTTGCTCTACTTTTATTATCTGCTCCCGTGATAGCCCAGGAAACCCCGTTAGGCGCAAAAGGTATCTGCGAATATGCCCTGGCGCAATACGAACGGGGGGTCCGCCAAGATGCTGTTCATGAATTTAACAAGCTGTTGATGCTCGATCCGGGGAATGAGACTGCTCTGGCGTTCATCCAGTTGCCTCCGATAGAAGATGAACTGGTAAAGTTAAGAGAACGGCTGGCCAGACAGATGAAAAAGGCGCTTGATATTGAAAAGCAGATGGCCGATGTATGCCCTTATCCTCCGGATAGATGTGATGCCTATTTCGGCGTACGTAAAGGGTTATGTGAATACGCGGTCAGTCTCTATAAAAACGATAAAAAAGACGACGCGATGAATGAATTCAAGAAATTACAGATAATCGATCCTGAGAACGAGACCGCGCTCGCGTATGTCGCTCATAACGACGGTTCCTGTGAACGGTTAAAAGAAAAACTGGATACGTTAAGGACCGAGATCTCCGGGCTCCGGACGGCGGAGGAGGGGTTACAGGCAAAAGTGGACGCGACCCGGTTACTGAAGTGTGAATAAAAAAGTTTGCCCGTTTTCCCGTTCACGCGTTCGTCCGTTCGTGTGAAGATTCCCCGCCGATTTTCCCCTCAATAATATAGTAAAAACAGCAGCCGGCTGCCGATGAATTCAGGCTGTTTTTATGGTATATTTTAATTAGGGGGACTCTTAATGGGTAAAACCGGGATCATCCTTATTATCGTAGTGGGATGGTGTATCATGTCCATCCCTGCCGGATACAGCGGTGATGAACCCGCTATTGTGACGGATATCGCCAACAGCCTTTATTTCCGCAGTTATCCGACCAAGGACGTTTCTTTCGTGGTAGAAGAAGAACTCGTGTTTGCCAATTTTATGAACGGCGTATATACGGTCCCCTTCAAAAGCGATGACCAAACGCAGCAATTACGGGAAGAATGGGATTATTTTTTAGGGTTCGATATTTTCTATTCTTATTTCAAGATGAAAGAGATCGAAGATTGGGTAAAAGATACCGGAAAAGTAAAAATCTTTAATATCCAGGGAAAACCGGAATTCGGGAAAGACAGCCTTCAATATATTTTTAACAAAAATTTCTAATATTTCCGTTAAATTGAGTATAATAAAGATATCCACATGAATCCTGTCAAAGAGCCTAAAAATTGTTGGGAATTCTGGGGTTGTCAGCCGGAATCAAGAGATGACTGTCCCGTATATCAAACCAATTCCGGGAGGATCTGTTGGCAGGTCCCTCATCATGGCGACGGTTTATTCAGAAAAAGGATAGAACAATGCGCCCTGTGTGATTGGTACAAGAAGATGAACGGGTTGATGTGAAAAGAGAAGAGGACACATGGACAAAAAACGGTATATTTTTATAGCCATCATTCTTTTACTGATCGCGCGCTATTCGTTCGCTCAAACAGAGTTATCAGATTATTCTCCTGATTTTTCAGGAGGCGCTTTACCGTCAAAGATCCTTGATGATTTTTATAGTCAATCTTATTCATCTTCTCAAAGCGCTTCCAGCCCGATTCCTTCTTTTTCTTCAACCCACAGTTCCAGTACGAGGGAAACTTCGACCTATTTTTTTAATCCGATCATAATCCCTTCACGGTCTTATCCTGAACCGGATCCCAGAGATATTGCCGCTGCCAAAAGATCGAAAATACTGCATTATTACAATCCTAACTTTGTCGGAGTGCAAGGGATCAACATGTTCGAACAGCAGGCGACCGTGAATCCTTACAGCTCATCCGGCCAGACGAGTGTAACGATCCCTTCGGGCGCATATGAAAGCCCGCAGGACCTGATCAGGCCTTGGTAACGGATCGTATCCCTTCTCTTCGCATTTCCCTGAAAAAACAAAAAATATAGGTTTTTCGCGGGATTTCTCGCTTGGCACAGGCGAGGTAAGGAGTATAATGAAAATAGAGGAAAATATATGTATAAAACCATATTGATATCCATCTTTATCCTTACGTGCCCGGCGGGAGGTGTCTTCGGCCAGTTCGGTGAAGACGGCTATATTTCGGATATAGAGCAGTACCGTGTCAACCAGTACGATATCGGTTCCAGAAACTCTCTTCCCTCAGAGGTCATAGACGATCTCTACGAACAGTCCGATTTATTTTCTTCAGACGTCAATACGGCCGTACCTTCTATTTCAACACCGGTGGCTTCGAACCGACGGGACAATATTTCTTATCCGTTAAATCCTCCGGATGCGGCATATTCATCCGGTATTACCGAGACGAATTATCCGCCGATTTATCCCAGCGTACGGTATCTTTATAACCCTAATTATGTCGGGACTCTGGGGGTAAACATGTTCGAACCTCAAGCGGTAGCTAATCCTTACGCCCAAAGCAGCAGTACTGTCCCTGCGGGAGCCTACGCGACTGTACAACCATTAACGCATCCTTGATGAAAAAACTAATATCGATCTTTTTTATATTTTTACTGGGTACCGGTGCCGGGAATGTTCAATCCCGTACGTTCACCGGGGATATATGGAACACCATACCGTTAGAAGAAAAAATACGGTACGTTGAAGGGATATATGATGGGATGGGGCTGATGACCGGCCCCTGGGGCGTAAAAAGCGGAAACTATCTTATTACCGAACTGACTCAAGACGAACTGATCGATAGATTAGACCGGTTCTACGCTGATTCGCAAAACATCAATATCCCGGTCACGGACGCTATCTCCCTTCTTGCCAAAGAGATGAAAAGTAAGAACATCATGCCGGAACTCAAGAAACTCCGCGAACAATATCGGAAATAATAACGTTACACGCAAAAAAACGTAACGCGAAACACGGAATCCGGAACGCGTCTAAAATCATCCGATGAATACCCGTTGGCAACTTCGTAAGTTGCCAAAATCTTGCCAAAATTTCAAGGTTGGTGAGATGTGTTGACATACGGGCAAAAGAGCATAGAATAGACAATATAAAATTAATTATTTTTACATAAGGATAGATATCTTGAAGCCGTAAAGTTCCAAGGTGGCTAAACTTTACGGTTTTTTTTATGTGAAAGGCTAAATGATCAACAAACTCAATCCTCTTATAATCGGCGACCTGGAAATAAAGATCCCGATCATCCAGGGCGGGATGGGCGTAAAAGTGTCTACGGCTTCTCTTGCCGGTGCGGTCGCCGATTACGGCGCGGCCGGTACGATCGCGAGCGCCGCGTTAGGTATCGGTACGCCGGAAAACGAGATCGATTTTGTGAAATCTTCCCGGGAAGGGTTGGAAAGAGAAATCCGTCAGGCCCGGAAAATCACTCAAGGCGTGATCGGAGTGAACATATTGGTCGCGGTAACCAATTATGAGGACCTGGTAAAAACCGCCGTAAAAGAAAAAGCAGATTATATTATTTCCGGCGCGGGACTACCGTTAAAACTTCCGGAATTCACCAAAGGAAGCCCGGTCAAACTGATCCCGATAGTTTCATCAGCCAAAGCGGCTGACCTCATTATCCGGACCTGGCAGAGGCGGTACGACCGTCTTCCCGACGCGATCGTCGTGGAAGGGCCGTTAGCCGGAGGGCATCTGGGATTTAAACCTGAAGAGCTGGTCTCATCTAACGGGAACAGCTTAGAACATTTAGTGGGTGATGTGTTAAGCATCGTGAAAAAGTATGAAACGGGGTCGAACCCGTCTATCCCGGTAATCGCAGCCGGCGGTATATTCGACGGTAAAGATGTCGCACGATTCCTTTGTCTGGGAGCACGCGGGGTGCAGATAGCGACCCGGTTTGTCACGACTCATGAATGTTCGGTCGCCGATGAATTCAAAAACAAATATATTGCCGCCCGGGAAGAAGATATCGTTATTATCGATAGCCCGGTCGGTATGCCGGGGAGGGCGATTAGGACTAAATTTATCGACCGGATGATGAACGGCCCGCGTATGCCCATAAGATGCGGGTATCAATGCCTTAAACCCTGTAACCCTAAAACCGTTTCCTATTGTATAAACGACGCGTTATTTAACGCGGTAACCGGCGATATAGATAACGCGGTAGTCTTTGCCGGCAGTAATGTCGCGAGGATCACAAAGATCGTATCCGTAAAAGAACTTCTGGACGAGATCGTCAGTGAGACGCTTGAAGAATTAAATAAGAAAGGATAAGGATTATGGCTAAAGAAGAGCCCGTTAAAGTCAATGGTGTGGTCACCGAAGTGTTGCCGAATAGCATGTTCCGTGTAGAGATGGATAACGGGCATAAGATCTTAGCCTATCCCCGCGGCAAGATGCGCCGATATTTCATAAAGATCATTCCCGGCGATAAAGTCGATATCGAGCTTTCGCCCTACGACCTGACTCGCGGCCGGATCACCTACCGGTATAAGTAGCAGAGAATAGTCGATAGTCGTTGGTCGTCAGTCGATAGTATTTTTGAAACTAAAGACTGTAGACCAAAGACCAGAGATCAGTAACCAGTGATGAGCGGTTAGATGTAAAATGTAACGCGACACGCTTTTAAAATTTGATCAATACCGTTGGCAACCTACGAGGTTGCCAAGAGGTTATGACCTGCATATAATAGTTATCGGGGACAATGAATAACTACAGATATATTTTCATCATCATGGTGTTACTTCTTATGGCTCCCGGAGCTTTTGCCGACGAATCAGGCAATTACCCTTCCAGTCTTTCGCCCTATTCCGCAACCGGTACCAATAAATACGGGTGTGCTCATTATTCGTTACCGATGGAAGTAGTGGAAGGCCTTTATGGGGAAGAAGACCTGTATGCGCAAAATACGCAAAGGACTATTCCGCCTCAGGTACCTGTTTCGATCCCTACGCAAGAAGATGTATATTTAACTGATCTTATACCTGCCGCGCAGGCCTTTGCTTCTCAGGCGGGATATATTTCGGTATCTCCCGGTATACCGTCTTTGGCGGTATTGAATTATCCCGCTCTTTCCGGCCTCATTTTACCCCAAGAACAAGCCCCTCAGGAATAAGTTCCTTCGGGGCTCCACAGATGATCACAGATAGTAAGACGCAGATGATCGCAGATGGAGAGGCCACACGACACCCCGTGAGCTTCGCAACGGGGCAAACACGTCACATAGTCACACGACAAATAGCGGTGAGCGTATAGCGTTTAGCGGATAGAGGGTGGGGTGGCGGAAACACGAGATCCGTAACGCGTATGAAATCCCCTTAATACCGCCGGCAATACAATACCGTTGGCAACACCGGGTGTTGCCAAACGGTCATATGTTACAAAATAGGTCTGTCCTGAAATGTAACATATAGAAAAGTAGTATCCTGCCACTTTACACTTTTTCAAAAAGTAATATAATAATTCGTCGATAGGGAACAGGTTCTCCCGTTTGCCCGTTCAGGCGTTCGCCCGTTGAAGATGAGAACGGGAGAACGGGGATCCCGCTGAATATAGATGTTAAGGGGCGGGAAGTCCCGAATGATCGAGGATATCTCAATATCAATGATATTCAACGCGTTACGCAGAACGCGTGTCGCGTTACGAGATAGTACGTGAGTACTATCGTACCGGGAAGTAGCGCAGCCTGGATTAGCGCACTTGAATGGGGTTCAAGGGGTCGGGGGTTCGAATCCCCCCTTCCCGACCAAAAAAATTGCCCTCTTTGACGGGGGCGATTTTTTTGGTAGTGATGAGGGAGGAACGAACCCGCGTTTCCGCCGAAGGCGGACGGGGTTCGTATGTCAGATGGTATTTAGGGTTTTTACCTTGCTGACATCCGCGTTCAGTCTCGAAGAGACTGAACAGCGAATCCCCCCTTCCTACCCCACGTAGGTTAGAGTAATTCAAATAGGGGATATGAAACAATGTTCTCCCTTCCCGAAATAGAGGAATGATATAATATCCCATGCAACTCACCAACCATATCCACGCGATAAAGATCCCGTTTAAAGTCAACTTACCGGGCGGTATCGCACTTGACCGGTTCGTCTACGTATATCTGATTTACGGCGATAAAGTATATTTGATCGACAGCGGAGTAAAAGGGTCAGAAAAAGCGATATTTGATTATGTAAACGCGACCGGTCGTGACCCGCACGATATCGATATGCTTATCCTCACTCATTCTCATCCCGACCATATCGGCGCGGCGCAGGCGATACAGGAACAAACCGGCTGTATGATCGCCGCGCACAAAGGGGAAAGAGACTGGATTGAAAATATCGATCTGCAATTTAAAGAACGTCCCATACCCGGTTTTTACGGATTCGTCGGCGGGTCGGTCGAGATCGACCGGATTTTAGAAGAGAACGAGATATTAAAGTTAAGCGGGGGTATTTCACTTAAGGTCATCCCTACCCCCGGCCATTCGCGCGGTTCGATCGCGTTATATCTGGAACAAGAAAGAACTCTTTTTGCGGGAGACGCTATTTTACGGTCGGGAGGCCTACCGGTATACGAAGATATAGGAGATACCGTGACATCCCTCAAAAAACTGAAAACCATCGGGAATATAGATCTCCTATTAAGTGCCTGGGATGACCCGCGTAAAGGAGGGGAAGTCCCGCGCGTTATCGATGACGCATTAAAGTATCTTGAACGTATCCACCAGACCGTGATACGTATACACGAAACTAACCCGCAAGATATGATGGAACTGTGTACACAGGTCGTGACCGAATTAGGGTTGCCTCAGGGGGCGGTAAATCCGTTAGTCGCCAGATCATTTATTTCCCATGTGAAAGCCGGATCGATTCTTTTCTAACGATCTTTTTTATCTTATCAGCAAAAAATTCACCGGTAAGTACATGCCCGTACGGGGCAAGATGTACCCGGTCCCACCATAGAAACCCGTCGTCATAATGAGTTAACAGGTATCCGTGCAGATCGATGATAGGTACATCATATTTCCGGGCGACTTCTTTCATGACCGCGTGTAACGGTAACGGACCGGGCTGATATTCTATGGAATTAGCTTCCAGAGAAAACACGGTCCGGATATGTTCAGCTTCGTTAAGCAACACTAATTTTTCTAAATATTCATAAAACAGGAGCGGATCGCTATCGTTACTGGACAGGTTAAGTATCACCATCTTAGGGTCTAACTGTATCCATTCTTTCTGATAAATATAAAAAAGTTCGCGGGTATCGATCGCCGATATCCCGCCATTGATACATCGGTAAGAGACGTCATCATCGTGTTCGTTCAGGTTCGCCTCAGTGATCCGGACAAACGTTCTATCCGAATCCATCGCCCCGGCGCCCCAGGTCTGCGACGAACCCAGAAACAGTATACGGAAATCATCGTCAGGGACCATACTGTATTTCTTTGATATCGCCGCGCGGATATATTCGCTCGTAGAATCCATCCAATAATCTTCCTGCGCTTTAAGCGCCGGCGTGAGCCGCGGGTAACGGGTACTGACGTGATAGATGAAAAGATAAAAAGATCCGGCGATACCCAAAAGGATGATACTGACCTTTATCCGGTTTTTCAATGACGACCCCCCGTCGCGCCGGACTAAAGAACGGATCCCAAAGAAAAGAAGATGGAAGACGCCTATACCGAGAAACACGATGCAAAACGTCAGGATATACGCTCTACGGTTACTGAAATCCTCTTGAAACAAAAGAGTTTTTTTCGGCCCGTAGGCCCGCACATTATCGACGGTCACGTTTTGTAATGAACCGCGAAACCCGATCTGTTGAGACGCCTTTACGGTACCGGCGAACTGGGTGATAAGCCGGTTGTCGATGATCAAAGAAAAAGAATCCCGGGAAAAAACGATCTCTACCTGATGCCACTCACCCGGAGTAACCGGCCCGCCGGGCACCGGTTTTTTCTTAAGGAATTTACCGTCGGGAGTCGCGGTAAAATAGATGTTTTTAAAAAGCGGATGAGTACTTATCCGGATACCGTCGAACCCGGTTTCGTCTTTATTGAAGATGAATACCAGATAAGATTTTTCTTCTAAATAACAATCAAAACTTATTTCCCGTAACGCTAACGCGCGCCGAAAGATCAATTCCTGAAACCCGTGCCAGGCGCCCAGGTTAAGCCGGTCTTCGTGAAGAGCGATAGGGGAATACATGAACGTATAGGCACCCATCACTCCTTTTCCCAGTGTAGTTTTAGTCGATTCCCAGAGACGGTTATGAGATAAGGTGTCGGTAACGGTAAGATACGTATACGTGACCAGTAATGCCGTAGCGATATGTAAAAGCAGAAGGAAAAGGATACTGATCCGTCGGAGAGGGAAAAGGCTCTGTATTTTTTTCATCCTTGAATAAATAAAAAGAGACCTTCTTTGGCCTCTTTTTATCCCGCTAAATAAATTACATTTATGTGCGGGAAGCCCGGGTGGGGCTCCATTTAAAAAATACTCCGTGTGGCGTCGAACGCGTTATATCCGTACATCGATGAGGCCGCCGAGTGAGTTCCCTTGCCGGTTGTTCACCGGTGTTTCGGCCGTTTCGTTTTCCCGGCCCTCCTGGTTTTGAGTTTCCCGGGCCTCTTCCTGCTGCCGGTTCTCTTCTGTCCGAACCGTACGGGGTTCAGGGTTTTTTTGGCCTTTCAGGGGGATATCCTGTCCCGATATATTGGGTACGGATTCGATCGTCATAATCACCTCCGGGTATCGTGCTTTTTCTCTTTTTACCGCTTCTCTTCATTTCAATATAGCACTTCACCGGGCCGATTTCAAGAGCGGGCGGCATAACCGTCCGGTTACCCGAAAATCCCTGATTTTAGGGGTATAAAATCAGGGCGATATCTTTGAGAACTTCTCCTTTACACCCCTAAAAAAACCATATATAATAAGATTTAATTTACGAGAGTATCTTTATTTTAAAGAGAAAAAACAGATACGTATTTCCGAAAAATACAGGGTTATTCTGTTTTTTCGGGAACAATCGAGGAGGATAAAATGTCAGAAGAGTTTAAAGGTAAAGAACGCCGAGTATTCCCCCGGGCAAGCGCCAATTTCATTATCAGTTACCGGATGACCGATCCTCCCAGCGATTACGACCTTTCGCAAAGTAAGAATGTCAGTCAAGGCGGTATCCTGCTTACAACGAACCAGTATTTCGAAAAAGATTCGTTTCTGGCTATGACTATCCGTTTCCCGTTTGTCACCAAACGTATCGATGTGACCGGTAAAGTGGTCGGATGTAAAGAGGTCGTGAAAAGCATTATCTATGAGACCCACGTGCAGTTTATAGATCTGGATATGACGATCTTCGAAGAAATCGGAAGATTCGTAAACCAGTTGCTCGATCATAAATAGAAAAAAATAAATGGTAAAAAAAGTCGGAATCATCGGATTAGGGATAGTCGGTGAAGCTACTCTTAATTCTTTATTACACTATCAATCGTTGATCAAAAAGCGGACGTCGCTTACCGTCTGTGTCAGTAAAGTCTGCGATATCAATCCCCGGAAAAAGAAGCTCATCCGCGACCGTAAGGTCAAGTTCACCTCAAACCCCCACGAGGTACTCAATGATCCCGAAATCGACGTAGTCGTCGAGCTGATCGGCGGGATCCATCCGGCGAAAGGATTTATTCTGGAGGCGCTCAAAAACAAAAAACATGTGGTGACCGCCAATAAAGCGTTACTGGCTACTTCCGGCAAAGAAATATTTCAATATGCCCATAGAGCCGGACGGAACATCGGGTTTGAAGCTTCGGTATGCGGGGCGATCCCGCTTATCAAAAGTATTTCCGAAGGGCTTATCGGATGTGACGTGAGAAGCCTCTACGGGATATTGAACGGAACGACTAATTATATCCTTTATAAGATGAGTCAGGAGCAGATGAGTTTTAAAGACGCCTTGAAGGACGCCCAAGCGGCAGGTTTCGCCGAAAAACATCCGCACCTTGATATCGAAGGGAAAGACACGGTATATAAATTATGTATTCTAAGTTACCTTTCATTCGGGGTATGGCCCAACGTGCATGAGATATTCGTGGAAGGGATATCCAAGATCAATCCCCTGGATATCCTTTACGCTCATGACCTTGCTTACCGTATAAAATTACTGGCGATCGCCCGTAAAGAAAAAAAGACGCTCTCGTTACGGGTACATCCTACGCTTATCCGCGAAGACCACCCGCTTTCGGAAGTAGATTGCGCGGTCAACGGAGTATGGCTGGACACTCATCCGGCGGGCGAGCTGCTTTTTTACGGGGAAGGCGCCGGCGGGGTCCCTACGTCTTCGGCGATCATTGCCGATATCGTGAGTGTTTGCGTGAACCGCGGGGTCTTCGCGCGGGAAGAATGGAACTGTACGATGAAAAGTATCGACGAGTTGAGAACGCGGTATTATCTGCGGTGTATGGTCTTGGATATGCCGGGAGTGCTCGCGAAGATCACCCGGATCCTCGCGTTACATAAAATAAGTATCGCGTCGGTCCATCAGAAAGAACGGGCGCAAGGCGAGTTCGTCCCGATCGTGTTGATCACTCATGACGTTCAGGAATCAAATGTAAAGAACGCGTTACAAGAGATCGATAAATTGAAAGAAGTGAAAAAGACTTCTCAGTGTATACGTATTGAGGATATATGAAATATAAAGGGCTCATCGACCGTTATCGCCGGTATTTACCGGTTACTCCGCAGACGCCGTTCATCACTCTTTTAGAAGGGAATACCCCGCTTATCCCGGCTCCCCGGATCTCAAAGATGCTTGGCCTTCAGTTCGACGTGTACCTTAAATACGAAGGCCTTAATCCGACCGCGTCGTTTAAAGACCGGGGAATGACGATGGCGGTCTCAAAAGCCGTCGAAGAAAAACAGTGCGCGGTGATTTGCGCGTCCACCGGGAATACTTCGGCATCGGCCGCGGCCTACGCCGCCCGGGCTCGCATAAAATGTATTGTCGTTATCCCCGAAGGGAAGATCGCGTTAGGAAAACTTGCCCAGGCTTTGATGCATAACGCGACCGTCGTCGCGGTAAAAGGGAATTTTGACGATGCGCTTAATATCGTGAGAGACCTCTCCGTTCACTATCCGGTACGGCTGGTGAACTCGATAAACCCGCATCGTATCGAAGGACAGAAAACGGGAGCATTTGAGATATGTGATGTGTTAGGAGCGGCCCCCCAGCTTCATTTCCTTCCCGTAGGGAACGCCGGCAACATTACCGCGTATTGGAAAGGATATAAAGAATATTACGCGTATAAAAAAATAAAAAATCTTCCGGTAATGATGGGGTTTCAGGCAAAAGGGTCGGCTCCGATCGTTCGCGGGTATCCGATAAAAAAACCGAAGACCGTCGCGACCGCTATCCGTATCGGTAATCCGGCAAGCTGGGAGATGGCGGTTGCCGCCCGTGACGAATCGCGCGGTCTGATCGATATGGTTTCCGATACCGAGATCCTGGCTGCGTACAAATTTTTGGCGCAAAAAGAAGGGGTATTTTGTGAACCGGCTTCAGCCGCGTCCGTCGCCGGGATATGTAAACTCAAAAAACGGGGGTATTTCAAGAAATGGGCTCACCATAAAAAAGTGAATATTGTCTGTACTCTGACCGGCCACGGCCTGAAAGACCCGCAGATAGCGATCAAGAAGATAAAACCGCCGAAAGTCGTAAACGCACATCTTCAAGCGGTAGCGAAAGCCGCGAAGATCTCATAAAAAACGGCAGTATAAATCATGAAACATTTTTATCGACAGATCTCAAACGCACTTACCGATATTCTTGCTACCGAGTATGGTTCGGTCACGGTAGAGGAACCGTTATGGGAGATCCCGCAAAAACCGGGATTCGGCGATTTTTCGACGATGATCGCGTTGAAAATCGCGTCCCAGACTAAAGAGAATCCGCTCGTGATCGCCGAACATATCAAAGAACAACTTTCATCCCGCCTGAAAGGGTTGGAAAAGATCGAGGTATTAAAACCGGGATTCGTGAATCTGTTCCTTTCCCGGGAAGAGCTCGTCGGTTCGCTTAACCAGTTGTTAAGCGAACCGGGAGATTATTTCCGGGACGAACGCGGGCGACGGGTGCTCCTTGAGTTTTTAAGCGCGAACCCTACCGGCCCGTTATCGGTCGCCCATGGCCGTCAGGCGATCGTGGGTGATGTGATCGCCAACGTCCTCGAATTCTGCGGCGATGAGGTGGTACGGGAGTATTACGTCAATGATGCCGGAAGACAAATAGAACTTTTAGTCGAATCGGTCGATGCCCGCAGAAAAGAGTTACGGGGTGAAGCATTCGTTATCCCCGAAGGCGGATATTTCGGGGACTATATCAAAGATGTCGCGAAAACCCTTCTTGATCATCCGCGCGAGTCGTTACGCCCGGCGATCCTGGACTGTTTGCTTGGTCTGATCCGGCGTGATTTGAAGAGCCTGGGAATAGAGTTCGATAATTGGGTAAGCCAGAGCGCGCTGATCGGTGAGGGGAAAGTGGAGGAATCGTTAACGTCTCTGGTGTATCGCGCGTTAGCCTATGAACAGGACGGCGCCTGGTGGTTTAAATCTACCGAGTTCGGCGACGATAAAGACCGGGTATTAAAAAAACAGGACGGCGAATATACCTATTTCGCGTCCGATATCGCGTATCATCAGAACAAGCTTTCCCGGAAGTTCGATAAACTGCTCAATCTATGGGGCCCGGACCATCATGGGTATATTCCCCGGGTCCAGGGGATCATGCAGGCCCTCGGCGCGTCCGGCGGGCTGCTCAGTGTGTTGATCATCCAGTTGGTCACGATCAAAAGTAAAGAGCGTATGAGCCGCCGGCGCGGTACGGCGATCTTACTTTCCGATCTCGTCGATGATGTCGGTAAAGATGCCGCCCGGTTCTATTATATCAGCCGGCGTAATTCGTCGCCGCTTGATTTTGATATTGATCTGGCCCGGCAGATATCGTTTGATAATCCCTTGTATTACGTCCAGTACGCGCATGCCCGGATATGCAGTATATTCGAAAAAGCCGGGGATATGAAGACCGACCTTGCCGGGAGCGCCGCATTGGCCGATGAAGAAGAATACCTTCTGTTAAGAAAATTATTTCAATTTACCTATTGTCTCGATAAGATCTATTACAGTTGGGAACCGGTATTTTTGATCGAATTCCTTAAAACCGCCGCGACCGCGTTCCATAAATTTTATGAACAGAAAAAAGTGCTGGACGAAGATCCCCACATAAGACAAGCCCGGTTGAACCTCTTGAGGGCGACCCGGATCACCCTTGCCTGTGGTTTAAAATTGTTAGGTATTACTCCTTTAGAGAAAATGTGATGAGAACCGAATGGCTGCTTGCCGACCTTAATCCCGATGCCGTTGAATTAGGCGAGGTGTACGGTCTTAATCCGTTGATCGTCCACCTTTTACTTGCCCGCGGGATACCTCAAAAGGAGTTCCTCTCGTTTCTTAATCCTTCGCTCGGCGACCTCTATTCTCCTCATCGTCTGCCGGATATGGAAAAGGCTCTCGGCCGCATACGCAGTGCGATCGAGAAAAAAGAAGATATCCTGCTGTTCGGTGATTATGATGTCGATGGGATCACCTCGGTCATCATTCTTAACGAATATCTTAAAACTACTCCCTGTAAAGTGCATTTCTATATTCCGCACCGGGTCGAGGAAGGGTATGGGTTGAACACCGCGGCGATCGATGAAGCACGCCGGAAGAATTGTCCGCTTTTGATCGCGGTAGATTGCGGGACTAATTCGTATGAAGAGATCGAATATGCCCGTTCGTTCGGTATCGATGTGATCGTCCTTGACCACCATACTCCCAAGAAAGGCCTGAACACGCCGTACGCGTTTATCAACCCTAAACGCGAAGAGAGCGATTATCCTTTTGGCGAACTCTCTTCCGGCGGGATCGTATTTAAATTCGTCCAGGCCCTGAGCGGACGTGATTGTTTCGAACTTCTGGATCTGGTCGCGCTTTCGGTCGTCTGTGATGTCGCGCCCCTGCGCGGAGAGAACCGGATATTCCTTGTCGAGGGGTTAAAACAACTGAGAGATCCCCAGAGGCTCGCGCTGAAAGTGTTATGTGAGACCACCAAAATAAAGCCGGCCAATATCCAGCCGTATCATCTGGGATATATCCTCGGGCCGCGGATCAACGCCTGCGGCCGGATAGCGTCGGCAAAAGAAGTGTTAGACCTGTTTTTATCGGACGAGTACGATACCGTCCGTGAAGTCGCCCAAAAGATGAACGAGTATAATACTGCCCGGCGTAGTATCGAAAGCGCGATCTATAAAGAGGCGGAACTGCTCGTCGAGAAAGAGTATAAAGACGATACGGTACTGGTGTTATCGAAAGAGGGGTGGCATCAGGGGGTGTTGGGGATCGTCGCGTCCCGGCTTGCCGATAAATATTCCCGTCCGGCGTTTTTGATCGGATGTGACGAGAAGAAAGGGAAAGGGTCGGCCCGGTCGGTTGCCGGCGTGCATATCATGGACGCGTTAGGCGAATGTCAGGATTATCTTGCGACGTATGGCGGACATAAAAAAGCCGCCGGGATCGAGATCTTAGAAGAAAATATCGAGGCGTTCCGGGTAAAGATCAACGCGGTAGTCAAAGACACGTTTTCCCAAAAGCAGCCGGCAACCCGATTAACGGTCGATGTACAACTTGATTTTAAAGATATTACGCTTGGATTTGTCGACGATATAGAACGGTTAAGCCCGTTTGGCGAAGAAAACCGGGCTCCCTTATTTTTGAGTAAAGGTATCTTACCTAAAACTTCCCCCCAGAAGTTACGGTATACCATGTATTCGGTATGGCTTACCGACGGGTCGTGCACCTATGAGGCGATCTTTTATGAACGTAACGGGTTTTTCGACCTGATCAATTACGGTAAACCGCTGGATGTGGTATACAGTCTCGAAAGAAATTATTATCACAATAGTGTACGGTTGGTATTAAAAGATGTGCGGTTAGCCTGAATAAGCCGGTACGTTTACTTTACCGCTTTTAAGGCATTTAGTGCAGATAAGGGCTTTTTTGATCTTACCGTTTACGAGGATGCGTTTATTCTGCAGGTTAGGCAAAAACCGCCGTTTGGTGATCCCGGTCGTTTTCTTACCGACACCACCTTTCTTTTTTGCCATACCGCGGCGAGTGATCGAATTACCGGTCATCGCGGTTTTTCCGCAGATCGCGCATTTACGTGCCATAGGCAGTAATATACTTATGTATGGATTATCTGTCAAGCTTTTTTTAGAAAGGGATTACGGTGATTATATGTACATGTGAGTACAGTGATGAGAGAGGAATAAGGGGAGATCGTGGTAATATATGCCGTTATCACCGTAATCAAATTGCGGCATTTTGCCGCAATTACATAAACTATTTGACACAGAGACGCCAACCATTTAAAATTAGTTCTAACTTATATAAAATTATCTTTGGTCTGTAACCGAAGAAGGGGATAATGAGAAAAAGGTTAATTTTATTGGTGTCTTGTTCGTTCTTTGTCTTTCATCTGGCGGGTTTTTCTTTAACCGGTATCGAATATTTTACCGGATGGGTCAACGGAAAGGTCAAAGAGAAAGGCTCATTTAACGGGATGCCGGTTTCGGTCGCGTTTAATTTCGATTCGCGCCCGGTACAGGAAAAACTCTCTCTTGACCTGAAAGGGCAATTGGATTTCGTGGTCGAACCGGGTATTACGGCAGTGTTTGACCCGGCGGCCGAGGCGGAGGTTTTTACTAATTTTCTTATCAAATATACATTCCCGGTCGATTGGCGCCTGAAACCTTACCTGAAAGCCGGTGCCGGGCTGATCTACATGACCCTGAACTCGCGGGAACAGGGGACTCAGTTCAATTTTACGCCGCAGATAGGGGTGGGGGCTCATTGGTGTATCAATGAGAAGAAAGCATTGACCCTGGAATACCGGTTCCGGCATCTATCGAATGCTGCTGCGAGAAAACCGAATAAAGGGATCGATGTCGATATGATGCTTGTAGGTGTTTCCAATTTCTTTTAACGGAAAGCCGAAAAAAACTATCCCATGTTAAGAAAAGCTACGCTTAAAGACGCTAAAAAAATACAAAAATTGATCCATTTCTGGGCGAAAAAAGGACGAGTCCTTAACCGTCCGCTTAATTATATTTACGAAAATATCCGCGATTTCTGGATATACCAGGAGAACCGTAAAGTCCTGGGTGTATGCGCTCTCCATGTAGTGGGATGGGACGATCTGGCTGAGGTCAAATCACTGGTAGTCGATGAAGGTGCGCATAAACGGGGAGTAGGGAGAAAACTCGTTGCGGCCTGTATAAAAGAAGCCGCGCAGTTAGGCGTAAAGAACCTGTTCGCATTGACCTATGTCGAGGTTTTTTTTAAAAAGATGGGGTTTAAGAAGATCTCTAAAAGTAAACTGCCGCATAAGATCTGGAATGAATGTATTAATTGTGTCGATTTTCCTAATCAATGCTCGGAAATAGCGTTGCTATTGAAGATTAAATGAGCACATGACTTATGGAGCGCAAGCGCTCATAAGTCATAGGTGCGAATTTAACCCTTGACAATTTTACGTAAAATCGTCAAGGGTCAATGCGACTACAACCTTTTTTATTCGCTTCGCTCACTAAAAAAGATTAAGTCTTATTGAAAGGAGGACTTCAATGCTTGTAGATTACGGTTTTACCGAAGAACAGAAAATGTTACGAGACCTATGCCGTCAGATCGCTGAAGAAAAGATCCGGCCGGTTTCACGCGAGCTCGATGAAAAAGAAGAGTTCCCCTGGGATATCATCAAAGTGATGGCTCAGTCTGATCTGTTCGCGTTGTGTATTCCGGAGGCGTACGGCGGGATAGGCGGAAACCTTATGGACTTGGTGATCGCGACCGAAGAAATATCCCGGGTCGACGGCGGAGTCGCTACCTGTTATGCCGCGTCCTATTTGGGGATGTTCCCGATATTACTGTACGGGACCGAAGAACAAAAGAAAAAATATTTACCGGATATCGCCTCAGGTAAAAAACTCGCGGCATTCGGATTGACCGAACCGGAAGCCGGTTCTGACGCGTCCGCGGTCAAGACGAGCGCGAAAAAACAAGGCGACAAATATATATTGAACGGAACGAAACATTTTATCACTAACGGCGGGGATGCCGAGGTATATACGATCATTGCCGTGACGAATAAAGCTAAGGGCCCGCGGGGGATTTCGGCGTTTATTCTGGAAAAAGGGCAGGACGGGTTTACGTTCGGAAAAAAAGAGGAAAAACTGGGGATACGAGCGTCTTCGACCGGCGAACTTGTTTTTAATGACGTGGAAGTATCAAAAGATAACCTGTTAGGCGGTAAAGAAGGGCTGGGGTTTATCGCGACGATGAAGACATTTGACCAGTCACGTCCCGGTGTCGCCGCACAAGCTGTCGGGATCGCGCAAGGGGCTCTGGAACTTGCGACCGCGTACGCTCATACCCGGATACAGTTCGGTAAACCGATCACGTCGTTTCAGGGGATCCAGTGGATGCTCGCCGATATGGCGACAAAAGTCGAAGCCGCCCGCAGTCTGGTATATGCTGCCGCGGCAATGGTCGATCGCGGGGTAAAAGATGTCGGCGGGGCAAGCGCGATGGCTAAGTTGTATGCGTCCGATATCGCCATGGAAGTCACGACCGATGCCGTCCAGATCTACGGCGGGTACGGGTATATGCGTGACTATCCGGTTGAAAAGTTCATGCGTGACGCGAAGATCACTCAGATCTATGAAGGGACTAACCAGATCCAGAAAAACATTATCGCTCTGAATCTCATCAAGAAATACACGAAATAACAAACGATTATTTTGTATAGATGATAAAAACCCTGGGGAATCCCGGGGTTTTTGTTTTTAGAATGTCCGCAGAACTGTTCCTTTTTCTTGAATCACCGCAATCTTTTTTAATTTCTACGCAGACCCCCCCGAGCTTCAGACCGGGATGAATACGAGAAATTATCCGCCTCAGTGCGGATGTCCCGCCGAACGAAGTTTGGCGGAACGTGAAAAAACCTCGGGCTTTTAGCCCGAGGAGATTCACTCACTGGGATCAGGCGCCGGTGCGTTTGCGCGACAGCGCCAAACAAGAGGTTGCTTGACAAAAAAACGATTGTAGTATACATTTTGAAGTAATGAATAAAATAGATAAAAATATATATCTTATAGGATTTATGGGTACGGGAAAGACTACCGTTGCCAAAATCCTTGCCGATGACCTTGGCCGTGAGTTTCGGGAGACCGACGAAGAGATCGAGAAATCGGAGCAGAAAAAGATAAAAGATATCTTTGCCGAACACGGCGAGAAGTATTTCCGTCAAAAAGAAAAAGCGGTGCTTAAAAGGTTGTCTGGCGAGCGAGGGCTCATCGTCAGTTGCGGGGGCGGTGTCGTGATCGACCCGGAGAACCGCGATCTGCTTAAAGTTACGGGGACAGTGGTCTGTCTTACGGCAAGCCCCGAAACTATTTATCAACGGACAAAAGGGCTGGACGATAGGCCGCTTTTAAATGTTTCCGATCCTTTGGGAAAGATCAAAGAACTGCTTGTTTCCCGGGATGAGTATTATCGGGAAACCGGTCATCTTATTATCGATACCGATTCGTTGAACCCGAAAGACGTGGCGGTGAGGATCAAAGAGGGCATACCTGAATGAAAGAGTTAGCTATTCTTTTCAATAAAGCCGGTGTTTCGTTTACGAAGTTTCAGGAGGTTGCCGCCGGGAATAGAGACCTCCTACGTACGGTTCAAGACAAAGATGCTTGGGGTGAATTCCCTTTCCTTACCGAAAAAGAGCGTGAACGTCTAAAAGGTCTACAAAGACAGGATTTCGTAAAAAACGAATTACAGCGGGCCCAAGAATCGAACGTACAGATCATCGATTTTTATTCTGAAGAATACCCTCAATTATTACGGGAAATCCCGCATCCGCCGGTCGTCCTTTATGTGCAGGGTTCGCCGGCGGTGATTTCGAAACTGTGTATCGGGATCGTGGGGACGAGGTTACCTACGTTTTACGGGATAGAGATGGCCAAGAAATTTTCTTACGCTCTGGCGTCGTTAGGATTAATTGTTGTTTCGGGGCTTGCCCGGGGTATCGATACTGCCGCGCATCTGGGGGCGCTTGCCGGCGGGGATACTATTGCGGTACTGGGGTGCGGATTGAACTATCGGTATCCTAAAGAGAATGAGAGTCTTGCCGCGCGTATTTCTGAACGGGGTGCGGTGATTTCCGAATTTGCTCTTGAAGAAAGGCCCCGCCGGGAATATTTTCCCCGGCGTAACCGTATTATCAGCGGTGTGTCACGCGGTGTGCTTGTGGTCCAGGCGGCCGACCGAAGCGGGGCGTTGATCACCGCCCGGTACGCGCTGGAACAGAACCGGGAAGTATTTGCTCTGCCGGGGGATGTGAATTCTTCAAAAAGCCGGGGAACCAATAAGCTTATTAAACAAGGCGCGAAACTTGTCGATTCAGTAGAAGATATATTACAAGAGTTACCTTATGATTTTTCCCGGCCGGGAAATGCCTTATCGTTATCCGATGAAGAGAAAGGCGTGTTTGATATCATCACCGAAGGAGGTATCAGTCTTGAGGAGATGCTCTTGCGGTATCAACTCAAACGCGATATTATCAATAAAGTAGTGTTATCGTTACAGATAAAAGGGCTGATCAAAGAGGCTAAACCTTTATATTATGTAAAAGCACAACTTTAAGGGGATATGGCAATAAACCAGTCGATAGTCGACGGTCTATGGTCGATAGTATAGAAAAATAAAAACTAAATGCCAAAGACTAACGACCAACGACTCTATACGGAGCTTTTAAGAAGATGAGTGATTATTTAGTCATAGTCGAGTCTCCCACAAAAGTAAAGACGATTTCCAAGATCCTCGGGCCGGAATATGTCGTGCTTTCTTCTATGGGGCATGTCATCGATCTGCCGCCGAAGTCGCTCGCGGTAGACGTCGAAGACAGTTTTAATCCCCGTTATAAAGTCATTCCCGGAAAGAATAAGGTGCTTTCGTTATTGAAAGCTCAGGCAAAAGGTAAAAAAACGATCTATGTCGCGACCGACCCGGACCGGGAAGGAGAAGCGATCGGCTGGCATATCCGTAACGAATTGAAAAAAGACGCGAAAAGGTTTTTAAGAGTGAATTTCCATGAGATCACGCCGGAGGCGGTCAAAGACGCGTTTACCCATCCCCGCGATTTCGATATGAACCTTATTTACGCGCAGACCGCACGCAGGGTGCTCGATAGGATCGTGGGATATCTGCTTTCCCCGTTATTATGGAAGAAGATCGTGCGGGGATTGTCCGCCGGACGAGTCCAGTCGGTTGCGCTTAAGTTCATCGTCGAGAGAGAAGAGGCGATCAACGCGTTTGTCCCTAAAACTACGTACGGGGTCGAAGCGTTACTTTTAAAAGGGACCACTGAATTTACCGGCCGCCTGGTAAAATTCAGAAAAGAGAAGCCGCCGTTTGAAGAGAAATCGCACGCTGAGGAAGCTATCGCCTATGCGAGGGGTGAAAAATTCATCGTCGATAAGATCGAAAAGAAAGAAAGTAAACGAAAACCGCCGCCGCCGTTCATCACTTCCTCACTCCAGCAGGAGGCGTTTTATACATACCGGTTCTCTTCGCAGAAGACGATGCTTTTGGCTCAGAAACTGTATGAAGGGATCGAGATCGATAACCAGATGGTCGGGTTGATCACCTATATGCGTACCGATTCTTATAACGTAGCCGACCGGGCAAAAAAGGAAGTGAAAGGATATATCGAAAGTAATCACGGCAGCGAGTATTTGCCCGCCAAAGACTATGTCTATAAAGCCAAGAAAAGAGCCCAGGAAGCTCATGAAGCGATCCGGCCGACTACGGTCGCGCGTACTCCGAATTCGCTACGGGACTATCTTACCGGCGATCTGTTCAAGTTATACGAACTGATCTGGCGCCGGTTTGTCTCTTCGTTTATGGCCGAGACGGTATATGAATCGACAAAAGTGACGATGAGCGTCGGGGAAGCCCAGTTTGCCAGTGACGGCCGACGGATCGTGTTTGACGGGTTTCAGAAGATATGGGAACGAGAAGAAGAACAACCGTTACCGGAATTTACCGAAGGCGAAGGAGTGCAGCTTAAAAAGATGGATTTTATCGAACATACCACCAAACCTCCCCCGCATTTTAACGATGCGTCGCTGGTAAAACTGCTTGAAGAAAAAGGTATCGGCCGGCCTTCTACTTACGCGCCGACTATCGCCACGCTTATCCGCCGTGATTACGTGAGCCGGGAGAAAGGGCATTTTGAACCGACCGAACTGGGCAGTAAAGTCTGTAAACTGTTACTGGAAAATTTTCCCGATATTATGGATGACCGGTTTACCGCCCAGATGGAAGACAAACTGGATGAGGTGGAAGCCGGCGGTATCGAGTGGAACCGGATATTAAAAGATTTTTATCCGTCATTTAAAGAAGCGGTAGATGAAGCCACCAAAAAAGTCCAGAAAGACGTCGAGTACACCCAGGAAATTTGTCCTCAATGCGGTAAGCCGCTTGTGGTAAAATGGTCTCGTCGGGGGCGGTTCTTAAGCTGTGCCGGATATCCGGGGTGTAAGTTCGCAAAAAGTATCACTACCGGCATCGAATGTCCCGGCTGTCATGACGGAGAGTTAATCGAAAGGAGAAATCGCAGAGGACAGCGGTTCTACGGATGTACCGCCTACCCTAAATGCACGTATACTTCTCGGACGCTTCCCGACCAAAACAATACAGAAGAGCAATGATACCATTTTCCTATTATCGGGATAAGTTCCTTTCCTGCCTGGAAATCGAGAAGAATTATTCCCCGCATACCCTTCACAGCTATAAAAAAGATCTGGACGATTTCTCCGGGTTTCTCGAAGAACACTATAAAGGCGAAGATATCAAAAAAATAGATTATTTTATCCTGAGAAAATTTTTAAGTGTCCTTACTTCTCATCCGCTTAAAAAACGGAGTATTTCCCGCAAGATATCGACATTGAAAAGTTTTTTTAAGTTTCTGGTAAAGGAAGGCGTGACTAAAAATAACCCTTCGGCAAGCCTTATCTATCCTAAACTGGATAAACCGTTACCGAAATTCCTTACTGAACAGGAAGTCCTCACGCTCCTGGGGAGCGTGAAAGAGGATACCCTGCTGGATTTGAGAGATAAGGCGATCCTTGAGTTTTTGTATTCTACCGGCGCCCGGGTCAGTGAAGCCGCGTCTCTAAAAAAAGAACAGATCGAGTTGATCGGCGGGATCGCGAAAGTAAAAGGGAAGGGCAGGAAAGAGCGGTTGCTCCCTCTGGGTGATCCGGCATTGGATGCGCTCAGGGCATATTTTAAAGCGCGTACCGATAGTAATCCTTATGCCTTTGTAAATAAAAGAGGCGGCACTTTGAGTGACCGTTCGTTTCGGCTCATTGTCGATAAATATATAAAAAAGATCTCATCTTCCATGAAGATATCGCCGCATACGTTTCGTCATTCATTTGCTACCCATCTTTTAAATCGCGGGGCCGATTTGCGGTGCGTACAGGAATTGTTAGGCCATTCCAGTATCGCGACGACTCAGGTGTATACTCATCTTACGATCGATACCCTAAAAAAAGTCTATGATAAAGCTCATCCGCGCGCCTGATCATGATTAAAAGACGTATTTTTTCATTTTTTTATGACAGTATATTTTTTCTGGGAGTAATCGTATATCTGCCGGTTTATTTTAAACGGAAAAAGATCACCTGGTCGGCGTTTAAAGAGAAATGTGCGGTGTACCCGGAAAAAGCCAGATCGATCGCGCCGAAAAACAGGAAAGTCGTCTGGATCCAGGTGGTAAGTGTGGGCGAGGTGACGTTGATCCGGTCGTTAGTCGAATATCTTAAAGCTCAGGGCGAAAGTGACGTGGTGATTTCGGTGACCACATTGACCGGGCGTAAGGTCGCCGAGAAGATGTATCCGGGGAACCTGGTGGTCTATTTGCCTTTTGATATCAGTTTCCTGATCCGCCGGGCGATACGGTTCATTAAACCGGCGGTATTCGTCGCGATCGAGACCGAGATCTGGCCGAACCTGTATCTTCAACTTAAAAGGGAAAATGTCCCGGTCATCATTTTAAACGGCCGGATATCGGAAAGAGCTTTTGCGCAATACCGTAAAATAAAGTTTTTCATGAAAAAGATATTGAACCTGGCTGAGTGTATCGGAGTACAAAACCAGTTTTATAAAGAGCGGTTTCTCGAGTTAGGGGCGGACATCGAGAAAACCATTATTACCGGCAACCTTAAGTTCAGTAATTACTCTATCGATGAGAAAAAGTACGCGGCATTTGTGGAAAAATATTATCCTTACCTGAAAAACGACGATTCGCTGCTTTTTTTAGCGGCAAGTACCCACGCGCCTGAGGAGACCTATGCGCTTGATTGTTATAAAACACTTATTGTCCGTTATCCGAATCTGCGGTTGATGGTAGTGCCCCGGCATATCGAACGGGTTGACGAAATAGAGCGTATTTTTGCCGCGGCCGGGTTCCGTACGCTTAAACTGAGCGAAGGATTTAAGGGCGGAACATCGTCACAGGATGTGTTTGTCGTCGACACCGTGGGTGATCTTCTGGCTTGTTATAGTATGGCTGATTTCTGTTTTGTGGGAGGGAGTCTTGCCGATTACGGCGGACATAATATTCTTGAACCGCTGTATTTCGCTAAACCGACTCTGTTCGGCCCGTGTATGAGTAATTTTAAAGAGATCGAACAGACGGTCCTTGATCACCAGGCGGGTATTCAGGTCGCACATAGCGAAGATCTCCGGGAGAGACTTGAAGAATTGATACAGGATGTATCGTATCGCCAGAAACTTTCAGGTAACGCCCATGCGATTTTTACCGAAGGGCAGGAAACTTTAAAAAACAGTGTCGCATGTATTCGTCGTTGGTTGTATTAAAACAAAAATATTTAGGGCTTATCCAGGAGAAAAACCGTACTCCTCTCGGTCAGGCGTTATTTTTGGTATTGGTCGGGCTTTCCGGTATTTTCTGGATATTGGTCAAGGCGCGCGGCCTTTTTTATGAAAAAGAAGTGTGTAAGACGTATCAGTCCGAAAAGAGGATCGTCAGTATCGGGAACATATCCTGGGGCGGGACCGGTAAGACCAGTTTAACTCTGTATCTTTATAAAACACTGCAGGTCCCGGTAAGGGCGTGTATTATTACCAAAGGGTATGCTAAAGACGAATATGCTCTTATCCGGCGTAGTACAAAAAGTGTATACGATTCCCGTAACCGGATACGGATGATCCGGCGTCTCGAAAAAGAGTATGACCTTTTCCTTCTCGATGACGCGTTCCAATATCGCGGATTGGCTCGGGACCTCGATATTGTCCTTATCAATAAACAGGAGATCATTACCAGACCCCGGCTTATACCGGCCGGGCCGTTACGGGAACCGTTCAGCAGTCTTAAGCGTGCCGATATCGTCATCGTATCGTATTGCAGTAAAGAGGATTTAGCCGGTATTTCTCCTCGTATAGCGCGGATCAATAAAAATGCGGCGGTGTTCGCCGCCGATTATAAAGTGACCGGTCTATTGGACCATAACTTGAAGAGAGTACCTCAGGAATATTTGAAAGGTAAAAAACTGGGAGTACTTACCGCGATAGGATATCCTCAAGGATTTTTAGATAAAATACACGGGATCTCTTATGAGCCGTCCCGGGTATCGGTATATCCCGATCATTATGAGTTTAGCGGCGAACATCTGCGGGAAATCGAACGGGAATTTTTAAAAGACGGTATCGAAAATGTCTTGATCACGTATAAGGATTATTATCATACCGATTTTTCCCGTAAAAGGCTTAACTATTTTATCGTGCAGGTGGAACTTATTATTCATGACGAGGAGAAGTTTTTAGAAGTCGTCCATAACCGTATAAGATCTTTATAATCGCGATGGCCAGGCTATTGTTGAGATTAATAAATGTATTTGTGCATCTTTTACCGCGTCCGGCGGCCCGGGCGTTAGGCGGGATGATCGGCTTTTCCTTTTACCGTAACCGCCGCAGACGCCGGAACGCGTTTATCAATATCAAACAGGCGTTTCCCGAAAAAAGTAATCGTGAGCTTTTCTCGATCATCCGCCGCAGTTTTATCTCTTTCGGCGTGAGTATTATCGAGACGTTCCTGGTCGAACAGATGAAAGAAGAAGTAACCCGGCAATGGTCGGAAAAAATGACTCAAACCGGGGAGATATTCGTCGGGCTCCATCAGGGGAACTGGGAATCGTATCATGCGGATTTCGCGCGTACCGCGCCGCTGGCATTACTGGCAAAAGCGCAGAGATATTCAGTGCTTGACGATTATTTGAACGATCTGCGCAAGACCCATCTTGTTACGGTGTGTTTTTCCCTGAAAGAGGCGATCGCGGCTCTTAAAAAAAATATGTGGGTCGGGCTGGTCATCGATCACGGCGCGGAAAAAAACGCCCGGTTCGTCGATTTTTTCGGCCAGCTGGTGCCTACTCCGGGAGGAGCGGTGTCGCTCGCGAAAAAATTCGATAAACGGATTTTCCCGACGTTCGGGTATCGTAAGGGGAAAGAGCAGATATTCGTCATCGATGATCCCCTGGATTGCCGGGATCTTTCCGAAGAGGAAGCCTTACGTAAGATCAATGAAATGTATGAAGAGTTTTTAAGGGCGCATCCTTACGAGTATATGTGGTGGTTTAAACGGTTCAAACGGAAAAAGAACCGTAGTATCCTTATTTTGAGCGATGGTAAAGCCGGGCATCTTAAACAGTCTTTCGCGTTGAGTAAAAAAGTGGAGGAAGCCGGGTACCGGGTGGCTACCGAGACCGTAGAGGTAGCGTATCGTCACCGGTGGTCCCGGGCGGGCCTGGATATCGTTGCTTGTTTCAGTTCGCCCTGGGCAGTAGGTAGAACAAGAGCGTTGCGGTTCTTTCTTAAAAAGGAAATATGGGAGAAGTTAGAGAAGAGGTTTTACGATATTGTCATCTCTACCGGTTCAAGCGTGGCCGCGGCGAATGTGTTGTATGCCCGGTCACTGGGAGCAAAATCGTGCGTGATCTTAAGACCGAATGTTCCGTTAGTTAAATTCGATACAGCGCTCGTGCCCGAGCATGACGGGATAAAAGGGAACAATGTGATCACGACTAAAGGGGCGTTAGCCTATTTCGAACACTGGCAGGAACATGTGTTACGCGGGAAGGAGCATTTCCGGTTTACCGAAGAGAAAAAGATCGCGGTATGTATCGGGGGGGCGCTCAATGACCACGGGCAATATCGTGAACGTCTCGGCATGTTCCTTGCGGCGTTAAAAGAATACGCTCTTAAACATCAGTACAGAATCGTCCTCACCACGTCGAGACGTACCGAAAGGCTGGTTGATGAGATCATCGAACGTGAACTTTCCTCATTCCCCAATACTGAAGCGCTCCTCCTGGTAAGTCGCGAGAATCATCCGTTTGTAGTGCCGGCGTTTCTCGCGGTAAGTGAAATAGTCTGTGTGAGTGCCGAGAGCGTATCGATGATCTCCGAAAGCCTCTCCCAGGATAAAACAACGGCAGCGGTGTTTCTTGAAGACCTGAAATCGAAACCGCATCGGCGGTTTCTGGCATCACTGGAGAAAGAATATCTGAATTTTTTAAAGTATCCTTATGGCCAGTTTTCGTTCCGGCACCCGACGAGGTCGCTTAGGGCGCAGAACGAAGAACGGCTGGCGGAGGCGGTAACGCGGTTGTTATGAGAGTGTTACAGATATTGCCTAAGATGAATATCGGAGGAGTGGAGAAAGGGGTGCTTGATTTTTCTTCTTATTTTAAATCGGACATGGTCGTCGTCTCCGGCGGAGGAAGATGGGTGAAAAAGCTGGAAGAGGCCGGGGCGAAACATTATACCCTTTCGGTATACCGGAAATCTCCGGTAAGTATTTTCTCAATCGGAAAATTGCGCCGGATAATCAAAGAAGAAAAGGTCGATATCGTCCATGCCCGTTCACGCGTGCCGGCGTGGATCGCTTTTTTCGCGACCCGGGGATTAGACGTCCCTTTTATGACTACCGCGCACGGAGCCTATTCGGTCCACAATTTCAGTGAAGTGATGGGGTGGGGTAAATTCGTGATCTGTCCTTCGAAAAGTATCATCCGGCATATGATGGACAATTTCGGCGTACGTGAAAATAAAGTAAGGCTTGTCCCGCGGTGGGTAGATCTTGATAAGTTCACTTTTAAACCGCAAACAGACCGGCGCCTGTGTAATTCGATCCTCAGTATCGGGCGGATCTCTCCTTCAAAAGGATACGAATACCTGATCGAAGCGTTCCGGAAGATCGCCCGGCATAATCCCTATTTGACCCTGACTATTGTCGGAGAAGCGGAACCTTCCAAAACGAAATATTTTCAATATTTAAAAAGTCTGGTCACACGATACGCTTTAAATTATCAGGTGCGTTTTCTGGGGTACCGGGAAGATGTCAATGAACTGCTCGATACCGCCTTCGCTTTGGTGATCCCTTCGGTCGTCGAAGAAGCGTTCGGCCGGGTGGTCGTTGAGGCGTTTGCCGCTGGCGTTCCGGTAGTCGCCACACGCATGGGAGCGTTGGAGGAGATCATCGAACATCGTCAAGACGGGATCCTCGTGTTTCCCCGTAATGCCGACAGCCTCGCCGAAGGGCTTTTAGAGATCGTAAATAACCCGCCGCTGGCCCAGAAGCTCATAGAGAATGCCCGCAGAAAAGTCGAAACCCTTTATTCTTTTTCCCATTGTGTGCGGGAGGTGGAAAAAGTATACCGGGAAGTGGTGCGTCATAAAAGAATACTGGTGATGAAGATATCTTCTTTAGGAGATGTGATCCTTTCGATCCCTTCTTTGAAAGCGATCAAAGAACAATGTCCCGACAGCGAACTTGTATTGCTTACTCTCAAGAAGTACTCGTCTCTGTTCTACGGGTGTCCGTATGTCGATAGAGTTATCGGCCTTGACGCCGACTATAAACGGTTGCGTAACATCGTCCAGTTAAGCCGCTCTTTGAGAAGAGAGAGTTTCGATTACGTGATCGACCTGCAGAATAACCGCGCTTCCCACCTGATCGCTTTTTTGACGTTACCGCAGAAGTCGTTCGGATATTCCCGGAAATGGGGCAGATTATTGACGCATAAGGTTCCGGTATCGAAAAAGAGTGTTTCTCCTTTAGAATCTCAGGAAAAGATATTGAACGCGGCCGGTATCGTTTTGACCGATAAAAGGCTCAGGTTATGGGATATGAACGTGTCTCAGCCTCAAAAATGGGAATTCTCCGATGAAGCCTGTATCGGTATTAATATGTCGGCGTCGGTAAAGTGGCAGACTAAAAACTGGCCGTTGGCGCATACCAAGAAACTTATCGAATTGATCTTAAGAGAATTCCCTAAAATGAAGGTCGTATTGCTCGGTGACGAACATAGCGTAGCTGAATCTAAACTACTGGAGAAGATCGCGCCGCATTCGGTGATCAATCTGTGCGGAAAGACTACTCTGGGGGAACTGGTCGGTGTCCTTGCCCATGTAAAGATATTCATCACTCAGGATACAGCCCCTTTACACCTTGCCTGCGCGTTAGGGATCAAAGTGATCGCTCTTTTCGGCCCGACAGATCCGGATCGTCATACGGTAAAAAGCGATTATCTCCATCTGGTGGTGAGGAAAATACCCTGTTCATTCTGTTATAAACCGGTATGTAAAGATAACGTCTGTATGACCAAGATCACTCCTCAGGAAATAATGATGAGAATACAGAGTATATTAGGTAAATCAGGTTAAGAAATAGTTCGCGCGTTCACCCGTGCTCGCGTTTCCCGCCACAGGCGGGATTCCCGTTCAAAAGAACGGGTACACGGGCGAACGGGAAAACGGGCTAACTCGACTATAGATTAAATATGAATATATTAATCTTAACTACTCATCTGGACCCGGGCGGGATCACCCGTTATGCCTTAAATTTAAGTGAAGAGTTATCCCGAGATCACCGGGTATGGGTCGCCTCCTCCGGCGGCTCCTGGCAGGATAGATTTTCCCGCTCCGGCGTAGGGTTTAAATGGATCCCGATTAAGACCAAATCGATACTGGATCCTAAGATCATAGCCTGTTTTTTTAATCTTCTTCCGTTTTTGGTAAAAAATAAGATCGACGTTATCTGCGCCAATACCCGGGTTACTCAGTTTCTGGCTTACCTTATGTATCGGGCCGGCGGGATCCCTTATGTTTCGGTATATCATGGTTTCTATAAAGCCCGGTATGAACGTAAAGTCTTAAAATTTCAGGGGGCCCGTACAATCGCGGTCAGTGAATCGGTAAAAAGACACCTGACCGAAGACCTGGGTGTCCCCTCAGAACAGATCCGGGTGGTCTATAACGGAATCGATCCGGCCCGGTTTGCGCCTCGTTCTAAAAAGCAGGATAGCCGGGGGAGAATACGGTTAGGTATTTTAGGCCGGATCTCGGCGGAAAAAGGGCACCTGTTGGTGGTCGAGACGGTAAAAGAACTTATCGCTGACGGCGTGAACGTGTCGTTATATATTGCCGGTGAAGGGAAATTGAAAAAGAAAGTCACCGAATACGTGACGAGGTGCGGATTGGATGCGTATGTGGAGTTCGTTTCTGCCGACGGCGAGCGGTTCCTGGATATGATCGACATCCTGATCGTCGCTTCATCCAAAGAAGGGTTTGGCTATATTATTTTAGAGGCGTTTGCGAAAGAGGTGCCGGTAGTCGCCTACGCGGTAGGCGGTATCAAAGAGATCGTGAGCGACGGACAAAACGGATTGCTTTTCTGGCAGTACAATGCCGGGAGTCTCAAAGAGAAGCTGGTAGAGATCATCAACGATTACGAATTACAACAACAGTTGGTAATAAACGGGAAAGGAAGTCTGAGCCGGTTCAGTTTAGAGCAGATGGCCAGAGAAACCGCCCGAGTGTTAGGGGAAACTTTAAGATGATAAAAAGAATATTTTTTGCAGTCTTTGCGGTTTTGGCTGTTTTATTTTTAGGGTTTTATATCTGGCTGTATCCGCAATACGAGGTGCCGGTCTTTATGTACCATTCGTTGAATGAAGCCCGGTTAGGTGAATATTCCGTCGTGCCGCTTGAGACTTTTCGTGCCCAGATGGAATATATCAAAAAGAACGGATATACGGTGTTGCGATTGGAAGAGTACTGCCGCCGGTTAAAAGAAGGCTTAAGTGTACCGCGGCATAGCGTGGTGATCACTTTTGACGACGGGCATCGTGATAATACGCGTGCGGTCGAGGTGCTGGACAGCCTGGATATCCCGGCAACCATATTCCTCATAGTCGATAAGATCGGAACCGAGGCCTATCTTACTAAAGAACAGGTCGTAGCATTTCTTCAAAATACCCCGGTCGATATCGGTTCGCACACGATGAGCCATGCCTATTTACCGGACTTGGTCGATAGCGAAGTTTTCTATCAGATCAATGAATCTAAACATACCTTAATCGAAGAGTTCGGCGTGCCGGTTGAAACGCTCACCTATCCGGTAGGAGGGTTTAACGAAACCGTATTAAAAGAAGTAGAACATGCCGGGTACCTGTGCGCGTGCACTACGAACCGGGGATTTTCCAAAGAGAAACACCTGTTCGCGTTACGCCGGATCAAGATCACCGATCGTGACCGGGGGATAGCGCTATGGGCGAAACTGAGCGGGTATTATAACGTATTTAAAAAACCTAAAAATCCTTACTAATGAAAAGTTACACGACACACGCCACACGCATGCCTGCTACGCAGGCCGTCACACGTTGCACGACACACGTCACATGTATTAATTCTTTCTCGACGTGTGACTATGTGACCTTGTGTCCTTGTGACTTGCCGAAGGCATACGTATGACGTGTGACCTTGTGACTATGTGACCTGCGTGTTATGGAACGAGTACTCGTCGTCAACGTAAACTGGCTGGGTGACTGTATCATGACTTTGCCGGCATTCAGTGCCCTGAAGAAAGAATATCCCCACGTATATACCGCGGTAATGGCGCCGGGGCGGGTCGCCGAGATATTTGAAAAAGATCCTTCTATCGATGAGGTCCTGGTGTTTGACGAACGAACCACGCATCGGAGCCTGCCGGCGAAACTGCGGTTTATCCGTGCATTAAAAGAAAAGAGATTTGATACGGCGATATGTATCCATCGTTCGTGTACCCGTATATTGATCTGTCGGCTTGCCGGTATTCCCCGGAGGATCGGGTATCACCGCCGCAAGACTTCCTGGCTGATCAATCATAAAGTAAAACCGCCGGCAGGTACCGGGCATCGTCAGGATTATTATTTGTGTCTTTTCGAAGCGGCCGCAATACCGGTAAAGACGAGGATTCCGCAGGTATTCATCGACGATGATGTGCGTCATCGTATGTATTACCGTCTGCAGAGGCCTGAGCATACGCACGCTCATCTTATCGGGGTACAGGTCTCGGCAAATTGGGACCAGAAACGCTGGCCGGCACAATCGTATGCCGAGTTGTGCGACCGGCTGATCAGCCGGTACTCCTGCGCGATATTCTTTGTCGGAACGCAAAAAGACGCCCCCGCGGTAAGCGCGGTCACCGAAAAAATGAAACGTAAGGATTTTTACGATTTTTGCGGACAGACGACTCTTTCCGAACTTGCCGCGGTTATGGAGAATTTTGATTTGTTTATATCCAACGATTCCGGGCCGGCGCATCTTGCCGCGGCCGTCGGTATTCATACGCTTGTTCTTTTCGGTCCGACCGATCCGGAGGTCACCTCTCCGCGCGGTAAGTATGTCCATATCGTCAAAAGCGATGTGCCCTGCGTGATACCCTGTTATAAGACCGACTGTAAGGATAATTTCTGTATGAGCGGGATATCGGTCGATGAAGTGATAGAGACCGTACAGTACATATTCGACAATGAATAAAGGGATTTTAATAAATTTTCCTACGAATATCGGCGACGTGATCCTCTCTCTGCCGCTTCTAGACCGGATCAGGAGCCTTTATCCGGACCGTCCGATTACGGCGATCGTATCGTCCCGTACCCGCGAATTTTTAGAAGCGCATACGTTCATCGATGAAGTGATCGTGTTTGATAAACATTGGCCGGGTAAAACCAAATTGCAATTCGCTTTCCGGTTACGGAATAAATTCGATATCGTGGTCGATTTAAAGAATTCGCTTCTTCCTTTTGTGATCGCGCCACGGTGGCGGACCCGGTTTATCCGGTTTTTTAAACCTACCCAGCATATTACTCACCGTTATCTATCGCTGATCTCAAAACTGGGGTTGCCGGCGGCGACCGTACGCGGAGACGTGCGCATCGCGGCCGAAAAAAAGGCCCGCTGGGATGGGTTGAATCTGTCCGGCGCGGTAGGCGTGGGCTGTTCTTCACAGTTTTATCTGAAACAGTATCCTTACGAAAACTTAAAACAAGTGATCGAAAGATTGCACGGCCAATATCCGGTCGTGATCTTGGGCGAAGAAAAAGAACGCGGGTTCTACCGTGATATCCTTGGCCTGCCGGGGGTGAGAGACCTTGTCGGGAAGACTACGTTGACCGATGTGTTTTATATTTTAAAAAATTTCTGCCGGGTTATGGTCGCGGTCGATTCCAGCCTCATGCATATGGCCGGATACCTTAATGTGCCGGTCATCGGGTTGTTCGGCCCTACCGCGCCGGGCCGGTCCTATCCGCTTTCGGAAAAATCGGTAATATTACAGAACACCCATATCATGTGTGTCCCCTGTGACGGTACATTATGTGAGCATGAGAATATATGTATGAATATCGATCCCGAAACGGTAATCGGGACGGTAAGAGGTATTATCGATGCTGAAGGAGCCTGAAAAGATCCTCGTGGTACGTACCGACCGGATGGGGGACGTGATCCTGTCTACTCCGGTGATTTCGGCGTTACGCCGGCGATATCCCCACGCGTATATCGCGTTTATGTGCCGGCCGTATACCCGGCCGTTACTGGAAGGCAATCCCGGTCTAAACGAAGTGATCGAGTGTGATAAATCCGGATCTCATAAGGGATTCTGGGGGACAGTACGGTTTATCCGCGCCTTGCGGCGTACACGGTTCGATGTAGCGATCATTCTTCATCCTACGGTCCGGGTCCATCTGGTCACTTTTTTTGCCGGGATCCCCCGGCGTATCGGGTGGGATAAAAAGAATAGTTTTCTGCTTACCAGAAAAATCCCTCATCTTAAACAGCAAGGGGAAAAACATGAGTCTCAATATACTTTGGATATTTTACGGGCTCTTGGTATCGAGACGCGAGAAATAAAACCGTTTGTGCCGGTGAGTGAGGCGGCCCGGATGAACATAGCCAAAAGGCTTCAGGATAAAGGAATAAAAGTAAACGAACCATTCATTGTCGTTCATCCTTCGGCGTCATGCCCTTCTAAACGCTGGCCACAAGAACATTTCGTGACGTTAGTCAATAAGATCAAAACCGGATTAAGGCTGCCGGTGGTACTGGTGACTTCCCGTGATGAGAAAGAATTCGGCGGTAAAGTCGCTCAGGTCCCTGAGGTGATCGATCTGAGAGGCGCACTGGAGCTTTCCGAACTTATCGCTCTTATCGAAAAGGCCGCGCTGTTTATTTCCAACGATTCCGGGCCGGTGCATATCGCAGCAAGCCTGGATGTGCCGGTGATCTCTATCTTCGGCCGGAGTGATCCGGGACTTTCTCCGGAACGTTGGAAGCCGCTCGGTGAGCATTCGGTGTTTGTCCATAAAGATGTAGGCTGTCCGGTCTGTTTCGCTCACGATTGCCGAAAAGGATTTTTATGTTTAGAGTCCATTACTCCGCAGGAAATATTTGCTCTGGTTGAGAAAATCCTTGCCAAACATAAAAAAATCTGATATCACTATTGTTAATATATACTTTTGAGTTTGTTTAAATAATTTTCAGAATAACCAATCACCAAACTGTCCAATTGATTTTACTTTATAAGGATGTCCGATTATTGAAATTTGATTATTGGTTATTGTTTCCCCCTAGGAATCGCCTTTCCCTTAGGCAGGCGATTCCAGGGACTCGGTCCCGGGAATTCTCCGAATTCCACGGGGGGGTATTGTTTCTTGGTTATTGGTGATTGCAACCTAATATAACTAGAAAAATGATGACTCCGGAAACATATGTATTGCTCGGTACGGCACTGACGATAGGGTTTATTCATACCCTGTTCGGTCCGGACCATTATCTTCCTTTTATCGTAATGTCTAAAGCGCGTTCCTGGAGCATGACGAAGACTGCAGTGGTTACGATCCTCTGCGGGATAGGTCATGTGGCAAGTTCCATCGTTCTGGGATTTGTCGGTATTGCTTTGGGAGTTGCGGTATTCCATTTAGAGAATATCGAATCGGTCCGCGGAGAAGTCGCGGCCTGGCTGTTTTTAGCGTTCGGATTGGCTTATTTTATCTGGGGTATTCGTCATGTCGTGCGTCGGCGGGGGCATCATCACCGGCATGTCCATTTTGACGGAGAAATCCACGATCACCCGCATACTCATCTTAAAGAACACAGCCATGTGCATAGCGGACCGAAAGGCGTGAACCTGACTCCCTGGATCCTGTTCACTATTTTTGTGTTTGGGCCGTGTGAACCGTTGATCCCGATCTTGATGTATCCGGCGGCGAAAGGGAATATGTTTTTGGTGGCAGCGGTTTCTCTCGTGTTCGGAATCACTACGATCACGACGATGCTGGCTATCGTGCTTGCCGTCTCCTACGGGCTCGCGAAACTGCCGATGGGGCGGTTAGAAAGATATTCTCACGCTCTGGCCGGACTCGCGATTTTTCTAAGCGGCGCGGCGATCAAATTGTTCGGCCTTTAATCGGATTGTCAAAGGACACACAATAAAAAATTATTTGACAAGGTTTTGCGAATATGTTATCTTTGTCAAGATATATGTGAACGTATTCACAAAATAGAGAGGATGATCCAATGACTCAATACGTAATTCTTAATAAAACCGATCTTGACGAATTTATTTCCCGTCTTGCTCAGATTAAAAAGACCGTCGCTCCCGTAAAACGGGGAGTGAAGAATTATGCGTTCGAAGAAGTCACCTCCGGAAAAAACGTCGCCGTAAAATATATACCTACTATTCTGCCTCCGAAAAAGTATTTCCTGCCTCAGACCGAAACGTTACAGCAGTATGATAAGAGTAAGAAGACCTGGAACGCGGTAATGGAGTTTCAGGAAATGATCATATTCGGGGTCCATACCTGCGACCTTGCCGGTATCCAATGTCTTAATATGGCCTTTTCCGATAAACCCAAAGATATCAATTATCTTGCCCGTAAGAACAGAATATTGATCATCGGCCTTGAATGTAATGATTATTGCGATGAATACGCGAGCTGTAAGGTGATGGATAACCATATGCCCAACGGAGGATATGACCTTTTCTTCACCGAACTCGATGACTTTTTTATGGTCCATATCAATACGCTCGAAGGTGAAGATTTGATCGAGAAGACCGGTTTGTTCAAAGAAGCGAAAGAAGAGCATAAGAAAGCCCTGAAAGCGATGAGGGAAGAGAAAAGGAAACGGTTTAAGGATGAAGTCAATGTGACCCATAACCAGTTAAAACCGCTATTCGATAAATCGTTCGAAGCGCCGGTGTGGCAGAGTCTCGAGGCGCGCTGTGTTTCCTGCGGAAATTGTACGAATGTCTGTCCTACCTGTTATTGTTTTGATATCGAAGATGAAATAGACCTGAATCTTACTACGGGCGTGAGAAAACGCCGGTGGGATTCCTGTCAAAACGAACCGTTTGCTCAAGTAGCCGGCGGTGAGAATTTCCGGGAAGCCCGCGGCGAACGCCAGCGTCACCGGTACCTGCGTAAATTCAAATATCCCGTAGATAAATACAGCCGGTATTTCTGTACCGGGTGCGGACGATGTTCCCGGACCTGTATGGCTAAGATTAATTTAAAAGAGACCATAAACGAGTTAGCCCAAGGAGCAAAATGAAAAGAGTTACCTTAAAAGAATCGGCGTATAACGTAAAGACCGGGAAGATCCTTGTCGCAAAAATGCTTACCGCCCAGGAGAAATATTTTAAGATCGCTCTAGCCGGAGGTGAGAGCCTCGACCATGAGCCGGGACAGTTCGTGATGGTAGCGGTTCCGGGGGTGGGTGAGGCGCCGATTTCGGTCTCTTCTTCGCCTACGATCAGAGGGTATTTTGAATTGGTCGTACGTGATGCCGGTAAACTGACTCATGTATTACATCAATTAGAAGCCGGCGATACGGTGGGTATCCGCGGACCGTTCGGCGTGGGATTTCCTACCCAGATCTTAGAGGGAAACGACCTGGTGTTTGTTGCCGGAGGGTTGGGGATCGTTCCGTTACGGTCGCTGATCAATTTTGTGATTGATAACCGCCGTGATTTCGGAAAGGTGAGTATTCTCCTTGGGTGTAAGACTCCTCAAGATATGCTGTTTGGCGATGAGGTCGATCAATGGGAAAAACGGCTTGATGTGAATTTCAATTGTACCGTCGATAAAGCCGATCCCGATTGGAAAGGAAACGTCGGCTTGATCACTTCGTTGATTCCGGGGGTGACTCTTGATATCGAACGGACGTTCGCTATCGTAGTCGGCCCGCCGATCATGTATAAATTCGTCATTGCCGAACTGCTTAAGAAGAACATCCCTGAACGGCAGATCTATCTTTCCCTGGAGAGGCACATGAAGTGCGGGGTTGGCAAGTGCGGCCATTGTCAGATCGGAGATGTGTATTGCTGTCAGGACGGGCCGGTATTTTCTTATGATAAGATAAAAAATAATATTGAGGCCTTATAATCATGAAAAAACCAAAAGTAGCTTTTTTTGATTTTTCTTGTTGTGAAGGATGTCAGTTGCAGGTTGCTAATTTCGGAGAAGGATTGTTAGATATCTTAAACCTTATTGAGGTCGTAGAGTTTCGTGAAGTAATGTCCGAAAAATGGGAAGGAGATTTTGATGTCGCGATAGTAGAGGGGAGCATTACGACCCCTCACGGCGTCGAACGGATAAAAAAGATCAGAGACCGCTCTAAAGTATTGATCGCCTACGGGTCCTGTGCGACTATCGGCGGCATCAATGGGATGAAAAATAAATTCGATTTAGACGAGATCAAAGAGTATGTATATAAAGACGGCGCAAAATATTTCGAAACGATTCCGACTCGGCCGGTGCATCAGGTGGTAAAAGTCGATTACTTTGTGCACGGCTGCCCGGTATATCAGCCGGAATTCGTAAAGGTATTGAAATGCGCTTTACAGGGTATTCCGTATACGGTGCCGGATCATTCGGTCTGTGTGGAATGTAAACTGAACGAAAACGAGTGTATGTATGATAAAGGGCTTACTTGTTTAGGGCCGGTCACCCGGGCCGGATGTAATTCCTGGTGTATTAATAACGGGAATATCTGTTACGGATGCCGGGGGATGGTGAGTAATCCTGCGAAAAACGGGCAGATGGATATCCTGGAGAAACATAATATCCCGCTTGACTGGGTAGTGAATAAGATCGATATGTACAATAAACCGCGTGAATTAGAGGAGACCGAGACCAATGGCAAGAAACGTTAAAGTCAATGTCGAGTATCTGACCCGGGTCGAAGGGCACGGGAATATCGTCGTAAATGTCAAAGAAGGTAAATTAGAGGAATGCCGTCTTGATATCGTCGAGTCGCCTCGTTTCTTCGAAGGTATGTTACGGGGACGTTCTATTTTCGAAGCCCAGCATATCACTTCCCGGATCTGCGGGATCTGCGCCTGCGGCCACACTCTGGCTTCGATCCAGGCCGCCGAAGATGCTATCGGGTTTATACCGTCAGAGCAGACTACTATGTTGAGAAAATTGCTTCTTCATCAGGAGAATCTTGACAGCCATATCCTGCATATCTATCTGTTGGTCGCCCCGGACCTGCTGGGGGTAAAAAGTTTTGTTCCGCTTATCGATACTCATAATAAAGTCGTCCGGCGGGCTTTGCGGATGAAGAAGAGCTGTAACGATGTCTGCGATATCCTGGTCGGCCGTCATGTCCATCCGATCTCGGCTATCGTCGGAGGATTTACCAAATTACCGCGCGAAAAAGACCTGGATGCGATGATGGATATTTTGGTCAGTATGCGCGCGGATATGGATGCGACCGTCGAGTTATGTAAAACGTTGAAGTTCCCTCAGTTTGAACGGGAAACCGAGTATGTTGGGTTAGTCAGCGATGATGATGAATACCCGATGCTCATCGGCGATGTCGGCTCGACTGACGGGAAACGTATGGATAAACATGAGTATCGTAAGATCACCAACGAGTTCGTGATGCCGCATTCTTCGGCTAAACACGCCAAATGGAACCGTGAATCGTATATGGTGGGGGCGCTCGCCCGGGTGAATCTGAACTACAAGAAGCTTCATCCTAAAGCCAAGGCCGTCGCCGATTTCCTGGGGTTACATAAGATCTGTTACAACAGTTTTCTCAATACCGCAGCGCAATTGGTCGAATGTATCCATTCACTGGAAGAATCGATCGCGATCCTCGAATATTTTAAAAACCATGGCGTCAAGCATGAGGAAGCTCTGGTGGTAGGGTTGAACGAAAAAAAGACTATTCCGGTAAAAGCCGGTAACGGTGTCGGCGCGGTGGAGGTGCCTCGCGGGCTCCTTTTCCATAACTATGAAGTTGACGATGACGGTAAGATCGTCAATGCCAATTGCATTATCCCTACTTCTCAAAACGTCAATAGTATCGAACATGATATGAAAAAACTGGTACCTCAGATCCTTGAGAAGTCCGATGAAGAGATCACTCTGATGATGGAGATGCTGGTACGGGCTTATGATCCCTGTATATCGTGTTCGGCCCATTTCCTCGATGTCAAATTCGTTAACCGCTAGTGTCCTTTCTGCGTTACGCCGGTATCCCGGCCACAATGTTTTTATTACCGTAGGGAACAGTTTACGGAGTGATGACGGTGTGGGGCCGTATATCTCATCGGTTCTGGAAAATCTCAAAGACCTGAGTGTGATCGCTGCCGGACAGAATCCCGAGAACGTGATCGATAAGGTGGCCGGGTTGCGTCCCGCCCGTATCCTTATTATCGATGCGGCTGATTTCGGGAAGAACCCCGGTTATACCCAGATCGTGGACCGTGAACATATCCCCGAGACCAGTGTCAGTACGCATGCGATTTCATTGAAAGTCATCGCTCATCTTATAGAGGAAGATACCGGCGTGGCTGTGGAATTTCTGGGTATTCAGCCGCAATCGGTCGAGTTGAAAGAAGGGTTATCCCCGCAGGTAAAAGAGACTGCCGATGCGATTATCGCCGTAATCAGGAAGGAGTTTTCTCATGCATGAGATGCATTTGGTAAAAGACCTATTTGAAGATGTTTTAACCCATGCTCGCAATAACCAGGCCGATAAGGTGACGAAAGTATACCTTAAAATGGGCGAGTTTACCGAGATCAATGAAGAGGTGCTCCGGTTCTTTTTCAAAGAAAAAGGGGCCCAGACAATATTAGAAGGTGCCGAATTAGTCATCGAAAAAAGCCCGGCCCGCGAATTACGGCTGGTATCGTTTGATTGCGAGTAAAGATGCAGATGATCGCTGATTTTGGATTCACACAGATGATCGCTGATATTATATCTGTGGCAATCTGTGATTCTCTGAATCTGTGATCATCAGCGTGAAGGAGCGAAGCGACGAATGTGTTATGCTATTCCCGGAAAAGTAAAACGGTTCCAAGATAAGTTTGTCATTGTCGATTATTTCGGCGAAGAACGCCGGGCGTATAATGAGCTGGATGATCTCTCAATCGGAGACTATATTTACGCTCAGGGCGGTTACGCCATCCAAAAGATAGCATCGGATGAGGCCGAAAGTATATTGATGACGTGGAAAGAGACTTTTTTTGAATTACAGGAAGTCGACCTCCAACTTTCCCGGATGGATCTTGAATCTAAAGACCTTTCGCTCCGAGTCGTCGGGCTGCTTGATAAAGTGAATCACGGGTTTTCTTTAAAAACCGACGAGTTGGAATACATCCTTGGCCTTGAAGATGAAAAAGAAAAAGAGTTTATATGTAAAAATGCGAATTTTTTAAGGCAGAAATATCATAAGAACGCCTGTTGTGTGCATGGGATCATCGAGATATCCAACCGGTGCGCCCGGGATTGTCATTATTGCGGTATTTCTACGTTTAATAATAATCTTATCCGGTATCATATGGACGCGGATGAGATATTCGCGGTCGCTCAAAAAGCCGTCAAAGAATATAGTTTTAAAGCATTGGTCTTACAGAGCGGTGAAGAGTGCGGGTATAATACCCGTGAATTGGCGGGAGTGATCTCGAAAATCCGCCGTGAATTAGGCGCGTTGGTATTTATCAGTTTTGGCGAGATATCTCTTGAAGCTCTCGATCAGTATTATCAGGCCGGGGCCAGAGGGATATTGTTGCGGTTTGAGACGTCGAACGAAGGATTATATAACCGTCTTCATCCCGGAGGAGCATTGGCTAGGCGTATTGATTTGATCCGGGCGGCCGATAAGCGGGGCTATCTGGTCGCAACCGGCGGTCTCATCGGGTTGCCGGGGGCGACTGCGCATGATATCGTGAACGATGCTTTGTTAGCTAAAGAGCTGAACGCCGAGATGTATTCGTTCGGCCCGTTTATTCCATCGCACGATACGCCGCTTTCACAATCTTTTTCGGTCTCACCGGATTATATGCGGATGGTCATCGCCCTTATCCGGCTGGTCGATCCTGCGAAAGGGAAAATATTAGTGACTACGGCATTTGAAACGTTAGACCCTTTAGCCAGGCGCCAGGGGCTGCTGTGCGGCGCGAATTCGGTTATGCTGAATGTGACTCCCCGCAGGTACCGTCAGCTTTATTCGATTTATCCCGGACGGGCTCACCAGTCGCAGTCGATCCCTGAACAGATAGAAGAGACTATTGTATTACTCAAGTCTTTAGGCCGCGCGCCTACGGATCTGGGTATTTAATCTAACCGGAACGATTCACAACATTTTGTGAATTTTATCACAAAATATTGACATCCCGGAAGAATATGGTACACTTGTGTTTCTTTAAAAATAGGCAGGGAGGCCACCACGATGGTAAATAAGAATTATATTATACGTCTTTCTAATTATCGTCACGCTTTGAACCGGTTTAAAACGTTGGGCTTTATTAAGGTTTTTTCCGACAATCTGGCTGACGCCACCGGGGTGACTTCATCTCAGGTCCGTAAAGATTTTTCGATCTTCGGGATATCCGGGAACAAAAAGGGGGGGTATCAGGTCGAACTATTATTGGAACGATTAAATGATATCCTCGGTAAAGACCGGCTTCAACGCGTGATCATCGTGGGTGCCGGTAAAATAGGTAAGGCGCTTATCAATTATAAAGGATTTGAAAAAGACGGCATAAAAGTTGTCGCCGCTTTTGACGTGAATACGGCTGACCGGGTTCCGGTTGAGATCGATGTCCCGGTGTATCCTCTGGAGAAATTAAAAAATTACGTGAAGAAGAATAACATTGAAATCGGGGTTATCGCCGTACCGGATAACGCGGCTCAAGGGGTAATGGATCTTCTGGTAGAGTCGGGGATAAAAGGGGTATTGAATTTCGCGCCGATACGGTTACGTTCCGATACCGATACGATCATCAATAACGTGGATCTGCGTTCGGAACTGGAAAATCTCGTTTATTTCGTGAACGCGACCGGGAAATCGAAAGCCAGAAATAATGATAAAGGTAAAAAGAATAGAGAAGAGCAATGAGTATCACGCATAATAAAAAAAACCTGGAAATTTGGATAAAAAACCGTGTACGTCATGACCAGGTCGATAAGTACCTGCATGATCAGAAAGATTTTATCGATGAGGATAAGATCTTTACCGCGTTAGAAGCCGGGAAATCTCCGGATGCCGGGTATGTGAGAGATATTCTCAAGAAATCTCTGGCTATCGAAACGCTTAATCTTGATGAAACGGCGGCCCTTCTCAACGTGACTGATCCGGACTTGTTAGCTGAGATGAGGCAGACCGCCGCAGCGGTGAAAAAGAAAGTGTATGATAACCGGATCGTCACGTTCGCGCCTTTGTATCTTTCTAATTTCTGCGTGAACAATTGTCTTTACTGCGGGTTTCGCAGCGATAACATCCTCGCTCGGCGCCGGACGCTTTCAATCGACGAGGTAAAGCGGGAAATCGAAGTCCTGGCCGGTACTATCGGGCATAAACGGCTGATCGTCGTGTACGGTGAACATCCTCAAAGTGATATCGATTATATGGTCGATACTATCGCTGCGATCTATGAGGTGAAGGTGAAGACCAAAAAAGGGGTCGGACAGATCCGCCGGGTGAACGTGAATGCCCCGCCGCTTTCGGTTGAATCGTTACGGTCTTTGAAGGAAGTCGGAATCGGGACCTACCAGGTGTTTCAGGAGACATACCACCACGATACCTACCGCCGCCTTCATCCTCAAGGTACGATAAAAGGCGATTACCGTTGGCGCCTTTATTGTATGCATCGGGCGTTTGAGGCGGGTATAGATGATGTGGGTATCGGCGTGTTATTCGGGTTGTATGACTGGAAATTCGAAGTGCTGGGACTGGTGACTCACGCCCGTATCCTGGAAGCCCATTGCGGGGTAGGCCCGCATACGGTATCGTTTCCGCGGCTGGAAGAGGCTACGCATATCCCGTTTACGTTACAGAGTAAGTATCGGGTACGTGACGAAGATTTTAAGAAAATAGTGACGGTATTGCGCTTGGCGATCCCTTATACCGGAATGATCCTTACCGCCCGGGAAACCGCGTCGATGCGCCGGGAGACTATTGGCTTGGGAGTGACCCAGATCGACGCGTCAACGCGTATCGGTATCGGAGCCTATAGCGACCGATCAGAAGAACAGGAAGGACGCCGTCAGCAGTTTTTGCTCGGCGATACCCGCAGTTTAGATGAGGTAATCCGTGAACTGGCCCGTGACGGGTATATTACCTCGTTCTGTACCGCGGGATATCGTTGCGGACGGACCGGTGAGTGTATCATGGAATTGCTTAAAACCGGTAAAGAAGGACAGTTCTGTAAATTAAATGCCATCCTTACTTTTCGCGAATGGCTTGACGATTTCGCTTCAAAACCGACCCAGGATATTGGCGAAGAGATCATCAATAAAGAACTTGATGAAGTGAAAAAAAACATACCCGGAATGTATCCTCATTTGGTCGAGTATTATGAGCGGGTAGCTCAAGGCGAACGCGACCTCTATTTTTAATTTGAGAGAGTTGAAAAACATACTATCACGCTATCTGAGTACAATGAGTATAGAATGATCGCGGCGGTATATATATTTTCTCAATAGGATTGATTTTATGGAATATTCTCGTATTGCACAATTGGAACTGCCGGTTTCAAAAATCGGATTAGGGTGCTGGGCGTTCGGCGGCGATAGCTGGTGGGGGCCGCAGAACGATCACGATTCACTGGAGGTTCTTGATCAGGCATTAAAAAGTGAGATCACTCTGATCGATACCGCGCCGGTATACGGACGGGGCCGGTCGGAAACTATTATCGGGAATTTCTTGAGAAAACGCAAGGTAAGAGAGAAAGTCATCCTTGCGACAAAACTGGGGCTGGCTTGGGAAGGGCCGAATATCCTTCATGATTTAAGTGAAAAAAGGATGCGTCAGGAATTGGATGCATCACGCCGGCGTCTTTGTACCGATTATTTCGATATCTATCAGGTCCATTGGCCTGACCCTAACATCCCGATCGGTGAGACCGCGCAGGTGATGCATGAGTTTTACCAAAAAGGTATTATCAAAGCGGTGGGGGTAAGTAATTATTCCGTGGACCAGATGGAAGAGTTTATGAAATATTGTCCGGTCCATAGCCTTCAACCGCAATACAGCATGTTTGTCCGTGACATCGAGCATGAGACCGTACCATTTTGTGTGCGGCACAATATCGCTATTTTTGCGTACGCGCCGCTGTATAGCGGGCTTTTAACGGGAAAATTCTTTTTGAACGGAGAAAAAATACCCGATGATACCAACCGGAAGATGAAGCGGAAAGATCTGGAAGAACCGTTATTTTCCGTGAATCGTGCGATACTCCAGGAATGTAAAGAGATAGCGTGTGGGTACGGGAAATCGCTTACCCAGCTGGTGATCAATTGGACCTCTCATCAAGAAGGGATCAGTTCGGTCCTGGTCGGTTCGCGCAGCCGTACCCAGATATGCGAAAATGCCGCAGGAGCCGGTTGGGAAATCTCCGAAAGTGATCAGGCAAAGATCGATACTCTCTTGCGGCAACGGCAGGAAAAAATAAAAAGTTTAAGATGAACATCCTCGTTACCGGGGCGACCGGGTTTATCGGCAGGCATCTTGTACGGAATTTAAGCCGGCATACCGAGTATACTATTTTTGGTCTTACCCGTAACCTTAAGAGAATATCCCCGCCGGTTTCAAGTAATATCCAGTATCTTCAGGGCGATATAACCTGCCGGGAATCTCTGGATGTTCTGGCTCATCGGAATTTCGATATCGTATTTCATTGCGCCGCCTGCGTGGAGAATGCTCCGAAAGAGGCGTTGTATCGTACTAATGTGCTGGGTACAAAAAATATCTGTGAGTGTGCGCTTAGAGCGAGAGTATCGCGCCTGGTCTATACCAGTTCGGTCGCGGTAATAAGCGGTAATGATCGGGCGCCGTTTACCGAAGACATGCCTTATCGCGCGACAAATCCTTACGGCGATTCGAAGATAGCGGCCGAAAAAATAGTGTGGGACTATCGTGAGAAAGGGGTCCCGGCAGCTATTGTGCGTCCGCCGATGGTGTACGGAGCCGATGAACCGCATATGTTAGGGATATTGTTGACTTTGCTCCGCTTGCGGATGTTACCGTTTTTAAACGACGGAGCTCAAGCGTTTCATCTGGCTTATGTGGAAAATGTAGTCGCGGCGTTGACTTTGGCGGCGACCCATGAAGGGTTTTTGGAGGGTACTTATTTTGTCGCCGATGAAGACGTGTTGTCATATAAAGAAGTCGTTACCTTTTTATGTGAAGGGTTAGGAGTAAAAGTCCCCGGCCGACTGCCGCGTATGTTCGATGGCCTGGTTGATGCGGTTCCGTGTATGAAGAAGAAAAAAGACCGGCTTTTAAGGCCGAGACAATACTGTCTTGACCGTATCCACGCCCTCGGATTTAAAGCTCCTTATGCGGCGAAAGAGAGCCTCATCCTGAGCGCCCGTAATTTCACTGGTCGAGCGTCGTGAGTCCTGCCCGCTCCCGACCTGTCGGGAGGGCTGGCGAGCGTACGTCGAGCGTTTTAGGGAACGAAAAAAAGGAAGAGAAAGATCGATGAGCAAGAAAGTGTTTGCGTTTGATTTAGGGAGGGTCCTTTTCGATTTCGATATCCGTATCGCTCTGCGGGCTTTGGGCAGTACCAGCGAAATGTCCCAAGAGAAGATACTGGAGGCGATTTATTATGAGAATTTCGGAGTCGAGTACGAGAAGGGATTAATCACTAATTTCGAGTTTTATAAAAGATTTTCCGACAAGTTCGGGCTTAAAAATAAATACGAAGACTTTACTGAAGCCTGGTGCGGCATGTTTTCGCCTAAGAATGAGATGATCGAATTTGTCGCAAAGCTCCGCCGGATGTATCCGCTCTATATGATCTCTAATATCAGCGATCTGCATTTTGAGTATCTGTTTGAAAAATACCGGTACGTCTTTGATTATTTCCGTGGCCTCGTCCTATCGTTTAAAGAGAGATCGGTCAAACCGGAGGAGAAGATCTATAAAACCCTTGAGACACTCTGCGGGGTTCCTCGGCAGGATATCATCTATATCGATGACCGCCAGGATCTTATTGAGGCGGCTGAGGGTATGGGGTTCTGTTCTATCCAATTCAAAGATCTCGCCAGATTAATCGAAGATTTAGAAAAAGCAGGAATTGCTCTTCCTTGATCAGAAATCCCACAATTATTTTAACTTCGTTACACTATAGACCATAGATTAGGCGAGATAACATCTTGTCATTGGAAAAAACGGTTGATATAATAAAAAGAGTACGATTTTTAAGCAAACATAGAAAATGGAAGGGAGGAAGAATGAAGGTTCCAAATTTACTCGTGTTGTGCGCGTTCATCTTTTCCGGATGTGTGCCGGTGCTGCTGGGAGCCGGAGCGGTTACCGGGTATATGCTCAGTAATGATTATGCGTTAGGTAATGTGAAGACCGATTACCGTACTTTGTGGGATACGTCTTTAGATACAGTGAGTACTGCCGAATTCAATATCGTGGAAGCGAACGAATCAAAAGGTATCATTAAAATAAAAGATTCCGATGTCGATGTGACGATCAAGATCGACAGCCTGGCCGTAGACGAACAACGACTGAAAGTATCTTCGCGGAAATATCTTATCCCGAAACCCGCGTATTCTCAGAAAATATTCTTCCGGATCATTCGTGGGTTAGATATGGAATTAGAGTGATCAAAAGATTACTTTTTTTGTGTCTGGTTTTTATCGGATGTAGCTCTCCGGTCGATTATTCCCATATAAAAGTCATCGAGGCCATTGACGGGGATACCGTGATGTTAGAGAACCGTCACCTGTTGAGGTATATCGGTATCGATACTCCCGAAACGCGTGTTCGTCAGGATGGACGCTGGATTGAACAGCCGGCATTGTATGGCCAGGAGGCCAAATCATTTAACCGTGACCTTGTCGAAGGAAAATACGTCCGGGTCGAGTTCGATCTGGAGTCGCAGGATAAGTACGGCCGGCTCCTGGGGTATGTATTTGTAGACGATATGTTTGTGAATGAGAAATTGCTTCGGGAAGGGTACGCGGTATTATATACCTATCCGCCTAATGTGAAATATGTCGACCGTCTGGTTTCCGCTCAACGTGAAGCCCGTCAGACCAATCGCGGCTTTTGGGGAGCTTATGAAATTATAGCGGCTCAGGATGCGTCGAAATGGTTCGGGCATATCCGTACGGTACGAGGCCGGGTGCAGAACATCTTTCAGTCGGGTAAAGCGGTATTTTTGAATTTTGGGGATAATTGGCGAGATGATTTTACCGTGGTCATCTTTAATAACGCGTTTGAATATTTTTATAAACAAAACATACATCCGGTAACATATTATAAAGGGAAAACGGTCGAGGTGACCGGGCGGATCCGGGAATATAACGGGCCGGAGATCATAGTCAACAGCCCGCAGGAAATTATAATAATAAAATGATTGTGGTCACACGACACACGTCACAAGGTCACACGTAAAGAAAACAGGTGATTTACCTGTGACGTGTGACTATGTGACTTTGTGACCCGAATAAAAGGTATGGACCATAAAAATAAATTCATGTTTATGATAGGGTTTCGCTTTGTTCTTGCGCTGTCGCTATTTCTGGGGAGCGGCTGCGTGACGGTCTACAACCCGGCTACCCAGCGTAACGAGATGTATTTTATCAGTGAAGATTCAGAACTCGCTATGGGTAAAAAACTTGCTGATGAGGTGATCAAAGAAAATAAATTGATCGAGGATAACACTGTGGTCTCAGCTTTACTCCAGGTGGCGCATGAGATCGCGCGGGTGTGCGACCGGAGTAATCTTACCTATCATTTTTATGTGATAGATAATGAAGAGATGAACGCGTTTGCTCTACCCGGGGGATACATTTTTGTGCATAAGGGGCTGTTCGATAAAGTAAGCCGTGACGAACTCGCATTTGTCCTGGCTCATGAGATCGGACATGTCAGCGCCCGGCATTCCGTCAAAAGATTGCAGGCGGCGATGGGAGTCAACCTGCTTTTAAACCTCGCGTTCGGAAATAACGCTCAATCTATGCAGCAGGCGTTAGGGATAGTCTATAACGTGGTTTCCAAAGGATATTCCCGGCAGGATGAATATTTAGCCGATACCCTGGCAGTAAAATATACTCATCGGGCCGGGTTTGATCCTTATGCCGGGGTGAGTTTGATGGAGAAGTTACAAAAAGAAGGGGCCCAGGGGCATCCGTTTGTCTTTTTAAACAGCCATCCTAAGTCGTCCGACCGTATCGCGAATATTCAGGACAAAATCCTTCAAATCCGGTGAAATTCCTGATATTTTTCTTGAGGCAGGTATGAGTTGAAATAAATTGACGCTTGTATCCTCTTTTGGTATTATGTTTCTTCCTATGATAGCACGATATACCCCCGAAAAGATTGGGAAAATATGGACTGACGAGGAAAAATTCCGCAGATTTCTCGAGATAGAGATCCTGCTCTGTGAAGCTTTAGAGAAGAACCGGAAAATCCCCGGCGGTGTATCTCGCCGGATACGGAAAAAAGCGAAGATATCGGTAAAAAGGATCCTCCAGATCGAGGAGTCTACGCATCATGATATTATCGCTTTTCTTAAGGACCTTTCGGCATCGTTAGGGGATGATGCTCAATATCTGCATTGGGGATTGACTTCAAGCGATCTTCTGGATACTACGCTTGCCTGGCAGATAAAAGATGCGACCGCGGTTATCCTTGCCGATACCGAAAAACTGCTTGCGGCCGTAAAAAAACAGGCCTTGAGGTATAAAGATACGCTGTGTGTCGCGCGGACTCACGGGGTCCATGCCGAAATCTATAGTTTTGGCTTGAAATTCGTTTCGTTTTATGACGAGTTGTCCCGTAGCCACGAACTTCTGAAAGAGGGGATCGGGCGTATCGCGACCGGAAAAATATCCGGAGCCGTGGGGACGTTTGCGTATCTTGAACCGAAAGTAGAGGAATATATCTGTAAAAAACTGGGTATCGGGATATCGCCGGTATCGACCCAGATCGTCTCGCGCGAACGGCATGCCTATTATCTTTCTCTTCTGGCTTTGCTGGCATCGACGATAGAACGGTTTTCGACCGAGATCCGGCATTTGCACCGTACCGAGGTGAATGAGGCGAAAGAGCCGTTCTATAAAGGGCAAAAAGGGTCAAGTGCCATGCCTCATAAACAGAATCCGATCATCTGTGAACGGATGAGCGGGCTGGCCCGTCTGGTACGCGGGAATATGATGGTTGCGTATGAAAATATCAACCTGTGGCATGAACGGGATATTTCTCATTCATCGGCCGAACGGGTCATTATCCCCGATGCGACTATTGCTCTTACCTATATGGTAGGCAAATGTATCGAGGTGGTGAAGAATTTAAACGTGAATCCTCAGAATATGCTTAAAAACATCGAGTTAAATCGCGGATTGATCTATTCTCAGAAGATCCTTTTGACGCTTATGCAGAAAGGGGTCTCAAGGATGCAGGCGTATGACCTGGTGCAAAGTATCTCGCTTAAGGTCATCAATGATCACTCCGATTTTAAGAAAGAGATCATGGCTGATTCCCGGATTAAGAAGTATTGCTCGAAACAGGAACTGGAAGATATTTTCGATCCTTACGAATATCTTGCCAATATTGAAAAAATCTACAAACGTGTGCTTGGATAAGAAAGAACCACCCATTTTCAATGATCTGGCGTATAGACGTTTTTTCTCAAATCAAACCTAATGACCATAGCGTGTGTTCCCATATCCAGGACCTCGGAATTCAGAAGGCCTGTGAGGTCACTGTCAGAAAAGTCTATTGTATTGAGTCAGATCCCCCGCGAAATCGTATTGAAGATATTTCCCGTAAGTTATTGATCGATCCGGTGATCGAACGGTTCACGGTAAGCGAGGGGTTTTATGAAAAACCGCCGGGACCGGGTGAGATTATGATCACCTATAATCCCGGGGTCTGTGACCCGGTTTCTTTGTCTTTGGCGAAAGCCCTCGGCGATCTTGAGTTTGATGCGAAAAACGTGTGTACGGGGAGGGCGTATACATTCGAGGGGCTTACCGATGAAGAAATACGGTATGTTGCCGAGAAGTTGTTATACAATCCTTTGATCGAGCATATCGTCGAATACGAAAAAGTGAAAGATCTGGTTACTCTCGATGTGTTTAGCGGTACGGCATATTCGTTTCGTCTTAACACCGTACCGATTACCCAAGCTACCGATGATGAGTTGATGGAGATATCGCGTAAAGGGTGTCTCTCGCTTAATACGGCCGAGATGAAACTCATCCAGCGTTATTTTAAAGATCAAAGGCGTGAGCCGACCGATTGTGAACTGGAGACTGTCGCTCAGACCTGGTCGGAACATTGCGCGCATAAGACGTTTCGCGGATTGATCACGTATGAAGAACGCGACGACCAGGGTAAACTCATCGAATCTCAGGAAATACATAATCTGCTGAAATCGACGGTGATGAAAGCTACCGAGGATATCGGTTCTCAAGATTGTATATCGGTATTCAGCGACAATTCCGGAGTTGTCCGGTTTAATGAAGATTCGCATCTTTGTTTTAAAGTAGAGACCCATAACCATCCTTCAAGCCTTGAGCCTTATGGCGGGGCGTCTACCGGCATCGGCGGGGTGATCCGTGATATCCTCGGTACCGGATGCGCGGCTCGTCCGTTTGCTTCGATCGATGTGTTTTGTTTTTCGCCCTGGCGGATGTCATACCAGGATGTCCCCAAAGGGCTGCTTCATCCCCGGCGGGTGATCAAAGGAGTAGTGCGGGGGGTACGGGATTACGGGAACCGTATGGGGATTCCGACGGTCGCCGGCGCGGTAGTATTTGATGAGCGGTTTTTAGGAAATCCCCTGGTATATTGCGGTACGTTAGGCCTTATTCCTCACGATAAAGTAGAAAAACAGGTATCGTGCGGCGATGTGGTGATCGTCTGCGGCGCGCGTACCGGACGCGACGGTATCCATGGCGCGACGTTCTCATCGATCGAACTCGATGAAACGACGATCACCCTTACTCAGGCAGTACAGATCGGTAATCCTATCGAAGAGAAAAAACTTACCGAAGCGATCCTGCGGGCTCAAAGAGCGGACCTTTTCTCCGCCATTACCGATTGCGGAGCCGGGGGCTTAAGCAGCGCGGTAACTGAACTTGCGGCGGATCATGGGGTACGGGTGGATCTGGAAAAAGTGCCGCTTAAATATGCCGGCTTGACGTATACCGAAATATGGATATCGGAGTCTCAGGAACGGATGGTCTTTTTTACTCAAAAAGATAAAATCGAAGATATCCGCAGGATTTTTCAGGAAGAAGAAGTGGAATTCAGCGTGATCGGCGAGGTTACGCAAGATAAACAACTCGCTCTTTTCTATGAAGGCAATCAGGTGTGCCGGTTGGATCTCGATTTTCTTTTTAAAATACCGCGTCTTGAAAAAAAAGCGGTCTGGGTGAGGCCGCAGGAGATCAGGATCGCCCTGGATGAAAAAGACAATTACACCCATGACCTGAAATCGTTGCTGGCGTCTCCCAATATCGCTCCTAAAGACTGGATCGTGACCGAATATGATCATGAAGTGCAGGGCGGGTCGGTAGTGAAACCGTTTAAAGAAACAGGCAATATCGCGGTAAGCGATGCCAGTGTCGTGAGGCCGGACTTACATAGTGAAAAAGCGGTCGTAATCGGGTTAGGCATAAATCCGTTCTATTCGGATATCGATCCTTACTGGATGGCGGCGTTGGCGATCGATGAAGCGATACGTAATATCATCGCATCCGGCGGTACCCTTACCCATACGTTTTTGCTCGATAATTTCAGTTGGGGAGCGCCTACCGACGAGAAAGTCTTAGGGGGCTTGGTGAGGGCAAGCCGGGCTTGTTACGATTTTGCCACACAGTTCGGGACCCCGTTTATTTCCGGTAAAGACAGTCTTTATAACGAATATATTGTCGAAGATACACGGATCTCAATACCGGGAACACTGCTTATTTCGGCGGTCTCGGTGATCGAGAGCTGGAAGAAGACGATTAAAAACCATTTCACTAAAAAAGATGATCTGATCTATCTGGTAGGACAGACAAAACCGGAAATGGGCTCATCAGAATATTTTCGTCAACATAACGTCGCCGGCGGTATCGTCCCTAAAATAGAGCCTTATGCCTGCGAGATATTCAAGAAATTGAGCGAAGCGATTACGAAAGGGTATGTCTCATCTTGCCATGATTGTTCAGAGGGCGGATGCGCGGTTGCACTTGGCGAGATGTGTATCGGAGCCAATATCGGAGCGAATATATTTTTGGCCGAGATGCCCCAAACCGAGAATATGAGGTCTTATGAACTGCTTTTTTCCGAATCTCCTTCCCGGTTTATCGTCGAGGTGAGAAAAGAAAATAAAGAGAATTTCGAAAAGATCATCCAGGGCGTTCCTTACGGGTTGATCGGATGTGTTTCCGGCGATGAGAAGCTGTTGATCCATGATAAGAACAATGATGTGGTCGTCGGGGCATCCCTTTCCGAATTAAAACAGGCCTGGATACACACGTTCAGTGAATTTCGATGAGTATTAAAACGTTAGTGTTAAGGACTGCCGGGATCAATTGTGACGCCGAAAGCGAATACGCCTTTCGCAGCTTAGGCTCCCAAGTCGACCGGCTGCATATTAACCGTCTTAAACAAAGAGTGTCGCTCACCGATTATCAGATCATCTGTGTGCCGGGGGGGTTTAGTTATGGAGACGATCTGGGTGCCGGTAAGATATTTTCTTTAGAACTGTTGTTGTGGTTTAAAGACCAGTTACAGCAGTTTTTAAAAAAAGACGGGTTGATCATCGGTATTTGTAACGGATTCCAGGTGCTGGTGAAAACCGGGATACTTCCTGATACCGATTTTGTCCAGAAAGTGACTTTGACCGATAACGATTCCGGACGGTTTGAAGACCGTTGGATCCACTTGAAAGTCCCCCAGGATCCTTCTCATCCGGCTCGGCGGATATGGCTTAAAAGTCTGCCTGAGATCATCCAGTTGCCGGTAGCTCACGGCGAAGGTAAATTCTTTGCGAACGACAAAGTTTTAGATACAATAAACGGATCGGAACAGGTCGCGTTACGTTACGTGGATGCGTCCGGGAAAGTGTCCGGGTATCCGGCTAACCCTAACGGGTCTTTAGAAAGTATCGCCGGGATCACCGATACCCAGGGTAAGGTGTTCGGGTTGATGCCTCACCCGGAAAGATGTTTCCAGGAACACCATCATCCTTTCTGGCAGCAGAAAGAGAAAGTCACTTTTGGCCGTAAAATTTTTCAAAACGCCATCGACTATTTCAAATGAGATCTTCTAAAAGGGTATCCTACAAATCGTGCGGGGTGAGTATCGCCGGCGGCGAAAAATTCGTCACGACCATTAAACGCCTCTTTCCGAAAAAAGCCAAAGAGACGGTATCGGCGTTCAGCTCGTTGTTTCCGCTTGCAAAGTTGTCAAAACACTACCAGGAGCCGTTACTGGTCGCTTCCACCGACGGGGTAGGGACTAAACTGCTTATCGCGCAGAGTCTCAATATCCATCATACCGTGGGAATAGACCTGGTAGCGATGAATACGAACGATATTATCAGTATCGGGGCCCGTCCGCTTTTCTTTTTAGATTATATCGCTTGCGGTAAAGTGCATCACCGCCTTTTGACTACATTGATGCAGGGGATAAAACGCGGCCTGGAATTTTCCGAATGTCAGTTGATCGGGGGAGAGACGGCCGAGATGCCGGATATGTATACACCTAGCGAGTATGACCTTGCCGGGTTTTGTACGGGAATAGTGGATAAAAAAAGGATCATCGACGGCCGAAAGATCTCCCGGGGCGACATAGTGATCGGCCTGGCTTCAAGCGGTATCCATTCTAACGGGTATTCTTTGGTGAGGAAAGTGTTTACTCCTTTAGAAATAAAAAAATATTCCCGTCAGATCCTGGAGCCGACCCGTATTTATGTGAAACCTATATTGAATTTGATCGAGAAGATCAAAGATCTGCATACGGTAGTGAAAGGTATCGCTCATGTTACCGGCGGCGCGTATTACACAAAAGCGACTAAGATCATCCCTCACCGGTACAGTATGTCGCTCGATAAGAGGGCCTGGCCGGTACCGGAGATATTTACACGGATACAGAAAAAAGGGCGGGTATCGGAAAAAGAGATGTATTCGGTATTCAATATGGGGATCGGGATGATCGTGGTCGTACATAAAGACCATCTCGAACGTTGTGTGAAGAAATTACGTAATTATTGTAAATGTTATGTGATCGGCGAGATCGTGAAATCCAAGAAGGCAGGAGAGAAAGTCGTATGGGCAAAAAAGTCCTGATTATAGGAAGCGGCGGCCGGGAACATAGTCTTGCCTGGAAAATCGCGCAATCACCGCTTACCGAAAAGATCTATTGCGCCCCCGGTAACGGCGGGACACACGATCTGGGAGAAAATGTTCCGATAAAAGCTACCGATCCGGATGCATTATTGGCTTTTGCTCAGAAAAAAGAGATAGATTTTGTGATCGTAGGGCCTGAGGCTCCGTTGGTCGACGGGATTGTCGACCTATTTGAATCGGCGGATATCCCTATCTTCGGCCCTTCGGGCGAACTGGCCCGGCTGGAGGGAAGTAAGGTCTATAGTAAAGAACTGTTAAAGAAGTTCAATATTCCTACCGCGGACTTTCAGGTGTTCGATAATGCCGATGAGGCGCTATCTTACGTACGGGCGAAAGGAGCTCCGATCGTCATTAAAGCCGACGGGCTTGCCGCCGGTAAAGGCGTGATTATTGCCAAGACTCTCGATGAAGCCGCCGGTGCGATCGATATGATTATGCGGCAAAAACAGTTCGGGTTTGCCGGCAGCCAGATAATAATCGAAGATATGCTTGAAGGTGAAGAAACTTCGATCCTGGTCGTGACCGACGGGACGACGATTGTGCCGCTTGTCGCGTCCCAGGACCATAAACGGGTGGGTGACGGTGATCAGGGGCCTAATACCGGCGGGATGGGCGCGTATGCTCCGGCACCGCTGGTCGATGAGGCTATGGCTCATAAGATCATCTCGGAAGTATTTGAACCGTTGATCCGGGGATTGAAAAAAGAAGGTAAGAAATATAAAGGTATACTGTATGGCGGGCTAATGATCAAAGATAACCAGCCTTATGTCTTAGAGTTTAACGTGCGGTTCGGCGACCCGGAAACCCAGGTGGTGTTACCTAAACTAAAGTCTGACCTGTTGGAATTGATGATAAAGACTACCGAGGAACGTTTAGAAGGAGTGATGTTGGAATGGGATCCGCGTTATTGTGTCGGGGTAGTGCTCGCATCGGAGGGGTATCCCGGTAGTTATGAAAAAGGAAAAGAGATCTCCGGTTTAGATACAGTAGCCGCCCAGAAAGATATCTATGTGTTCCATGCCGGGACACAACGGACCGAAGGCGGGAAAATCGTAACTGACGGGGGTCGGGTGCTTAATGTCGTGGGAATGGCCGATACGCTCATTTTGGCTAAACAGAAAGCTTACCAGGGAGCCGAGATGATCGACTTTAACGGTGTTCATTTCCGTCGTGATATCGGCGATAAGGGTTTAAAATTACTTTTCCCTCAGGCGAAATGATGAGGGATTGCAATTTCCAAGGTGAACAGATAAAATAGGGGGGAATATGAAAGCAAAAATAGCGATCGTATTGGGTAGTAAATCGGATAAGGCCAGATTAGAAGAAGGTTTTTCTCTGCTCAAAGCCGTCCGTATCGGGTATACGTTAGAAATAATCTCTGCCCATCGCAATCCCGATGAGTTGCGTACGTTTTGCAAATATGCCAAACGCCGTGGGATAGAGGTCATTATCGCCTGCGCGGGGCTGGCTGCGGCTCTGCCCGGATTTATCGCTTCTTATGTCGATATCCCGGTGATCGGAGTCCCGCTTGAAGGCGGACCGCTTAATGGGTTTGAGAGTCTCGTTTCTATTGTCGAGGTGCCAAAAGGTATCGGCCTGGTCAGTACCGGTATCGGTAAAAAGGGGTTCTTTAACGCGATCATCTTTGCGTTACGGATACTCGCTTGCCAGCATAAAGAATATCAGAAAGCGTTGGTTACCGTCACCAATAAATTTAAAAAATGAAAAGGATTTCTCTTAACGCTCAAAATTCCGATCTGTCTCTTTTCCAGGAAGTAAAAGATATTATCCTGAAAGGAGGAATCGTGGCGTTACCGACCGAGACCGTATATGGGCTGGGAGCGTTGGCCCGTAGTAAGTCGGCAGTCGAAAAACTGGTTGCGCTTAAACAACGGGATCTGAACAAACCGTTTACTCTGGTCGTAGGGAACATCGATCAGGCATTGAATATTTTTATGACCTTGCCTCCTTACGGGTACCGGCTCATCGAACGGTTCTGGCCCGGGCCGTTGACGCTTATTTTCTATGATAAAAAAGGGGATAAGGTGGGCATACGGGTGCCGGCCCATGAAGTATTACAACGGATATTGACCGGATTGACCGAACCGATCTATCTTCCTTCGGCCAATATCAGCGGAAATAAGGAATCGTTAAGCGCCGATGAAGTAGAAACCGTGTTTAACGGGAGGATCGACCTGATCGTCGATAGCGGCGCTCCTCAGTATTGTCAGCCTTCTACGGTGTTGGATATTACGTATCATCCTTTTAAGATCCTGAGGGAAGGGGTGGTGAGTACCCGGGAGATCGTCGAGAGTTTTGTGAGAAAACGGCTGGTATTTGTATGTACGGGTAATACCTGCCGTTCGGTACTTGGTGAATATCTTTTGAAAAAATATTTATTCGAATATGATCCGGGCCTTGCCGATCGATACGAGATCATCTCCCGCGGAGTTTCTGCCGGCATTGGATGCGGAGCTTCCGATGGGGTGCTCGATATCCTTTTTCATGAAGAACAGATCGGGGCGGTAGACCATATATCGCAACGGTTAGACCATTATACGGTCCTTTCGTCAGACTTGATATTTACTATGGAAGAAAGTCAGAGAGAGTATGTGCTTCAAATGGAGCCCACGGCGGAGGCGAGAGTATTTGCGTTAAGTAAATTCTTGCCGGGAAGCCCGCAAAAAGATATTCAGGACCCTATCGGCCAGCCGAAGGAAGTGTATCAAAAAGCCTATGAATTGATAAAACAGAGTGTGGTAGAATTGAGAGAATGGCTGTAATCACGTCACAAAGTCACATAGTCACAAGGTCACACGTGTGCCTTCGGCATGTCACAAGGACACATAGACACATGGTCACAAGTAAAGAGAAAAATACGTGTGACGTGTGTCGTGCAACGTGTGACAAGCCTGCTGGGTAGGCTTTCGTGTGTCGTGTGACTTATATGGATATTAATGTTATGAAGATAGGTTTCGCGTGTGACCATCGCGGTTTTAATTTAAAAAACTTTCTTATGGATGTAAGTAAAGAGAAAGGACATAGTGTCATAGATTATGGCACCTATTCCCGGGATTCTTGTGATTATCCCGATTATGCGGTAGCTTTAACAAGCGGGATAAACGAAAAAAAAGTCGATCGCGGCGTCTTGATCTGTTATACGGGAGTGGGGAGTTCGATCGCCGCCAATAAAGTAAAAGGGATACGGGCGGCGTTAGTATCGAATACGAAGATGGCGGCACTCACCCGTAAACATAATAACAGTAATGTCTTGGTATTGGGATCGGGGTTTCTTACCCGTGATGATGCGAAAAAAATCATGCTGAAATGGTTCGCAACTGACTTTGAAGGCGGGCGGCATCTGCGCCGGTTACGTAAAATCAAGAAAATCGAGGAGACAAATGATGTATGAAATTCTCAAAAATGTAGATCCCCAGGTATATCAGAGTATCGTCCACGAGATCCATCGTCAGCGGGATCAGATCGAATTGATTGCCAGTGAAAATTTTGCGCCACTTGCGGTATTGGCGGCGGCGGCTTCTCCGCTTACCAATAAATACGCCGAAGGGTACCCCCGGGCCCGCTGGTACGGCGGATGTCAGTATATCGATCAGGCCGAAGACCTCGCCCGGGAACGTGTAATAAAACTTTTCGGTGCCGAACATGCTAATGTCCAGCCTCATTCGGGGACTCAGGCTAATATGGCGGTCCTTTTGGCGATGTTGGACGCAGGAGACACGATCTTAGCTATGGATCTTGCCTGTGGCGGGCATCTTTCTCACGGCCATCCGATGAATTTCAGCGGGAAGTTCTATAATGTGGTTTCCTACGGAGTAGACCGTAAGACCGAACAATTGGATTATAACGAAATCTCAGAGCTTGCCTCGACTCATAAACCGAAATTGATCATTGCCGGGGCAAGCGCCTATCCGCGGATCATAGATTTTGCCAAGTTCCGGGCGATCGCCGATAAAGTAGGTGCCTATCTTCTGGTGGATATGGCCCACTTTGCCGGAATGGTCGCCGCCGGAATATATCCTAATCCCGTAGAATATGCCGAGTTTGTGACTTCGACTACTCATAAAACATTACGCGGACCCCGCGGTGGGTTCATCCTTTGTCAGAAAAAATTTGCCAAAAAAATCGACTCAGCCGTCTTTCCCGGGATCCAGGGCGGCCCGCTTATGCATATTATTGCCGCTAAAGCCGTAGGGTTCGGGCTTTCATTGAAAGATGAGTTTAAAGAGTATCAGAAAAAACTGGTGCGCAACGCGGCCTATTTCGCCGATGCCTTGAGTAAGAAAGATTTCCGCATTGTCTCAGGCGGTACCGATACGCATCTGTTTTTAGTCGATGTGAGGGCAAAAGGATTGACCGGCAAAGAATGTGCTACCTTTTTAGAAGAGGTCAATATTACGGTGAATAAAAATCTTATCCCTTATGATCCCGAGCCGCCGCTGGTAACCAGCGGTATTCGTATTGGGACTCCGGCAATCACTACCCGGGGGATGGGGACTCTTGAGATGGAAATACTTGCCGAATGTATTGAGATGGCGGTATGCAATCGTAAAGATGCCGGAAAGATGGATCAGGTAAAGGAAAAAGTCGCGCAATTGGCGGAAAAGTTCCCGCTTTATCCGGAGATCAAAGACGCGGATGATCGCTGATTTGAAGAAACACAGATGATCGCAGATATGAGTATGAATATGCCACGTGTTGAGAAGAAAAAAAACAAAAGGAAACGTCCGGATTGGGAACAGTATTTCATGAAAGCGGCAGATCTGGTCAGTGAACGATCTACTTGTCTGCGCCGCCAGGTAGGGGCGGTATTGGTTAAAGATAAACGGATCCTGGCAACCGGGTATAACGGGGCTCCTTCGGGGGTATCTCATTGCGAAGTTTCCGGATGTCTGCGGCAGAAACTTAAGGTCCCTTCCGGACAGCGGCATGAGTTATGCCGCGGCCTTCATGCCGAACAGAATGTGCTTTTGCAAGCGGCGCTTCACGGGGTTTCGGTAAAAGGGAGCGTGTTGTATGTCACTTGTGTGCCGTGCAGTATTTGTGCTAAAATGATCATCAATGCCGGCATAAAAGAAGTGTTCTATAAGGACAGCTATCCTGATGAGATGGCTGAATCGTTTTTAAAAGAAGCGAAAGTGAAATTAAAGAAATATAAAGGAAAGGAATAGTCCACTGCGAAGCATATGAAATGTCCTTTTTGTCACAGTAATTCCGATAAAGTTATCGATTCCCGGGAGACCCAGGAAGGGGTTTCTATCCGCCGTCGCCGGGAATGCACCAGTTGTAACCGGCGGTTTACTACCTATGAGTATATTGAAAAAGTGCCGTTGATGGTGGTAAAGAAAGACGGCCGGCGCGAGCCGTTTAGCCGGGAAAAGATATTGAGCGGCCTGATGCGGGCCTGCCAGAAACGGCCGATCAGCATGGAACGATTGGATCAGCTGGTGAGCGAAGTCGAAAGTGTTATTCAGAAAAAATTTGATCAGGAAGTGCCTTCCAGCGCCGTCGGAGAGTTGGTGATCGAGAAGCTTCCCCAGATCGACGAGATCGCGTATGTGCGGTTTGCCAGTGTCTATCGGCATTTCAAGGATGTAAACCAATTCATGAAAGAACTGCGGGACGTGTTGAATAAAAAAATAAAATGATTGAAGTAGAATTATCAAGGATCATTATTGACGAACAAAAAAAAGAACAGATCGTCGTGCTTAAAGAAAAAAACGGCACGAAACTCCTGCCGATAGTCATCGGGATCAATGAAGCCGCAGCGATCCGAATGAAGTTGAGCGGATTTGTGCCGCCGCGTCCACTTACCCATGATCTGATTAAAAATCTTATTGAGAACCTCGGTGTAAGTCTGGAGAAAGTAGTGATTGATAAATTGGTGGACAGTACTTTTCATGCCAAATTGTATATACGGAGAAACGGCGAAACGCAAATGATCGATGCCCGCCCTTCAGACAGTATCGCTTTGGCAGTACGTACTAAATCGCGGCTTTTTGTCGAAGACGCCATCTTTGAACAGCTTACCGGAAAAAGTTAACATTAAATCCTCACCTTCTTGTATGCGATTAAAAGATACAATAAGACTGATCCCTTATCTTTCTTCGCTTAAATCGATTGCCGCGAAACTCGATGCCGATGTCTATTTAGTGGGCGGGTTTTTGCGGGATTTCTATCTGGGTGATGTAAAGATGTGCCGGGATTTTGATTTTATCGTCGCCGCCGGCGCGTTTTCTTTCGCTCAAGAATTCGCCAAAAAGACGGATTCTAAGATTATCGTTTTGGATGATGATGAAAAAACGTACCGGGTGATCCTGAAAAAGGCAAAGACGCATTATTATTACGATTTTGCCCAGATGCGCGGCAATTCATTGGATGAAGATCTGCGCTTGCGGGATTTTCCGCTCAATACGTTATCGGTACGGCTTGGCCGTGGTTCCCCAATAGAACTCTATGATCCTCTCGGCGGGAAAAAGGATATCGCCCGTAAACTGATAAGGGTCGCTGATAAAAACGTGTTAAAACAGGATCCGTTACGGATCCTGCGGGCGTTCAGCCTTTCTGTCAAGTATGGATTACGGATCGAACCGCTCACATTTACATATCTCGGTCAATACCGGAAGTTACTGAAAAAGGTATCGCCGGAACGGGTGAACGAAGAGCTGTTCAAGATCCTGGGGTGCGAGAAATGTTATCCGGTGATTAAAAAAATGGCTGATCAGGAAATACTTGATGAGATCCTTCCCGGATTAAAGAGATGCCGGGGTGTGACTCAAGAAGGAGGGTTTCACCATCTTGACGTATTCGACCATTCCCTGGAGACTCTCCTGCGGTTTGAGATGATGTATAGTACACAGTTGGCCCGCAGGTCTCTGGTAAAGGAGTATCTTGATCAGGAATTGGCTAAAGGGCGCCGCCGGATTCAGATCATCAAACTGGCCTGTCTCCTGCACGATATCGGTAAACCGCGGGCAAAAAAGAGAAAAGATAAAAAAACCATTTTCCATCAACATGAAAAATTCGGTTCGCGGATGAGCGAAGAGATCGCCGAAAAACTTAAATTTTCGGTCAAAGAAAAAGAATCGCTTAAAAAACTTGTTTTCTGGCATCTGCGTCCCGGGTATCTGGCGGATATCCGTTTGCCGTCGAGGCGGGCAGTATACCGGTTCTTTCGTGATTCGCAAGATGACGGGATCGGTATTATCCTGCTGTCGCTTGCGGATTGGCGGGCGACGCGTGGGCCGAAGACTTCCGAACGTGAAAAGATACAACACGAGAAAGTGATGTTTTCCCTTCTGAGACAGTATTTTGCCGAAAAAGGGAAAAAACCTCTCCGGAGGGTTCTTGACGGATACGATGTTATGAAAAAGTTCAAGATCGCCCCATCGCCTTTGGTGGGCGATATCCTTTCGGTGATCTATGAAGAACAAGCGTTAGGAAAGATCACTCATAAAAAGGACGCCTATGCTCTGGCAGCAAAATTAATCGCAAAAAAGAGAGGTACCCGGTGAAGATAGATACTACGGAGATCATTGTCTTACGGGAAAAGGTAGATAAGATTTCTGCGGATGCGGTCGTCTCTGTTCCCGGACAGTTTACCGATGAGGAGAAGGTACGTAGATTTACTTTCGATTCTTTAGGCGAAGCGCAGAAAAAAAAGAATAAAATCGTTGTGTTTTCCCTGTTGCCAGAGGAGCCCACAGGGTTAGGCTCCGGTATCGTATCCAAAATAATGGCGCAGGAAGTCTTACGGTATGTGCGGACCGCTACACCGGATTTCTCGAAAATCATCTTTGTCGTATCTACCGAAGAGATGCGTTTGCTTTTCGAAAAGAATATGTATGGGTATCTGCACCATATGACTCACACCTTGAGCCGGGGCCCGTATCTTACCGTAGACGCGATCATCGAATATGGCGGCGGTATCGTGATGGTCGAACGGAGTAACCCTCCCCTGGGGTGGGCATTACCCGGGGGGTTCGTCGATTACGGCGAAAGCGCCGAAGATGCCGTATGCCGGGAGGTGAAAGAAGAGACACATCTTGATTTCGAAAATATAACACAGTTTAAGGTGTATTCTCAACCCTCACGGGATCCCCGATTCCATACGGTTTCGGTAGTCTTTTATGGGGTCGCCCGCGGCGAACCGACGGCTGATTCCGACGCCAAAGGGGTCGGGGTATTTGATTTAGATGAACTGCCTTCAATAATCGCTTTTGATCATCGTCAGATCATTGAAGATTATAGAAAATTAAAAATGAAAGATGAAAAATAAAAAATGTTAATTTTTATTTCCAGTTTTCATCTTTAACTTTCTTCGATTTTTTATTTTTAATATTTAATTTTTCATATTTATTTGCTATGGAACAAGTTGAATTACGTTACCTTAAAGGGATCGGCCCGAAAAACGAGAAGTTATTTAATAAACTGGGGATCTATTCCGTAAGAGACCTGTTATATTTCTTTCCCGTACGGTATGAAGACCGCCGCGCCGTTACCTCGATAAAAGACCTTAAAGAAGAAGAACCGGCCCTCATTCATGCCCGGATAATGGCTAAACAGGTAAAACGGGTAGGTAAGAACCGGTTTTCCCGCCGCGGAGGGATATTCCAGATAATCGTTGCCGATTCTTCCGGTAAAATCGAATGTGTCTGGTTTAACCAGTCTTATTTGAACGATTCGGTGAGTGTCGGCGATTGGCTGCTTGTGTACGGAAAAGTAACACGATATAAAGGTAAGCTGCAGTTTACCTGCCCGGATTTCGAAAAAACCGAAAAAGATGAAACTGCCGATAGTTCCTTGAATTTCGGCCGGATAGTCGGTATGTACCGTTTGACTGAAGGGATAAGTCAAAAACGTATGCGTCGGGTCATGGCCGAGAATGTGAAGAACTATGTGCATAAGATCGAAGATTACCTCCCGTTTACCATACGTAAAGAAAAGGATTTTCTCAATATCACCCAGAGTATAACCAATATCCATTTACCGTGCGATTTCGCCGCCGCCGAAAGAGCCCGGGCACGGTTCATCTTTGAAGAACTGTTTTTTTCGCAGATCACCGTATATTTACGTAAAGCTAAACGCGTCATGCAATCGGGGGTCGCATTTAAGATGGTTTCCCGTCTCCTGGATACCCTGAAACAACGGTTAGGGTTTTCGCTCACATCCGCTCAGCTGAAAGTGATCGGCGAGATCTGTGAAGATATGCAGAAACCTTATCCGATGCACCGGTTACTCCAGGGAGATGTGGGTTCCGGTAAGACCGTCGTCGCGTTATGCGCCCTGGCGATTTGTGCCGCCAATGAATACCAGGCGTCGCTGATGGTGCCTACTGAGATCCTCGCATACCAGCATTATGAGACGTGTAAGCGGCTCCTGGGCCCGTTTGGATATACGATCGAACTGTTAGTATCTAAAATACCGAAAGCTAAACGCCGCCGGTTACTGGAAAACCTTGCCGGCGGGAAGATCGATATCGTTATCGGGACTCATTCGCTGATCGAAGAGGATGTCCAGTTCAAACAGTTGGGATTGGTCGTTATCGATGAACAGCATAAGTTCGGAGTGTCTCAAAGAGCGCTTCTCCCTAAAAAAGGAGTCAATCCCGATTGTCTGGTGATGAGTGCGACTCCTATCCCGCGCAGTCTTGCCCTTTCGCTTTACGGGGATCTGGACTTATCGATACTGGATGAATTGCCTCGCGGCCGTAAGAATCCCGAGACTCTGTTGATCCCGGAGGGAAAACGGAATAAAGTGTATGAGTTCATAAAAGGAAAATTGCGTGAGGGGAGACAAGCGTATATCGTATTCCCGGTCATCGAAGAATCTCAGGATCAGGATCTGTTATCGCTTAATCAGATGTATGGCGAGCTTAAAAAGATCTTTAGTGAATTCCAGGTGGCGATATTCCACGGTCGGATGAAAAAAGAGGAAAAACAAAAAGTAGTTGAACAGTTTTGTCAGAAAAAAACACATATTCTGGTGGCGACGACGGTGATCGAGGTAGGGGTAAATATAGAGAATGCGACAGTTATGGTGGTAGAGAATCCCGAACGGTTCGGGTTAGCGCAGTTACATCAGTTGCGGGGCCGGATCCGCCGGGCCGATTATCAGCCCCATTTTATAATGATGCGCAGACAGAATTTAAGCGAACACGCGCTCGCCCGGCTCAGAGTGATCGCCGGCACGTGCGATGGGTTTCGTATTGCGGAGGAGGACCTTAAATCACGGGGACCGGGAGATTTTTTCGGGCATTCTCAGTCGGGATTCCCTTATTTAAAGATCGCAAACCCTCTGAATGACATCAAGATCCTTCAGGAAGCCCGTCGGTATGCCTATCAGATAATAAAGAAAGATCCCCAGCTTATCGAATCGGCGCATAAACCTATCCGTAATTACCTGAAAGACTGGTTTTTAAGTTGAAGATATTAAAAGGAGAATTTAAAAACCGCAGTATCATCGTTCCCGGGAAGACCAGGCCGGTCGCGTTACGGGTAAAACGCTCTCTTTTCGATATCTTGCAAGACGTAATCCCCGAAAGTCATGTATTGGATCTGTTTGCCGGTTCCGGAGCCCTGGGAATAGAATCAGTTTCTCAAGGAGCCCATCACGCCGTGTTCGTCGATAGCGGGCTCAGTCCGGTTAAGACGATCCGGCAGAATGTGAATAGCTTGAAAATAGCCCATAAAACAAAGGTTATTTGTAAAGATGCCCTTGCCGTGGTGAAGCGTTTTCATGAACGCGGCGACCATTTTGATATTATTTATGCCGATCCGCCGTATTATCAGGGCCTGACGAGAAAAACCTTGCATACCTTAGAGGCTTATGATATATTAACCCCTCGTGGTTTTGTGGTTGTGACCTGTTTCTATAAAGACATTTTCGACTCTCAATTTACACATTTTCAAGAAATATCCAGAAGATCGTATGGACAAACAGTGATTATAGTCTATCAAAATCGTGATGAGAAAAGTCATATATCCCGGGACATTTGATCCGATTACGTTAGGCCATTTAGATATTATTCAAAGGGCTTCTTGTATCTTTGATAAAGTGATCGTGGCGGTTGTGAAAGTCCCTTCTAAACAGACAATGTTTTCTTTCGAGGAACGGCTGGCAATGGTAAAAGAGGCGACCGTTTCTATGCAAAAGATTGAGGTACAAGGGTTTACGGGATTAGTCGTTGATTTTGCCCAAACCTTAGGAATACACGTGATTGTACGGGGACTGAGAATGATCTCGGATTTTGAGTATGAATTCCAGATGGCTTTGACCAATCGCCGTCTTAATGACGAAATCGAAACCATATTCCTTATGCCTCATCCGGAATATTCTTATATTTCTTCACGTTTGATCAAAGAGGCGGCTCAGTTAGGGGCGTCTCTTTCCGAATTTTTACCGCCGATTTCCGCCCAATACGTAAAGGAGAAATTGAACAAGTGAAAGTGGCTATCGAGACTTTAAATGAAGAGCCGTTTCGTGTCCAGGAAGATATCGTCGCCCAGGATTGGGGTATGGATAGTTTTGATATTAAGTTTATCGATACGCTCAGTGTGACCGCCGATTTTACCAGAATAAAAAAAGATATTTATGTGCAGACCGAGGTCATCTCAAAACGGATAATCGTCTGTTCGCGTTGTATGGATAAGGTCAAACAGACCGTCCGTCAGAATTTTCATTTTCATTTTGACCGCTCCGGTTTACGCGATACGCTGGAAATGGATAATGCTATCCGCGAAGAGATCCTTTTACATTTTCCTATGAAAGTATTATGTAAAACCGACTGTAAAGGGTTATGTACGGTGTGCGGAAGCAACCTTAACCACAGCCGGTGTGATTGTCAGAAGGCTATTCATCGTGACCTTTCCTCTTCGGTCACCGCCGGCAGGTTTCAAGAGGCAGAGGGTGATACTGAATCACAGATCCTTGAAAGAGAGTATATCGAGGAATAAAAAATAACCCGTGTTACCGATAAGGAGGCATTATGGCACATCCTAAACGTAGACATTCTCATTCTCGAACCAGAAAAAGAAGGACGCATCAAAAACTGACCGTACCGGCATTGGTCGTCTGTACCGAATGCAAAAAGATGAAGCCGGCACATATGGTGTGCCCTTTCTGCGGCTACTATAAAGGGCAACCGGTAGTGGTCTTGGAGAAAAAAGATAAAAAACGATGAACTATAAGATCGGTCTTGATGTTTCCGGTGGAGATTGTGCTCCTCTTGAACCATTGAAAGGAGCCGAGCTTGCCCGGGGTGAATTAGATGCCTCGATCGTACTTTTGGGGATGAAAGAGGAGATCGCCCGCGGCGCCCAGGAAGCTAATATCGACCTTTCGCATTTTGAGATCGTTGAGGCCGAAGAGAAAATAGAGATGGCTGAATCTCCCGCCTATTCCGTCCGCCGTAAAAAAAGATCTTCTATCGTAATCGCCAGTAATATGATCAAGAACCGCCAAATAGACGCGTTCGTCTCTTGCGGTAATACCGGAGCGGTGGTATGTGCCAGTTCTCTTTTGATCAGGTTGATCGAAGGAGTGGAACGGCCGGGTATCGGGATCCTTCTGCCTACATTGAAAGGGGTATGTCTTTTGATCGATGCCGGCGCAAATATCGAGCCGAAACCGCTTCATCTTTTTCAGTACGGGATAATGGCGTCTTTGTATTATTCGTCGATCCTCGGGAAAAAAGAACCGGTAGTAGGCTTATTAAATATCGGCGAAGAAGAGAGTAAAGGGCCGGATTTCATGAAGACGACTCACCGGCTTTTTTCTCAATCAACGCTTAATTTTGCCGGGAACATCGAACCTAAAAGTATATTTTCCGGAGATTGTGATTGTGTTATCTGTGACGGTTATGTGGGGAATGTCGTTTTAAAATTATCGGAAGGGCTGGCTGACGCTATGGGGAAGTTTCTGGCACTGAATATCAAGAACGATCCGTTAGGCAAAGTCGGTGCGTTATTGATGCGTAGTAGTTTGCAGAAATTCAAGAAGTCGACCGATTATGCCGAGTATGGCGGAGCCCCGTTGCTGGGTATTGACGGGGTCGTGATTATCGGACATGGCCGTTCTCATGCCTATGCGATCAAGAATGCTTTAAAAGTCGCCCAAGAAGAACTTAAACGGGATCTAAACGCCCGAATAAAAGGAAGGATCGATGAGGTCAGCAAAGATAGTAGGATTAGGGAAATACTTGCCGCCTAGAAAATTGACAAATAGCGACCTGGAAAAAATGGTCGAAACTTCCGACGACTGGATTACGACCCGGACCGGTATTAAAAAACGCCATATCGTAGAGAAGGGGATGTCGGCGTCGACACTTGCTAAATATGCCGCCCGTCAGGCTTTAAAACGGGCCGGGATCAAATCTTCCGATCTTGATTTGATCATTGTCGCAACGATTACGCCCGATACTCAGTTTCCTTCTACCGCCTGTTATCTGCAGAACCATCTGCATGCCCGTCACGCGGCCTGTTTTGACGTGTCCGCGGCCTGCGCCGGGTTCGTGTATGCGCTTACCTGTGCCTGGCAATTCATCAGTACCGGGTTTTATAAAAACGCTCTTATTGTCGGAAGTGAAGTACTCTCTTCGATTACCGATTGGCAGGACCGTTCGACCTGTGTGTTGTTCGGAGACGGGGCCGGGGCGGCAGTGCTTACTTCTACCAGCCGGGGCGGGATATTAAGCGCGTATCTCGGTTCGGATGGTTCTAAAGGTGATTTCCTTATTTTGCCCGGAGGCGGGTCACGGTTTCCGTCGTCACATGAGACTATCGACCAAGGGTTGCATCATATTAAGATGAAAGGGAATGAACTTTTTCGTATTGCGGTCAGGATCATGGTCCAGGCGGCAAAAAAAGCGTTAAAAAAAGCAAAAGTCCCGGTGCGAGATGTAAAAATGTTGATCCCTCATCAGGCTAATATAAGGATCATCAACGCGGTTACCAAAAGGTTAAAACTAACGCCCGAACAGGTCTATGTGAATATTGCCCGTTACGGGAATATGTCTTCGGCCTCCAGCGCGATTGCGCTTTGTGAAGCCTGGGAAGAAGAGAAGATCAGCCGCGGCGATGTTATCGTGCTTGACGCGTTCGGGGGGGGACTGGTATGGGGCAGTACGGTGATCCGGTGGATCTGACGTTCGCCGATGATCACAGAAGGAAAGACACAGATGATCACTGATGGAAATATCTGCGATAGTCTGTGTATATTCAAAATCTGTGCTCATCTGTGCATGTCGAACGAAGTGAGGCAGAGATGAATGCGATGATTTTTCCCGGACAGGGAGCTCAATATGCAGGGATGGGTAAGAGCCTTTATGATAGTTTTGAAAAAGCGCGGGGCGTATTTACCGCGATAGATGAAGTCCTTGGTTTTAAAATATCCGATATTTGTTTTGGCGGGTCTGAAGAAGAATTGAAAAACACCCGGAATCAGCAGTTAGCTATTTTAACGGTCAGTCTTGCCGCATTTGAAGTGTTCAAGGATACCTCAGCTTTGGATATTACCTATTTTTCCGGGTTGAGTTTAGGAGAATACACCTGTCTTTATGCGGCCGGTGTCCTTGCCCTTTCTGAGGTCGCCCGGTTAGTCAACGTACGGGCCCAGGCTATGGAAGATGCGGCAAAGCTGAACCCTTCTACGATGCTTGCCGTAATCGGCTGGAATAGGGAACAACTGGTTGCCAAAGAGGGATTAGGGTTTTATGTCGCCAACATAAATGCTCTTACTCAGATCGCAGTCTCGGTAAGTGCCCAGAAGAAAGCGGAAGTAGCCGAGGCTTTGACTAAAGAGGGGGCAAAAGTAATAGAGTTAGCGGTAAGTGGGGGATTCCATTCTCCGTTTATGGCCCAGGCCAAAGCTCCGCTTGCCGAGATCATCGGATCACTTGATTTTCAGGACGCGAAGATCCCGATTGTGAGCAATGTAACGGCCAAGGCGCATACCAATGCCGAGGAAATCAAACAGAACCTCGTTACCCAGATGGTATCTCCGGTCCTTTGGAACGGATGTGTAAATTTTATGGCTCAAACCGGGGTCGATACGTTTGTGGAAACCGGACCTTCCCGGGTATTGCGGGGATTAATGCGGAAAATCAACTCTCAGTTAAAAGTGATAAATATTGAGAAGAAAGAAGATATTGAAAATCTCACTATTTCTTAATCTGTGATCATCAGTCCGGTCCGAAGGACCGTATCTGCGATTGTCTGCGTATAAAAGGAGGAAATAATGGATGTTCAGGGGAAAGTTGCGGTAATAACCGGAGCGGCTCAGGGAATAGGAAAAGAAATAGCCACCGTATTGGCCAGGAACAAAGCGAAGATCGCCCTTCTGGACGTGAATGAGGAAAGCCTTGCTCAGACCGAAAAGGAGCTTTCTCAATATTCAGAAGTAATACGTTTTTCCGTTGATGTGACTCAATTAAGCCAAGTGCAGGATTGTATTAATAAAATTGTTGACAAGTTTTCAAGAGTTGATATATTAGTTAACAACGCGGGTATCACTCGCGACAATTTAATATTACGGCTCTCTGAAAACGATTGGGATAAGGTATTAGACGTTAATTTAAAAGGCGCATTTAATTGCGCGAAGGTCGCTGCGAAGTATATGTTGAAACAGCGAGCCGGGAAAATCATTAATATCTCATCAATCATCGGTCTTATCGGCAATGCCGGGCAGGTGAATTATGCTGCTTCTAAGGCCGGGTTAATCGGGATTACGAAATCCCTTGCCAAAGAGTTGGGGTCACGTAACATTTGTGTGAATAGTATTGCTCCGGGATATATTCGTACGGCAATGACTGACCAGTTAGACGAGAAAATCAAGGCACACATGATGGAAAAGATCCCGCTTGCCCGTTTTGGTGAAGCGAAAGATGTGGCGAATGCGGTGCTTTTCCTGGCATCGACTGCGGCCGATTACATCACCGGACAGGTGCTGGTAGTTGATGGCGGAATGGCTTAAACGGTGTATACAAAAATTGACATTTCTAAGGAATAGGACATTAAAATGGCAGATCGAAACAAAAGATCTGCCAGGGGGTTGAAAGGAGGGCTAAAGATGAGCAATGTTGACGGAAGAACAATGGAGATCATTGCTGAGCAGTTAGGTGTAAAAAAAGAAGAAATCAAAAATGAGAGCTCATTTGTAGATGATTTAGGAGCTGATTCTTTAGATACAGTAGAGATCGTAATGGCTTTGGAAGAGGAGTTTGGTATCGAGATCCCTGATGAAGATGCCGAGAAGATGGCGACAGTCGGAGAAGCCATTAAGTATATTGAAGATAAAATAAGTAAAAAAGCATAACCTAGTTCTTTAACACAGATGGAGCCGCGACGCGTAGTTATTACAGGGTGTGGTGTTGTCTCTCCGGTCGGAATAGGCACGCCAGGTTTCTGGAAGAGCCTTATCGCAGGGAAAAGCGGGGTTTCCCGGATCACCCAGTTCGATCCTTCCCATTTCGATTCAAAGATCGCCGGTGAAGTAGGCGATTTCGATCCTTCCCAATATCTCAATTATAAAGAATTAAGAAGAACTCCCCGGTTTGTACAGTTTGCTATCGCTGCCAGTGATCAGGCGGTAAAAGACAGCGCTCTTCGTTTGGAAGAGATGGATCCTTACCGTATCGGAGTGATCATCGGTTCGGGTATAGGAAGCCTGCGTAGCGTGGAAGAAGAACACGGGAACTATTTGGCGAAAGGGCCGCGGCGGATATCCCCTTTTCTCATACCGATGTTGATCACTAACGAAGCTGCCGGAACGGTAGCGATCCGGTATCATCTTAAAGGAGTAAATTTCTGTACGGTCACCGCGTGTGCTTCAGGCGCCCATGCGATCGGTGAGGCGTACCGGCTTATCAAATATGACCATTCGGACGTGATCGTCTGCGGAGGGACCGAAAGTTGTATTACTCATCTGGGAGTGGGAGGGTTTTGTTCTTTAAAAGCGTTATCGACCCGTAATGATGAACCCGAAAGAGCCAGCCGGCCGTTTGACCGTACTCGTGACGGGTTTATCATGGCTGAAGGGGCCGGGATCGTGGTCCTTGAGGAACTGAATTCGGCCCGCAGACGGGGCGCGAAGATCTATGGAGAACTGGGTGGATACGGGTCGACCTGTGATGCCTATCACATTACTGCGCCCGATCCCGAAGGTAAATCCGCGGCCCGGGCGATAGAAGATGCTTTAAAAGAAAGTAACATATCGTTAGAGCAGCCGATCTACATCAATGCGCATGGGACGTCGACCCAGTTGAATGATAAAATGGAAACTCAGGCGATAAAGACCGCTTTTGGAAATAAGACCGATAAGATCATGGTGAGTTCTACCAAATCGATGATGGGACATACTCTGGGAGCCGCTGGCGCCATTGAGTTTATCGTGAGTTGTCTTGTATTACAGAATAAGATAATCCCTCCTACTATTAATTATGAAGAACCTGATCCTGAATGCGATTTAGATTATACCCCCAACCACGCTCGCGAAGTAGATGCGCAGGTAGCATTATCTAATTCTTTGGGGTTTGGCGGTCATAATGCTGCGTTACTGGTAAAAACGTATACATAATCATCGGACAATATGGGATTGACGTTAATTAAAAAAATTTTGCAGGCGCATTCTTCTCAAAGCACATTGGAAGATTTTATCTATGCGGATGTCGATTTCTGTTTTGGGAACGATATTACCGCGCCTCTGGCCGTGAAAGCGTTTGGCGCGGCCGGATTTACCACTATTTTTGATAAAAATAAAATAGGTTTTATTTGCGACCATTTCTTGCCGGCCCGGGATCTTAAAGCGGCTAACAACGTGAAGCTTTTGCGTGATTTCGCAAAAGAGTATAGCATAACGAATTTTTATGATATTCAGCAATGCGGGGTCGAACACGTTTTTCTCGTCGAGCGAGGCCTCGTAAAACCGGGAAATCTGGTCATCGGCGCCGATTCGCATACTTGTACGTACGGAGCGATCGGGTGTGCCGCGTTTGGAGTAGGGTCGACGGATCTGGGATGTGTGATGAAAGAAGGTAAAGTCTGGTTAAGGGTCCCTGAGACTCTTCGTTTTATATATAAAGGTAAACCGGGGAAATGGCTTTGCGGGAAAGATCTGATCCTCGCGACAATCGGAAAGATCGGGGTTGACGGGGCACTCTATAAAGTAATGGAGTTTTCCGGCCCGGTGATGAAGAAGATGGGGATAGAAGATAGATTGACGATGACGAATATGGCAGTTGAAGCCGGCGCGAAAACCGGGATCGTCGAACCGGACGAGGCGACATTTGATTATCTGAAAAAAGTCCAAAAAGGATTTACATTCACGAAATCGCTGCGGGATTTAAAACGCGACGAAGATGCCGAGTATGCCGATAGTATAGAGATCGATGTGACCAACATGCAGCCTCAGGTCGCCTGTCCCCACCTGCCGAGTAATACCAAACCGGTAGGCAGTTTAAAAAAGATAAAATTAGACCAGGTGTTTATCGGGTCTTGTACCAACGGTAGATTCTCTGATTTAGAGGTTGCCGCCCGTATGTTACGGGGAAAAAAAGTGAAACGGGGCCTGAGGGTGATCGTGAGCCCGGCAACACCGGCTATTTTTAAACAGGCAGAAAAAAAAGGATTTTTGAAAATATTTGTCGAAGCCGGCTGTATGGTCGCCCCGCCTACCTGCGGGCCTTGTTTAGGCGGGCATATGGGTATCCTTGATAAAGGTGAGACGGCGCTTGCGACCAGTAACCGTAACTTTATCGGCAGGATGGGAGATCCTGATTCATTTTTATATCTCTCTTCACCGGCAGTGGCGGCGGCCAGCGCGATTAAAGGGCGGATTACGCATCCGGATGAGATTGCGTAACGCGAAACGAGTAACGCGTACCGCGAAAAAGACACGAAGTACGAACGACTCACGACGAACGACGAGATTATGATCATAAAAGGGCATGTACATAAATTCGGTGACGATATAAATACCGACGATATTATCGCGGCAAAATATCTTGATTCTCAGGATCCGGAATATTTAGGGGCGCATTGTATGGAGAATATCGATGAAGGGTTCCCGCGAAAAGTCAAAGAAGGGGATATTATCGTCGGGGGTAAAAATTTCGGATGCGGTTCCAGCCGGGAACATGCTCCCTGGGCGATTAAAGGATGTAAGATCAGCATGGTTATCGCGAGCAGTTTTGCCCGTATTTTTTACCGTAATTGCATCAATATCGGATTGCCGATTTTGGTCTCGCCGGATGTAAATAAGATCAAACAACATGATTTCTTAGAGGTTGACTTGATTGAAGGTAAAATACATAATATTACCCAGGGAAGCACGTACCTTTGCGAAAAATTTCCTAAATTCATGCAGGAGTTAATAAAAAACGGCGGGTTAGTGAACTGGATAAGGAGATAAGTATGAATGACCGATGTGAGATGAAAGCGGTTTTCTTTACCGAAAAATTCAAGATCGAGGGGACAGTCTATATTGAAGCCGGTTTTCGAGTAAGTGACCTGTTAAACGCGCCTAAAAACGGGTTTGTCCCGTTGACGAAAGTTTCAATATCGGATTGGCAGGATAACTTGATTTTGAAACAGGATTTTATCTGTCTGAATAAAAGTTTTATTCTCTTTGCCAGAGACGTGATGTGTCAGAAAGAAGGTTAATCATGAGTAAATATAGTATCGCGGTGGTTGGAGGAGACGGGACCGGGCCGGAGGTGGTAAAAGAAGGATTGAAAGTCCTTAAGGCTACCGCTTCCGTATGCGGGTTTACCTACGAAACTGTCGATTATGATATCGGAGGGGAAAGATATTTAAAAACGAACGAGATCCTTCCCGATTCCGTGGTCGAAGGACTGAAAAGGTGCGATGCGATCTATTTGGGAGCAATTGGCGATCCGCGGGTTAAACCGGGCATCTTGGAAAAAGGGATATTGTTGAAACTCAGGTTTACTCTCGATCAATATGTGAATCTTCGGCCGGTGGTTTTGTACGATAAACGGTTTTGTCCTCTGAAGGATAAAAAAGAAGAAGATATTGATTTTGTAGTGGTGAGGGAAAATACCGAAGGGCTCTATTGTGGAGCCGGGGGATTCCTTAAAAAAGGGACAAAAGATGAAGTCGCGATCCAGGAAAGTATTAATACCTATAAAGGAGCTGAACGGGTGATCCGGTTTGCTTTCGAATATGCCCGCAGAAGAAATAAAAGGAAAAAAGTCACTCTTTGCGGGAAGACCAACGTGCTGACCTATGCGTTTGATCTGTGGGAGCGGACGTTTTACGCGGTCGCGAAAGAATATCCCGATATCCAGGCCGATTACGCTCATGTCGATGCGACCTGTATGTGGATGGTCAAAAGTCCGGAATGGTTTGATGTGATTGTGACCGATAATATGTTCGGAGATATCATCACGGACCTGGGTGCGATGATCCAGGGGGGGATGGGGATCGCGGCCGGAGGGAATATCAATCCGCAGGGGGTCTCCATGTTCGAACCCATCGGCGGGAGCGCTCCTAAATATACCGGGAAGAACGTGATCAATCCCCTGGCGGCAATATGCGCTGTAGGGATGTTATTAGACCAGATCGGCGAACAGGACGCCGGCCAAAGAATAGAGACTGCGGTGAAAAAAGTGGTAAAAGAGAAACTAGAAAGTTTTTCTGCCGGGAAAATGGGCTATTCTACGTCGGAAGTAGGAGATCTGGTCGCGGAATATATTAAAAATGAAAAATGAAAAACAAAAAAGGGTTATTCTTTTTTTCTATATTTTTTATCTTTAATTTTTAACATTTAATTTTATGAAGAAGTATCATGTAGCGGTAGTCGGTGTGGGGGTCGTGGGGATTGAGATTTTGAAATGTCTTAAAAGCCGCAGTTTCCCCATAGCGAATTTACGGGTGTTTGCCCGTTCGGCGCGCGCGATAGAAGTCGAGGGGATCGAATATGAAGTCGAAGCAATAGGTGATGAACGGTTTGACGGGGTTGAGATCGCTTTGTTTGCCGGTACCGAAGGAGAAAAAGGAGCAAGTAAGCTCTATGCCCATAAATTTATCGAGAAAGGGGCAATCGTCGTTGATAACGGCGCCGATTTCCGGCTCGAACATGATGTCCCGTTGGTCGTGCCGGAAGCTAATCGTGACGCGGTCAAGAACCATAAAGGCCTTATTGCCAATCCTAATTGTACTACTATCCAGGCTATCGTCGCATTGTGCGGTATTCACCGTGAGTTCGGTTTAGAGAGAATATTGCTTACCAGTTTTCAGGCAACCAGCGGTGCCGGGAAAAAAGCCGCGATGAAATTATGGGAAGAAGCCCGTACTCTTGTGAACATAAACAGAAATAAAGAGTTTGACGAGATTCATAAGGATGTCGATAGTGAATTTGATGTGTTCAGCCATCAGATCGCGTTTAACGTGATCCCCCAGATCGGCGGGTTTGCCGAAGACGGATATACTTCTGAAGAATGGAAAGTGGTGAACGAGACCCATAAGATCCTGAATGATGATTCTATCCGGATTTCTTCTACCTGCGTGAGAGTACCGGTATTTACTGCCCACAGTGAAGCGATCTATTTTGAAACTAAAAAAGACGCCGATCATGCTCAGATCGAGAAAGTCCTTAAAGATTCTGAAGGAGTGAAATACTTCGCGGATTCGTCGTTCCCTTTGCCTCTGGAAGTCGAGGGGACCGATCTCACATATGTTGCGCGTCTCAGACGCGATCCGTTCAACAAGAATTGTTTTTGGATCTGGGTGGTCGCTGACAATCTGCGTAAAGGGGCCGCTTTGAATGCGGTCCAGATCGCGGAAGAACTTACCAAATAAGGTCACACGACACATAGACACACGTCACATGTTTTTGCTTTCTGGTTTTTACGTGTGACTCTGTGACCATGTGACTTTGTGACTATCTACATGAAGAACATACTATTAAGATTGGAATATGACGGAAGTGATTATTTTGGATGGCAGATCCAGTCCGAAAAAAAGTCACACGGCACACGACATACGACACACGTGAAGAGCGAAAAAGCCAAAACAGTGCAGGGTGAGGTGGAAAAGGCGATAGAAAAGCTTTTTCGTCAAAAGGTAAAGTTGATCTATGCCGGCCGGACCGATCGCGGCGTACATGCCAAAGATCAAGTCTTGAATTTTTTCGTCGATACCACCATCCCTATTGCCAATATAAAAGGCGCGCTGAATAGTTTTTTACCCGGAGATATCCGCGTGAAACGGGTAAAGAAAGTATCTGATGATTTCCATGCCCGGTTCAGCGTTTCAACGAAGATATACCGGTACCGTATCCTTAACGTAAAAGAACCTTCGGTGTTTGAACGTACTCGTTCCTGGTGGGTGCCCGATCCACTCGATCTTAAAGTTATGCAGTCGGTCGCCAAAAAGCTTATCGGATATAAAGACCGTAGCCTTTTTGCGAAACAGCCGGACCTTTATCATGACTGCCGCCGAAGGATCTTTGCCATACATATTAAGAAAAAAAGTCCGTTTGTTATTATCGATATTGAAGCTGACGGGTTTCTGCGTAATATGGCCCGTAATATCGTGTCGTTCCTGGTGGAAGGAGGAGGATGCCGGATGTCTTTGGCCCGAGCCAGGGATGTGCTCGAAGGGAGATTCCCCTGGAAGAAGAAACCAGCTCCGGGGTACGGCCTGTATCTTTATAAAGTGAAATATTCCGGCTAAAGCGGAAAAAAAGCCTTTAAAATAAAGGATAATTGGCCGGAGATATTTGTGTGTTGACAATTTTATAAGGCTCTGTTATGATTTTTATTAACTATTTGCTATGGGACGCTTTACACAATATATCACAAAAAGCATAAGTAGTTTCTTGGGAAGGTTTTCTAACGATGTAGGGATCGATCTGGGGACTGCAACTACGCTCGTCTATGTCCGGGGAGAAGGGATCATTCTTTGTGAACCTTCGGTAGTGGCTATTTACAAAAATACCGGTGATGTGCTCGCGGTAGGCGAAGAAGCAAAGAAGATGTTAGGAAAGACTCCCGGGAGTATTGTCGCGATACGTCCTTTAAAAGACGGAGTAATCGCCGATTTTAACATTACCGAAGAAATGTTGCGTTATTTTATCAAGAAAGCCCATTCCAGCCGTTTCCCTATCCGTCCCCGTATCGTAGTCGCTGTTCCTTCGGGTATTACCGAAGTAGAGAAACGGGCGGTAAAAGATTCGGCGATCCGTGCCGGAGCTCGCGAAGTGATACCGGTTGAAGAGCCGATTGCCGCCGCTATAGGAGTAGGCCTTCCTATCGCCGAACCGCAAGGAAATATGATCATCGATGTCGGCGGCGGGACGACCGAGATCGCCGTGATTTCTCTTGGCGGTATCGTCTATGCCCGTTCGATCCGTGTCGGCGGCGATGAGATGGATGAAGCGGTCATGGAACATATGAAAAAGAATTATAATCTGATGATCGGAGAACGTACCGCGGAAGAAATAAAGATTAAAATAGGTTCAGCCTGGCCGTTAGATGAAGAGTTGATGATGGAAGTCCGCGGACGGGATTTGATCACGGGGTTACCGAAGTTCACTCGTATTAATTCCGAAGAAATTAGAGAAGCGTTGCAGGCACCGTTAAGGGATATCGTTGAAGCCGCAAAGGTGACGTTAGAGAGGACTCCCCCGGAATTAGCCGCAGATCTGATCGAACGGGGAATCGTATTATGCGGCGGAGGGTCGATTTTGAAAGGTCTGGATAAACTTATTTCGGAGGAGACCGGACTTGCCTGTTTTATTGCCGATGATCCTTTGACCGCGGTCGCCCAAGGAACCGGTAAGATTTTAGAAGAACCTAAGTTTTTAAAGAAGATCACGCTTGTTTCTACTTTCTAAGTTTCGATATAAACTTGTCGGATACGTCCTCCTTTCCCTTTTCCTTTTCCTGATTTTTAAAGAGAGTATGGGCGTTTTGTTTATTTTCATGTCCCAGGGGCTGATCCGGCCTCAGGCCGATATGTCTTTATTGAACGACCTTAAAATAGAGAACATGATCTTGTCGCTTAAAGTCGAAGAATTAGATAGTTTAGCTCAGGAAAACGAGAAATTAAGGAAAGCGTTAGAACTTAAAGAAGAAAATAACATTGTGGTCATTTATGGCCGGATCTGGGGGTTTTCTCCTACAGCCTGGCGGAAGATCGCGTTCTGTAGTGCCGGCAAAAGGCAGAATACCCGAAAAGAAAGCCTGGTTATTACCGAGGATAAACTTTTAATCGGTAAAGTCAGCGAAGTATTCGAAAATTATAGTACTATTCTTTTAATAAACGACCCTTATTTCTCTTTGCCGGTATTTATCGAAAAGAAGGGTATGGGATTATTACAGGGGACGTTGAGCGGCCATCCCAAAGTCTTATATATCGAAGCCGGACAAAATGTCTCACCCGGCGATGCCCTTTTTACCAGTTCCCAATATGTCCCGTTCCAGATAAAAGTAGGCAGTGTCAGTACCGTTGCCGAAGATCCCGACGACTTTTTTCTTAGAGTGGAGGCGACTCCTGATGCGCATATCTCGTCGACCAGAGATGTTTTTATTATCCAATGAGACCGGTATATCTAAAATTATCCGTTGCGCTTTTATTCCTTCTCGGTATAGACTTTTTAAATCCTTTCTTGTTCTCGCTTAAAGCCGAACTGCTTTACCTGGGGATACTCTTTATCGCTTTTCATAGTCCTATTGAATTCGCGCTTACGAACGCTTTGGTGCTGGGTCTTGTGAAAGACCGGTTAGTCTTTGCGCCGTTTCCGTTTTATACCGTTTTTTTCCTCATCACCTGTATCGGGATAGGCTATTTCGTAAAACATTTCCATCCGCGGGTTATAGTGAAGACGTTAGGGATTGCCGGTATCCTTTTGCTCTATGGGCTGTATAATAGTATACTGGTAGGGCAATTAAGTGTTAAGTTGTTAAGCCTTTTTATACTACAATCGATCGCTCTTTATCATCTGCTTCATTACATTATGTTCCAATGGATACACGATTTCTCCACAGGATAATATTAGTCGGTTTTTTCATCCTGGTAGCTACTTTTTTTTGTTACCAGATCCAGCAGGGGGATTATTACCTTGAAAAAGCGAGGAATAATTATATCAAAATCGTCCCCTTCCCTTCCATGCGGGGCCGGATTCTTGACCGGCAAGGGAAAGTGCTTGCCTATGATAGCCCTATCTTTACCATTGCTGTCGTCCCGTATCAGATACGCCAGGACCGGGATACGTTTTTCGAAGAGGTCTCTCAAATAACCGGTCAGGAACGGACACAGATCGAAAGTACGTATCAAAAGAATTTTCTCAACGTATTCTCTCCGGTAGATATTATCGAGGATATTCCGAAAGAAAAAGCCCTCAAGATAAAAGAAAAACTTAAAGGGCAGGTCACTATAAGGGCGTTACCCAGGAGGACCTACGCGTTTGGTTATGAATATTCCCATATCCTCGGGTACGTGAAAGATGCGAAAATCGTTTACCGGGATTTAAAAGAGTACGGATATTCTCCTTTTGAACGGACCGGGGTGGGGGGGATAGAGCAGTATTACGATAGTTATCTGAAAGGGACCGACGGAGCTGATTTGATCGAGGTGAATTCTAAAGGAGAGATGGTCGGATTTTTAGGCAAGACCCAGAAAGCAAAAGGGAGCGACCTTTCGCTTACCATCGATTCCCGTCTGCAGGCGCTCGCGTATGAATGTCTCGAAGGTCACCGAGGCGTCCTCATCTTGATGAACGCAAAAAACGGAGAGATGCTGGCTCTTGTTTCTCATCCTTCCTATAATGTGAACGATTTTTTAGAGGGTAAACACGTGTCGGCTATTCTTCATGATCGTAACAAACCGTTGATCAACCGGGCTATTCAGGCGAGATACCCTCCCGGTTCTCTATTCAAACCGCTGTTGGCGCTTGCCGCGCTCCAGGAGAAGGAAATAACTCCCCGGACTACTTTTTTCTGTAACGGAGGGATTTCTTACGGAAACGTATTTTTCGGCTGTACGAAACATCATGGTGATGAGAATATTTATCAAGCGTTAAGCCACTCCTGTAACGTGTATTTTTATAATATCGGGTTACTGTTAAAAGTAGAGAAATTAGCTCATTGGGCAAAACTGTTCCGTTTAGACCAGGAATGTTTTATCGATCTGCCTTATGAAAAAAAGGGACTTGTGCCTGACCGAAGATGGAAACGCCGAAAAAAGGGGACATCCTGGTTCGGAGGAGATACCCTGAATTTTTCTATCGGCCAGGGGTTTTTCGAAATCACGCCCCTGCGGGCCGCGGTGATGATGAACGTGTTCGCCTCGGGCGGAGAAATAGTGTTTCCGCATATCGGCCGGTTGATCGAGAATACCGAAATTCCTCATCGTAGCAGTATTCCGCTTAACGTATCCCCGGAAAACATCGCGATCGTTCGCCAGGGATTACGCAGGACCGTCTCTGACCCCGAAGGGACCGCTCATCTGTTGAATGAATTGGGATTGAAGATATCCGGTAAAACCGGAACGGCCCAGACCGGCCGGGAAGAATCACACGGATGGTTTGCCGGATTTTTTCCCTATAAAGGCTCCGAATATACAATATGTGTCTTTTTGGAATACGGGAAATCAAGCGCCGTGGCCGTAAAAGTAGCGTACCATTTCCTGGAACAATTGAAAGAAAAAGACCTGTTATGAAGAAAAACGCGCTTATGATCATCGGGTGTGTTCTCATCCTTAATGTGTTGAGTATTCTTTGTCTGTATAGCTCGTTGCATCAGGCGGGAGAATTTGTCCATAAAGATATTTTTTATAAACAGATCGTCTGGATCGCCGTTTCCTGGATCGTCGTCGGTATCGTGGGGTTTATCAACTACCGGGTATATTTCGATTTTAGTTTTATTATTTACGGAATAAGTCTGGGGTTATTGATCGCGGTCAAGTTTTTCGGTAGAGAAGTGATGGGGGCTAAACGGTGGTTTTCGTTTTTAGGGGTAAATTTTCAACCTTCGGAATTTGCTAAACTGGCGATTTTGATCCTTTTGGCCCGGTTTTTCTGGCTGAAACGAGAAGAACGAAACCTGTTTCTCAAAAAAGTAATGGCGCCGTTAGGATTGGTATTCGTAAGTTTCCTGTTGATCTTTACACAACCGGATCTGGGTACGGGACTGGTCTGTGTGCTTTTATTTTTTATCATGGGTTTTTCGTCGCGTATCCCTAAAAAATATTTTTTTGTTCTTCTGATTTCCGGGATGATCCTTGCTCCGTTTGGCTGGAATGTCCTTAAAGATTATCAAAAGAAACGGTTACTGGTGTTTTTGAACCCGAATATCGAACCGTGGGGGGCGGGATATACCATTATTCAGTCTAAGATCGCTATCGGATCCGGCCGGATCACCGGAAAAGGATTTTTGGGCGGTACTCAAAACCAGTTCAATTTTCTTCCCGAACGGCATACCGATTTTATTTTCACGGTATTGGCTGAAGAATGGGGATTTCTCGGCGGATTGTTTCTTGTGATCGTCTACTACCTGATATTGAGGAATATCCTGATGATCGCGCGCGGAGCAAAAGATGAGTTCGGTTATTTTTTAGCGATAGGGGTAGGTTCGTTATATTTTTTACATATTTTTGTTAATATGGGAATGACGATGGGGATCCTTCCGGTAGTAGGTATCCCGCTGCTTTTTTTGAGTTATGGCGGGACCCATATGATGATGACATTTGTCCTTCTGGGGATTGTGTTTAATATCACCCGGCAACAGAGCTAGAACCAAAGTCACAAGGTCACATAGTCACATGTCACACGTTGAAACCAGATTCAGGGGGAAATATTCTTTTACGTGTGACTATGTGTCGTGTGACGTGTGACTTTCGTAAATTATGGATTGGGCTCAATTTCAAAAACCTCAACGGTATATAGGTAATGAATGGAACGCAGTCTCTAAACCTCATGACGGCAGGCTGAAAATCTGTCTATGTTTTCCGGACCTGTATGAGGTGGGGATGAGTAATCTGGGGTTAAGGATCATTTACGGCCTGATCAATGAATATGAATCGGCGGTATGCGAACGGGTATTCCTGCCGGCTCCCGATCTAGCCGGATATCTTACACAGACCGGGACCAAGCTGTTTTCTTTGGAAAGTAAGGCCGCTTTGGATACGTTCGATGTAGTAGGTTTCCATTTAGGATGTGAATTGAATTTTACTAATTTTCTGGCTGTATTAGAACTTGCCGGTATCCCTTTTGAACCTTCTCGGCGTCGTGATATCATCGTGATGGCCGGAGGATTGGTCAATCCTGAGCCAATCGCGCCTTTTGTCGATGTGTTTTTTTTAGGCGAGTTTGAAGCAAAAGCCGAGGAGTTTATGGAAGTGTTGAAACGCTATAAAGGCCGTGAGGCACGTTTAGAGGCGTTTGCTCATATCGAAGGGTTTTATGTGCCGGCTTATTATGAGGTCGCGACGGGAGAGGGAGGGGCCCGTTTGGTACCGAAAACCCCTAGTGTGCAATTTCCGCTTAAAAAAGTGCATGTAAAAGATCTGAATACTTCTTATTATCCTACCCGCTGGCTTACTCCTTATACTCAGATCGTGCATGATCGGGCACCGATTGAGATCGCTCGGGGATGTCCCCACCACTGTTATTTTTGTCAGGCCCGGTGTGTATATTTCCCTTATCGTGAAAAAAAAACGGAATACGTGTTAACCCAGATGGAAGAGATATACGCATCAAGCGGTTATGAGAATCTTTCTTTATTGGCTCTTTCAGCATCGCATCACTCTCAAATAGAAGAGATCATCGACGGGGCCGGGAAATTATTTAAGGAAAAGCGGGTAGGGATCGCGCTCCCTTCATTACGGGTCGATGATATCGTCGGCCGGTTATATCCCCGCCTGGCGGCATTGAAAAAAGTTTCGCTCACTCTTGCCGTTGAAGCCGCGACCGTCGAGTTACGGGAAAAAATCAACAAACATATTGATGTCGACGCGGTCTTTGAAGCCAGAGATGTGTTACGGTCGCTGCGTCTGCGCACTATCAAGCTCTATTTTATGTTCGGGTTACCCGGGGAGACTGATGAGGATGTGGTCGCGATCGCTCAGATGATCCGTAGCTTTCAGAGGGCGTTAGGGGTAAAAGTGAACGCGAGTATCAACATCTTTATCCCTAAACCTTTTTCCCGGTTCCAGGATGTCGCTATGGATAGCCCCGAAAACTTGAGGCGTAAACGGCAGTTGATCCAAAAAGAGTTGGGTTCGTTTCCTTTACGACGGTACCATATTTCATTTTCGACCCAGGAACGCAGTTTCCTGGAAGCGGTCCTTTCCCGGGCCGGGAGAGAGATCGCTCCGGTGATCTTCCGGGCGTTTGTCGCGGGAGCGCGGTCCGATTCCTGTGAGGAGACCTTTCGTTGGGATATCTGGGAGGAGGCGTTCCGAGATGAAAAAATAGATTTCCGGCAGTATACCACATCGGTACATCCGCGGTTCAATCCTCACTATACCGCGGGAGGAGCCGTATGAACACATTGAAGGTGACTATCCAGAAAAGCGGGTTAATGCGTTATTATTCTCAACTCGACCTGGTACGCATTCTTGAACGAGCGGCCCGACGGACAGACCTTCCTTTTGCCTTCACGCAAGGATTTACTCCGCGCCTTAAAATAAGTTTCCATAACGGCCTCAAACTGGGAGTGGAAGGAGATATCCTGGCCACTTTTTATTTTCATGAAGAGACCTCTTTTGTGCGGTTAGAGGAAAACCTCTTACCGCAATTGCCGCACGGACTCATCCTTAAACCATAGGCTTTGAAAAAACCGGATTGTAAAGTGAAGGAATCAAAGTTGACGTATCATCCGACCTTGATCTCAACGGATAAGATAACGAGCGGTCATTTTTTTCGCTTTAAAGAATTTACGGGTGAATTCCTTGGCGAGTTCCTTATTGTATTTCTTGCAGGAAAAGATATTGATGTATGCCGACCGCCAGAGGTCTGAGAAATGGCCGGTGATAGATGAGGTTTCGATCAGCTGGACTAACGAATAACCTGCGGTGACCGGGTTCTTTTCGCCGAAGTAAGGTAATAGAGTCTTGCCGTACTTCTTCATTTTGATCTTTTTGCATAACAGGTCGACATATTTCTGTAATTGTTTTTTCGAGGTGATGATGCTCTTGTCGCATTCAAAAAGATTCAATACCAGTTCGTACCCAAAAGGAGCTCGTTTCTTCATGTTACCCCCTTTCTAGCGTACCTGTTTCCATTACGCTGAAATGTGGTTGTGCGGGTTGTGATACCGCGCTTTTAAAAATAAACTACTACTTTCTCCCGGGAAAAATACTGAAGAAAAATAACTGGTTTTTTTTGTGTGTAGGGAAATTTTTTTTATCTGGGAAGGAAAATCACGAATCAGAACGCGCCACAGTGTTTCTGTAACACGTAGGTCAGAACAATTGACGCTATTGTTAATGGAACAATTTGCGTTTTTGGTACAAAAGTTTTTTTTCATTCCCTCTGATCTGGTCTTGCATAAAATTCGTAATTTTCTATATAATAAACCAAAATTAAAAATTTAGCAAGAGAAAAATTAAATTTTTGTCGATCTCCATATCTTTGATATAATAGCCTTTGTCTGGAAAGGATCCTTTGGTAAGGACTCAATAATGGATACTCAAGAAAAGTATACTCAATATCTCGAGAAGAAAGAACAGGAATGGGAAAACCGGTGTATTCGTTGCGGAGCCTGTTGCGGGGCGTATGAGGACCCTTGCGAGCATTTGCGTAAGGACGAACAGGGGTATTATTGTCCGATCTATAAAGACCGTTTCGGCCTGCGTAAGACCGTCAACGGCGAGGAGTTCTACTGCGTCCCGGTGAAAGAGATCCTTTCGGAATCCTGGCCGGGTTCATATCGCTGTGCCTATAAAAAGAAAGCACATTATTATGCCAGATCACGTAAATGAAGCCCCATCCGGGCTTCCCGAACATATCGGGATCCCGCTGGATAAACATGTTGGGGTGAGGGAAAAGCCCGGGGTTCCTTTGGGGCGGAATCCTCGCCACCTCCATCCACGGCCTGAAGGCCGTGGTTTTAAGCGGCGGGATAGATGGCCTTTCCGGTTACGCGGAGTCAATCTGGGAGGATGGCTGTTAATGGAGGGATATCTTTTGGCGGGGAGGAATATTGCCGTAAAAGAGATAAAATCCCAGTTTAAAAAGCAATATGGGCCACAGGAGTTAGAGAAATTCGAGAAAGCGTTTCGTACGAATTTTATTACCGAGGACGATTTTAAGACTATCAGCCGATGGGGAGCTAATTGTATCCGGGTACCGTTTCATTACCGTCTTTTAGAAAAAGGCCCGTTCCGTCAGAATACACAGGGGATACGGTTATTGGGAAAAGTCCTGGATTGGGCTGGAAATCACGGATTAAAAGTCATTCTTGACCTTCATGCCGCGCCCGGGGCGCAGAATCACGATTGGCACGCGGATTCGACCGGTGAAGCCCTGTTTTGGCAGGACGTATCGCTGCGGGAAAGATGTCTTGAGATATGGGAGTGTATCGTTGATCAGCTGAAAGATAAACCGGCCCTTTACGGGTATGATGTATTGAACGAACCGGTCCTGGATAAAAGGGAGATACCTCAATTGACCCGGTTTTATTCCCGGCTCATCCGGAGTATAAAAAGTATCGATAAAGATCATACTATTTTCCTGGAAGGTAATCTCTGGGCGACCCAGATCGATTTTTTGAAAGATCTGATTGCCGAAAGAGTCGCGATCAGTATCCATTCCTATGTTCCCCTGGATTACAGTTTTCAATTCATACCGTATTTGAGGTATCCGGGTACAATCGGTTCCGAGAAATGGGATAAAAAGAAAATATTTAAATGTCTTCAAGGGTACCATGCTTTCGCTCAAAAGAACAAAGTCGACATATTCGTGGGTGAATTCGGCGTGAATTGGCGCGGCGGTCATTACGGTGAAGGCCGGTATCTTAAAGATATCCTTGACGCGTTTGAGCAGTATAAGTTCCATTATACGTATTGGACGTATAAAGCGATAAAGACTTATACGTTTCCCGATGGGATAGTCCAATATCTGCCTAATCCTCCAAGTGTATGCCGCCAGGGCCCGGTTTCGGGGATGGAAACGTACATTACCCTGTGGGGGAAAAAGAAAAACGATATTATTAATACTTGGAAGACGAAAAACTATACCGTCAATGAAGGGGTACTTGAGGTCTTACAGACTTATTTCCAAAGGAATAAAAAATGAAAGTCGTTCCGGCACTTTTGACTGATAATAAAGATGAATTCCTGAAAATGATCGATATCTGCCGGGGATTCACCGATTACGTGCAGGTGGATATCATGGACGGAGAATTCGTGCCGTCGGCAAGTATCACACTCGATGAGTTAACCCAATGCCGGTCTTCGATAGGAAGTGAGGCCCATTTGATGGTCGAGGACCCTATCCGGTGGATTGTGCCGTTTAAACAGTTTGGTGCCGACCGTATTATCTTTCATCATGAGATGAAAAGGAAAAACCATGCTGAGGTTATCGAGAAGATCCGCGAGAATGGGTTAAGCGCGGGGCTTGCCGTCAATCCCTCGACCCCAATAGACGATTTTAAAGGCCTTATTCCCGATCTCGATATGGTGTTATTTATGAGTGTCATCCCCGGTTTTTACGGCAGTCAGTTTATCCCCGAGGTACTCGATAAGATCCGTACATTCAAATCCCTGTTTCCTCAAACCATAGCCGCGATCGACGGGGGCGTCAAGTTAGATAATGCCAAGGAGATCATCCGGTCAGGTGTGGATTATCTTTGTGTGGGCAGCGCGTTATTAAAAGCGGACCCGCCTCAGGACGCCTACCGCCAGTTCAGGGAATTAACTCATGGGTAAAGTCGCTAAGATATCACTTATCATCGGGTTTATTATCATCGCGGCGCTTGTGTTGTACACTTCTTTCCGTACGACAAAAGACGCCATCGGTAACGCGCCGACACTTGCCGTTATCCCGGATGCCGCGTCGGGATATCCTCGGCCTTATTGCGCGTTGATCTTTGATGATCTTGGCACAAGTATCGAAGAAATAAAATCTCTGTATGATCTGGATATTCCCCTTACGATCTCGGTGTTTCCGGAAGAGCGGTTTTCTAAGAACGTAGCGTATATCGGACAACGGTGCGGGTTTAGCGTGCTTATTCATCTGCCGTTAGAACCAAAAACCGAGATAGAAAGCTACAGAAAAGTAAAAAAAGATTTTATCGGGACTCATCACGGCCGTCAGGGAAACGAACGGTTACTGCGGAAATACCTGAATTCGATACGTATCGCGATGGGAGTAAATAATCATATGGGTTCAAAAGCGACCGAAAACCCTAAAATAATGAGGTTAGTGTTAAGCCATATGAAACGGGACAACCTGGTGTTTGTCGATAGCCTGACTTCTCTCGATTCGATAGCCTGCGAAGTCGCCGCGCAGGTCGGTGTGCGCTGCCGCCGAAACGACGGATTTCTTGACGCGGTCGATGATACGGAAGTGATTAAAGAGAAAATAGTGAAACTCATCGCGCTTGCCCGGGAAAAGGGGAAAATAATCGTCATCGCGCATCCTCGTGCGAATACCCTGACCGTATTAGAAGAACTCATGCCGGCCTTAAAAGAACAGTTACAGTTCGTTACCCTTAAAGATTATCTGGAATTATGAAAAAAGTGTTACTGCATATATGCTGTGGTGTATGTGCCGCGGGTGCGGCGCACCGTCTGCACGAAGAAGGATTCGGTGTGGCCGGATTTTATTTTAACCCGAATATCCATCCCCGGGATGAATACGAAAAACGTAAAGAAAACCTGAAACATATCCGGGCCGCGTTTGATATTGAGGTGATCGAAGGCGAATACGCTCCGCGAAAATGGTTTGATGTGTGCCGGGGATTTGCTGATGAGCCGGAACGAGGCACACGTTGCCAGCTCTGTTATCGTCTGCGGCTTCAGGAGACGTACCGGGTGAGTAAAGAAAAAAAGTTCGACTATTTTACGACTACCCTTACGATAAGCCCGCATAAAGAAAGCAGTGTTGTTTTTGAAATAGCAAAATCCGTCGGCGGGGAAGCATTTTTGCCTGTCGATTTTAAAAAGAAAGACGGATTCAAAATAGCAAATCAGTTCGCCAAAGAACATGATCTTTACCGGCAGGATTATTGCGGGTGCGTATATAGTCTTTTAAAACGAAGGAGTCACATAGTCATCCCGTGGAATTCGCAGAATTCCCGGGACTGAATCCCCGAAATTTATCAGTGATAAATTTCAAGGGGTAAGGTCACATAGTCACAATGTATAGGTCGCATAGACACATAGTCACAAGGTCACACGTGAAGGAAACAGGGGTTTTTCATGTGACATGTGACGTGCAACGTGTGACAAAACTGCTGTGCAGATTTTCGTGTGACGTGTGTCGTGTGACGTGTGTCGTGTGACCATGCGTTATTATTCATACAATCGGTATTTGCGGGAGAAGTTCGGCGAAAGGGTGCATCGGATAAGCCTTGATGCCGGGTTTAGTTGCCCTAATATCGACGGTACTTTGAGCGATACCGGGTGTATTTACTGTAATAACTCCGCGTTCAGCCATTTCACAAAGGAGAAAAAGGATATCCGTACCCAGATCAAAGAATCGATCCGGTTTTATGGACAGAAGATGAACGTAAAGAGATTTATCGCCTATTTCCAGGCGTTCTCCAGTACCTATGCCGATATTGATAGATTAAAGGAAACATATGATATCATCAAAGAGTTTCCCCAGATCGTGGGGCTGTCGATATCTACCCGGCCGGATTGTGTTGATGAAGAAAAGATAGCGATGATTGCCGATTATGCCAAAGAGTATCTGGTCTGGATGGAATACGGCCTCCAGACTACGCACAACCGGATGTTGGAGATGATCAACCGTAAACACAGTTACGAAGACTTTTTAAGCGCTTTTACGATTACAAAAAAATATGATATTTCTGTGGGGGTGCATATGATCATCGGCCTTCCCGGACACACAAGAGCCGATATGCTCGGCGATGCCGAACGTATCGCGAGTGTAGGGGTAGACGGTATAAAATTCCATGTACTTCATGTCTTAAAGAATACGGCGCTGGAGAAATGGTATCAGGAAGGGGAAGTATCGTTACTTACCAGAGATGCGTATGTCGGTATGGTATGTGATTATGTAGAGAGGTTACCGAAAGAGACAGTGATTTTAAGATTGGTTTCGACCGCAGATAAAGAATGTCTTATCGCTCCCGATTGGATCAATGACCGTACATCAGTCATGAACGCTATCAATGAAGAGCTTGACCGAAGAGGAAGCTATCAGGGAGCGAAATGCGTAACGCGTAACGCGTAACGTGTCATGCGTTTAAAATGATAATGATCAATGCAAATTTAGCAGTTAACAATTAGCAATGTAACACAGGGTATCCTTATTGTATTTATTCTCTTCATTGTTAAATGATAATTGCTAATTGAGAATTGATAATTTTCGTATATGAAAGTTTTAGTGATACGAGTCCATAGAGGAGAATTGAAGGCCGAAGGGAAAGTTTTTTCCACGATCGGTCCGGGGATCTCGGTATTTGTGGGATTAGAAAAAGAAGATACCCGGGAAGGCCTTATTACGATGGCGGAAAAAGTAGTTGCGTTAAGGATCTTTGAAGATGAGCGCGGTAAAATGAATTTTTCGGTAAAGGACAAAAAGTATGATATCCTGTGTATTCCCAATTTTACGTTATGCGCCGATACCGAAGGCGGCCGCCGGCCGTCTTTTGATAACGCGATGAAGCCCCAAGGAGCAAAAAACATGTATGATGAGTTTGTGGAATTACTCAAATCGTATACAATAGAGGTAAAGACCGGAATATTCGGCGCGCATATGGATATTCAGTTAGATCTGGACGGCCCGGTCAACATCATTTTGCAGGCAAAATGATGTCGTAACGCGTAATGCGTTCTGCGTAAGATAGAGAGCAAAATTCGCGTTACGCGTGTCGCGTTTCGCGGTACGGTGAAAACTATGTGTCCGATATTATTTAACATAGGTTTATTTACGATATACACTTACGGGGTATTGGTGTTTATGGGGGTAATGGCCGGATACCTTTTCGCGATGCGTGAGGCGAAAAGGTGCCGGTTAGATACCAAGCTTTTTTCCGATATCTTGTTCTGGTCGATCATCGGCGCGTTTATCGGCGCTCGGGTTTTATATCTGATAGTCGAATGGGACATGTTTCTCGAAGAACCGGCCGCGATGCTTCTGGGCCGGGCCGGATTTGTATTTTACGGGGGAGTGATCGGGGGATTAGCGGTGTTATATCTCCTTACCCGAAAATATCGGGTAAATTTTCTGGAACATGTAGATATCATCGCGTTGACTATTCCGTTAGGCCATTTCTTCGGCCGGTTAGGATGTTTTTTTTACGGCTGTTGTTACGGCCGGCATACCGATTCCTGGATCGGGATCGAGTTTCCGCATGGTTCGCCGGCCGGGATGATCGGCGGGAAAGTCATTCCGACTCAATTGATCTCCGCCTTTTTCCTGCTGATGATCTTTTTTCTCCTGCTTTTTATCCGCCGCCGTCAGCGGTTCCAAGGGCAGATTTTGCTTTCTTATTTCATCCTTTACGGGATATTCCGGTTTATTATCGAATTCTTCCGCGGCGACCCGCGGGGATTTTGGGGGATCTTTTCTACCTCACAGGTCATAGCTCTTCTTTTAATCATCTCCGGTATCATCGGATGGAGCCGTTTAGCGCGGCCCTCTCGGCGTTGATATATCAGAAAAACCCTTGCAAATCAAAAAAATATTTATTAATATAAAATGAAAAATTTATATAGGGATTGCGGTGATTATAGCGGGATTGCGGCGATTTTTTAAAGGTTAATTATGAAGTTAAAAACACCCTATTATTTGATTGACGAGAAAAAACTGTTAAAAAACCTTAAGATCATCAAATATATCCGTGATTACTGCGGGGCAAAGTCAGTTCTGGCCCTCAAATGTTTCTCAACTTGGGGTGTTTTTAAACTGATGAAGAAATATATGGATGGGACTACAGCCAGTTCACCGTATGAGGCCCGTTTAGGATATGAGAAATTCGGCAAGGAAGTTCATGCCTATTCAGTCGGCTACTCAAAGGAGGACATAAAGGAAGTCGGCAAGATCGCCGACACGGTTATTTTTAACTCGGTATCGCAGTTAAAAACTTTTTATTCTTCTGTCCGTACCTGTAAGGTGGGGCTACGAATAAATCCTCGAGTAAGTTATTCCCACTTTGATCTTGCTGATCCGGCCCGGAGATATTCACGATTAGGGGTGGTAGATAAAAACTCTCTTTCAAAAGTGATGCATTTGATCAGCGGGGTCATGTTTCACTTTAACTGTGAGAACGATGATCTCAAAACATTTTCCAAACATCTGGATTACATCACTGAACAATATGAGAGTATTCTTAAACGGTTAGAATGGGTAAGCCTTGGCGGAGGGCTCTATTTTACGAAAGCAGACTATCCGGTCAAAAAGTTCTGCAGGAAATTGAAAGAATTCAGCGATCGATTTAAACTGCAAATCTATTTAGAGCCGGGGGAAAGTGCGATTACTCAGTCAGCCGAGCTGGTAACGACGGTGCTTGATATTGTTAAGAATCAGATCGATATCGCTATTGTCGACGCTTCAACTGAGGCCCATATGCTTGATCTTTTGATCTATCGTAGCCAGGCGAAAATAAGAGAGGCAGGAGGCGGTAAATACCGATATATGATCGCCGGGAGGTCCTGTTTAGCCGGTGATATTTTCGGGACATATCGGTTTCCCTCGAAGTTAAAAACAGGCAGTATTATCAGGTTTTCCGATGCTGCGGGATATACGATGGTAAAGAAAAATTGGTTTAACGGTTTAAAAATGCCGGCAATTGTGGTAAAAAGATTGAATGGAAAGATTGATGTGGTCCGTAAGTTCGAGTATAAAGATTTCATGACGAATCTATCTTAAGAAGAAAAGGGGGGTAGCTATGAGAAAAAACGTGTTGATCGTCGGAGCCGGAGGGGTTGCTCATGTGGCTGCCCATAAATGCGTGCAAAACAATGACGTGCTGGGCGATATCTGTATCGCATCGCGGACGCAAAGTAAATGTGATAAGATCATCGAAAGCGTAAAAAAGAAAAAAAGCCTGAAAGATCCCTCAAAAAAGATATATTCCCGTCAGATCAACGCATTGGATATCCCCGCTACGGTAAAGCTTATCCGGGATACCGGTTCACAGATCGTGATCAACCTTGCTCAGGCTTATGTGAATATGTCGTTACTCGAAGCCTGTATGAAAAGCGGGGCTGCCTATATAGATACCGCGATACATGAAGAACCGCATAAAGTCTGTGAAGATCCGCCTTGGTACGGTAATTATGAATGGAAACGTAAAGATAAATGTAAAGAAACCGGTACTACCGCTATTTTAGGAGCCGGGTTCGATCCCGGGGTAGTCAACGCCTACGCGGCGCTTGCGGTGAAACATCATTTCGATACGATCGATACGATCGATATCCTGGATGTAAACGCCGGTAATCACGGCAGATATTTTTCGACGAATTTCGACCCGGAAATAAATTTCCGCGAATTCAAAAAAGTATGGACCTGGATCGACCGCAGATGGGTGATGGAGAAAGTCCATTCGATAAAGATGATCTATGATTTCCCGGTCGTCGGTGAACAACCGGTCTATTTGAACGGCCATGACGAACTCCATTCGTTATCGAAAAATATCGACGCCAATACTATCCGGTTCTGGATGGGGTTCAGCGATCATTATATCAATGTGTTCACGGTCCTGACTAAACTTGGGCTGACTTCAGAAAAACCGGTCCGGACCGCCGAAGGAGTCGAAGTCGTACCGTTAAAGGTATTGAAAGCGATCCTGCCCGATCCCTTATCGCTTGCGCCTGACTATACCGGAAAGACCTGTATCGGAGATTACGTGCGCGGCGAGAAGAACGGAGAAAAAAGGGAGATATTTATTTATAATACCTGCGATCACGCGGAGTGTTATAAAAAAGTAGAGTCCCAGGCAATCTGTTATACTGCCGGAGTACCGCCGGTTGCCGCCGCGATGCTTATTGCCAAAGATATCTGGGACGTAAGGACGATGGTGAATGTCGAAGAACTCGATCCCGATCCTTTTATCGAGTTGCTTGATAAAATAGGGTTACCAACTCAAATCGATGAAAGTCCGAAACCTCTACCGTCACAGGTAGCCGATCATCTGAAAGGGGTGGAATCAATATAAAAGTCACACGACACAAAGTCACATAGTCACACGTTGTCTCGAAAGATATTAGAGATGATCACTGTGTATAATCTTCAATCAAATTCAGAATAATCACCGTAATCGATGCCGCAGGCGTAATCACTGTAATCAGGGGCTATTGTACCCCGCAATAGCTTCAAATGTGTAAAATTTTCCGAATCTGTAAAATATCCTGACACTTTTTGTGCCTGTTCTCATATCTGAAAGAATAGGTTTAAGAAATTTTTCCCTCAAAAACCTAAGTTTTAAAAAGGATATTAAATCCTACAGTTTTGGTAGTAATTTTTCCGGCATAAAAATTGCTTACATTTGAGTGTAAGGAAAATTTTCCTCATCATTTTTCCCTGCCCGGGATCGATTTCCGAAGAATAGTCTAAGAGAGATGCCTAAAGAAAAGAGCAAGGGCTTTTTCTTAACGGTGAGGGTCTATATCCATCAGGAGAGGTGGAAGATGAGAAAAGTAGTATTTGGAGTTCTATTTATTTTATTGTGTTTGGGCATTAATATTGATGTTTTCGCGTTACCCTCATTTAAGATCACCCAGCTTACGGATAATGCAGGATATTTTGATCATGGCCCCTGGATATCGGGTGATGATGTGGTATGGAAGAGAAGACAAGGAGAAGAGGGGAGTTATCTCTATGAATTATTTTTTTATGACGGTAGCTCTATAATACAATTGGCAGATGTTTCTACTCATGATTTTGATGCAAGAACTCTAGAAGGTAAGGTCGTCTGGCGAGATTGGGATAGTACCATGCATGATACTGAAATATTTCTTTATGATGGGATTATGACTACTCAGATCACCGATAATTCAAATTTTGATATAGATGTTGATATTTCTGGAGACAAAATAGTATGGGAAGGTATTGTTGCTGGGGAGTCGGAAATATTTTACTATGATGGCTTAACTATTTCACGATTAACAACTAATAGCGTTGACGATGAGTTTCCGAGAATATCCGGAGATACTATTGTATGGTCTCATTATGACGGGAATGATTATGAAGTCATTTTTCGTGAAGGTGCCTCTCAGGTTCAACTAACGAATAACAACTACGATGATGAATACGCAGAAATATCCGGGGACAATATTGTCTGGCATGGCGATGATGGGAATGATCTTGAGATATTTTTATATGATGGGGCAATTACTACGCAACTGACTGATAACGATTATCTTGATTATTGGCCGAAAATAGACGGCAATAATGTGGTCTGGCATGGATTTGACGGAAATGATAACGAAATCTTTTATTATGACGGTTCTATTCTTCAGCAGTTGACTGACAACGATTATGATGATTGGTATCCTCAGGTTTTTGGAAACAATATCGTCTGGTACGGGTTTGACGGAAATGATAATGAGATCTTTTTTTACGACGGTACCGGTATAGTCCAGGTTACCGATAATATCTATGATGACCGGAGTGCCCGCTTATCAGGTATGAATCTTGTATGGTCGGGCTATGATGGAAACGATTATGAGATATTCCTGGCCAGTCCGGTCCCGGAACCGGCATCGGTTCTGTTATTAGGAGTAGGGTTCATTGGTTTAGGTGCTCATCGCTATCTACGCCGTTTCTTCAGGATAGATTAATAGCAGTTACCCCGTTCACGCGTTGCTTCACCGGAGGTGAAGCTTCCCGTTCACCCGTTCTTTTTAACGGGCATAACGGGGGGAACGGGCTAACGGGTTAACCGGACTATTCTTACCGCTATTTTATGTGTGACCTTGTGACTTTGTGACCTTCATATCTGCGATCATCTGGGGTTTTTCCTTCTGTGATCATCTGCGTGAAAGTATTGACAAGCCGGGGATATGTCCTATAATATTGTTCAATGTTTGAACAATCTCCGGATAAAAAGAACAATGGTGCTGCCGAATTAGAACGGGAAGAGATACTCAATCTCCTCTCCGAACTCCATAAAACCCCGGACATCACCCAACGGGAGATGTCTTTGCGGCTGGATGTCTCCTTGGGGAAAGTCAATTATCTTCTTAACGCCCTTATTAAAAGGGGACTTTTAAGTATCAAAAATTTCTCGAAAAACGAAGGTAAAGTAAAACTCAAACGGGTCAAATATAACCTTACGAAAAAAGGGTTTCAGGAGAAACTCAAACTTACCTACCACTTTCTCAAGAAAAAAGAAAAAGAATTCAACCGGTTATGTGAAGAATGGGAAGACCTGAAAAATCTTTCCGAAACCCTGCAGAAAGCCGGGATCGAGTTGGAAGGGGGGAGCAAACGATGAACGATGACCTTATGATCTCCGCGCACGGCGGACGTGGGCTGATCAACCGGACGATCCCGGAGATAGAACGGGACCATTTTATCGAAAAAGTCTTAAAGCATAAAGTCTATACGATACGTAACGCGGATCTCGCGACATTTTACCGTATTGCCGACGGAACGCTTTCTCCGTTAGAAGGGCCGATGGGTAAAGATGAATTTTACCGGGTATTAGAAGATGAGATTATCGAACGGGATGGAAAAAAATATGCCTGGACGATTCCGCTTGCTTTTCCTGTCGGTAAAAAGGAAAGTAAACAATTTGAGGTGGGTGAGACGATCGCGATAAAAAACGAACACGGCCAGATCGTAGGAGCTTTAGAGGTCTCCGATATCTATCCGTTCGATAAGAAACTTTATAATAAATCGGTCTATGGAACCGAACGGACCGGTCATCCCGGGCCGCGTATCGTCAATGATGACGCCAGAGATCATCTTTTAGGCGGGAAGATCTGGGCGATCAAAGAGCCTCTTCATCCGGTATATGGGAAATATATGCTTTCGCCGGAAGAAACGCGAGCATTATTTACCGAACGTGCATGGGGCAAGGTCGTCGCGTTTCAGACCAGGAATCCCCTGCATCGCGCTCATGAATATACTATGGTCTATGCGGCCGAGACCTTGACCAAAGAAGGATTTTTTACCGGAGTCGTCCTTAACCCGCTGGTCGGTACGACTAAAAGTGACGATGTTCCGGCAGAAATAAGGATGAGGACGTATGAATCATTACTTAAACATAGATTGATCGGCTATGGAGATAAGAACGAAAAATTCTGGGAAGAGAAAGGATATGACCTGTGTGATCAGCTCGTATTGGTCGGATTAGACATAAAAATGTTTTATGCCGGCCCGAAAGAGGCGGTTATGCACGCGATCTACCGGCAAAACCTGGGATTTACCCACCTCATTATCGGCCGGCGTCATGCCGACGCTCCGTTTGATGACGGTAAACAGGTATGGGGCGATTTTGACGCGCAGGAGAAATTCGAACAGTTAAACGGTGAGTTGCTTATCCGGCCTTTAAAGGTAGGGTTTGCCGCTTATTATGAGGAACTGGGCCGGGTAGGGTTGATGGATGAGTATAAAGAGAAAGGGTACCACACGATAAGTATCAGCGGAAAAGAATTAAGAAAAAAACTGAATTCCGGGGACGATATCGATGAACGGATCATGCGTAAACCGGTTGCCGATATTTTACGTGAATTCTACGCTGACCGTCAAAAAGAAGAGACCAAAACTAAAAGTACGAATATTACCTGGCATGATGTAAAAGTCACCAAAAAAGAACGGGAATTACGTAATAAACATCGCGGCGCGGTCATCTGGATGACCGGGCTTTCGGCGTGCGGGAAATCGACGATCGCGGTCAAACTTCAGTCGCAACTGTTTACCCGGGGTGTAAACGTCTATGTGCTTGACGGTGATAATGTCCGGCACGGGTTGAACAAAAACCTGGGTTTCTCGCCCGAGGACCGTACCGAAAATATACGCCGGATCGCGGAAGTCGCGAAACTCTTTGCCGATGCCGGGTTTTTGGTGATTACCTCCTTTATCTCTCCTTACCGGCGTGACCGGGACGCGGCAAGAGCATTATTAGGAGATGGAGACTTTATCGAGGTGTTTGTGAACACCTCGTTAGAAGAATGTGAAAAAAGAGACCCTAAAGGCCTTTATAAAAAAGCGCGGAAGGGTGAGGTGAAAGAATTTACCGGGATATCCGCGCCGTATGAAGAACCGGAAAATCCGGAAGTGATCATTAAGACCGAGAACGAGACCAAAGAAGAAAGCGCTCAGTTTTTGGTCAATTGGTTAGAAGAAAAAGGCTATATACCACGCAGCGTAGTCGTATAATCGTGAAGGAATGGCCGTAAAATAGATGGAAATACAGTCGCAATACGATAGAAATGCATGGAAATACAATTGTATTTCAACGTATTTCGCGAAATGGAATTGAGCATATTTCTATGTATTTCAAATCATAGGAGAGATATGTGTTTCGGGAGACAAAACGCCGGTCAGCTTTAAAAACTATTTCCTGGCGCGTAGTCGCGACACTCACGACTACGTTGTTAGTGTTTATTTTTACCGGGAAACTTTCTATCGCGATCACGGTAGGAAGTATTGAAGTCATCGCGAAACTGATATTTTATTTTTTCCATGAACGGATGTGGGATAAGATCAATTTCGGCCGCAGAGAATTAAATCCTTTCGTGATATGGCTTACGGGACTGCCGGCTTCCGGTAAAACTACGATCGGTGACGCGTTAGCCGGTGAATTAAAGAAAATGAACATAAAAACCGAACGGCTCGATGCCCATCAGGTAAGAGATATTTTCCCGGAAGAAGGATTCTCCCGTGAAGAACGTAACCGGCATATCAAACGGGTAGGGCACCTGGCGAGTGTGCTTGAGAAAAACAACGTGTGTGTGATCGCTTCGTTCATTTCGCCTTATACCGAAAGCCGTGATTTTGTGAGAGGGTTATGCAGGAACTTTGTCGAAGTGTATATATCGGTTTCGCTTGAAACCTGTCAAAAACGGGATTCCCGCGGGCTTTATGAAAAAGCAAGACGAGGCGAGATACAGAATTTTACCGGGATTTCGGATACGTACGAAGAACCGGTGAATCCTGAGATCATAATTGATACCGACCATGAAACGATAGAGGAGAGTGTGAGAAAGATATCCTCTTTTGTAAAGAAGAAATATTTGTGAAAAGATTACAGTGATTTTAAATCTGTGATCATCTGTGGTTATCATCAGCGATCATCAGTGCATGCCCGAAGGGCAACGTGTGACGAAGATATGAGAAATACATTAGGAAAAATATCGTTGGTAGATATTTTACGTATTGCCGAAAGGGCCGGACAAGAGATATTGACGGTCTATGGTTCCGCGTTTGAAGTAGAAAAAAAAGAAGATACATCGCCGTTGACGTTAGCCGATAAAAGATCGCATGCGTTGATCGTGAAGGAATTAGAAATGCGTTACCCGGACATTCCTATCCTTTCGGAAGAAGGCAAAGGAATCCCCTATGAGCAGAGAAAAAACTGGGAATATTTCTGGCTGGTAGATCCTCTGGACGGGACGAAAGAGTTCGTAAACCGCAACGGAGAATTTACCGTCAATATCGCTTTGATCCGTAATGCAAAATCTATATTAGGCGTAATCTATGTGCCGGTAAAAGATACGTTTTATTTTGCAAAAGAAGGCCAAGGAGCCTATAAATTGGAAGGCAGTAAGAAGTTGAAGACTGTCCATGATGAAGAGAGCCTTTTTAATATTTCCCAAAAGCTACCAACGACGAACGACGAACGACGATATACTATCATCGCCAGCCGTTCTCATCTGTCGGATGAGACAAAAAATTATATCGATAGTTTAAAAGGAACCCATAGTGAGATTAGAATCGTATCTATCGGGAGTTCTCAGAAATTCTGTCTTATTGCCGAAGGGACCGCTGATTGTTATCCGCGGTTCGGCCCGACGATGGAATGGGATACCGCTGCCGGACAGGTCATTGCCGAAGAAAGCGGCGCGACAATAATGATAGCCGAAGGAGGCGAACCGTTACGTTACAACAAAGAAAACCTTTTAAATCCCTGGTTCATCGTTCAACAGAAAAGCGTATTGTATTATTCAGAGGATGTGTTGAAAAAATGAATAGGCTTCAACCACGGAGAACACAGAGGGTGCTGAGGTAAGATGAGAAGAGTTACTTTAAAAGTTTTAAATCTATTTGGTTTCGCGCTTTCAAGAACCATGAAAGCGCCGTCCTTCGTGAAAACCGCCGAAGCCGAAAAATCATATTTTTCGGTTCGATTCGGTTTTCATGAAGATGCCCCATCGAGTAACGATGGAGGAAACCAAATATTCTCGTATCCTCTCTGTGGAACTCTGTGAGCTCTGTGTTTAAATTTTTTTTGGGTAAACAGATTTTTGCATTATGCAAGGATGTCAGGAATTGTAAAATAGTATAGTGAATGAATCGCCGTAATCATTTTTTAATCGTTGAAATCAGGCGCTGGTGTTATTATTCAACAGCGCCATAGGAGGGCAACGTGAAAAAAGCGTTGATCACCGGTATTACCGGCCAGGACGGAAGTTATTTAGCCGAATTATTGCTTGAAAAAGGATATGAAGTGTATGGATTGGTACGCCGGGTCGCTTTTGAAGACCAGGCTCATCGCATGACCAGGATCCTGCATATTAAAGATAACCTTGATCTTGTCGCCGGTTCAGTAGAAAGTTTTCCCAGTATTTATAAAATAGTTCAGCAAGTCAGGCCTGATGAAGTATACCATCTGGCCGCGCAGAGTTTTGTCTCTTACAGTTTCGATGATGAATTCTCTACCTTACAGACCAATATCAACGGTACTCACCATATCCTTTCGGCGTGTAAAGACCTTAATACTCCGGTACGGGTCTATTTCGCCGGTTCAAGCGAGATGTTCGGCCAGGTAAGAGAAGTCCCGCAGAAAGAGACAACCCCGTTTCATCCCCGTTCCCCTTATGGGGTTTCTAAAGTGACCGGATTCGAACTTACTAGAAATTACCGGGAAGCGTACGGTATGTTTACCTGTAACGGGATCCTGTTTAATCACGAATCGCCTCGGCGGGGTTATGAGTTTGTCACCAGGAAAATTACCTCATCAGTGATCAATATTAAATCCGGTACACAGGATACACTGCTTCTGGGGAACCTCGATGCCAAACGGGACTGGGGATTTGCCGGTGATTATGTGAAAGCGATGTGGCTTATGCTCCAGCAGGATACCCCGGATGATTATGTGGTCGCAACCGGTGAGGCCCATACCGTGAGAGAATTTGCCGGGCTCGCTTTTAAATACGCCGGGTTCGATATCACATGGGAAGGGAAAGGGACTGATGAGAAAGGTATCGATACACATACCGGTAAAGTAGTGGTCGAGGTGGATACACAGTTTTTCCGTCCGGCGGAAGTGAACCTTTTGATCGGCGATTATAGTAAAGCAAAAAAAATATTAGGATGGAAACCACAGGTGACGTTTGAAGGATTAGTAAAAATGATGGTTGAATCCGATCGGGAGGCATATGGATCATCGTAAGGTTCTTATATTAGGTAAAGGTTTTATCGGGACAAGGATCTGTCAGGAACTACAGTGCGATATCGATGAAGAGATGATATCCCGTTACGAAGATGCCGAAAAACTGGTCAAAAAACATAATCCTAAAATATTGATCAACTGTATCGGTTTTACCGGCACAAAAAACGTCGATGGGTGCGAAGAGAAAAAAAATCAGACCCTTCTTGCCAACGTATTCATACCGATCATGCTGGCTGAAGTCGCGTTACGTCACGATATCAAATTCGTCCATATCAGTTCCGGCTGTATCTATCATTATGATTTTGAGCGTGACGAACCGATTCCAGAGATTAAACCGCCCGATTTTTTCGACCTTTTTTACAGCCGCAGCAAGATGTACTGTGAAGGCTCCTTAGGTATGATAGAAGAAAAATACCGGATGCTTGCGTTACGATTACGTATTCCGCTCGATGACCGGCCGCATCCGCGGAATCTCTTGACTAAACTGATCTCGTTTGGCCGGGTCATCGATATCCCTAATTCGATAAGTTATATTCCCGATTTTATAGAGATGTTACGGCATCTGATCGAAAAAGACGCTTTCGGTATATATAATACGGTAAATAAAGGGGCTTTGAGGTATCCCGAACTTCTTGACGTATACAAAAAATACCGGCCGGATTTTGATTATTCGGTGATCCCCATAAAAGACCTTAATTTAGTGAGGACGAATCTGGTCCTTTCTACGGAGAAATTGGAAAAAAGCGGGTTTCACGTACGCGATATTAATGAGATATTAGAGGAATGTGTCGGTACATATTTAGAAAGTGAGGTTGCAAAATGAAGTTTACCATCGGATTTGAAAAAGAAGACATGAAAGTATTACACCGTTATTGGGATGAGATCGTCGAATCACAACGATGGAGTGAATGGAAATTTACTCAAAGTTTTGAAGAAAAATGGAACGCGTTGCATAATACAACATCCGTCGCTTTTTCCAGCTGGGGCGGCGCGGCCTTGGCGGCTCTTGAGTTTTTTAAGATAAAAGGGAAAACCGTTCTTTGTCCATCGAATACGTTTATGGCGACACCGCTGAGCGCGGTAAAAGCCGGAGCGCAGGTCGAATTTGTCGATTGCCGCCGCGATGATCTATGTGTTGATATTGAAGATCTGAAGAAAAAAATAGAAAAATATAAACCGGCAGCCGTATGGGTTGTCCATATCGGCGGGCATATCTCTTTTGCGATAGAAGAGATCGCCCGATTCTGTAAAACCAAAGGGATCATTCTTTTGGAAGATTGCGCTCATGCCCATGGCGCGTCTTGGAACGGAAAAGCCGCTGGTACCTGGGGAGATGCGGGAATATACTCGTTTTACGCGACAAAGACGATTTCTACCGGTGAAGGAGGGATGTTGGTGACCAAACATCAGGCGTTGGCCGATTACGCGAAAGCGTACCGTAATTACGGGAAATTTGATTATAAAGTAGAAGGGTTGAATTACCGGATGAGCGAGTTTACCGCGGCTATGGGGTGCGTACAGTCCGATAGATTGAACGATATTGTCAGTTGGAAAAACGAATATGCCGCTAAATATCTCGATCCGCAGTATCCCAACCGTATAAAATTTCCCGAAGGGATGGTGTCGGGATATTATAAATATATCGTGTTTGAGGAAATAGAGAAATCGACCGGGAAAGTATATGACCAACCCTGCCATAAGATCATGGGTAAAGATTACGAATTACCCAATACCGAATGGGTAGCTCAACATCATTGGTGTGTTCCTTTATATTATAAAGGAGCGGATTTAGAGCTTGCCGGATCAGTAGAAGAAAGGAGCGTGCAATCATGAAAGTATTAGTCACCGGAGGGTCAGGATTTATCGGGTCACATGTAGTTGATAAACTCCGTGATAAAGGGGTCGAAGTGAGAATATTCGATATGGTATTCCCCGCGTTTCGCAGTGATATCGAATATTATCAGGGCAGTTTGTTGGATTTTGAGACGGTACGGATGTCGATGAACGGTATTGACGCGGTATTACATCTGGGCGCGGTGGCTGACGTGAACTTTGTGTTTGCCGAACCGCATTATTCCGAATCGATCAATGTGCGCGGGACGATCAATGTGTTAGAAGCCGCGCGCCGGGCGAAAGTGAAAAGAATCGTCTACGGCAGTACTACCTGGGTATACAGTGAAGCCGAAGGGACTCATGTGAACGAGAATACTCCGTTACATGCTCCCTCGCATCTTTATACCGCGACCAAGATGGCCGGAGAATTTTACTGTAAGACGTATAGTAAATTGTACGATCTTGAAGTAACGATCCTTCGTTACGGTATCCCTTACGGCCCGCGGGCGCGCGATGCGGCGGTGATCCCTATTTTTGTCCGGAAAGCGTTAAGCGGTGAGGCGCTCACGATTGCCGGAGACGGTTCACAGTTCCGTAAATTCGTATATGTTGAAGATTTAGCTGAAGGGAATGCCCTTGGGCTTAAATCTATCGCGAAAAATAAAACCTATAATCTCGACGGCCAGGAAAAAGTCACGATCAAACAGATCGCCGAAACGATTAAGAAGATCATCGGTAACGTGAAGATCGAATATGTCCCGGCCCGGCCGGGTGATTTTTCCGGAAAAGAAGTCTCAAGTATTATGGCGAAAGAAGAATTGAACTGGGAACCGAAAGTGCCTTTTGAAGAAGGAGTACGCCGCTATATCGATTGGTATAAACAACGGGAAGAATACCGTAAACGTGCCTGGGATAATCTGGATGATACTTTAAAAGAAGGCGCGTTACGATGAAAAAGGTATTGGTAGTTGCTCCCCATATGGATGACGAAGTCTTAGGTATGGGGGCGACTATCGCCAAACATGTCGCTGCCGGAGATGAAGTGCATGTGTGTATTATTGCGCACCGGGTATATGACCATAAGTATGATGAGGAGACCAACCGTGAAGAACTGGAATCGACGAAAAAAGCAAAAGATATTTTAGGTTATCAACATTTGGAATTTTTGAATCTTCCTGATGAACGTCTGGACGGATGTGTGCAGGATATCCTCATTCCGCTTGAGAAGTATTACAATGAATTGAATCCGGATATTTTGTACGTTAATTTTTATGGCGATAACAATCAGGACCATCGGGCGGTGTTTTCCGCGGTACGGATACTTATCCGTTCGGCAAACACCTATAAAGTCCCGCGGGTGCTTATGTATGAAGTCCCTTCTTCGACTGACCAATCACCGCCGATACCGGATGCGATCTTTGTCCCGAACTTTTATGTCGATGTATCGGGGGTATGGCAGAAAAAGATCGAAGCGTTCCATTGTTACCAGAGGGAAAGGCGCGTGTCGCCTCATCCGCGCAGTGATAAGGCTCTCGATGCGCTTGTCATACGCCGCGGCGTCGAAGGCGGTTTTGAACGGGCCGAAGGGTTTATGTTATTAAGGGATGAATGGAAATGATCAAAGTGCTTGGCTGTATTCAGGCAAGGATGGGGTCGCGGCGGCTACCGGGGAAAGTATTAAAAAAGATATCCGGAAAATCGTTGATTGTCCATATCATCGAACGATTGCGGGCCTGTAAGACGATAGACCGTATAGTGCTTGCGACATCGAAAAAAGAAGAGGATGACCTGTTAGAAAAGGTGGCTTGTAAAAATGGCATCGAATGTGTTCGCGGGTCCGAACAGAATGTACTCAAACGTTTTTATGATGTCGTTTGTCTGTACTGGCCGCATCATATCGTACGGATATGTGCCGATAGTCCCTTGATCGATCCCCTAGAGATCGACCGCATTGTACGCCACCATATACGTAGAGATGCCGATTATTCGTTTAATCATATTCCCGAGATGAATAACAGTTATCCGGACGGAGTAGGGGCCGAGATCTTTAAAAGTAATGTGATCGCGAATATTATCAGACAAAAGACAACAAAAGCCGAACAGGAGCATATCAATGAGTATATCTGGAACCATTTGGACCGGTTCCGTATCGAGACGATAGCTGCTCCCAAAAGTATCGCTTATCCCGAATATCGTTTTGAAGTCAATACCGAGGATGATTTAAAATTTATACGTAAGATCTATAACCACCTTTATGAAGGGAAAGCCTTTAATACCCGATCGGTAATAGAATATTTAAAGTCACAATCGGTCCAATAAAACGTATGGAAAAGAAGGTCGTCGCTATCCAGCAACCCGAACATCTTCCCTGGCTGGGATTCTTTGACAAGATGAAACGTTGTCATGAATATATTTACTTGGATAACGTCCAGTTTAAAAAACGGTATTTTGAGAACCGTAACCGTATTTTGACCGAACAGGATATCCAATGGGTCACGGTTCCGGTAAAGACAAAAGGAAAATATCACCAGTATATTAACGAAGTGCTTATTGATGATGAAAAGCCCTGGCGCAGAAAATATCTGGGTATTATTCAACGGGCATATGCGAAAAGTCCGGAATTTGAGCGGTATTACGGTGAGCTTACCGATATCATTTCCCGTCCGGTCACGCGCCTGGTCGATTTGAATATTATGCTTATCGACTGGATAAGGACACATTTAGAGATTACGACACCGGTACGATGCGCTTCCGATATACGGGGATATCACGATAAAGGGAGCGATTTGATCCTGGCGATTTGTAAAGATACAAAAGCCGATGTGTATATATCCGGTCCCGACGGCAGGAATTATCTCGATTTCGATGCATTTGCCGAGGAAAGAATCGAAGTCGTTTTCCATGAGTATCACCATCCGGTCTATCGACAAATGTCTGAACCGTTTCAAAGCCATATGTCAATCATTGATATATTGTTTTGCGGACAAAAAGATCAAATAGCCCAGAAAGTTTTTATTTAAAAAAGAAAAATGATTTCTCAAAAGACGATTGAATATGGATTGCGCAAGGCAGGGTTGAAAAAAGGGGATACTGTTTTGGTCCACAGTTCATTGCGTAGCCTCGGGCCATTAGAAGGTGTCGATCCCGATGACCGTAATGGGTTTGTAAGCACGGTGTTTGCCGCGTTCTCCCGGATTTTAGGGTTACCTCGGCAGGGGACTTTAGTTGTGCCGACATTTACTCACGAGTACGCCCGTAATAATATCCCGTTTATGTATGAAAAGAGCCCTTCGGAAGTGGGTTTATTCACCGAATACGTTCGTAAACAGAAAGGGGCGTACCGGTCGATGCATCCAATAAATTCGTTTTGTGCGATCGGAAAGAAAAAACACGATATCTGTAAAGACGTGAGCATTTCCTGTTACGGATATAATTCTGTTTTTGATCGTCTTTATCAATTAGATGCAAAAATGATGTTTTTCGGTTGCGGTATGTATCATATGACGTTGAAACATCATCTGGAGCAGATGGTGGCTTTACCTTATGTCTACACGAAAGCATATTTCACTCCGGTATATAAGAATAACAAACCGGTAAAACTACCTTTTCTTGCGGTAGTACGGTATTTGAACGGGAGAGTCAACAACAACGATTGCCGGCAGTTTGAGCGTCATCTAAAAAAGAAGAGAATGCTTACGAGTGTAGAAATCAGTAAAACGAAAATACTTCTTATGCGTATCCGTGACGCGTATGATCAAGGATATGAACTATTGCAGAAGAATCCCTGTTATTTTTTAAAAAAACCTTACTACACGACAAAATGAAAAGCATTTTCATAACTGGGATGTTTCGTTCCGGGACGACACTATTAGCCAGAATGTTGGACGTGCATCCGGATGTCTCTGCCGTGTATCAGGTGATCACACCTTTTTTTCGGATGTGGCGGAATATTTTCCTTGGTGAATATGATTGTGAGAGGCTACTCCAGCTGCCGATGGGGAGTAATGTGTTATTCGATTTGGGATTATATGAAAAGTTCATCCAAGAAGCCTGGCGCGTTCGATTCGACGAAAAACACATCTTACAGTTAAAAGAAGATCTATCGTGTGAATTGTATCGTGATGCTCATGAGAAACCGCTTTTAAAAAAAGGATTATTCGCTACGCTCACTCCCGGTGGTACGGTAGAAGATGTATTGATACAGCTTATCCGCTGTGTATATCCCGATATCGATGCACAAAAATATGTTGGGTTTAAAGAGATATGGTGTGAAGAGTTTATCCCGGTTTTACTTAAACTGTCTGAAGTCAAGTTTAATGCCATACAGATAATCCGTGATCCGAGAGGTGTATTTGCGTCACGCAATACCGGTAATTATCTTAAAGAATGCGGCGGTAAACGGTATCCCTTATTGTTTATCGCCGAGACGTGGAATAGAAGTGCCGATATATTATTTCGTTGTAAGGATTTGGACGGTTTCTTTCCAGTCCGTTACGAAGATATTGTTTCTTTTCCCAAAGAAACAATACAAAAGATCTGTGCATTTCTCGACATAGATTTTTATGATGATATGGCCAACCCGGAGAATTTTACCGATAGTAAGGGTAAACAGTGGAGGCCCAATACTACAGGAGACGATACTCGGCCCCGGTTTTTAAACAGTCAGACGAACTATTGGAAAACCGCTTTAAATGATGAGGAAATCGGCAGTATCGAGTTTTTATGCGGCGAATCTATGGATACCCTGGGATACCAAAGAAAATTTACCCGTGAACAGGCCCATCAATTATTCCTTCGATATCAAGAAGAAACTGATGAGATACATCCCTGGCTTGTCCCTTTGGGGTATGTATGTACAGCGGCCCGTAAAGAAAAAGAACTGGCAAAATTGGAACGTATTTCATGAAAGTAAATGTCGATCAATTCGCGTTAGATACCCGGATGAGAGGATTTTGGTGGCAATGGAAAAGAAGGTATCCGTTTTCGTTTATGCGTAATCGTATCGAATGGTACGCGTATCCTCAGTTTAAAGTCGTTCCGCGGTTCCCTTTACATGTGGATTTTGAGATCTCATCTCTTTGTAATCTTCAGTGCCCGATGTGTTATCGTCCGCATCGTACCGATAGTAATGACGGGTTCATGGATTTAAATGCCTATAAACAGGGGGTCGACGAGTGCGCTAAATTCGATTTGTATTCGATCCGGTTAAGCTGGCGGGGAGAACCGACCATGCATTCGGATCTGGTCGAGATGGTCCGGTACGCCAAAGAAAAAGGGATAAAAGAAGTCTCGTTTATCACGAACGGTTTTAAACTGGATGAAAAACTCTCCCATGATCTCGTAACTGCCGGGATCGACTATTTTTCCGTATCGATCGATGGAGTAGGCGAAAAATATAACGAGATCAGGTATCCGTCCCGGTTCGATGAGATGGTTAAACGTCTAAAGAATATGCGTGAGTTACGGGATACGATCGGGGGGGGATATCCGCGGATACGGATCAACTCTATATGGAGCGCGATCAAAGACACTAAACAGGATTATTATAATACGTTTTCTCCGATCGTCGATTTTATCACTGTTAATCCCGATTATGACCATTCGTTAAAAGATACCGGGATCGATCCCGACCATGTTTGTCAATATCTTTACCAGCGGTTGACCGTTATGTGGGACGGTACGGTGCCGTTATGTATCTGTGATAAATCAAAAGAGGTAGTGTTAGGAAAGCTGGGTATCGATTCGTTATACGATATTTGGCATAGCTCGTTACTTAATAAGATGAGAGATCTGCAGAAACAGGGGCGGATAAGAGAGATAGTTCCCTGCACTAAATGTCAACGGTCGCTTACCGCGCAGATCGGAAACCAGAGGGACGTGAAGAAAAAATGAAAACGATAATTATTGCTGAAATCGGTGAATGTTTTAACGGTGATATGGACCAGGCGAGAAAACTGATCGTGACCGCGAAAGCCGCCGGATGTGATTATGCCAAGTTTCAAACTTTGGATCGAGAAGGGATAGCCGAAGACGATCCGGAACGGGAATGGTTTTTGAAGGTAGCCCTTCAAAAAGAACAGTTAACACAACTGCAGAGTTGGTGCAGGGACGCGGGTATCGGGTTTCTCTGTACTCCGGAAAATAAGAAAAAAGCCGAAGAATTAAAAGAGCTGGGATGCCGGGAAGTAAAAATCGCCAGTACCTGTGCGTGGGATGATGAGTTGGTCTCTTATATATCGGAACATTTTTCCATCATTTTTGTATCGACCGGTTTATCGACATTAGAAGAAGTCGATAAAGTCGTATCCCGTCTTAAAAAGCAGGAAAAAATATACCTTATGCATTGCGTATCGGAATATCCGACCGGCCCGTTACTTACCCAACGGGGACTGCAGGCGTTATCTCATGAAAACGTGAATTTGCGGATGATGGATATCCTGAAAGAACGGTATCCCCATTGTGTAGTAGGGTATTCCGATCATACGGTGGATATAATAGTGCCGGTTGTCGCGGTTGCCCGGGGAGCGGGAGTGATCGAGAAACATATCACCCTGGATCGGAAAGGCCCGGTGAATCTCTTCCTTTCCAAGCGCGGCTATAGCGGTACCGACCATGTGTTATCACTCGAGCCGGATGAGTTGAAAGAGATGGTCCGTCAGATAAGAGAAACCGAAAAAATATTAGGCGAAGCGGTCTGGCAGCGCAGTCCGGGAGAGAAGATCTTGATGGATTTTTTAAAAGGGCGGTTTTCTAATCCATGAAATATGTTTTTTTAACTCAAGGATCGCAGGCAGTCGGATACGGCCATGTATATGAGGCCCTCGCGATTGCCGAGACGTTATCTTCACCGGCTGATTTTATCTTGTTTGACTCTTCGGATATCGCCGAAACGATTGTGCGTCAAAAAGGGTATAACCGGATAAAAAGGCTAACTATGGATACGCTGGATACATGTGATATTTCCCGGGAGACGTGCGTGGTCTTAGACACCCGGTTGAACGATATCGTTCTCCAGAAGAAGATCCGCACACATGCCGGGAGACTCATCATGATCGATGAGTTAGGCGATAAAAAAGTCGATTGTGATGTCCTTATTAATTTCAGTATCTGTAAAGAATGGGTTTCTTCTTATCGTTACGAAAAAGAACCTCACTGTTTTTTCGGAGCACAATACTATCCGTTACGCGAAGAATTTCTCTCTTTACCTAAAAAGGATAAGGGGCATCCGGTAAAAAGAGTGCTGATCAGCATGGGGGGAGCGGACCGGACACGGGCCACGTTAAAGATCGCCGAAAGTTGCGCATCGATAGAAGGCTGCGAATTTACTTATATCGTCGGCGGGGGATTTGAGTTTGGGTTAGACGAAATAAAAACATGTACCGGAAATAGAAAAAAACATCACATCATTAAAGATTCGTCCGATTTTGCCGGAATCTTAAATAGTCACGATATGATCATCACTGCCGGCGGAAATACGCTGTTCGAAGCCGCGTTTTGCGGGGTGCCGTCGCTGGTGGTATGGGAAGATGAACATGAACGGGTTCAGGGAGAAGCCTTTGAGCAATATGGAGTTGCTCGAGTGATAGGAAACGCCGGGGGATTTTCCGCTGAACAATTGCGAAATACGATAGAAAAAGTCCTGTCCAATCCTGCAGTACTGAAAAAAATGTCCGATACCGGAAAGAAGCTGGTTGATGGAAACGGGTGTGAACGTATCACTCATATTTTAAGGGGAGTAAAAAATGTCAGTGTTTAATAAATATATGCAGACTTCTCAAGGGAAGCTGTTTGCCGATAAATATTGTAATGTTACCCCGGGAGAAAATGTCAGTTGCATACTCTGTGGTAGTCCTCAGGCGAAAGAGTGGTATCGTATGGGTGATTTTATCAGTAAGATATGCCGGCGATGCGGATGCCGTTATGTTTCACCCCGGTTCAATGACGCTCAATTGGATGCTCATTACTCCGAAGATCTGTTTACCAAAAGTAAGGATTATGAAGGTGTTCGGCACAATATGCTTGATGAAAACGAACGTGCCCGTAAACGAAGCGATATGAAAGAAGAAATCCGGACGACGATAGAACGCTGTCCTGACGGAGGGAAGGTCCTTGATATCGGTTGTCAGACCGGAATATACCTTCAAGCTCTTCCCGCATCTATAGAGAAATACGGGATTGAACGAAGCCGCTGGGCCGCCGAACATACCCGCAAGATAACCGGTGCCGGGATACGGACCGGTAAGGTAGAAGACGGATATTTCGAACAGGGTTTTTTTGATGTGATCAATATGTCTTATGTCGTCGAGCATCTGCAGCATCCGCCGGTAATTATCAAGAAGATCGTCAGTTGGTTAAAACCGCAAGGAACGTTGATCATATCGGTCCCTAATTTTGACAGTTTTTGCGCGAAGGTTTTCCGGGAGTTTTACCGGTTGGTCGAACCGCGTCAACATCTGTTTCTTACGACACCCGCTTCTCTACGGTATTTATTGGATCAAATGGGAGTGAAAATAGAGAAGATATATTATCCCTATTTCGGCACTTCCTATTGCCGTTTTTCAGAACAGTTCAGACTTTTAACGAATATGATACGACGGATATGTCTGCCGGTTTTACTGAAAATAAACAAAGTTCCCGAAATACCGCGATTGATATCTCCGGCATTTTACGGGAACATTATGACGGTAATCGCCAGGAAACGATGATGCAACTGGCTGCGACACAAGAAGATATGATCTATCAAGCCTATGTGCGTAAAAATGCGCCTATAGCCGGTACCGGGTATTTTATTTCTAAAGAAGCTCTCTTAAAACATGACACGTATGTCGTGCTTTATCATGCCGGAGAGCCGGTGCTCTTTTTCAGCAAATCTACTATGCGCGATAAAGAAAAAACAATGCTTTCGAATTTCCTTATCTTAGCCGATGTATCTATTATAAAAACCCGTTCTTTATTAGAAGAATATATCAAGTCTCAGTCCGGACACTCATTTATCTGTGTGGTTGAAGAGTATCTTAAAGACGAATATGCGATGATAAATGACGGCCAATATGAAGTCGATCATATCGCGATCCGGATGTGGAATAAAGATGTGAGCCGATTCGCCTGTCCTGATCCTGAAAATATAACCATAGAACCGTTTCGGGTAGGGCATGATGAACAGCGGTTTGTGGATATTTTTAATGAAACGTTTGTCGGATTATGTACACCGACGAATAAAGAAGAGGTGATCCGCTGGACTAAAGCTCCCGGCTTCTACCCGGACCTGTATCTCTTCGCGGTTAAAAACAAAAAAACTATCGGATTTATTGCCGTGGAAATCGATATCGATTCAGGGATAAGTTATCTGCAGGAGATCGGAGTCGGGAGAGAAGAACGTAACACTTCAGCCGCTGGGTTTTTAATCTGTACTGCTTACCGGTCAGTACGGGATAAAGGGGTTAAGTGTATGGGGGTCGGAGTACTCAAGCGTAATGTGGGCGCGTATAAGTTTTTTTCTAAATGGGGATTTGAAGAGTTATATCGACGAATATTTTTGAGGAGGATCGTATGATCTACTATAAAACGTCTAAACAGGATGATCCGTATTTTGAATTGTGGAGCAGAAAAGAATGGTTATACCCGCTTGAGAATGCCGATGCGATGCAATTCCCTTTGATCGTCACGGTCGAACCGACCAATCGTTGCCAGAATAAGTGCCTGTATTGTTCCCGGCAGCTTATGACGCGTACATTCGGCAATCTTGATTTAGCAACTATGGAAAAAATCGCCGAAGAGTCAGGGCATCACCGGGCCGCGATTCGTCACGGCGGGTTCGGAGAGCCGCTTTTGCATCCGGATATCGAAAAGATCGTTGCGATCAGCAACAAATATAATGTGCTTACGACGATCTTTACTAACGGTATGAATTTAAGCGAAAAGATGATGGAATCGTTCGTACGGAACGATTTATCTGAAATCCGGTTTTCTTCATCAGGTATCACACCGGATGTCCATAATAAGATACGCAGAAACAGCGACTATTCCCGTGATTTCGATGAGAAAATAAAGATGGCTCACCGGGTGAGAGCGCGCATGGGAAGTAAAAAACCATTTTTTACGTTATATACAAACGTGATCGATTATAATGATTCTAATTTCCAGGAGAATCTCGAAATATACAGAGACCGATACCTGGAGTATGTCGACAAAGTCGATATCGATCTTACGATGTTTTCGCGGGTAAAACATCTTGATCATGTAAAGGACCTTTACTCTAAACAGACAGTCAACGAAGAATATAAAAAATGTGTCGGACTGTTTCTTAAGGTTATTGTCCATTGGAACGGAGATCTGTTTGCCTGCGACAAATTATATGATTTCCATGAAGATTACTATTTAGGTAATTTAAAAGATGTCTCTATCGCGCAAGGATACGGATCGGAAAAGATGAAATATCTGCGTGATAACGTGAGCTTTGCCATGAACCATCAGGATTTCGAGTATTGCCGGAATTGTTATACCAATACGAGTAAGTGGGATAAACCCGAAGAGTTTATCGGTAAAACAAAATGAATATTTTTTGGGAAATAGGCATATTATTTTTAGGTCTTCTTATCTTGGGTGAATTATATCTGCAGTTGAAATATACCCAGCGTATCCTTCAGAAAAAGAGAAGGATTCGAAAAAAAATCGATCTTAATACGCAGGAAAAGAAATATTCCGAAGATCTGGTTAAGACTCATAGTAATGTTTTTCATAGAATAGGCTACGCATTAATTCCATGCTCGAACGCTGAATTTAATCATCCCGGCCTTTTCTCTGCGCCTTACCGGGTGCATGTTAATGCGCAGGGGATACGTGAAGAAGATGATGTGGTTCCTGAAAAGATTACTCCGAATACATTCGTCGGTATCTTCCTGGGCGATTCGGTTACTTTTGGATCGGGAGTACCTTTAGAAGAAACATTTACGAAGCAAACTCAGATGTTTTTAAAAGAACGAGGAGTGAATGCTCTCTGTCTTAATTTCGGTGTCGGCGGATATTCGGTAATAGAGAGTTTGCTTTCGGTTTTTTATCGCCGGGCTGAGGATTATAGACTAAAATATATTATTTTCAATCTTACGATAAAATCTTTGTTTGATGCATCTAGATGTAACGATCCTTTAACGGGATATCATATGGAAGCGCGTCAAAAGTCATTTATTCTGCATGCGTTAAGAGTTCGATTGTCAGGAGGGAAATTGGTTTATTTGCATAAAAAAATGAGAAAATTCGATGATTGGTGTCGAACTCAAGACGTCCGGTTTATTGTTAATCTTTTACCGGCACTCTATCAAAACAAGATCCTTTCGCTTCAGACTAAAAACGAGTTTTCTTCTTTAAAATACACACAGACATTGGACTTTATGGAAATTTTAAAAAAAGATCAGAAATTAACCGTATGGGATTTTACGGAAGAATTTCTTAAATATGAGAAATTCGGACATTTTTATCGTACCGGGGTAGATGGTAATTCGTCTGAGTTAGAAGTACATTATAGCAAAGAAGGAAATCAATTTTTGGGGCAACTAATAGCTCAGAAAATTTACGCAGAATAAAAAATAATATGAAAGATAACCTTTTGAATTGTTTGTTAGATTTAAAATATCGATATGTTTCTATCTTGCGTACAATTTATAATTGGTATAAAAATAGGCATTTATCTTATACGGCACTTTCTCTAGATGATGTGAAAAGTAAATACAAGAAATCAGATACTATTTTTATTTTGGGTAGTGCCGAATCGATAAATGATATTACGGATGAACAGTGGAGAACCGTTGCTCAGCATGATTCGTTTGGCATCAATAAATGGCCTATGCATGATTTTGCACCTACTTTTTATTATACAAATTATCCCCGTAATAAGATCCATTTATATTGTTATTTAAATTCTATAAAAGAGAAAATTGCCCGTTATCATAATACTATATTTTTTGTGAGCTTTAATCGCGCGGTAAGAAGAGGTATGCATCCCCGCGTTTTTCCTGATTTTTTTTCTAAAAACCCTTTATGTTGTTTTTATGAAGCGGCGCCTCCGATAAAATTGACGGGTAATAAGATATTTGGTTGTGATTCATTTGAATTGACATTGCATTATCGAGGAGCTCTTTCGTTAATTCTAGATTTGGTTGATAAATTGGGGTACAGAAATATTGTATTATTAGGGGTTGACTTGATAAACGCAGTCCATTTTTATGATAGCTATCCCGAAATGCAATGGCAGGTCGAGACCAAATATGCTCAGTCGATTCAGATAAATAGGAACCGAAAACATGGGACGATGTCGGATAAAAACGGGACCAAGGTGACAATGGATCAATATATATATGCGGTGGACAGATATTATTTTAAGCCAAAAAATGTGCGTCTCTATGTCGGGTCATCTGCATCTATTCTTGCAGAAAAAATTCCGGTGTATGATTTTAAAAATTGAAAAATGAAACTCTTTAAAGGTAAAATTGGGTTTATATTAAAATTATTTGGTGTATATAAGCGGCAAGCTTTATGGCTTTTATTTCTTATTTTGTTCTCTGCGTTTCTTGAAAGTTTCGGGGTATCACTTATAATGCCTATTTTGCAAACGGGATTACAGGATAAAATAGATGCAAAATTTGAGATTTTTTTAAGACCCATACTCGCATTATCCGGTAACAGTTCTCCTCTGGCAGCATTGACTATGTTTTTTCTGTTGGTTATGGCGCTAAAGTTTATTTTAGTATGTATGAGCATCTTTTTTTCTAAAAGATTTGTCTGGAGGATGCGTTTGGAATGGATTAATAAAATTTTTGAGAAATATATGCATTGTAATTATTCTTTTATTTTGAATGCTAAACAAGGTGAACTTATTAATACATTGATTTCTGAAACCCATCGCGGAGTGATCTGTTGCTCTCAGATGATCGAATTTACTGCTAAGGCGGTATTGGCTATTTTCTTAACCGCTGCGTTACTATACGTCGACTGGAAAATAACTTTTCTCTCATTAGGGGCGATAGTTATTTTAATATTTTCAACCCATACTTTATCAAGAAAGTTCGCTCAGAATATCGGTAGAAAAAGATTGTTATTAGCACAACAATTAGCTGCCTGGGTGGCTGAATCTATTGTCGCGCTTCGTCAGATAAAAACTTTTGGCTTAGAGAATTTTATCATTAAGAATCAAAAGAAGGTATCGACTTCTTTAAGTGATGTCAACGTGAGATTTGAGGTAGTAAAGTCTTTGCATGTTCCTTTTGGCGAATTTTTTATGGCCTTATTGATTGTCGGGATTATTGTTTTTTCTGATTTGCTTTTTCATGTGCCTTTCAAACTTTTAATCCCTGTCTTAGGGGTTTTTGTGGTTGTCGGCGTGCAATTAACAACATGTATGTCACAATTGGCAGGATTGCGTCTTCAAATAATAGCTCTTATGCCTGCTTTAAGATTATCCTATCATGTCGCTAATGATTTGGTAAAGGGAGAGGATTTTAAGAGTGGTAATGTTTTTAAAAAAATACAAAACGATATTGCATTTAATGATGTGAGTTTTTCCTATGGCGAAAATGATTCGGTACGAGTCTTTCGACATTTAAATTTAAATATACCCCAGGGAAAAATGACGGCGATTATCGGGCCTTCGGGAATCGGAAAGTCGACGATCGCCGATCTATTGCTCAGGCTTTATGATCCCCAGGAAGGCCGAATATCAGTAAATGGTGATGATCTGCGTCACTGGAATCTTCGCGATTGGCGAAGCCGTATCGGTTTTGTCAGTCAGGATACGTTTATCTTTAATACCAGTATCCGGGAAAATATTGCTTTTGGGAATTTAGGTGTGAATGAGCAAACGATTATTGAGGCTGCCAAGAAAGCCTATGCGCACGATTTTATTATGCAGTTACCTCAAGGGTACGATACGATCGTCGGGGAACGCGGTTTAAAATTGTCCGGAGGTCAAAGGCAGAGGATAGCCATTGCGCGAGCAATCGTCCGCGACCCTGATCTGTTTATTTTCGATGAAGCAACCAGTTCCCTTGATCATGAATCGGAACAGATGGTGCAAAAGGCCATAGAAAATTTAGGACAGGAAAAAACAATGTTAATTATTGCTCATCGTCTGACTACTATAGAAAAAGCGGATGTTGTCTATGATTTAGGAAAAATGACGGATTCCTGTGCCTTAGCTAGTAATGCTATGAAAAACCGCGTGTAATCAATTATGATCAAAAAGACTCTTAAAAAAATAATAAAAAAAATTAAATTCAGCAAGAACCGTCCTGATCTTCTTTTCCTGGAACCGACCAATCTGTGTAATTTAAACTGTCCTTTTTGTCTGGTCAATGTGGATAAGACCTACAAAACAACTGCTCATGATCAGATGCGGCGGCCTTTCGGCTATATGGACCTTGTATTATTCGACAAAATACTGGATGACGCCAGAGATTTTGGTATAAAAACTATCTACTTGGAATTTTGGGGAGAATCTTTTCTCCATCCACAGATAGGAAAGATGTTAGAAAAGACCAGCCGGATGAAATTTAAAACTTCTATTTTTACCAACGGATTACTTCTCGATTCCCGCCGTATGGGGTCTATTCCCGATAACGTCGATAGAATCATTATTTCAATCGATGGTGCTAGTGCCGAAACATACGAGCAAAACCGTATCGGGGGTAATTTCGATCGGGTATGGCATAATATGGTGACTTTAAACCAAATGTGTGTCGGGACTAAAACGAACGTTATATGGCAGTTTGTCGTAATGAGGAATAATGAATATGAGATAGAACGTGCCCGGCAGCTGGCGAAAGAACATAATCTGCAACTGAGACTAAAAACCTTTAACCCCAGTGTTGCCGAACGGGTCACTTCGTTAAAGCAGTATGCCCGAAAAAAGCCCTTAAAACCGTGTACTTCGATTTACCGTCAGTTTGCCGTGTTGTGGAATGGAGATATCGTGCCATGTTGTCAGGATCCTGACGGGAGAAATGTGTTGGGAAATATAAAAGAATCTTCTTTTGGAGAAATTTGGAATAGTGAGAAATATCGTATTTTTCGCCAAAAAGTAAAACGAGCCGTCATCTGTCCGGAAGAAGAACCTTTGATCTGTAAAACGTGTTCGGCGTATCAATGAGCAATCAAAAAATAATTCCTACAATCAATAGCCAGCAATCTATGGAAAATTTCATCCGTGATGATTCTCCTTTACGGGAGATCGTTAAAAGTATCACTACGGAACAGTTACAGGATTTGGGCGCAAGTTTGAAGATATTGGAGGTAGGATGTGGAAACCGTACTTTTATTAAACAACTTGTCGAACAGCGACAAAGCCAATGGTTTGGATTAGATCTTAAGAAAAATTCGGCCGCTACTCATAAGGGATCTGTCAGTAAGATCCCTTTTCCCGACGGTTTTTTTGACAGGGTAATCGCAAGTCAATCTATAGAGCATTGGTATGAATATGCTACTACATTTAATGAGGGGCTACATGAGATCTACCGGGTTTTAAAACGTGATGGGGAGTTTATTCTGAATTATCCTCTGTATCTTCACGGTCATCCGTTTTTTATGTTGGGAAAAACGGATAGGATCCATGCGTTATTTTCACCCGAAGTTTGGAAAATAGAAGATATCCGGATACATCATCCAGCACAGCCTTTCTATTGTTGGCAGGGTAGACGTTTGAGATTGTATGACCAATGGTTCATGACCCGACTTGTTAAAAGACAGCATAAGAGTGCGTATATTGAGCAGATTGTCCTCTGTAAGAATAAGCAAGATATTCCCCGTCGTAGCAGTATGAGTCATATTTTACGTGGTATCGAAAAATTGGGATACACTGTTTTATATCTCATGAGAGGAGTTACAGAAAAGGTTGCTCTTTACATAATCAGAACGAAAGGGAACATATGAAACGATTTTTTCTCATAGGATTTCAGCGAAGCGGGACTACGCTTCTGGATTATCTTTTAAACGCTCATCCCGAGGTGGTTTCGATATGTGAGTGGGAGCTGATTCCTATGATTTATTCGGGAAGCTTGCATCGTTTGCATGATACGGATTTTGATTCTTTCGTGAAAGTAAAGAAAAATCATAATGTCGATGTCGAGGACTATTTACGATTGTTAGATACTTACCGGGCTAAAAAGATATCTACCCATCAGTTTATAGAGCAGGCTTGTGATTTGTGTGTCCATGACGATAAGATAAAAGTGGTGGGAGCAAAAGAAGCAATCCCTTTGTCCCGAAGGAAATTCCGATTCATGAAAAAACTGTATAGAGATTTTGGGAAATGTACTGATATTGTTTTTATTGAAAGAGATATCAAGGGAATAGTGAATTCTTACATGAAACTTGGTTTTTTACCGGTAGGGAACAGGAAAATAAGTGAGAAAAATATCAAATCTTTTGTAAAACATTATGTCAAATATATGAATCATATCGATAAAATCCTTTCTCTGTTTCCGCGGACGATATATGTGCGGTACCGGGATTTGATGGATGTTCCTCAGAACACTTTGAAGATGATTTTTGAATTTTTAGGAGTTGCTTCAGATGACAGCACTCTCGATGCAATCATTAAGACTCCGTGTCGTACCAGCCGGGTCAATTTCGAAGGGATTGTCTCTGAACGTAAAGAAGGTTGGCGTGTGCGCCTGTCTTCGGATATGGCCGGGTTTATAGATGTTTACTACAAAAAAAATCGCAAGTTTTTTTGTGAAAAAACACAGGATGTATATGCCGCTACCTGAAGCAGGACAGATAGTATTAGAGTCAGTCAATTGTGATCTGTGTACAGGGAATAATACTAAATTATTGTATCGTCGTCCCGATCTACGGATGCGTCTCTATCAGCCGGAATATTCTGTTATTGAATGTATTAACTGTGGACACCGTTTTGTATCTCCCCGTCCGACAAAAGAAAGCACCCGGTTTCTATATCCTGAGACCTATTATACTAATCGGGGATCAAGTGATCCTCGTCAGCACCGACGATATATAAAACAAATGTCTTATCTGCCACAAATTAAAAACGGCAAGATCCTTGATATCGGTTGCGCCGGGGGTGCTTGGTTGCAGATTGTAAAACAGAACGGATGGGAATGTTATGGAGTTGATTTTGTCGAATCCGGTCAAAATCAGGAGAATATCGAGATCCGGTACGGATATCTGCCTGAACTGTCCTATCCCGAAGAATATTTTGATGTGATCACCGCGTGGGGAGTGCTTGAACATGTCCACGAACCTTCCAGATATTTTGAGACTGTTTTTCGGCTCTTAAAGAAAAAAGGGGCATTTATTTTTATGGTTCCTAACGGAGACAGCTTATGGTCACGTTGGGCATATAAAGAAGATACTCCGAGACATCTGCACTCCTTTCGGCCGTCTACTCTGAAAAAATATGCTCAAAAGTATGGATATTATTTTAAAAAAATCGATTTTACCAACGACGTGTACTCTCATCCTTCAAGTGGAAGGGGGATGATAAAGAGGCAGTTGTTACGGAAGTTCGGTATCCCTTGGAGTGAGATCATAGAACCGTCTCACCGGTTCACAATTAAAGCCCTTGGGAAAGCCGCCGGATTGTTAGACCATTGCTTGATCCATCCTAAAATAGAAAAGTTATTTCATGTTTCGGGTACTATAGTGGTTATTTTAACCAAAGAGATATAAAAACAGGAGGAAAGTCATGAAAAAATTGTTAAACATTATCAGGGTTTTTAAAGCACGAGGTATTTCAAAAAGTGTCACGGCCGCGGTTAATTGGCTTTTTATGCTTTTTCATAGAAATGTGTTAGGGCGGAAACACCTGGTAAGAAGGATTTATACCTATAAGATGAAACTTCCTATCGATCAAGAGGGGATACAGGGGATATCAAAAGCACTCGTTATGTATGGGACCCGGGAAGAAGACCAATTGCGTATTGTGAAAGAAGAGCTTAAAGAAGGGATGCGAGTGCTAGATATAGGAGCTAATATCGGTTACTATTCTTTATTGTTGGCTTCAATTGTCGGGCCTACAGGAAAAGTATACTCTATAGAACCTTCCAGCCAGAATTTTCGGTTATTAAAAGAAAATATCGCGCTTAATCACGCGGAAAATATCGTTGACGTTTTTCATATGGGTGTTTCTGATAAAGTTTCTTCGGAAAACCTGTATCTTTCAATACATTCAAACAGCCATAGTTTTTTTAGAGGCACATTGCATTCAAAAAAGACCGAAAAAGGAGAAGGTGAAACCGAACCGGTCGAGATGACCGATGTGGATAGTTTTGTCAAAGGTAAAGAACCTATACATTTTATCCGGATGGATGTCGAAGGCTTTGAGGTGAAAGTATTTCAGGGGATGAAGAGTTTTATTGAAAATAGTAGTAATGAGATCAAGATTCTTTTTGAGGTACATCGATCTCGTTATGATGAAAAAGATTTCAATATGCGTGAACAGCTCACCCGTCTTTTTAAATTGGGATTCGTACCGAAAACTCTTATTGCAAAACCACTTCTAAAAAGCAAACCATATGGGATATATCCTTTTTCAGAAAGGGGGTATTCTCCTGATTTTTTAATACCTACCGATGGATTCCAGCGCGGGTATTATACGAATATCTCTCAGAATGATGTGCTTGATTATGTTTGTTCTCTTGGTTGCGTGCGCGCATTGTTGCTTGTTCGGATGCCGCAGGCGGCTACACAAAGAGAAACTTCGTATTCCCGTTTATCTGAATGATTTGTCTGGAGATAGTATGACTACAAAAAATATAAATATTGTGAAACAGAATGATTCGCCCAAAATCTTTAACCGATACCAGTATGAAGGTGCGTATCATTGGGGGGAGGCTTCTCGAAACATACGCAAAATGAACGCGTACTTACATGCCCGTTATCAAATCGTACTGCAGTATATCAAACGATATCCCTATAAAAGAAAACTGAAAATTCTTGATGTCGGATGCGGGGATGGGGCTTTGACCGGGTTAATCAACCGGCAAGGGCATCCGGTGTGGGGGATTGATGTTGATAAAGAAGGAATACGGCTTGCTAAAGAACAATTCGGTATCCATGGGCTTGAAGGGGTGTTTTCCGCAATCGAAGGATCAGAATATCCTTTCGGTGACGGCGAGTTTGATATCGTTATATGTGCCGATGTGATCGAACATGTGAAAGAGCCCGGGGCTGTCCTTACAGAGATAAGACGGGTTCTTAGTCCCGGCGGATGGGCGATCATTACGACTCCCATAGCCGTAAGTGATATGCCGCTTGGAGCATATCATGTCCAGGAGTGGACGCCGCAAACTTTTGAGAAGTTTTGTTTAGGAGTTTTTGACAAGATCATCGATAAGAAAAAAACGCACCCGTTGTTGCTCTATTATCTCTATACTGCAAAAAATAGATATATACATAAATCAGCAAGATTGATTATTAATTGTTTAGTCCGTTTAGGGTTTAATCTTTTTCTTTTGCGAGCTCCTAAAGGATTGTTGAAAGCACATATGCAGACGGTCGTGTTAGGTAAATCGTAGGATCGGATGTTTTAATGAACGAGTTTGTCTTAATCCCGTTTAGGCAAAAGGAGTGTATATCCCATGCGTAGTTTTTTTTCAAAACTGTATGGATATTTTAAAAGGATTTGTAAAAAAGCACGAATGCGGCCTGACCGGGTAGTGATCGAACTTACCAATTATTGCAATTTAAACTGCCCCTATTGTCTCGCGGGAATGCAGGAAGACCAGCAATCAGTGGCGCATTCGGATCTGGACCGTCCGTTTGGGAAGATGGATCTATCTCTTGCGGAAAAAATAATAACAGATGCGAATCGGTTCGGCATTAAAGAAGTCATGTTGACTTTCCAGGGCGAACCGTTGCTTCATGAAAACTTTGTCGATATTATCCGGTTTGTGAAAAAAACAGGGATGAAAGCGGTAGTCTTTACAAACGGGATGCTGCTTACTCCTGTTCTTGCGAAAGATATTATTGAAGCGGGATTGGATTCGATCCGTTTTTCTATTGACGGTGCATCATCTCAGACCTATGAATCCAACCGTGTCGGAGGAGATTTCCCTACGGTATTTAATAACCTTACACAGATGGCTTGGATCGCGCGAGAATTGAGGAGCCCGATTGATATCACCTGGCAGTTTATCGCTCTTAAGAACAATGAACATGAGATCTCTCAGGCAAGAAAAATAGCCAAAGATATCGGCGTTACGTTTATTGTGAAAACCTTTGCCGAAAGTGTCCCGGAATTGACTCCCCGTGATCCAAAATATCGGCGTATGCTTCAAAAAAAACCGTGTATTGATATTTATCGGATGATCTGCGTCTATTGGAACGGAGATGTTGTCCCGTGTTGTTATGATATGGCAGGTAAAGAAGTGATGGGGAATATAAGGGGTCAATCGTTTTATGATATGTGGATAAGCCCCCGTTATAAAGATTTCCGGAAACGTGTCCATAATGCGCCGAGATTCCCTTCGGATGAACCAGACTTGTGTAAGACTTGTTTGAAATGGGCTCCGGTAGAATAAGCATATGAAAAGTTTTATGCCAAAAAAAGGTATTTATATCTCGATCCGTCCTCATTCTCATGCCCACGGCGGCGGCGCAAACACCTTTGCCTGGAATTTCGTAAATTATCTCATTAAAAAAGATATTCCTATTAATTGGAATCTGCTTACCGCAGAAAAAGCATTGATCATCGCCGATAAAGTAAATACCTTTTTATTGCGGATAGCAAAAAAAACCGGATGTCATATCGTCCATCGTCTTGATGAACATATTACTCCCGATGAGTCTATCCAGCGCAAGAGAAAACACGCTCGGATATTCAGGGTCAATCGGCTAACCGATATTACTGTGTTTCAGAGTGAATTTGTTAAGAATAATGTCCTTCCGTATTTAAATCCTTCTCGACATGAAGTTATCATTAATGGTGGCGATCCGGATATCTTTTATGACCGAAAAAGCGACGACCGCCGGTTTGTAGGGCATGTTACCAACTCTGTCGGTGACAAAAAACGGCTTGATCTGCTTGAAAAAGCGATTATCACTTACCCCAAAGAGCAGTTTTTGTTAGTTGGCAATCATGCAAAATCCGTAATCCCGTTTAGTAAATATGAAAATGTCACGATTGCAGGGCCGTTCCCCCGGCAGCAACTTGCGCTTTATTATCAACAGATGAAGTGCCTTTATTTTCCTTCTGAAAACGACCCTTGTCCGAATACAGTTGTGGAGGCTATCCTTTCCGGTGTTCCGGTCTGTTATAATCTTTTAGGAGGCACGGTAGAGGTTGTACGCGATTGCGGGCTTTCTCTTGAGCAATTTGATGTTCTTTTAGGTCAGACTGCCGAATTCAGGCAACGATGCCGGTTGCGAAAAGATCTTTATTTCGATGCCGTGGCTGAACGGTATGTATCCTTATTGTCAGGATAACAAGAAGGAGTATTTTTATGACCCAGAAAGCGATTATCGAAAAACATTTTTCTAAGCTGGCTGATGTGTGGAAAGATAATATATATAAGCCGATACATCATCAAGGGGTTTTCGATTATTTTGATAAACAGTATCGATTTGATCATGTCGTCAGGATGATCGGACATATCCCGGAAAAAAAGGGGAAAGCTCTTGATGTCGGTTGCGGAGCCGGACAATTATTACCGGTTTTATATAATTATAATTACGATGTTTTCGCTATTGATGTGTCAGAAGCCATGCTGTCTCGCGCCCGAGAAGTATGCCAAAAGCATAATATTCACGCGAATATCGAATGGGGCGATTGCGAAAAGCTGAAATATCCCGATTCTTTTTTTGATTTATATGTCGCGATGGGGGTCATTGAATATATGGATACCGATACGCCGATGATTCACGAAATATACAGGCTTTTGACACCGGATGGTACAGCTATTGTTACCACGCGGAATATCCGCTGTCTCCATATCCGTTGGAGAAACTTTTTTCAAAAAAACATAGAAACACCTTTGAAGAATTTAGTACGCTTTATATCTAAACGTCCCCTCAAAGAATATGGGGGTATTTCCCGGGAACACGACCCATCCCGGCTTTGTCAATTAATCAAAGAGCAGGGGTTTGATGTAGTAGAGCAACGGTATGTCCATTTTCATTTTTTACCCGCGCCTCTCGATCGCTGGTTAAAACCGGTAGAGGCGATAGTGGGGAAATGGATGGAACGGCATTTCGGTGGAGCAAAATTCTCTTTTCTCGCTTCGGCATATATAGTGAAATTTCAGAAAAAATAATTATGTTATCATTGCATTCGATCACTGCTCAGATTAAAAAAAAAGGCAAGAATATTTATTATTCCTTTGCCTCTTTTTCTCCCTTATCCCCGTGCGCGATAATATTTTTATTCCATACCGTAGAATCGCAAAGCTCTCCCTGGACGGCCGGGCATCGCTACATCACTCCCTACAGGATATTCCAGAAACAGATACGCTTTATTAAAGATAACTTTTCTGTGGTGCCGACGAGCGTTTTAGTCGGGGCATTAAGTAAGAGTGAACTTAAGTGTCCCCTGGCGTCTATCCATTTTGATGACGGGTTTCGTTCTTATCAGGATATCGCGTTGCCTTATCTGAAACGGGAGTCAGTCCCTTCGACTGTTTTTCTTGTCGATGCGGTCCTTAAAGGATATATCCCTTTACGGAACAGGCTTGCCTTTTGTCTTAATACCGGTAATAAAAAAAGATTGTTTCGCGCAATCGAAGAATATACACACACAAAGTCAGCCCAAAAAAGTAAGATTGGTAAAATGAATGTTTATGATTTTTTAGCATGGATAAAGAATCGTATGGATCCGCAGATAGAGAATATAATTAATAGGGAATTTTTACTGTGTCAAAATGATCTCTCTGTGCGGTCACCGTTTATCGGTAGTAAGGATGCGATTGAGTTAAGCAGAGATCCTGATGTTGAGATCGGTTCACATACGTTAACTCATCCCATGCTGACCGATCTGAATGCGGAAGAACAGAAAAAGGAGATCATCACCGGACATGAGAATCTTGAAAACATATTAGGCAAAAAAATACATTTTTTTGCTTATCCCCATGGAGGGAAAACCCATTTTAATGAAACAAGCCGGGCCATTATTCTCGAGCAGGGTCATATGGTCGCATTCAGCAGTTACGGCGGAGTGAATCCCGATTATCAACGGGATGATATCCGCCGTATTACTCTGACCGATCATTCGACTCTTGATATAAAGAGTACGGTGTTGAGTAATTACCGTAAATCTTCATCTTCAATTAATGTATAGGGTCAAAGCATGTCTTCTAAGGTGAGTAAGTCTATTCCCATTGGCTGGGTAGTGCCGAAACTGTTGCCATATCCGATGGTTATGGCCTCAACACGGTTACGGGTATATGATGTCATTCGTTATTTACGGGAGAATGGTCTTGCCACTGAGTCGTACCGACCGTGGGGGGGATATAAGGTCGTTATATTCCAGAAATGTTTTCATAAAAAAGCCATCCGGCTTGCGCAAAAGCTGCGTAAGAAAAATATCAAGGTGGTGCTTGATATCAATGTGAATTATATTGATGGTGATCCTGCATTTGTTACCGATGAACATAGGAAAAATATTCTGGATATGCTTTCGGTATGTGATGCGGTAATCACCCCGTCCCAATATCTGCGGGACCTTTACGCGAGACATCATCACTTTTGTTTTCTTATCGAAGAGATCATTGAAGATAGGTTCCTTTCGGTACGCAAGATGCATAACGATATACAAAAGGTTATGGTCATTTTTTGCGGGTATGCGATAAAGGCCAGAGAGGTCTATATGATCGGTGATCTGATAAGGTCGCTGTATCAACGTAGAAAAATAGAATTTACCTGTATATGTGAAAAAGATCCGCGGCTCCAAGATGTTCCCTATCAGTTTGTTCGGTATAATCATAAACGGTTGCCTCAGTTGTTGCTCAAAGGAGATATCAAGATCAGTCCGCGCGATATGGAAAGAAAATATAATCTCGGGCATACGTTTACCCGTATCGGCTATCCCATGGCAGTAGGATTACCCGTTGTGGCCAGTCCGTTGGCGGCTTATAAAGGGTCGCCGGCATTGCTTTGTAATACCCAGGATGATTGGACAAAGGGCCTGGAACGTTTGATCTCGGATTGGCGGTATCGCCGGGAATTAGGAGAAAAAGGACAGGCGTTTGTCCGTGATCATTTTACAAAAGGGCCGATTATCCGGAAATATTTAGATTTTTTTAGCCAGGTCATGCAAGAATCATGAGAATTTGCCTTTACTACCGCACAATCGATAAACCATGGGGAGGAGCTAACTCTTTTATCGTCAACCTCCGTAATTTCTTTATGAAGAATGATGTCGAAATAACGACGGATATAAATTCCCAATATGATGTCCTTTTCCTTAACGGAGCTTATAAGGCGCCGGGAAAGATGTTTGATCTTTCATCCATACGGGCGATAAAACGTTATGGATACGCTTCTTTCATAAAACGGATATTTGGTCAAAAAAGAAAAGTGAAAATAGTATATCGGTTGGATGGTTTACGGAAAATATATGCCGGTGTGAACAGTAAAATGGATACGATCCAGCTTCAGTGTCTGCCGTATGCCGATCATATCATTTTCCAGAGTAAATTCGCTCATCAGATTTTTTCTGATGCAGGATATAACGGGAATAATTTTTCTGTTATTCATAATGGGGTTAATACGAATATGTTCAATATAGCCGGGCGTGACTTTTGGGATGGAAAATATCCTTTAAAGATCGTTGCCTGTTCCTGGTCGGCAAATCCGGCAAAAGGCCATGCGATAATAGCCCGCTATGCGGATGTGGAGGGAGTAGAAGTCCATTATGTAGGCAAATGGCCGCAAAATATCTCATCAGGCAAGGTTATTTGCCACGGCCCATTACCACAGAGAGAAATAGCGGAAATATTTAAACAATCTCATGTATTTCTTTTTCCGGCACTTCAAGAGGCTTGTTCGAACACTCTGTTGGAGGCATTAGCGTGCGGGTTACCGGTGCTTTATATCGATAGCGGCAGTAACCGGGAAATTGCCGGAGAGTACGGGATAGAACTAAGAGAAGAATCTTTTGAAAGATCTATTACCTATATGCGGGAGCAATACGGTCTGTTGCGAGCTAGAATAGAGAATGAAAATAAAAAGTTTTCTATAGGATGTGTGGGGGAAAAATATCTTGAAATATGCCAAAAGTTATGCCATGGATCTGATAGCTGAAACCAAACAAAGTTCGCTTTTGTTTCTTGATAAGGTTTATCAGGGAGATGGTTTCTTTGCTTATTCTTTAGAGTACGACCGTTATTCAAAGGATTCTAACTGGTGGGGATTGGCTAATACGGTTTTTGCCGTCAAGACTTATCATATTCTGCGTTCTTTAACCAGTTTGGATGAACAGCGAAAAAAGGATATTGTTGATTTCATGCAATCTTTCCATCGAGGGGGAGGAGTATATAGCGACAAATTGGTGTGTAGAGAGACAAGGCTCTACAATAAACTTGCTGCAATAAAACATTTTAATTTTTCTAATTTTTTCGGCCAAAAAACGGTTATAGCTGAAACCAGACAGGCCGTAGCAGCCTTGTTTATTAGTGGTTCGCGGCCTGTAGAAATGTTCGATGACATACCCTATACCGTAAGAGATGTCGATAAGTATTTTAATAGTCTTAATTGGCGCAATATATGGGGGGCGGCTAGTCATGTCGGGCATCTGGTCTTTTTTTATAAAATGAATGCTGATTTATTTGGACATAATAAAGGACTTAATCAGGAATTGATTGCTTATTGTTTGCATAAATTGACGATATTACAGAATCCTAAAGATGGGCTGTGGTATAAGCAGGAGGTTTCAGCTAAACAGAAAATTAACGCTGCGATGAAAATAATATCTGCTTTCAATATCGCTGACAAAAAAGATATCCCTTACGCTGAAAAGATTATAGATTTTATGCTTTCTCTGAAAGATGATTACTACCGCAATGGAGATGGGTGTGATAATTTAAATTCTATGTTCGTAATGAAATATGCTCTCGATAGCGCCGGGCCTAATTATAAAGAGAATAATGTGCATGATTTCTGTTGGAACGCTCTCGATCGGTATAAAACCTATGCTTATCCGGAAGAAGGAGGTTTTACTTTTTTGCGCAATGCCGGGCCTCGTAAATGGTATGGTATGGAAATTACAAAAAAATTTAGTGGTCCGGATATCCAGGGGACTTTTATGTTTACGTGGGCAATATCTCTTGCTGCCTTTTTATTGAAAATTAACTGGGAAGAATTTCAGGAAATAATAAATTAAAATATGAAAATAGCCCTTGTTTTCACTTTTAATGTCTCCGTCCGGATATGGCATGCTCGGGGGTTCTTGAGCCGGGAAAGAGCTATTTACGAAAAACTGATGTCAGCAGGGGGGGTAGATGAGATCTATTGGTTTACGTATGGTATAGATGATGCCGGGTATCAACACTATTTGCCGTCAACTATCAAGATAATCCCTGCCCCGCGATTTTGCCGTAATCCTCTAGGAAAAATAATATATTCGTTTCTTATGCCTGTTATTCAACGTCACTGGTTCAGGCAATGTGATCTTATCAAGACAAACCAGGTTAAAGGAGCGTGGACTGCGCTTATAGTTAAGTTGTTTTTGCGGAAAAAGATTATTGTGAGAGCAGGATATTTGTGGAGTCGGGTCGCAGTTCAATCTAAATATGCCGGGTCTCTGGACCGTTTTTCTCATCTTGTCGAAAAAGTATGTTTTCAGAAAGCTGATTGTGTGATGGTAACTGCCCTGTCACATAAACAATATATCATGAAACATTATCTGGTATCTGAAGAAAAAATAAAAGTAATACCTAATTGTATCGATACGGAAATTTTTAAGCCGATACCGGGAATCGAAAAGTTTCGTGACCGGATAATCTATGTAGGCAGGATCTCTTCCGAGAAAAATATCCCGATGGTCATCGAGACGCTTTCCGGTACAGATTATGAGTTGGATATATATGGCGAAGGAGATAAGAATCAGCAAGATTCCCTCGCTGATTTAGCTGATAAGCTCAAGGTCAAAGTGCGTTTTCAGGGGACGGTTGATAATGCTTTTTTGCCGGAAACATTGAACAAGTACAGAGTTTTTGTCCTTTATTCGGAATATGAAGGCATGCCTAAAGCGTTATTGGAAGCGATGGCTTGCGGATTGGTGTGTGTAGGAACCCGAGTCGAAGGGATCCTCGATATCATCCGGGATAATGAGACCGGAATATTGGTGGAAAAAGGGAATATAACACAGCTTACCGCTACGTTACATAAAATATTTACCGATAATAACTTCACGGAATCGTTAAGCCGTAATGCGGTTGAATATATAAAGCAAAACTTTACTACCGAAAAAATAGCTCAAGAGGAAGATACAGTTATCCGATCGTTTTTGTATTAAATAGAGTTCTCGACGTTTATGCGGTATTTATGAAGAGGGTATTACGCGCCATACTTATTATATTCATAATCGGGATAGCCGCTTTTTTTATCTCTTTTCCGATATTTAGTAAGGTCTCACCGTTAAAACATCCTAAATCAGCTTTAAAAGATTATATGCGTAATATCCAGAGAGAATGGGATTACATGATGTTTTTGTGTTTTCCAAAGCCGCAGTCGACACTATCTGTTTCTCCTGCAATGTTGCCGATAAAAATTCCATTAGATATCTTAGGTGAATATCCTTCATCAAACGCCGTATCGGGATTTTTCCTTTTTTCACCGGGCCGGGTTTTTGATTATAATATTTTCTCTCTGTATTCAGAACCTTTGGGTATTCCGGTGGATGTGCAGCATAAGATAATGTCTCGGTGGCCGGATGGGTCCGCGAAATGTGTCCATGTGGTCGCTGTCGCTGACGCGGATCTTTTAAAGAGTGGGGATTTATATTTGATCGTGGATAAACAAAGAAAAGATTCTACGATTACACGGTCTCAGGAGGTTCCATCTGTTTTCCACCGGCAGACTTTCATCAAAAATATCCGGGTAAATATGGGGGTAGAAGGTAAACGTTTTACTCAAACAACATCGAATATCGATCGTAATAAGTGGGAGAAAGGACCTGTTCGGTGGCAGACTTATGATCATAGGCGGAGTAAGTATATTGAAGCACTCTTTTTACAGAAATATTTTGCGGATTTACCCCAAAAGACGATTCAGTTAACGGCAAAATATACATATCCGCAAGAAAAAGATGTGGTGGATTTTGATTTTCTGGAATGGCAGATCAGTTTCGATAAGACGTTAAATAACTGGCGTGTCGTTGATCCCGATCGGGGAATTTTTTCTGTTTTTTTTGATGGGGAAGAAGTCTATGTGTATCTACCCTGGTTTTCGGAGATCTTCCGTTGGATCCATATAGGTGTCCAGGGGAATGTATTGTCTATAAGATTTTCTCCGAATAAAGATGGACCCATGTATATTCATTTAGGATCCGGTAATACGATAAATGTCCATTTATTTGCGGTAGATAAAAATAAGGGAGAGAATGTCTTAAGCAAATTGATTTCCCCTGACGAATATGTCTCTCTTGTGCCCAAAGATGTAGAAGCTGAAGGCTTATGGTATTACTATTCTCCGGAAAATATCCCGGAATCATCTTTGCGAAAATTAGAAGAGATAATCGGTTTTTATAGAAACCATTTCCGTATTGCTCCAACTGATTATAATCATCCCCGGTTAGATTCAGAACCGCCTCCGGCCGTACATAGTCTATTTTTCCGCCGGGGAGCTTTGGCGAATCGGGGAGGAGAGTCGCTATATACACGGGGAGGAGATAAGCTTTCAAGAGATTATCGTCAGGGAGATCTCTCATATTATCTGCTTCTTTATTATTACCATTGTAAGGATATCCTTGCCAAAGAGGTTGCTCTGGATTACGCTCGTTATGTATGTGATAACGGAATAATGTCCCATAATAAAGGGTATTGGAATGGCAGTATGCGGTATTATACTGCGCACGATTACAGTGAATCGGTATATAATCGTTTTTCGGGTATTCTTGCTGCCTATTATACGACCAATAGTTATTATTTTTATCTTATGAGTAAAAGAGTCGCCGATGCCGGATATTTCCGTTTAACTGCCAATGGCGAGCTCCTTTCGGTTGACCAGAGCGGTGCCGTGAGTGATATCACGTTAAGCCGGACTCCGTATCTTGCCTATGATTATATCCTCGCGTTTCAGACTTTCGGAGACGCTCGCTACCTTTATACAGCAGAAAAACTTATGGATTTTCTCCGTTATTCGCAGAATCCCGGTATTCCCTATTGGTATATGTCATGGAATTGGCGGCAAAAACAATGGGCTCCGGTTTCTTCTCGAAATAACCCGGGTGATAGTTTTCGTAATTTCTATGCGTATGCGTTTAGCGGTATTTATCTGGCTTTAATGGAATATGACGGGGGGTTGCCTGAGAAAAATATCCCTTATTTAGAACAAATGCTCCGTGTCGAACATCGGTATTTCCCGGAACACATCATGTATGATCCCCGTTGGGGATTGATGTATTTACTTTATTCTCATGGGATGGGAGATGAGGAATATTTTCAGGCAACTAAAGATGCTCTGGAGGAATTTGAGAAAGATGTCTGGCCGGTCCTTTCCAACCAGCGTATGAAAGAAAACCTGCTTTTTATTCCTTTGACCTACCGATCGATGTCAGATTTCAATTGATCCGGCTGTTTATAAAATACTACGTTAAGAAAGGGAGCCGTACGAGTGAGCGGAATGCGAAATAGACGCGAGCAGACGGTAGCTATTAAAAGTGTACAGTATTTGAGACTTGTTTTTCTTATATCATATTGTCCGGGAAATATAGCGTCTCTATCATGGTAACCCGTTTCTTTGGATATATCTATTACTGGAGAAGATAGATTTGTGGGGAATAGCTCGGAATATGTAGCTCCTTGCCAGCCGGAGCCTGGTTCAGTAAATTGTTTTTTTCCGCCTTTTGCCTTACCGAAAAGTTTCGCGTAATAATAAGCCGTATTCGGTTCTAAAAATTGTATAAACGGTAAATGCGTGGAATGGACTTCGATCGGAAATAATCTATTCGGGGTATCAAAAAATCCTATCAAGCCTCCCGGTTTCAGTTTACGGTAATATGCAGTTATATGTTTTTGCCGGTTGGGATAATCGATATGTTCAACTACGGCTAAAGCGATGACCAGATCAAAAAAATTGTCGGGATACGGTAATTGAATAGAATTAGGATCGGCAATATGGTCTATGCTTCTCACTTTTTCCAATTTTAATTCTTCTTTTTTTATTTTGGTTATTTCGACCATCTTTTTGTCGATATCGAACGTGTAAATCTCTTCCACACATAGTTGTTCATTAAGATATTCGGTAATATGTCCGGTCGAACATCCAATCTCTAAGACTTTCATATTTTTATATCCGTGAGCATGGAGATAATCAAAAAGAGGCTGCAGGAATTTTGATCTTTTTTCTTTTAAAGAAAGATAAATAAGAGCGCGTTCCAGGCCTTTGCGTTCAATGATCGTGTCAATTACCTTTTTGCTGTAATAAGTTTTCGTTTCCTGCAAATTCGTTTTCAAGATACGATATTCTCCGGTATCAATAATCGAGTAAGTTTCGGCCATGATTGTGTGTATTGGGTTTAATTATATGCCTTGCAAGTTTTGTAGGGTTCGGATAAACTTATACATAATAATAAAAATAATAAGGGATTATACAACATTTTCAGCTTATTGTCAGGGAAATAAATGCCGAAAGCTCAAACTTTTTATGATCTAAGTCGTGATGCTCTTGTGATGGTGAGTAATAACGCTACGGCCAGGTATTGGGACCAACTCTGGCGTGATTCACAAAAAGATATCAAAAAAGCGGTTACTCAAAGATATAATTACATGCTCCGTAAATTTGTCCCCCGGTATCTATCTCAAGGCGCAAAAATACTGGATGCTGGCTGCGGTGTGGGAGATAAAGTCTATATGTTGAAAAAGATGGGATACGATGCATATGGTGTTGATTTTGCCGAAGAAACAGTGAAAAGAGTTACTGCTTATTTTCCGGATATAAATATCAAGTGCGCGGATGTCCGGGGCCTATCTTTTCCCGATAAAATGTTTGATGCCTATCTCTCTTTCGGGGTTATTGAACATTTTTTTGAAGGATATGGAGAAGTTATCGATGAGGCCCGCCGGGTCCTTTGTGATAAGGGGTATCTCTTTTTAGCTTTTCCCCATATTTCGCCATTACGGCGTTGGAAAATACGATTCAATAGGTATTCTCACATAACCATGCCGGAACAGACTAAGGAAAAGTTCTATCAATTTTTTCTCAATGTGCCGGAAGTTATTCGAGAAGTTGAGTCAAAAGGATTTTCCGTTGTTTCGGTTTATCCGTTTGATGCCGTAAAGGGGTGGAAAGATGAGGTGTCTTTATTGAATCCGGCATTTTCGTATATTTACAATTCTCAACATATTTTTTTAAAAGGTGTAAAGTTTTTTATCGACCGTTTGACTTCCTTCCTGGCCGGACATACCGTTTTAATCATCTTCCAAAAAAATGTGTAATATCAAAGAGTGTACAGGTTTGCTGTTAAAGCGTGTTTTTAATTTCTTTTATATAAGTTTTTTAGTAAGTCAGCTTTGTCTGGCCAGCATATATATATATGATATCCCGTTGCGGGCGTATTTTATCGCTGCCGGTTTTATTGTGTGTGTGATCATGTTGATATTTTTTGAATCGGAAAGTATATGGAATAATGCCTATATCAGAAATATTTCTTTTTTGTTCATCGGTTTTGCTTTTTCCTCGTTTATGGCATTTCTCATATCAAGAGTGCTCTACGATAATACGCTTAGTTTAAAAAGTTTTCTGTTTCTTCTCACCAGGTTTCTTATCCAATTGTGGATAGCATTTTTTATTTCAAGTTATTTTTTGAAACAAAACGGGATTGTGCCTTTGCTTTGGTCGGTAATGCTTTACGCGGCTTTATCCGGCCTGGTCGCTTTTTTTCAATTTCTGGGTATTGAAACGTTCTGGAAGATGAAATTTTTGTTTACCACGGATCTAAATAAATATATTGTCACATTTATCACCAGCCATACTGATTCACAGCGAGCAGCCGGGTTGTCCCTTTATTTTATATCTTTGTCGTATGAGATGCTTTTATCATTACCGCTGGGTATATATCTTATAACCCGATCCGCAGGAAAGTGGCGGTGGTTAGCTGTTTTTTGTTCGATTATGATATTATTAGGCCTGGTCGCTTCAAAAACGATGTCGGCATATCTTGCCCTTACAATAATGCTCCTTTTGTGGTTTTACGGTAAAGGGAAACGTAAAATTACCATTTCCCTGATATTTTTAATTCTAATCGGCAGTTATATTTTTCGGGATCATTTTACTTTTTTGTTGGCCAGCCTCAAGGCGCGAATGGGATTCTGGCAGGTAGCGATAAAGACCTTTTTGAAATATCCGTTCGGGATCCCTTTTTTGCGTGAGTATGGCCGATATTCATCCCAGTTTTATTCGCCGGATCTACCTGATATTGTCGGTTCAGTTCCCCATAACCAGTTTTTAAATACCGTTATTTCTTATGGCCTGGGCGGGATCATTTGCCTGTTTTTGTTCTTTTTCCTGCTCTATAAAAGGGCTATGAAAATTCATGATAACCATTTGGCATTATTAATGGTTTGTGCTTTTTCCGGTTATTTTGTCCATTCTTTTTTTCATAATTTAGGGATGTTTTACAATGATGTATTCTTCTGGGTGTTCGCTGCCGTGTTTTTTGTCCAACCCGATCACAAAAATGGATAGAGATCGTAACGATTGATAAAAAGCCCAGGCTCTTGAGTTGCCTTCGAGGGTGTTATATAATATGGAAGTTTTAATGATAAGAGGAGTTTTCAGGAAGAGTATATGAAAAATAAAAAAATACTTTTCTCTTTGGTCGCGATCATCGGGGGGCTACTTTTAACCCTATTGGTCATAGAGATAATCCTTCGAATATTGGGATTTGGTAACCTGGTCATATATCAATATGATAAAGATGTGTACTGGAAACCTAGACCGAATCAGCATTGTTTTACCAAAGAAGGGCATCAGCCGGTACAGATAAATCGTTTAGGCCTGCGCGGACAGGAAGTATCTCTCGATAAACCGCAGGGTACTTTCAGGATCCTCTCATTAGGCGATTCCCGTACGTTCGGCTGGGGCGTAGCTGATAACCAGACTTATAGTTATATACTACAGGAAGAACTGTCTAAACGTACCGGTAAAAATATCGAAGTATTGAATGCCGGTGTAAACGGATATTCATATCCGCAAATGTATGTTGTATTGCGCGATATGGTAGATAAATTTGATATCGATGCGGTGATCGTCGGGAGCAGTAATTGGTGGTCATATTTCATCCCGGATGCCATGCTTGAATATAAACGAGCCTGGCAGAAAAAAATATTTCTTAAAAATATTGTCCGTAGATTCGCGATATACCATACTCTGGTAGAATTAAAATTAAGACAATATTATGTGCGCTGGAGGAAGAGATTTATCCCGGTTTCTCCGGAAGATGTTCCGAGTGTCTTAGACGAAACCGCTCCTTCCGTTTCGCCCAATGGTTCCAACAGAGAAAAATCATTAGATGGGATCCTTAATATCTATCAAGAAAAATCTCCGGCGTTTGCGACCTCATATGCGGTTGGTGAATACTATTTAAAAGAGATGGCAAAGCTAGCTACGGAAAAAAAGGTCCCTTGTGTTTTTCTATATATCCCGCATGAAAAGTCTAATGATAACTCGTTGCATCTGGTGATGAAGAGAAGAGTCGAGCAGGAATTTAAAGGAAATGTCTTTGTTCTTGATTCTTCAAAAATACTGAACTCTCCTCAAATTTCCTATGGGAGTGTATTCCTCGAAGGCGATCGAGTCCATATGAATGCATATGGACATGAAAAGTTGGCGGAATTTCTTGCCGGGCAGATAATAAACAGGAAGATTGTGTTCTGATTATGAGTGATCTGAAGAAGGAAGCGACTTTTCTTTGTTCATTCCATAAAACCGATTCGCTGTTTTATGAAATGATAGATAGTCTTTTAAAACAATCTTACGAAAATTTCAAAGTGATCTTAGTAAATGATATCGGGCAACCAGTAACTTTTGATTCCCGGTATCAAACCGATAACCGGGTTGCCCTATTGCATAATCCTTCTAATCAGGGATTGATACATTCTCTTAATAGAGGGGTCGTCGATATTGATTCCGAATATATCGCTCGGGTTGATCGCGGGGATATATGTCTTCCGGAAAGGTTAAAAGAACAGGTCGAGTATCTTGAAAAAAACGACCTTGATATAGTAGGCAGTTATGTCGAAGAAATAGATGAAGCTGGTAAAATTTTACGGATTGTCAAGCCTCCATTAGAGCACAGTAAAATCGTTACCGCATTGGAAAGATATAATTGTCTTGTCCATTCTTCGATTTTAATGAAGACAGAAGTCATAAAAAAACTTGGAGGCTACAACGAACGCTTCCAATATGCCCAGGATTATGATCTGTATCTGCGGGCGATACGGGCTGGGTGTCGATTCGGTGTAGTCGATAAAATCCTTACCCGGCGCCGGGTCTATCGGGATTCGACTACACGTAAGAAACGGAAGCAACAGATACTTTATGCGTCAGCAGCTTTAATGATGTATTATGCCGCAGAGGAGAGGCTAACCGGTACCCATATTCTTCGAGTGTGTGCCCATCTTAGCAAGATCCTTATCCCGCAGTGGATGCGTTCTATGCGGAACCGGCCGATATCATGAATATCTATGTGATCGGTACCCGAGGTGTCCCCGGATTGCAGGGAGGAGTCGAGAAGCATTGTGAACAGCTTTATCCGCTTCTTGTCGAAAAGGGATGTGCTGTTACCGTATTCGCCCGTACCCCTTATTTCTGCAAAGAGAAACGGTTGACACAATGGCGGGGGATTGAACTTCGTTATCTGTGGACTATACGGCAAAAGCATCTTGAGGCTATAATCCATTCGTTCCTAGCGGTATTTGTCAGTATCATCCGGAAGCCGGATATCGTGTGTATCCATAATATCGGGCCGGCGATCTGGAGTCCATTACTGAAACTGTTCGGTATAAAAACAGTTCTTACCTATCACAGTGCTAATTATGAACATCAAAAGTGGGGGGCCGTTGCAAAAAAGGTGTTACGGTTTGCTGAATGGGTAAGCGTGCGTTGTACCGACGGCATTATATGTGTTTCTCAGGATACACAAAGAAGGATATCAGATAAATATCCGGATAAAAAGATCGACGCTATCCCTAATGGTGTTGCTGTCTGTGAGATGATTCAGCCTCCGGAAAGTATATTAGAAAGGTATGGGTTGAACAGGAAACAATTCGTATTAGTAGTGGGTCGATTCACTCCGGAAAAAGGTATATATGATATCCTTTGTGCGTTTGAGGGGTTAAAAGAAAACAGCTATAAACTGGTCATTGTCGGTGAGAGCGATTATGATTGTAAATATAGTCGGAAGATCAAAGATAAAGCACGAAATATTTCCCATGTCATTTTGACCGGAATGTTAAGTCATGAGGATCTTATTCCGTTATATGCGACGGCCGCTCTTTTTGTTATCCCTTCCTATAATGAAGGGTTCCCGCTGGTCCTTTTGGAAGCATTAGTGAATGGGTGTCCGGTATTGGCCAGTGAGGTACTTAAAGATAAAGGGATCCCGCTTAGGGATTACCGGTATTTTCACACCGGTGATATTGCTCATTTGACGGAAAAAATGGCTGAATTGCTGCGCCAGGATATTGATTCGTCTGAATCGGTCCGGTATAAGGATTTTGTACGATCTCACTTTGACTGGAATGATATTGCCGAAAAAACAGTCCGGTTCTATCATGAAGTCGCATCCGGACAATAGAGGGAAAATGTTGATATATTGCTCAAATAAATATACACTATATTAAAAGAACAGAGAGATAAAACCGGTTATGATCCGTCCCACACGTAAAATATATCCGATTTATTTTTTTATTGATGTATTCTTTATTACGCTCAGTTTTTTCTTATCTTATTTTTTTAAATATAATACCGTTGAAAGTCTTTTTACCACTATGCGGTTCCCTTACCTGCAACGGTATCTTTTTATCTTTTTTTTGTGGACATTATTCATCGTTGTTTCGTTTCGCAGAAGGAACCTCTATTCGACCGACCGCGGTTTGAGTATTCCGAAAGAAACTGTCCGGGTCATAGTAAGTATTTTCTATACGAGTGTGTTAATATCGTCGATAATATTTTTTGCTCAATATAAATTCTTTTCCCGCCAGATCTTTAGCCATAGTTTTCTTTTTTTATGTATTTCGTTAAGTGTATGGCGGATCATAAAACGGTTGATCATCCGCGATCTGGTCGCCCGCGGATATCATAATATCAACGTGCTGATTGTTGGCGCCGGGAAGGTAGGGAAGATTGTCCTTGATGAGATACAAAAAGTCCCCTGGTGGGGGTTCCGCGTGGTGGGGGTGCTTGACGATAAAAAAGATGAGGATTTTAACGGGGTGTCGGTTCTGGGAAAAATAAGTGACTTTGAAATGGTGGTAAAACAGTATTTCGTCGATGAAGTGATCATCACTATCCCTTCGGAGAAACAGATCGTATCTCAACTTATCGAGAAAGTGAAAGCCATGCATCTGGGATTGGGGATAGTGCCTGAAAATTTTGAAGGGCCGTTAATGATCCTTAATGTCAATTATCTGGGGATTATGCCGTTATTGACTTACAAAGAACGTAAATATCATCCTACCGCTCTTGCGCTTAAACGGTTGTTTGATTTTACCGTTTCGTTCATATCGCTTCTTATCGGCCTTCCGTTGTATATTATCATCGCCTGTGTGATCAAATTCGATTCTCCCGGGCCGGTATTCTACCGGCAGAAACGGGCGGGACTTAAAGGGAAACCGTTTAAAGTGTATAAGTTCCGTTCGATGGTCAAAGATGCCGATAAGATGAAAGAAGAATTACTTGAAAAGAACGAAGTGTGCGATGGGGTCATTTTTAAGATCAAAGAAGATCCCCGGATAACCAAGGTGGGCCGTTTCCTGCGGCGGTATAGCCTTGATGAGTTTCCTCAGTTATTTAATGTGTTAAAAGGGGATATGAGCCTTATCGGGCCGCGGCCGCCTACATTTGATGAAGTCGAAAAGTATAATTATATTCAGATGCAGCGGCTTTCGATACGGCCCGGGATTACCGGGCTTTCTCAGGTAAAAGGGCGCAGTACTCTTACTTTCCGCCGTTGGGTAAAGTGGGATCTCTGGTATGTGAATAACTGGTCATTCGGGCTGGATCTACGTATTTTATGGTGGACCATACCGGCAGTGATCAAAGGACAGGGCGCTTATTGAAGATTCCCTCTTTTTTTAGCCAGCTTTTTAAAACGATTGATAATCGTTCTCTTATCCTTCCTGTTTCTCTTTCCCGGTTCACATTATCTATTGCTGTTTTTATCATCGTCTCGGCAAGTTTTATGCGCCAGATAGTCGATTGGGTGAGGAATAACCTTCTTGATGAAAAAGGAGTGGGCGTTGTCATTATATGTCTGGCCATGGCGATTGTATTGGCATTGCTTATTTCCCTGTCTAAAAAAAAGTTGTCTTTTTTGCGTCTGGCTTCTATCTTGATTGTAATTGCCGCCGGTTTTCTGGTAATGGCCCGATTGGAATTGGCCGTAGAAAAAGTGCATATCTTAGAGTATGCATTTCTCGGTTGGTTGACTTTGAGTGATACTACTCGTACCCATTCGAAATCGGAAGGGACATGTATCGCGGTTATTTTCTGTGCGGTTGTCGGTATTATTGATGAATTGTTCCAGGCTGTCTTACCGTATCGGTTTTATGATGCCCGGGATATCGTCTTTAATCTGATCGGTGCTATCGAAGGTATCCTTCTGTATTCCATCTATTCATGAAGATTCAGAGACTATTTTTAAATGTATGTATCCTCTGTATACTCTTTGCCTGGCCATTTTCGGTAAACGGCGCCTCTTTAAGGATCCATTTTATTGATGTCGGAGAAGGAGATTGTATATTAATCCAGACTCCGGAGAGTAAAAACGTGTTGATCGATGCCGGTAATTTTATCTCCGCGTATAGAATAAAAGAATATTTAAAGAAACAGAATATAGAGAACTTAGAATATCTTATTTTTACCCATCCGCATTTTGACCATATCGGCGGAGGATTTACCATTTTTCAGGAATTTGATGTGAAACAGGTGTGCGATAACGGTCAGAACATTTCTACAGTCAAAGAGACTTCCGACGTATACCGTTGGTATGACCGGTTGATACGTCAGGATAAACGATATCGTGCATTACAACGGGGCGATGCTTGGTATGTAGACCGGGTGCGGTTTAATGTCTTTTGGCCGGGATACGGTCGGTCTGGAGGAGATTTTAATATCAACTCTTTAGTCATTATGGTAGAATATAATACTTTTAGATGTTTGCTTATGGCCGATTTACCCGCAACCTCTGAAAAAGGCTTATTAGAACTGGATGATGGCCTCAGTGCGGATATTCTAAAAATCAGTCATCATGGCGCCGATAACGGAAATTCGCAGTTGTTTCTGGGAAAAGTATCTCCTAAAATCGCAGTGATCAGCGTTGATAAGAATAATGTAAGAGGATATCCCTCAACCGATACGCTGGATAAGCTTAATATGTTGAAAATAAAAACGTATCGTACAGATCGTGATGGAGATATTGTGGTATATGTCGATAGCAAAAGCAAAATGACTGTCCATTATCAAAAAAATAATTTTTAATGATTTTCTATGGAAATTGCTTTTATTGATAAATGGATCATACGTATAGACCGTGCTGCTTTCGTGTTTTTCTTGGCGCTTGCCTATTTTCTTCCTATATCAAATGCTTTAATTGAGTCGCTGGTCGGATTTATTATTCTTTGTTTTATCCTGCGTATCTTGATCACCCGGCCCTTCGGAAAAGATATCGCTTTTCTTTATGCCCAGAAACTCAACCGGGTCCTGTTTGTTTTCTTTTTTTGTATCGGGTTATCACTTTTTGTAAGTCCTTCGCTGAAAACGAGCGCTACCGCCTGGATATCCAAATGGGGGGAAGGGATCCTCCTTTTCTATATGGCCCAGGTTTTTTTAAAAAGAAAATCTCTGATCATAATTGTGAGTGTTTTTTGTGTTTCAGCTTGTGTGGTCAGTATTGACGGCATTTATCAATTAATACGGGGAGTTGACTTTATAAGAGGATTCGACTTAATGCGAATTAACAATCTTTTTGCCGTACGAGCTAGTTTTAGGCACTATAATAATTTTGCCAGTTTTCTCATAGTTATATTTTTTGTATGCAGTGGGATCGTTTTTTCCAGTAAAAATCAACGGATGCGTATGTTTACTATCGTTGTTATGTTTTTGATATGCGTAAATCTTCTTTTTACCTACTCACGGGGGGGGTGGCTGTCATTTGTTCTTGTCCTGTTTTTGTTGGACATATTTCTCGTCAGACGAAGAGGAAGATTACTGTTCGTGGCCTTAGGGCTTCTGCCCCTTATAGCTCTGTTTATTTTCCCCTCTTTTCGAGACCGGATTTTGCTGTATGGCGACGCCGGCAGATTTACTATGTGGCGGGCCGCATGGGCGATGTTCAAAGAGTCGCCTCTGTTAGGAAAAGGATTAGGATTATTCATGGAATTTCTTCCTCGCTATGCGAATGTTGGACATCAATACGCCCATAATTGTTATCTGCAGGTCCTTGCCGAAACCGGGCTTGTAGGATTTGTTCCCTTTATGTCGTTTTTAGGGATGCTTTTATTCTCCGGATATGCCTTGGTATGCAAGAAAAAAGACTATTTACTTATGGGGATCATGTTGGGGGTAACCGCGTTTTTGATCCACTCGTTTTTTGATACCCAACTATTCACATTAAAGTTATCGATCTTGTTCTGGTTGTTTGCCTCATTTATTGTAATATGCCTGCGATCCGAATCTCTAGATGTCAGGTGAGAATATCCCAAGAAAAGCATGATAGAATTAAAAGATATTCTTTTATCGATAGTAATCCCCTGCTTTAACGAGAAGAAGCTGGTTAAACAAGTAATCGGTAGAGTGAAAGAAGATCGGTCCTTTCGTAAGGAGATCGTTATAGTCGATGATTGTTCGACCGATGGGACTCGAGAAATAATTCGGGAGCAGATAGAACCTTTAGTGGATAAGGTGATATATCATGAAAAAAATAAAGGGAAAGGGGCCGCGTTACGCAGTGGTTTTGCTCAAGTCTCCGGAGATATCGTGATCGTCCAGGATGCGGATTTAGAGTATGCCCCCAACGAGTACGGAAAACTTATTCAACCTATTCTTGACGGACGAGCTGATGTCGTGTACGGTTCCCGTTTTAAAGAAAAAGCTTCTTATAATAAGAGAATAAGTTGTTGGTTACTGGCAAATAAGGTCCTTACCGCTTTATCCAATATTTCTACGGGATTTTCTCTTACCGATATGGAAACCTGTTATAAGGCATTTAAGAGAGAAGTGTTGAAAAAAGTGTCGATAGAAGAAGACGGATACGGGTTTGAACCGGAGATCACCGTGAAAATCGCCCGTCTTAAGTATCGGATAGCGGAAGTCGCTATCTCTTATGAGCGGCGTAATTATGCCCAAGGCAAAAAAATACGTTGGCAGGATGGGGCCTGGGCATTATGGTGTATCATGAAATATCATTTCGTGAGATGACTATTTTAAACCGCATAGCACTTGTTTTTATAAGTTTGTTGATCTTCTTTTTGATCGGCGAAAGTTGTTTCCGTATATTTAAGGGAAAAGAGATATATCTCCATAGTATTACCGGTCTTCAGGGGGAGGGTTCTCAATCGACCCTCTTTAAGCCGAGTACGTCCTGGCCGCTCACTTCTTCGAAAACCGGTGAGTTTGACGTAATGGTACGTATAAATAACTATGGATTTCGCGGGAAAGATATCAATTTAAACAAAGATCCCGGTCAGCTAAGGATTTTTGTGGTCGGTGATTCGTTTGCTTTCGGCGTCGGTACCGGAGAAGACGAGACGATACCTTATTTGATTGAAAAACAGTTATTATCTCAAGGGTATCCGGTGGAGGTGATTAATGCCGGGCAGGGGAATTCTTCGGCCCTTACCCATTACTTACATTTGCGTGATATTTTTTTGAGATTCGAGCCTGATTTGATTATGTATCTTTTCGATTTTTCCGATCTCTGGGATGATTGGTATGCCGAAACGCATATTGTGTGTGACAAAAACGGGAAAATGCTGTATGTTGATCCTACTGTAGTGAACGGCAAAACGGATTGGTGGTTATGGATGGCAAAACATAGCGAGTTTTCACGGTGGATACATAATAAACCGGTGCGGACGTTCCAGAAGATCCATGTATTAGGATTTAAGAATTATGTCCAAGCCAAGAAGAATAAAGAACGGGCAAAAGCGGCGATTGTACGATTAAAAGATGATGAAAGTGCAGAAAAACAGATCGAATATGACGGATACCTTTTTTTAAGAGGAAAAGAGAAAATATCGCTCATCGAGAAAAACTGGCAGCGGAGCGAAAAATATCTCGATATGTTTTTTGGCCTGTTACGCGACCGGGATATTCCTTTTGTCTTGGTGGATTATCCTTACGGTATCCATGTGGGGTCGGATCAATGGCGTGAGGGCCGGCAGTATTGGGGGTTTGAGCCGGATAAAGTGTATGATGCTTCTTTTGCTTTTGGTATTGTGAAAGAGTATGCGAAAAAGAACGGGATCCCTTATATCGATACTTTAGACGATTTCCGCAAGAATAACGGGAGGAAATTATTTTTCGATCTTGATGGTCATCTTACTCCGGCAGGAAACGAAGTGCTATCGCAAAGTCTGGTCAATAACCCTGTGTTTCGAGAATTAATCGATAAAGTATCTGTTCGTAGGCAATGAGCAAATGAATATTTTAGGGATTTCCGCATTTTATCATGATAGTGCCGCCTGTGTAGTCTGCGATGGTCAGATCATTGCCGCGGCCCAGGAAGAACGGTTTACCCGAAAAAAACACGATTCTTCGTTTCCCCGACATGCGGTGACCTATTGTCTGGATGATGCCGGCCTTTGCGGGAAAGATATCGATTATGTCGCCTTTTACGATAAGCCGTTTATTAAGTTCGAACGTCTTCTTTCGACGTATCTCGCCTATGCGCCGCGCGGGATCGGTTCTTTCCTGAAAGCGATGCCGTTTTGGATAAAAAAGAAGTTATGGATTAAAAGCCTTATTCAGGAAGAACTGGATTATTCCGGAACAATAATCTTTCCTGAACACCATCAATCTCACGCATCAAGCGCGTTTTTCCCGTCACCTTTTGAACAGGCGGCGATCCTTACGATTGATGGAGTCGGAGAATGGACGACCAGCAGTCTCGGGGTAGGCCAGGATAACAAAATAGAATTGTTAAAAGAAATTCATTTCCCTCATTCGGTCGGTTTGTTATATTCGGCGTTCACTTACTATCTGGGATTTAAAGTGAATTCCGGTGAATATAAAGTGATGGGGCTTGCCCCTTACGGTGAGGCTCGGTATAAAGACCTTATTTTGTCCGAACTGATCGACTTAAAACCCGATGGTTCGTTCCGGCTCAATATGGCCTATTTTAATTATTGTGCCGGGTTGACCATGACTAACCGCAGATTCCATGATCTTCTCGGCGGGCCGCCGCGTACGCCGGAAACAAAACTTACCCAGCGGCACATGGATATTGCCGCTTCGATACAGGCGGTCTGCGAAGAGGCCATGTTACGTATGGCTAATTATGCATATGAGGTGACTCATCAAAAAAATCTTTGTTTAGCCGGCGGAGTTGCTCTTAATTGTGTGGGAAACGGGCGTCTCTTACGGGAAGGGCCGTTTAACGATATCTGGGTCCAGCCGGCAGCCGGTGATGCCGGGGGTGCGTTAGGTGCGGCACTTTTTGTCTGGTATCAATATTTGCAAAATAAAAGGAAGACCGACGGGATCCATGATTTTCAATACGGTTCTTATCTCGGGCCGCACTATCCTGATGATTCGATCCAGACTTTTCTTGATACTCAGGGTATCCCTTATACGAAACTCGCTGTTGAGAATATTCCTGAGGTTACCGCTGACCTGTTAGCACAGGGCAAAGTCGTCGGTTGGTTTCAGGGGAAAATGGAATTCGGTCCGCGGGCGTTGGGAGGGCGGTCGATATTAGGCGATGCCCGGTCGGAAAGTATGCAGCAGCTTATTAACCTTAAAATAAAGTTCCGGGAAAGTTTCCGGCCGTTTGCGCCTTCGGTCATTCGTGAGAAAATATCCGAATATTTCGAAATCGACCGGGAAAGCTCCTATATGCTTCTCACTGCTCCGGTGAAAAAAGATATCCGTGAAGACGTCTCTGATAAGGGAATCGCATTAAAGGGGTTCGATAAATTAAAAGTAAGACGTTCAAAGATCCCGGCAGTTACTCATGTCGATTATTCTGCTCGTATCCAGAGCGTGAATAAAGAAACCAACCGGCTTTATTATGAAATGATTAAAAAGTTTGATGAAAAATACGGGTGTCCCGTGATCATCAATACTTCGTTCAATGTGCGGGGTGAACCGATTGTGTGTACGCCCGAAGATGCGTATCGGTGTTTTATGCGTACGAACATGGATTATTTGATGATCGGCAATTTTCTGGTAAATAAAGAGGATCAGGATGAGAAGTTAAAACACATTGTCCCGGACATTACTTATGAACTTGATTAAAAAAGTCATACAAAAATTACATCGGGAAGAAGATAGATCCGAACTGTTCCGGTTCGGCGTATCCATCGGATTGGTATTGATCATCTGGGGTTGTGTTTTTGTCATGCGTCAAAAACCGGGAGCGGACTACTTCTTTATTGCGTCTTTGTTTTTTCTTGTGAATGCGCGGTTTACTCCGAGAGGGTTAGCTCCGATACACTCTTTGTTGAAAAATATGCTTCGTTTGTTGAGTTGGGCTATGACTTCTGTTATATTGGTTATTGTCTTCTACTTAGTCATGACTCCGATCGGTTTCTTTGGCCGGATGGTCGGTCATAGATTTTTAGACCTGCGGTATAAAACCGATGAAAATAGCTATTGGATCCCTCGGGATGAAAAAAACATGGAAAAAGAAAGATATGAGAATCAATTTTAGGATCCTCATTCTCTGAATGGATGTATCCTGAGAAAATATTTTATAATATGAAGAAAAGTGACGACTTAATCGCCGTAATCTTATACCAATCGTTGTAATCAGGTGTAATCTCATTGGTGGCGGATGATTATGCCAAGGAGGCGAAAAAATGGGTAAGTTATCGATACTGAAAGAGTTCTGGCAGTTCTTGAAGATAAGAAAACGTTGGTGGTTACTGCCGATTGTGATCGTGCTTTTATTGTTGGGCGTATTGATCTTTTTGACGGAAAGTACGGCAGTCGCTCCGTTTATTTATACGTTATTTTGATCCACGTCCGGCATTGAAAGAGTAAATCGTGTCTTTACGGACAAAGGAAACTGCTTGCTTGATTTTTAAAGATATGGTACAAAATTAGAGAGAGGAAATTATAGGATATCTTTAAAAAAGAAGGGTAAATGCGTAAAAAAAAGAGTTTTACTTTATTAGAGATTCTGATTGTCGTACTTATCGTCATGGTACTTGGCACCTTGGCTCTTGCCGGGTATCA
>JAFGQU010000014.1 GCA_016935525.1 Candidatus Omnitrophota bacterium
GTCTATCGACCATCGACTATTGACCATCGACTATCGACCCTTAACCGTCGACTAAATTATTCTTGCACGGCCACAAAGAACCGGTAAAATAGAAACCAGTATGAGATACGTGATACTCCTTCTCTGTGCGGTACTCACCATCGGTGTTCTGTTGTGGGGAATAGCCCCCCGGGTATTCTCTTATGGGACAAAAGACGCTTCGTTCCATACTCCTCAGGTGTTTGAACTCATTGATTCTCCGGAAGAGACACTGGAAAGGCAACCTCCGTTTAGCCGTGGCGAACAGTTCGTCTATACTCTCAACTACAAGTCGTTACCGCTGGGGAGTTCCACTCTTACGTTTGAAGGAGAACGGGACTTACACGGTACACCGGCATATTTCATTACCTTTACCACTCAGATGCCGACTATCAAAGATGCCGAGCATATCTATGCCGATAAAGAGACCTTTCTACCGTTACAAGTCAACCGTCACATCCAGAAGATCGCTCAGTTTCCTACCGATATTACCGAACAATACGATCAGGACGAATTCAAAGTCACGATCAAAAAAGAAGGTAAATTTTTATCTAAAACGTTCACTATTAAAAAAGAAACGCCTATTCATAACGCGATCCTTTTAACGTATTATTACCGGACGCTGGACCCTATCGATAAAGACCACGTGTATCACATCGCTCTACCGACTACCGAATTTAAAGTCAGTTATGAAGGAACTCAGGAGATCTCAACCGGGATCGGTACCCAAGAAGCCCACGTCTTCAGCAGTGTCCCCAGTAGATTCAAAGTATGGCTCAGCGCCGACGATAAGCGGGTCCCGTTGAGGATTGAAAATGAAGGAGCCATGGGGTATTCTCTGGTTCTTGACTCGATCGTAGAAGAAACTCCCGCCCCTTAAAGGTCCCTGCCTATACGCAGGCTTCATCCATACAACCGGACAGATCCCATTGCTGGACAGCGAGTTTTTTAGAAGAATCGAACACAACCTCTTTGTGTCCATAGGTGAGAACGGCTTTTCCCTTATCGAGCGAGATCCGCAAAGGAGATTGCGGCATCCGGGCATGGAGGATGTTCGCAAGGAGTATCGCTTTTTCCAGCCCGTCACCCCGGGAGAAATTCCATACCTCATCCGGCTGAGCGATCCGCACCGGTCCGTCATATACGGATTCATCGGAAAATCCGTTCACTTTGGCGATGACCGTTTCGGTATCGAGGGGTTTTGCCGCTTCAATAGATACCGGATTACGCGATAACGCCGCGTACAGGAAAGGAAAAGGCTCGCACTCCGACAGATCCCGTAACGCGTAAAATGCCAGATCGGCAGTCACGTTTTCTGTGCGGATAGCGCTTAAATGGTCGATGATATCTTCGCGAGTCATGGCTTGAGTGATCTTGACCGGGGACTGTTGCGATATAAATTCTTTTTCCTTAAAAGGCGGCAGTTGGGCTTTAATAGCGCAGAACTTGACCAGATTCTCTATGGCGATCTCCGCCCTAAAACAATCCGAAGCAAACTGTCGTTTAAGCGCCTTCACGTCGTCAGTATTTTCAAAGTCGACCTTATGGGTACGCAGATACTCTTTCAGATCATCCAGCACGATTTTCCCGGGCAGAGGACTGGGAATAAATTCTTCCTGGGGAATCTCGGCCATCAGTTTCGCATACGTAGGATCGGTCACCATATAGGGGGTCTTTTCTTCCCGGGCAAACACCCGGTCTACACCTATATAATGGTCTTTCCCGTTGCTCTGCCAACGGATCTGAAAACATTTATGGAGATCTTTACGGTACCGTAAAAAACTGGCTAATACATCTTCGGTCAGAGGAAAGGTCAAAAACGAATCTAATGCACGAGAAAACCGGGTAAACTCACCCGGGTCGATAGTCGCCGGTTTATAAATAAGATGAATATACCCCGATTGGTGAGAGACGGTCGTGACCCGTTCGTTCTCCAGCGCCCGGCGGGCTTTCATGGATAATTCCGTCCCGTTTATCCACATAGTTTTGGTCACGATCCTGCGGTTATTCGTTAAGATACCGCCTTTTACATTTACGAAATTCTGAGAATGGAGCGGGGTCGCCATTAAAAATATGTCGTCTAACGGGATCCCGGCAACAATATACAGGGCCGCCGCATAGAGAACGGAAAGAGAAACGCACTCTCCGGCCCCGCTCGTATATCCCGGCTTATACCGAAACGCATCCATCGCCTCGACGGTTTCGGTCTTCCAGTAGGGGATCACCTCACTGTCGTATTTGTCTAATCCGAAATGGGTACGAATATTCATATCGAAATAGTATTTATCGCCTTCATACCCGAATAAGGCGTTTGATTCTTTTAACACATCCACATCAATAAACCGGGCAAATCGTGCGCGTTCCCGTTGTTTTGTAGTCAACCCCCACGTATCTAGATCAAGATTGAACAGGTAGTGGTCCATAATATACTGTCTTAATCTCAAAATCCGGCGGTAAGGAGACTGTTCTTTACCGGTTTTGAACCAGGGGTCATTACGCCATTGCCATATACGCGGGGACATCAGGTTAGCCAGAAGAAGGCTGTAGAGAAGCTCGGGAAATATAAACATCTCCATATCCGACAGGGTAACTGCCGCAGATTTACGCTGGAACTCATGAGTATGCATAAATAGTATTGTAACGGGAATGACGCCTTCTGTAAAGTCGCTAAACCCCCCTATTTTGCCTATTTTGGAGGAGATATGGTTTACTATTATTACATATATAAAGGCCGTTTTTAAGGGCAAATACGGCCATTTTAGGGGGTAAGGGGCGGAGGTAGGGCCCATTTTTTTCATAATATCCTTTACAATGAAAACGTTTTCTGTTAAACTATATCTTACTTTTACGGGAGTATTATTTGAAATAAAGGAGTGGGGCAATGCAAAAAACAAAACGAAGACTGACCAAGAAATCGGTACGATACACCAAAACGATCAATGTCCGGCTTACCCAGGACCAGTGGCATGAAGTATCTACCTGGGCTGACCGTGCGAATTTAGAGCCTTGTGATTACGTAAAAAAAGTAGTCCTTGATTTCCTCAATGTAAATTTCCAATAATATTTTTTGATACTAACTGTCCCGACCTCATCCTGGGGTCGGGATTTTTTTTCTTTCCGTACCAATACCAATAACGATTATTAAATAGAAATAATTATTGACAAAATAATCTATCTGTGTAATTTAGTAGGAAAGATAAAAAAACCCGATACCTATGCCGAAAGAAACCAAAATAAGATTAATCGAACGGATACCCCGGACACCGACAATAGAAAGTTTCCGGTTTATTCCGGAACATAAAATAGATTTTCTCCCCGGACAATTTCTCGAACTGCGTTTTTCCCCCCAGGATCCCCGCGACCGATCGCTTAATAAATATCTTTCTTTTTCTTCATCTCCCACCCGGGAATATATCGAAGTGACGAAACGGTTAAGCTCAAGCTCTTTTTCCCAAAGATTACGATCCTTGAAAACTGACGATGAGGTCACCATATCGGCACCTTTAGGAGGAGTCGTCTTCACTCCCCACTACAAGAAGATCGGGTTCTTTATCGGAGGTATCGGGATTACACCGGCGATTTCGATCATGGAGTATATTTATGAAACCGGCCTTGATACCGACGTGCTGCTTATCTATTCCAACCGGACTCCGGAGGAGATCGCGTTCAAGGACATCCTCGATATCTGGAAAGCTCATAATAAAAACTTTACGATCATCTATACCCTCACCGACTGTCAGCCCGAAGACTCCACCTGTCTTTCCGGAAGGATCGATAAAGACATGATCCTTCGTCAGGCAGCCGATTATCCGGACCGGATAATCTATCTGGTAGGGCCGCCGGCGATGGTAAAAACGATGCAAGAGGTATGTAACGACATCGGCTGCGCCGAACACAATTTGAAGATAGAGAATTTTATAGGATATTGAATGAGATTATGGCTTATAAAGTCACTATAAATTATCGAGTCGAATTCAACCCTTGACATAAGCTTCACGTAAAACTTATGTCAAGGGTCAATTCGCGCAGACAACTTTTTTGCGTGTAATACACTTAAAAAGTTGAGCGCTCATTGAAAGGAGGAACTCTTATGCACGACATGACCAGACAAAATATTCAAACCGCGTTCGCCGGAGAATCCCAGGCCCATATGAAATATCTGATCTTTGCCGAAAAGGCTGAACAAGAAGGCAGACCCAATATCGCCCGGCTGTTCCGCGCGATAGCGTATGCCGAGAAAGTCCACGCGAAAAACCATCTGAAAGTATTAGACGGCATCCATGATACGTGCGCCAATCTCGATGTCGCAATCGGCGGAGAGACATTTGAGGTAAACGAGATGTACCCGGCTTACTTAAAAGAAGCTCAGGCTCAGGGAGAAAAGGGGGCTGAACAATCGACCCATTACGCCCTGGAAGCCGAAAAGATCCATGCCGAGATGTATAGCCAGGCGAAAAAAGCGGCTCTCACCGGTAAAGACATTCAGTTGAAAGAAGTATATATCTGTCCGGTGTGCGGATATACCCATGAAGGGGAACCCGAAGATTTTTGCCCGGTCTGCGGCGCGAAAAAAAGTATATTCAAGAAATTTTAATAACAATCAAAAATACGCATCATTGGACTATTGCGAAATTCAGATTAAAGATTTGCAATAGCTGAAAATATGGTAAAATTTGTTTTTGATGAAAGTAATCGGAAAAGGAGGCAACCATGAAGAAATACAAATGTACTGTGTGCGGATATATTTACGATCCGGAAGTAGGCGATCCCGACAGTGGGATCGCGCCCGGGACCGCCTTTGAAGCTATCCCCGATTCCTGGGTATGCCCGGTCTGCGGGGTAGATAAAAGCCAGTTTGAACTTACGGAATAACTATCAAACAGTTGTTTTAAAAAAGGAGGAAACACGATGGGAACCAAAGGAAGAGAGATCTTAAAAGAACGCGGAATCAACGTAGAAGAATTGGTCAAAATACTGAATAAAGCGTTCGCTGATGAATGGCTGGCCTATTATCAATACTGGATCGGTGCTAAAGTCGCAAAAGGGATACCCCGGGAAGCAGTCGTAGCCGAACTTACTCAACATGCCGCCGATGAACTGCGTCATGCCGGAATGGTCGCCGACCGGATCATTCAGTTGGGCGGGATTCCGTTACTCGAACCGAAACAATGGGAAATCAACACGAATTGCGGATACGAGTCGCCTCGAGATCCCGATGTACGGACACTTCTTGATCAGAACATCAAAGGCGAACAGTGCGCGATCACCGTATATAAAAAACTGATCGATTATACTAAGGATAAAGACCCGGTCACCTGCGATATCGCATTAAAGATCCTGGAAGACGAACTGGAACATGAAGAAGACCTGGAGGCGATTAAAGAAGATATCAAAATAATGTGCAAATAAAGAACGTCACGCCGAACGCGTCTTGCGCTCTAGGTGAAAGAAAAACCAAAAAACGCGTTACGCGTTTCGCGTGACGCGTTACGGAAATATGACCGAACTTTCTCAACACATATACTGGACCGGATATATCGACTGGGACCTGCGCACCTTTCACGGCTACACTACTCCGAAAGGATCGACGTACAACGCTTACCTCATCCTTGACGAACAACCGGCCCTTATCGATACCGTCAAACATTACGGGTTCGATGAGATGCTGCGCCGGATCCGCCAGGTGATCGACCCGGAAAAAATCAAATATATCGTCTCTAACCATACCGAGATGGATCATTCCGGATCTATAGACACATTGCTCGAATATTGCCCGAAAGCGCACGTCGTCTGTTCGCCTAAAGGAGAAGAAGGGTTACGCCGCCATTTCAAAAAAAACTGGAATTTCAAAGTAGTCCAGAACGCCGAAACACTCACTATCGGGAAAAGAACCCTCCAGTTTTATCTCATGCCCATGGTCCACTGGCCCGATTCGATGGCAACCTACCTGAGAGAACAACGCATCCTTTTTCCTAACGACGCGTTCGGACAGCATTATGCATCGGATGTCCGGTTTGCCGATGAAGCCGGAATAGATATCATCACGGATGAAGCGGCGAAATATTACGCCAATATCGTTTTGCCCTACGGGACTCAGGTACACAAAGCCCTGGCCCAATTGCAATCGCTTAACATAGATATGATCTGCCCCTCGCACGGCACACTCTGGCGCCGCGGGCAAGATATCGAACGCATCATATCGCTGTATCAACGCTGGGCCGGACATATCACCGATGCCCGAGTCGCGATCATTTACGATACCATGTGGCACTCTACCGAACAGATCGCCCGGCGGTTGTTTGAATTGATCGATACCGCGGGTATTCCCGTCGAATTGCTCAACGCCCAGGCCGCCTCGCTTGCCGATATCATGCGTGAAGTAATGAGATCGAAAGTCGTCCTGATGGGTAGCCCGATCCTGAATAATCAGATCACCCCGACGATCAGCGCCGTACAGACCTACATGAAAGGGTTAAAACCAAGGAACCGATTCGGGATGACGTTCGGGTCTTACGGATGGTCCCAGTCGGGATTCCGTCAACTCGAAGATAATTTAAAAGAATCCGGTATTGAATTGATCGGCCCGGGAAAATATTTCCAGTTCATCCCCGATGAAGGAGACTTAGCCGCCCTGGAAGACGTTCCCGCAAAGATCAAAGACATACTCTCAACCCATACCGCGCCGACTAAAGGAGTCTTATGACCGAAGCCATGTTCAGCCCGGCAGAAATCGTCCGTATTGCCGTGAACGTAGAGAAAAACGGACAAATACTTTTCGGGTTACTCGAGCAAAAAGCTGCCGACAAAAAGATCCGGGACCTCTGGAGATACCTGAGAGAACAGGAGATCGTTCATCAGAAGATATTCGAAGATATCCTCGCACATACCGACACCTACATCGTCGACGATTATAACCCCGGCGAATATGCCGCTTATGTACGCGCGATCGCATCGGAATACATCATCACCCAGCGCCTGATCGAGCGGAAGACTACACAACTATTCCCTTCCGATCTGGAAGCGATAGATTTCGGTATTCTTATCGAAAAAGAGTCGATCCTGACCTACACGGCCTTACGCGATTCCGTGAAGACCGCCTATCAAGAGACGATCGATAAAGTGATCGCTGAAGAAAAAAAACATCTGGTAAACCTCTGCGCCATAAAAAAAACGATTACCGGCTGACCAAAATAAAGGAGCTGACCATGGATATAAAGATCTTCTCTACTCCCACATGTCCTTACTGCCACCAGGCAAAAGAATATCTTTCCGGCAAAGGAGTTCCCTATACCGATATTGACGTATCGAGCGATGATGCCGCCCGTAAAGAAATGGTAGAGGTTTCCGGACAGATGGGCGTACCGGTACTGGTCATCGATACACAGGTAGTGGTCGGATTCGATAAGAACCGGATCGACTCGCTCCTTGAGACTTCCCATGGCAAATAAAGTGTATGACTTATTGATCTTAGGCGCCGGGCCGGCAGGGATTACCGCCAGCGTATATGCGGTTCGTAAAAAAATAGATTTTTTAGTGATTACCCGGGATATCGGCGGCCAGACCACCTGGAGCGGCGATATTGAGAACTATACCGGATACCAGTTTATCACCGGGCCACAACTTACCCGTAAATTCCAGGACCATATGGATTCTTACGGGATAACCGTAAAAATGCCGCAGGCGGTAACAGCGATCGGCTATAACGACGCTATGTTTACCGTCACGACAGACGAAGCCGAATATCTCAGCCGGACCCTGATCATTGCCACCGGGAAACAGCCGCGCCGTTTAGGCGTGCCGGGAGAAGAAGAATTCAGGAACCGGGGAGTGACCTATTGCGCCACCTGTGACGGACCGGTATTTAAAGATAAACCGGTCGCGATAATCGGCGGAGGAAATTCCGCCCTCGATGCCGCGTTACAGATGATGAAGATATCTCCTCAGGTATATCTGATCAATAACACCGCCACATTACACGGGGATGCGGTAATGATCGAGAAAGTCGAAAACGCCAAAAATATCGAGATCCGCAACAACACCCGGATAAAAAACATCCAGGGCGAGAAATTCGTTAAAAAGATCGTCATCGGCCAGGAAAGCCGGGAAACCTCGCTTGACGTCGAAGGAGTATTCATCGAAATCGGTTTGACGCCTAATTCCGGATTTACCGATATTGTCCGGAAGAACGAACACGGGGAGATCATCGTCGACTGCCATAACCAGACGAATATACAAGGACTGTTTGCCGCCGGAGACGTTACCAATGTCCCGGAAAAACAGATCATTATCGCCGCCGGAGAAGGAGCGAAGGCCGCTCTTTCGGCATTTCGCCATTTAAATCTCAATACTTTTGAATATTTATGAACCAGAAAAACAAACTTTCTTCAGCCATAATGAATTTTCTTCACCGCCAGGGGTTTGTGATCGTTTCTACGCTCGACGCCGAAAAGAGGATCCACTGTTCGGCAAAAGGCATCGCGGGAATAGAGAAAGAAGGAAAAATATATCTCATCGATCTTTATCTTGCCCGGACGTTCGAGAACCTGCGTCGCGATCCGACCGTTACCATCACCGCGGTTGACGAACATCTCTTTACCGGTTACACCCTGAAAGGAAAAGCGCAGATAGTAGCACAGGAAAAGATCGCCGGCCATATCGTCAAAAGCTGGGAAGAAAAAGTAGTCAAACGAGTCTCTACCCGGGTAATCAAAAATATCCGGAAAGACACCCAGGGCACACACCATCCCGAGGCGCAGTTCGCTCATCCTAAATATTTGATCGTGATGGACGTAGAGGAAGTAATCGACCTTACTCCCGCCCATTTAAAAAAACCGTTTAAAGAAAAATAGGCACGCTATGACCGAGATATTGCTGAACGAAGAAATCCGCGGCCTCCTGAAAAAGAGAGAATTCATCAATGTAGCGACCTGCGATTTCGATCATACTCCTAACGTCGCCCCTAAGTTCCTTTTGAAAGTAGAGGATAACTGCGTGTATCTGGTAGACTACGTCATCGGACGCACCTGGCGGAACCTGAAGATCAACGCTCGCGCATCGCTTTCTACCATCAATATCAAGGATATTGTCGGATACCAGCTCAACGGTACCGTGCGGATCATCGAAAAAGGAACGCAATTCAAAAAATTGTTAAAAGAACTGAACGATAAAATAGTCGAGTTCTCGACCAAACGGATCATCGAGGGGATCCGGGCCAACCGCCCTCATCAACACACCGAACTTTCATTCCCGGACCGGGTGGCGATATTCAAGATCACGATAGAAGAGATCGTACGTATCGGCCCGCAAGGGACTCTTGAGAGAAAAAAGATCCGATCATAACGATGGCTGTATTAAAAAACGAATTCAGCTGGTCTTTTTCCCGACACAAATTGTGTTGTGAATGCCGCCGGGCTTACTATTACTACTATTACGCGTCCTGGGAAGGATGGAAAAAAGATTCCTCCGAACTTGCTCAAAAGACTTACCGGCTCAAAAAGATGCAAAACCTGGACATGTGGGCGGGCAGCCTGGTCCATACGCTTTTACAGGAGATCTTAAAAAACCGCTCCGAAAAAAATGTGATCACTTACGAACAGGCGATCACGCAGGCCCATACCGCCATGGCTGTCCAGTGGCGCCAGTCTCAAGAACAACGCTGGCAGGAAAGCCCTAAAACCTATCTCAACCTCTTTGAACATTACTACCACAAAAAAGTATCTCAGGAACTGATCGACCGTAAAGTAAAGAAAAAAGTATACGAAAGCATAAAGAATTTTTATGATTCGGGGTTCCTGGAATACCTTGACTCACTCGGGCAAGAACAGTTCTTACGTATCGAAGAAATCGACAGTTTCCCTTTTGAAAAGACCAAGATGTATGTCGTACCCGATTTCGCTCTCCGGGACGGTTCCGTGAAACTGTACGACTGGAAGACCGGACGGCCTAACCCCGATGATACCCGGCAACTGTCCTGTTACGCCCTGTATGCCCATACCAAATGGCAGGTGCCGCTGGAAAAGGTAAAGGTCTTTCCCGTATACCTGGCTTTGGGCATCCCGGGATTTGATCCCTGGCAGGAAAAAATAGACACGGTCGAGCTGATCACGTTTTTGAGGCAAAGCATCCGGCAGATGCACGCGCTGCTGTTAACCGGGCCGGGTGAAAACAAGATCGATTATGCCAAATGCCCGCGGACCGAAAACACGCGCAGGTGCGAGACCTGTGTATTTCAGGAAGTATGTGTATGAGGGTTCACCCGTTACCCCGTTCTGCCCGTTAAAAATAAAGAACGGGAAACTCCACCGCAGGTGAAGTAACGCGAGCACGGGCAAACGGGAGAACCATACAGTAAAAAAGGAGGGGAATATGGCGAAACTCAGCACTCTGGTAATCGGAATATGCGCGCTGACGATCATTATCTCTTTTTCCTGCCCTGGGTAGACATCCAGTCAAAAGAGATGGGAATGGTCTCAAAACTGGTGAGCGGTAAAGACCCGCAAGGTTCGCTTTACGCGATAAGCGGATATGATATCCCGGTGATGGCCAACAGCGACGAATCAAAATTGATCCTGATGATCGCCCGCCTGTTTAAACCTCAGGTAAAAGACGTCGACAAAAAAAGCTTTTTAATCTGGTTGATCCCGTTATCGGCAATCATCATCGTCCTGTTACGGTTGGGATTTCAGGAAAACAAGTTTTTCAATATCATCCTTGGCGCACTCGGCTGCCTTATTTTCCTGATCGCGGCATATAAATTGAACACCACCGACCTCGCCAAACCGGCGTTACAGGTAAAGATCGTCATCGGTGTATGGTTGATGCTATGGGCTTATTTTCTTATCGGCATCACCGGCTGCCTTGAATTTGTAAGGATAATAAAAAAATAACCTTTTTCCCACCGCGATCTCACATTTTACTCCTTGTCGATACATGGAAAAGGTGTATAATTTTTTAAAAGAGGATATAATCGGGATACCCCATATAAACAGATCAAAATAAGAGGTGTAACATGAAAAAAGCGTTAGTGGCCGTCACGTTCGTTTTCGCGTTTCTTTCGGTCTCCGGATGCACTACGTTCCGCCAAAACCAGAAAGTCGAACAGTTACAGAAAGAAGTCTCTATCCTTAAATACCGGTTAAACCAGCTGCGTCAGGAGAAAGCCCAAGAGATCGATAAACTCCAGGAAGCGAAATCGGAGCTTGCCGAAAAATTACGTAACGAACTCTCCCAATATAAAGCCAAACTGGAAATGACCGAACGGGGACTGGTCCTCACTTTTCTGGACGAGATCTTTTTTGATTCCGGACAGGCAAAGATCAAACCCGAAGCGCAAGGCGCCCTCAAGAAAGTGTCCCGCGTCCTCACCGAAGAACTGCCCGATTACCTGATCATCGTCGAAGGCCATACCGATAACGTACCGATCAAATATTCCCGCTGGCATTCTAACTGGGACCTGGCCAGCGCCCGGGCCCTGGCGGTATTACACTACCTTGTCGAAAATACCGACGTCTCGCCTGAACGGATATCCGCTCACAGTTACGGCGAATATGCTCCGGTTGCCGACAATACGGCCGAATCCGGACGGAGAGAAAATCGCCGGGTCGAAATAGTGATCTCTACGCAAAAGCTCAAGAAGATCCGAGAAGATATTTCCCGTAAAGAGGAAGAGAACGCCAAAAGCGGATCCTGAACGATCCGGCGAAAAATCCGGTACGGTCAGTTCAGGACATTCCTTGACAGACTTGCCGTTATTGTTAAAATAAATACTATTAGGTTAAAAGACTCATCGCGAGGAGGCGTTATGGATAAATTTGATTTAGACAAGACGATCATACTGTTCATCCATCACCACCATACCCAGAACGAACAGGGCCTTAACGTAAAAGATATCGCTCAAGGTATCGATATTTCCTGGAAAAACGTTGCCGACAGCCTCCTTGACCTCCAGGAAAAAGGTTTTTTACAGCTCAATAAATTCGACGAAAATCATCCGGTCCCCGAAGAAAGAGGACTGTACGTAACCCTTACCGAAGAAGGCTTAAAGCTTGCCCAGCGATTAGCCAGTGAATCCTGACGTCTGGATGTTGTTTCTCTGATACTGTGATCAGCTATGTCTGCCTATGTCAACAAAGATAAAGAGAGCGCATTACACGCGAGGATGGAATCACTCGGCATAACCGAAAAAGATATCCAGGAAAAATTTATCCGTTCCGGAGGGCATGGCGGACAACACGTCAATAAGACCTCGACCTGCGTATATCTGAAACATATCCCTACCGGTATCGAGGTAAAATGCCAGAAAGAACGTTCGCAAAACCTTAACCGGTTTCTGGCCCGGCGGATCCTTACCGATAAGATCGAATCTTTGATATCGGGCAGAAAATCCGAAGAACAGACACGTATCGAAAAGATACGCCGGCAAAAGAGAAAACGGTCAAAACGAGCGAAAGAAAAAATGCTGAAACTGAAAAAAGAACATTCCCAGAAAAAAGAAGCCCGCACCTGGCGCCCGCGCCCGGAGGAGACCGGGGAATGACGTGTGCGTGAAAAGGCGTTGCGTTTTGACAAACATTTTTTGCCGTACTATAATATTTTCTCGTTTGTTTTCCGTAACCAATACCTCGCGGATCTCATTATGAACACACAGAAAACCTCACCGCATGTCCTTATCATCGACGATGAACCTTCGGTACTTGAGACGTTCAAGATCATCCTGGAGGCCGCTTATACGGTCCATACCGCCGCAACCGGTAAAGAAGCGTTATCGATCATCCATACTCAACCGATCGACACGGTGTTTTTGGATATTATCATGCCGGATGTGGACGGCATTGAGCTCTTGCGTAAGATCAAAGAATATGACCGCTCTATCGAAGTGATCATGGCGACCGCGTCCGACAGCGCCCGCCAGGCGGTCACGGCGATAAAACTGGGCGCGTTCAACTATATCACCAAACCGTTCGATGTCGAAGAGATCTCGACGCTGGCCGAAAAAGCCTGCGCTCAACGCCGGATGAACCGGGAACTGTTCGTCCTGCGCCAGGACCGCCAGAAAGAAGGGTTCGCGCATATCATCGGAAACAGCCCGAACATGAAAGGACTGTACCGTCTGATCAAAAAAGTCTGTGATAACTCCTCGACCGTGCTTATTACCGGTGAAAGCGGGACCGGCAAAGAACTTATCGCCCGGGCGATCCATTTCAACAGTACCCGCGCCCCCAAACCGTTCATTCCGCTCAACTGCGCGAGTATTCCCGATTCGCTTCTTGAAAGCGAGCTGTTCGGCTATGAAAAAGGAGCGTTCACCGGCGCCGCCAGCCGGAAACTGGGTATGTTCGAACTGGCCCATGAAGGAACGTTGTTTCTTGACGAGATATCCAGTTTAAAACTCGACGTACAGGCCCATCTGTTGCGGGTACTTGAAGAAAAAGAGATCAAACGGCTCGGCGGGACAAAAATATTCAATATCGATGTACGGATCATTTCGGCGACGAACGTAGACCTGAAAGCACTGGTCGATGACGGGAAATTCCGTATGGACCTGTATTACCGGTTAAACGTGGTCCCGTTACCGGTGCCGCCGTTACGGGACCGTAAAGAAGATATCCCGTTACTTGCCCGGCATTTTCTCGATATGTTCAACCAATCGTTCCGTAAACATATCGAAGGGTTCAGTAAAGAAGCGATGGACTGCCTTATCGAATATGAATGGCCGGGAAACGTACGCGAACTGAAAAACATCATCGAACGTATCGCCGCGTTACATGAAAAAGGGGTCATCACGCCCCAGACCCTGCCGTTCGATATCTTTATCCGGCATAACCTCTCACTTGACCAGGACGGAGGAAACCTTAAAGAAGCCTGCCGCGACTTTGAACGGCACTATATCGAAGCGGTCCTTACACAATCCAGCGGAAACCAGACCAAAGCGGCGAAAATACTGGGTATTCATCGTAACGCGCTGTTTCTTAAGATGAAATCACTGGGACTGAAACCATGAACCGGACCATTCTTTTTCTCTTACTCATCAACGGTATCGCTACGGCCGGGTACGCGTACGAACGCGAAGATTTTTTCAATAAAGAATATCTTTCGACTCCCGCTATCGATCTTGAACCGCTGTTCATCACCAGCCGGCGCAGCCCGGCCGGATTACGCGATATCACCGATACCATCAGCCTTATCGATTCTCAATCGATTTCGGCATTTCCCGCCCGGGACCTGGCCGACACGTTAAAATACGTCCCCGGCGTCGATATCTCGCCCCGGCAGGGGATGGGACGGGCGACTTCAATAAGTATTCAAGGATCGGATTCCCGGCAGGTAAGAGTGATGGTCGACGGTATCCCGTTTAACAACAACGTCTCCGAACAGGTCGACCCGTCGCGATTGCCGTTAGGAAACATCGAGAGGATCGAAGTGATCAAAGGCGCCGCGTCGAGCATGTGGGGCTCGGCCCTGGGCGGGGTAATCAACGTCATCACCAAAGATACCGGAACAACGCTCATCCCGCAGGGGAGCGCGACGGTCTCGTGGGCGGAATTCCGTACCCAAAAAGAGGCTATTGACCTTTCCGGAAAGCTCGGCCCGCTGGGGTATTACTTTTTTTCCGATTATACCGAATCCGGCGGGAAAGGCCCGCGTGACGATACGCTTTCGAAAAAAGCCTACGGAAAACTCTCTTACGACCTGGGCGATGCCGGCCGGCTTATTTCTTCATTCGGATACAGCGGCGGCGATATCAACAGCGGCGAATTCCCCGACGGTACCTGGTGGGCCCAGCCGTACCGGATGCGCTACGGGAAGATCGGCTGGACACGGCAGGAAGACGAACATTATCTTTCGGCCGAGCTCAAACATTCCCGTCAGGATATCGTCTCGAAAATATACCTTACCGTTGCCGATAACGAACCGGTCATGAAATTCGTGTATAAAGATATCTTTTACCAGTTAAGCCTTCACGCGAAAACCCGGGTAGGGGATGACGATATTCTGATCGTCGGCGCCGATTTCGATCACGATACGATAAAATCCGACACGTTTCTTTCTAAATCAAAAAACGTGACGCTCCAGGCCCCCTACGCCAACTATACGTTAAAGATGTACCCGTTCGATTTCAACGCCGGAGCGCGCTACGACCATAACAGCGAGTTCGGCGAAGAAGTAAGCCCTTCGCTGGGAATCATCTACCATTTTAAAAATACACCGGGCACTCTTATCCGGGCCACGGCCACCCGGGCGTTTAACGCTCCGTTACTTATCTGGAAATATAACGCCAACCCCGCCTTCGGTACGATACCCAATCCCGATATCGGCGCCGAACGGGCCTGGGTCTACGAACTCGGCGGCGAATCGCAGTTGACCCCTAAATTATGGGCAAAACTCACTTTCTACCGGGCCGACGTCACCGACGCCCTGGCTCAGGAGACCAACGGGATGGGGGAAAGTTATATGAAAAATTTCGAAAAGTTCCGGCGTCAGGGAGCCGAACTGGAATTGAAATATACCCTTACCGATACTCTCACGGTTACCGCGTCCGGCGCGTTTAACGATATCGAGAACCGGATCACCAAAGAGACGGTCCGCGGCGGAGGAAAACCCCGGCAGAGTTTCGATGTATCGGTCGAATATAA
>JAFGQU010000015.1 GCA_016935525.1 Candidatus Omnitrophota bacterium
ATATCAAATGGGCGTATCTGGAATCGAACCAGAGACCTCTGCCATGTGAGGGCAGCGCTCTAACCATCTGAGCTATACGCCCATATATAGCGTTTAGCGGTAAGCGATCAGACATTAAAACAACTAAAACATTCTTCCCTCTAAACGCTAATCGCTAGCCGCTAATCGCTTCCTTAGAATGGGCCCGCAGGGACTCGAACCCCGGACCAATTGATTATGAGTCAACTGCTCTAACCGACTGAGCTACGGGCCCGCGGCATAAAAATACAGCGGTGAGCGGATAGCGATTAGATATTTAAAATCAATTAAGATTCTTTTTCTCTAAACGCTGCTCGTCATTCGCTGTATGCTCTTTCGGAGCTTTGCCCCTGCTGATATCGGGCTGTAAGAATATCTCGAGAAGTTTCTCTCGTTCGCCCCATCCCGATAGTCATTGGGATGATCTACCCCGAAGACTTTCAAAGAAAAGAGTTTTATCACTAAACGCTAGCCGCTATTCGCTAAACGCTATCGTGAATATACTGTCAAAAGTAATAAGAATTATAGCAAGTTACCGGTAGGCTCGCAAGACTTTTTTCGTACCTCTTAAAAATGTCTTGTCGTTAAAGGTAAGTTTAATTCAACGTTGTTCTGAGGTAAAGACGTCGGGAGAGCCGACTACTTCCCATTTACGCAGGTCGGCAATATAGGACATAAACGGGATCTGCGGATCAAGGAATAACATCTGATCATACTCATAATTACGCTGCCGAAACACATTCAGGTCAATTACCGTACGGACTCCCTCGGCGCCGCGTACCGATATCGCACCTTTGAAATCAAGTGTTCCTTGAGTACCTTTGCCTCCTTCGGCACGTAATACCCCTCCGTCAGCGATCACTAATGCCTCCAGAGCAAGATCACCGTCGATCCCGGGAGCCGTCTCATCGATCACGATATCGTTTCCGGAAAACAACCCGAGCTGGATGTGAGAACCGTTTGCCTGATATTCGACATCCCCGATGATATGGATGTCTCCGCCGGCGACGATCAACATGGGTTCGGTAACGTTACCTTCTATTTCGACATCGCCGTTTATAAACACGACTCCGTTGGGCGCATTCAGTTCTTGCCGGTTGATATTGCCTTGATAACGGAAATCACCGTCGATATATGCCCCTCCGTTTTGAGCGATGTTCCGGTAACGGGAAATATCTACACCGACGAAGGTGACCGGATCACCCTGATATACTTCACCGCTGATCTGGATCGCCGGATCATTCAAATCACCGATAAGATTACGTAAATATACCACATCCCCATCTACGCTGATCCCCTGCATTTCCGGAGGCACCGTGTCGGAAACTTCCAAATAGATATCCCGGCCCAACATATTAGATCCGATATTCGCACCGCTGCCCACATGGATATCTCCCAAGGTAAACACAAAAAATGCGCTGGGAGATTGCGCGCGGATCTCTACGTCAAGAATACGTACCGCTTCCTGTGATGGATGGGCGCTTCTTCCCTCGATCCTTAACGGAATAATGATCCAGGCGGCATCGGAGTACGGTTCTTTCCCGAGTTTTATAGTGTAGTATCCCACGGCCGTCTGGGGATCGTTTCGGTCAAGCCGGACTTCGACCTGTTCAAATCCCGGTATCGGATCACCTACGGCGACTTCACCGATCCAATCGATATTACTGCGTAATTCAAAAACCGCTTTCTCTACCCCTGCTTCTGCGACATACAACGCATCTTGCGATAATTCCCGGGAAGTAGTCGAACGCATATGGCCGAGCATCCTTAGTCCCGAGATACCGATAAAGATACCCAGAAAAAGCGTAGTCACAATAGTCGCCAGTAAAATAAAACTGCGTTTCATGGGATATTCCGAGGATAAATCTCTTTTGTAATCGAAAACCTTATTTCATCACGCAGAGAGTCTTCGATAAATGTCAATTCACAGACTAACTGCCCCCAACTTCCTAACCGGAACTGCGAATCTTCCCGGGAAACATTCCGGCTCAATATTACCTGATCTATATTGTCGTCACGGATCAACCGGCCGGACTCGCTTATCGAATAGACAATATCGTCACGCGGCGGGATAAACACATCGGGATAAGAAAGGCGCATCTGAGAGGGATCAGTGACATCGATCCGCATCGATTCCATGACGTCTTCTTCAATAGCACTCATGATCCGTTCGCCGTCTTCCTGTAATTTCAATCGGCCTAATTCCACATCATAATATATCCAGTTCCCCAAAAACACGGCAGAAAAAATCGCTGCCGCAAGCCCGATCAATCCGACCACCACCACGATCTCTGCCAGAGTAAAGGATTTAAGGCCTCTTTTGATTTTTCGTGTCATCTTTCACGATACGATTTTGTTGCCGGGCAATAGATCACATCTGCCCTTTACGGATCAAAAATATGTTCCCTAGATCTTTCGTCTGCCCGCGGATGACGATTATTCCGCTCCGGCTATAAGGTTCGTACTCGTCGCCGGCATTTATCTCTAATGAATGAAGACGTTCGTTATGATTATAATATCCGTCAGCCGGATCGAGAGTCGTCTCCGGCGGCCAGCTTTCCAAAAGAGAATCAATAGTAAACTCTCCGTCATTTTGTGTAGTGACCTGTTTTTGATTTCCGTCGTATAACCGAAAACTCACCGTTACCTCGCTCACGGGATTGCTGGTAGCACTATCCAATACCACCCCGCGCACATCCCCGTATCCTTGGGGAAACATACGAAAATTATATTCGGTAGTCTCGTTCGCCCGGATAGTGACCGGATTTCCTCCTCCTACCGGCGCATACCAGGTATTCCCTTGGGTACTATAGGGATAATAACCGTTTCTTTGAGCACTGAGCGCATGGTTCCCCGTCGGCACGGTATACCGGGGCTCGCCCCCACACCCTCCGTCAGGTACGCAATAATTACCGAGCGCATTACTTGTCCCGGACTGGCCCTGTACCGAAACGCTACTTTGCGGGACGCCACCTAACGTCAAATCGTTCCGAACGCGGCCTTTTATGTTACCGCAATAACGTGTTCCTAGATCAAAATCAAAATTGTGTATTTGGCTTGCGGCATAGAGCGGAGGAGCCCGACGATCGTGAGGAGTATATCCGCATCCGTCAGGAGGGTTTCCTGATAACGAACCGCGCAGCCGTAACGTATCATTTTCGGGAAACAATTCCTGCGCTGCAGGCACCACGATACTGTATTGACCGGTAGTATTGGTGTTTACTCTGCCCCACCATTGCCAATTATGCCACCAGCTCGACACTACCGCCCGGTTCATGCCGACTCCCTGATAACGTACTGTTCCGGAAATAGTCGCGGTAGGAACCGGATAAAGGACGATTGTCCCTAAATCGGTAATTCCTTCGGTAACAACCCCTATGCGGTCACTATTCAAGCTTCCCCACCAGGGATTACCGGCCAGGATACTTCCTCCTCCCCGGTCTAACGAAGAAGACCATCCCATATAATGCCATTGTTTTGCCCAAGCCACATTAGGTATGTGTCCGCAATAACCCAGACGATACGTATCGCGCGTTGCGACCGTATACATAATCGGATCACCCTGTTCATCTTCGACAGTGACATCGTTGAATTGGAAAATACCTGAGTTATTCGTCACTACCTCACGTTGATATTGCCCCTGACTATATAACCGGACCTGCACACCAGGGATCGCCCGACCGGCCGGGTCGACAAACTTTCCGCGGATAGCCCCTTTGGCTTCTTGCGGTAACGGTTCAAGCTGAATATCCACCTGAGTCGATTCATCGGGGTTCACGATCACCTCGCCAATAACTACCGGTTTATATTTTTCGTGAGTCGCCGACAAAGAATATGTTCCGGCGGAAAGCTGATAGTTACCCTCTTCATTCTCAAATGTATAGTACCCCTGAGTATCGGTGTGGACCGAGATCATCAAGCCGCTCTCGGCTTTTTGGATCGTGATCAATACTCCTTGTACCGGATGGGTTGCGCCTTCGCTCACGGTCCCGGCGATATTCCCCGGTAACGGGTCGGGCGGTCGGGCGAGAGTAAACGCTTTATCGATACGCCGCTCATCCCCCTGATCCATCCAACGCACACTTACCCGGATATGTTCTAATTCCGGGCTTTCGTCGTGTTCAACGGTAATCTGACGCTCGAAAAAACCGTCGGGATATCCTTCCATATCGAAAGGTTCCCATACATCGGAGCCTACGGGATACGTAGAGGTAATATTGTTGAAAAAATCTTCGTCACGATAAGCCCGGGCTTTTATTCCTTCATACGTTGAGGCCACCAGATTGTGCGCGGTAAAAGTATCCCGGGAACGTTCTTCGACCCGCGAGAGGGTAGTCAGCGAGGTATACGTAGCTAACGATACAATAGTAAGAACAAGGGCGCTAATCAGGATCTCGGCAAGAGTGAATGATTTTTTCATTACTGGTTACCGTAATCGGTATCATTAGTCTATGATTTCAGGCGTTACCGCAATAATAAGCTCTTTTTTATCAGAGGTGTTTCTTTCGTATTTAAACAGGTTCCCCAGCATCGGCAACTTGGATATAAACGGGAGACTATACACATTCTTTTTATCTTCTTCACTGATCAAGCCACCTAACACAAACGATTGGCCGTTTTGAATACGTACGCTGGCTTTGGCCTCCCGGGTACGTACCCAGGGATATTGATCATCGGGACCCCGCCAGGCATAGATAAAACTCACTTCCGGGGCGACCGTTACTACGACAAAATCCTCTTTGATAATAGAAGGCGTGATCTTGAGCCTGATCCCGGCTTCGACAAAACGCACCTCGGTACTGGCGACCCCGCCGGTCACCGTGGTAATAGTATACGGTACCCGGTCACCGATGAATATTTCGGCTTCTTTTTCATTCATCGCCGTTACCTGAGGATTAGAAAGGATCCGGGCGCGGTTCTGAGTGACCAGCATCCTCAGGATCGCGGAAAATTTTAACGGATCCCGGGACATACGGAAAAACTTGAACGCCTGGGCCACCGAATCGATCTGATTTTCTCCGGTATTATCTACGGGACGTTTGGTCTCCTGGAAGTTTAGTGTCATCGCATCCGACCAATCAATCCCCAGTTCTTTAAGCGCATCCCGGTCGACTTCGATCACTTTCGCGTTCAACAACACCTGCGGTTGCGGCCGGTCGAGTTCGGTAATAAGCCTTTCGACTTCCTGGATCTGCATCGGGGTACCGGTCACTACGATCGCATTGATATCCTTATTGAACGTGATCTCCTCCACGATACCTTTGAGCATTTTTTCAGCATCCTGGGCGCTGATATTGCTCAACTTGATGACCCGGTTGATCAAGCCCATCTCTTTAATCCGTTCCTGGAGCGAAATAAACAACGTAGTACCGACGATAGTCGAATCGAGCCCATAGGCATGAAAAAGCACCTGTAACGCTTCCTGAGCGGTGACATCTTTTATGTGTAGATCTATCTTTTTCCCTTTCACCATGGGGTCGACTACGATATTGAACTGTTCACCGGCAGCGATGACCCGTAACACATCTTCAATATTTGCGTCGGTAAAATTGAGATCGACGGTTTTCTGTTGAGGCACATCCGGCACTACTGCCGCTTCTTTTTCTTGAGGGATCTCCTCGGCATTGACACTGGGCAGGACGATTTCCGCAGCAGGACCGGGATCTTTTTCATCAAGAAGTTGAGGGGCATCCGGCAAAAAGAGCGATTGTTCGGATTCCAGAAGGTCCAGAGACGGTTGGGGTTGACTCATCTCCATCTCGATCATCCGCTCAACCCCGCTTTTCTGGAATTGGCGCTGGTGAATGATACTTTGGGATAATTCTTCGGCTTCCCGATAAAGGCCATCCGGCGGCCGGCAAAATGAATTCTGCATGCCGACGGCGATAACGACCGCACATACCGCTAAGACTAGATAGCTATATTTATATTTCATTCTTTCTGCCCTCCTATTATTAAGGTTATAATTTCTTTATCTTTCTCTAATAATACTCGGTCTTCCATGATTTTTTTCACAAGAAAACCTTCAGCATATCCCTGTTCCTGGACTACATAGGTCTCATCCGGACCCTTAATCAACGCCACCGGAGCATCTCCGCCATAAATCCCCATAAGGGTAAGCGTACCGGCCGCCTCGGGATCTCCTCCGGTACCCATAAAGGTATGCATATCCTTAAACAACGGCCGGAACGGATCCCGGGCAAAGGTGATCTCGGCCGGCGGAGTCCGGATAATCGCCTCAGCAAGAGACACATCCTGGATATAAGACGGTTTCTCGGTTTTCATATCTTTTTTCGATGATCTTTTCTTGAAAGACAGTTTCCGGCCGATCTGATCACAGCCGCAAAAACTCAACAGACTGCCGATAATGATCCCGACCACACAACAGGATAGGATATTTTTATTCATGGCTGGACCTCATTTTGCCCTTTTTTAATCAAACTATATAGATCTAAATCAAAACTTGATTCAAGGACCGGATACTCTTTTTCGGCAATCACCACGTTACTCACACTCAAAAGCTGACGATGTTCCTGCAACGACAAAAGAAACTGGATAATATTTTCGAAAGACCCTTTTATCTTGATGCGAAACGGTGACGACCCTAACGTCAAAGAATCCTGTTGCAATGACGGTTGCTGGCGGGAAGCGATTTTTTGCTTGCTTTGCCGGATACGGCCGCCGTCAATATCAACGATCTGAGGAGATAACGCTTTTATTTCGATAATGTGAGCATGGAAACGATCGGAAGCCGAAGAGATGCCTTCTAAAAAAAGCGGGATATCTTTATCCTGAAAAAGGATCTCCTCGAAACGGGAAATATCGGCCGCATATTGACGGAGAAACACATCTAACTCGCCGATATCTCGTTGCAACTCTCCTACCCGCTGGCGTTGCGGGAGAAGTTGTTCCTGGACTTTCATATATTCCATATAAAAATATACTCCTCCGGCCACAAACGCAGCAGTACACACCACACAGACAAAAAACGTGAGTAATTTAATCGATTTCGTCGATACGGTTTTTCTTTGCATCAATCAGTCCTTTTTTGACCAGACCGATCACTCATACCGGGGATATCCTGAACGATCCGGACTTTCATCTGCATCCCGAACTCCACAAAATCCTCTCCCTCTACTTGACGTTCTTTGGTAAAATCGAGTTTTACTTCACTGAAATATCCGGTCTTCTTGAGCGCCCTCATGAAATCAGCCAGCGTATCCAAATAAAAGCTCTTCCCTTCTATTTTACATTCTCCTTCCCGGCTGAACATAAACGACCCGAGCCAGACCCCTTGAGGGATATTCTCGGCTACGGTCGCAAACGTCTTGGCCCAGGAACGTCGGTTTAAATTACTGATGACGGTCGCCTGTTTTAATATATTTTCTTTTAATTGTTCATATTGAGCCCGATCGGCACGGAGTTTATCGGTACGTTTTTCCAACTCTTCTATCTGACGGGCAAGCCCTTGCTGATATGTATTCAAAGAATTTACCCGCTGGGAGAAGAAAAACATCAATCTTCCGCCTAACAGCAACGTACAGACCAGATATATAACGCCGAACGTGATGATTTTACGCTGATACTGGCCGGTTTTTTTCTTATTCCAGATCCGCTGAAGGTTGAACCCGTGATGAGCGTTACTGGCCAAAGCCATCCCTACCAGAGGGACATAGGTCTGGTTTAATTTAAGGAAATTACGTTTTTTAGAAAAAGTGGTAGTCTTAGATAACTCTAAAGGCAACACCTCTTGAGAGAGAAACGCTCCCAGACGTTTCTCAAGATTCGGGGCCCGTTCATTATCCCATACAATGTACATCTGAGGGAACGCGGAATGTTGTTCTACTTCATAGTACTTAAGGATCCGGCGGATTTCTTCTAACCACAATTTCAATGCCGGTTCATTCAACATACTGGTCTTACTTTGCAGAAGGTCGTTTGTTCCGGAATTCGCCAGATAGATCCGCTGACAGATCGTGTCGCGCATAATAAGCAGATACGTGATCTGTTGGCAGACGACAAGCACTCCGACATCTTTACCGGCAGAAAGCCCTTCCGATAAAGAAAGTACGCTTAACGGCACCACATCAAAACCCTGGATAGCACAGCCGGCCGCTTTTAATATCCCTAACGGTACGGCAAACACACTTTCCGGTATGGCCAGCGAAAGGACATATACTTTATCTTCTCCGGGCGGCTGATATCTCTGATAACTGTAGTGATATTCCTCGGCGGCAAACCGGGGTACCCGTTCTATTTCATTCTTTATCGCTTCATGGACTTCTTGAGTCGGCATCACCGGGAGAGTAAGTTCCTGGAACACGATATCCCCGTGACAAATAGAAAAATATACCTGTCCTAAAGGGATATGATGCTGCCGGAAAAAATCAGTAAGCAGAGAGGCTACCTTTTCGGAATTTTCTTCGTTGAACACATCGCAATCCGCCTCAAGCGTATGAGCCTGGGTAACGATAAGATTACTGCCTTTTTTCTGCAGACATACGCACTTGATCGTAGTACGACTGAATTCTAAATTGACAATCACACTCATAATTTACTCATGGGTATTCGGCCAATTATCACTGGCAAAATGTCCGCTACGGGAAGCACGGTAACCGTTCGTCGTATCGCCTTCCAACGCGTAATCGACGCCAAACGGACATACCAATTCATCGCCTTCGCCGTCGCCGTCTTCATCAGGCAGATACTGGCTTAATTCTGTAAGGCTGCTGCATTCATCCCAATTACGGGTTTCGGAAAAACACATATGGGCCGCAGTATCGATAGTCCGGATATTTGACGCGCATTGCCGGGTATTTGCCTGACGAATAGCTCTGAGAGCATTGGGAATAATCATGGTCAATAATATCCCGACAATGACCAATACCACCAAAAGTTCAATGAGCGTAAACCCTTTTTTCTTCATCGTTCCTCCTTTTTTTAAGAGATGTATACCGTAGCTACAACCCCTCATATGTAGCATATCCTCCTGAGCTTTATCAATGGCCAGAGTAACCTTTTGTTTTACGGACCTCAAGGTACATTTTCCCTTTTTTTCAAAACAGTTTATCCTTCCAGCCTCCCCCAGAGAGTGAATACCGGAGAATATAATGCGATCAAAATCGCCGCGACGATGATACCGATCAACACAATCGCAATAGGTTCAACCATGGTCACGAATTTATTAATACGATAATCGACTTCTTCATCCATGTGGACACCTACTATCTTGAGCATATCCCCCAATGTCCCGCTCTCCTCCCCGATCGCGATCATCTCGGTCAGAAAAGAAGGGAAAAATTTTGTCGCCGCCATCGCTTCGCTTAAACTGCCTCCGTGAATGATCTTTTCTTTAATATAATCGAACTTAGCTTCTATCACTTTATTCGCGGCACTTTTTTTAGCACTCTCGATACTATACACCAAAGGCACTCCTCCGACAACAAGAAGAGAGAAGGCATAGGTAAACCGCGCCAACGCCGCGGTGAGTATCAAGTCTCCGATAATAGGGATCTGAAGTTTACAGACATCGATCCGGTACCGTCCCGATTCGGTCCGGTCATACCGCCGATACCAGAAGATCATCACGATGGCGATAACCGGGATCGACCACCAACAGGTACGGAAAAAATCCGATACGGCAAGAATCCCTTGAGTAAACAGCGGCAGAGAGACATTCAATTTTGCAAACACCCCACGGAATACCGGTACGACAAAAAACATCATCAGCACAAACACAAATACCGCGATCCCTAAGATGATCGTCGGATAGGTCAACGCTTTTTTCATCCGCATCTGCAATTCGCGCTGCCGTTCAAGAAACACTACGATTTTCTTTAAAATCTCCGCAAGAACTCCGCCGCGTTCGGCAACCTCAATAAGATTAATATATATAGGAGAAAAGACCTCGGGAAATCGCTTAAGCGCCGTCGAAAGGGATGCCCCTTTTTCCAGATCATTTTCTATCTCGCTGATCACCAACTGCATGCCTTTATCTTCGGTCTGTTCCCACAGGATATGCAGACAACGCAAGATCGGGATCCCGGCACTGATCATCGAACTCAGTTTATGAGAAAACAGGATGACCGCATCCAGCGGGATCTTTTGCCCGATCCAGGATATCTGTGTAGGGAATTTTTTGACATAGACTACGAAATACCCGTAATCAGACAGCCGGCGCACAAGGGCCCGTTTATCTTCGGCCTCAAGCGTCCCGGTAAGCAATTTTCCCTGACGGTCTCTTACCTTATAAATGAATTTAGTCATCATTAAATCCTTTTCACGAATGCGACCCGCATCACTTCTTCAATGGTCGTGTTTTTTTCCAGCACTTTCTTTAAACCGCTGGCCTGTAACGTCCGCATGCCCTGGGCGAGGGCGACATCGGAAATCTCTTGTTCGGTAGCCCGGCGCAACACCAGGTCCCTGATCTCCTGAGTGATCGGCATAATCTCATAAATAGCCGTCCGGCCACGGTACCCTATACCGTTACAATGATCGCACCCTTTGCCTTTGACACATTTTGCCTCGGCGATATTCGGCAGAAGGTCGGCAATATCCTTCTTTATATCACCGGGGATAGCGATTTCTTCGGCGCAATGGTCACACACTTTTCTCACCAACCGTTGAGCGATGACCGCAATCACCGAAGAACTGATGAGAAAAGGTTCAATATTCATATTTAACAGGCGGATAATCGCCGAAGGAGCGTTATTGGTATGAAGAGTCGAAAACACCAGATGCCCGGTAAGCGCCGCCTGGATGGCGATCTCGGCAGTTTCAACATCACGGATCTCTCCGATCATAACGATATCGGGATCCTGACGCAGGATATGACGCATCCCGGTAGCAAACGTATAGTTAGCCCGGACATTGACCGCAGTCTGGTTCACCCCTTCCAACTCGTATTCAATGGGATCTTCGACCGTGACGATATTACGAGTCGTATCATTCAGTTTATTCAATACCGAATAGAGCGTAGTGGTCTTCCCCGAACCGGTCGGACCGGTCACCAGGATAATACCGTAAGGATAAGAAATCAGTTTTTCGACAATATCCCGTTCCTGCTCGTCAAGGCCTAACGAACCTAAATGAATACGAATACTCTTTTTATCTAAGATACGTAACACTACCTTTTCCCCATAAATATCCGGAAGCGTAGATACCCGGATATCATATTCCCGATCGCCGATCATCAATCCTATCCGTCCGTCCTGAGGACGACGCCGTTCGGCGATATCCATCCCGGCCATGATCTTGATCCGGGATGTCACCGGGGGTTGTAACCCTTTGGGAACGGTAAATTTCTCATACAGCAACCCGTCAATACGATACCTCACCCGTACCCGTTCCCGTTGCGGCTCAAAATGGATATCGGAAGATTCCGATTTAATCGCCTCGGATATTATGGAATTCACTAACTTGACCACCGGAGCTTCTTTGACTGCGACCTGAAGGTCCTGAAGGCTCATCTCTTTTTCTCCGGTATCGCCTCTTTTTTCAGTCACGATCTCATGCAGAGCGTCTTCCATATGCTGGAGCGGGCCGAAACATTTATTAATACAGGTCTCGATTTCTTCCGGAGTCGCCAATACCGGCACGATCTTATATCCACTGAGATACTTTAACCGTTGCAACATATTAATATCAAGCGGATCGGTAATAGCTACCGTGAGGGTATCGTCTTTGAGTTTTACCGGTACGATCTTCCATTCGCGCATTTTTTCCGGGAAGAAAATACTGACTAATGAGGTATCGACCGATCCTTCGTCTAAATTTACGCACTCCAGGTTGAACTGCTGGGCTAACGCTTCGATCACCTGGCGCTGGGTAGCAAATTCCTGTTCGATCAATATACTCCCCAGCCGTTGAGAAGTATTTTTTTGGCGTTTTAATGCCGCCACTAACTGTTCTTCGGTGATGATCCCTTTTTTTACTAAATATTTTCCGATATTATCCCGTTCTTCGGTCATCGTCACTCCTGGCGCACGCGCCGGTTTATAGTCGATGGGTATTCTCAAGCCACATTCTGTAGGCATATTCGAGAATATCGCTTTTAGTAGTCTTATCGATCGAAATTATTCTTAACCCCATTTCCCAATGATCGTCTTTTGACTGTTTCCAGATGATCTCGCCTTTAGCCGGGATCAACACCCCTTTACCGGGAAGCGAGATCCTTAGATCGACTTCTTCCTTTTCATTAAGCACATCTTCATTTACCACCAGGCGCATCCCATTACGAGAGACATCGGTAATCCTCCCCTTTTCCGATAGATGCCCTTTATTATCCACAGCGACCTCGACTGCCAGAGGAATCTCAAAACGGATATATTTCCTTTTTTCATCGGTTCTTTCGGCAGGCATAATTCCTTTTACCCCTCCCCTTCACAGATTCGTTTTAATCGTCTCACATCTTCCTCAGTGTACTGCCGCCATTTGTTAATGGGATTACGTTTAGAACGCGGGAAGATACCTTTTTTCTCATACCGTAAGATCGTTGATTTAGAAATTCCCAATTCTTCGGCGACCCGTTCTATAGTATATCGCTGTTTTTTCGTCATCTGAACTATCCTGCTATAGTTTGACTATATCTGAACAACTATAGTTTATCTTAAAATAGGATGAGCCGTCAAGACATATCTTTACAAAAAAACCCTTTATTTCCCATATTTTGGGGTAGACCGATATACCCCCTACATATTGCCGAAACGCTTATTTTAGCTTGTAAATATTAGCTTTTTAAAAGGGCCGGGAAGGAAAAAGGAAGGTTTTCTCACCCAGTAATTATTTTTTCAGATGATTATGGATATAATCCGAAATCCCTGCCTCCAGGGTATATTGACATTGAATATTCAATGTTTGAGCAAGAACGGTCGTGTCGGCTTCGGTATGGTCTTGATAGGCTACCGAATACGGATTGGGGAAATATTCCGGCGGTAAATCTTTATTGAGGACGCCGTTCAATACCTCGATAATATCGTTAAAACTACGGGGTTTACCTGTCCCCACATTAAGGACCATCGGAGTATCGATCTCTAACGCTTTTATGGTTATGTGGGCGACGTCTTTTACATAAATAAAGTCGCGCCGTTGCTGGCCGCACTCAAACACCCGGGGCGATGTATTCTCTTTCATCTGGAGATAGAGCTGGTAGATCATACTGCTGGATGCCCCTTTATGATATTCATAAGGCCCGTACACGTTAAAATAACGTAATCCTACCAGGGGAATACATCCTTTTTGCTGAGCGGCTTGTCTGGCCTTTACATCACAGAGATATTTCGAATAGGCGTAGGTATTCAAAGGCAACGGTTTTTGAGTCTCTTTCATAGGCGAAGATCCCGATCCATACACTCCGGCACTTGATGCGTATACCAGACGGATACGCTTGACCTGACAGAATTCCAGGACATTCTTAAATCCTTCATAATTCACCGTCATCATCTTGGCATCATCGGGTAACGTAGTATCGGTAATTGCCGCTTCATGGATCACCGCGTCAAGTTTGGGTAATTTTTTGAACGTATCTTCTGATGAGACATCGCCACAGATCACTTCACAATTTAAATCGAGAATATTTTTAAAATGAGCATGAGAAAAATCATCAAGAATAAAGACTTCATGGCCCTGCCCTTTAAGGATCCGGGCAACATTTGAACCGATAAATCCCGCACCGCCGGTCACCAGGATCTTCATCTTACCTGTTTCCTTTCTCTTCTAATTCTTCTATTCTCTTCTCTAAACGGTGTAATACTTCAATAATCGGATCCGGTAATTTGTTATGATCTAAATCGATTCCGCTTACTTTCTTGGTCGAATGGCGCTCGATCGCCCGACCCGGCACCCCTACCACAGTCGCCCCCGGAGGCACATCATTGATCACTACCGATCCGGCACCGATCCGGGACCCTTCGCCTACGACAATCGGGCCCAATAATACCGCGCCGGCTCCGATGACCACATCATGCCCGATCGTAGGATGCCGTTTGTTTTTTTCCTGAGAGACTCCGCCTAATACCACGCCCTGATAGATCAAGACATCATTACCTATTTCAGTCGTCTCGCCGATGACGATCCCCATCCCGTGATCGATAAAAAATCGCCGGCCGATGGTTGCGCCGGGATGGATCTCAATCCCGGTGAAAAACCGGGCCAGATGAGAAATATATCGGGCGCACGTATACCACTGCGTAAGCCAGAACCAGTGAGCGATACGGTATGCCCAGATCGCGTGCAGGCCGGGATAACAGAGAATGACCTCCACGGTACTGCGGGCCGCCGGATCTTCACGAAATGCCGTCGCAATATCTTCACGAATACGATCGATTATTCCCATAACACAATACCTTAATAGAGATTGCCTTTATTGTCAATTATTTTATGATACAGGGATCAGGGAGACAGGATGCAGATGTGATTACAGTGATTATCGTATCTTGTCTTTCGTCCGAACGAAGCGGTCGTCTCTCGTAAATTACATCTGCGATCATCTGCGGCGAAGATCAAGTAAGGTAGACATGGATCTCTCTCACGTTACCCTGACGGATCTTATAGCTCCAGGGCGGAGAGACAAAGGGATTTTTAGTGGTAGAACGAGTTCCGTCGTAAGCGATGACCTCGATTTTCTTAATCGAGATATCTTTACGATAGGTATCTTTACGATGCGGATTATGGTAGACCAGGAGCGTCCGGGAAAAAAGTTTACACGCGAAACTGTTGGCGGCAATAGTAACTTTCTTTCTATCAACCTCTAACGTACGGATACTCCGGGTAAAAAAATCCGATTTCAATGCCGGCTGCGGCGAAAAATAAAGGTTATTGCCTTCATCCACCGAGAACGGCCGTACCCCCAGACTCATCAAAGCCCATATATTGAGCAATTCGCTGGTCGCTCCGGTAAGCCGGGCAACGTACCCTTTTCCCCAGAGCGTTTTATCGGGAAAAGCGCTGCTGACGATGAACGAAGAATTTTCAAGGATATTCTTGCCGTACCGGGCCGGATCCAAAAAACAGATGCCGCATTGAAAAAAGTTTTTATAAAATTCATCATACAGCCCGACTTTCAATAATTCCAAAAGATACTTATATTCCATATGCAGCCATATCGACTCGTTTTCTAACCAGCCCGGAGGGAATGCCCGGCTGCGGCCGATATCCAACGGCGTATCTTTCAAAGAAGCGTTCAGCCGGTACATCTTAAGGGTACGATCGTACAATGGGGTCTTCTTGATAGCTGATACCATAGATGTGTCTTTATTCACCCGGAGAGCATGCATCGGCCCTTCTAAAAAGACCGGTAACGGACGCCGGCGTACTTTTTGAGGCATGATCGCTTTTTGTTTCCCATCACGATAGGCAAGGATATCGTAAGTGAAATACGTATAGTATACGCCTGATTCCTTTTCTTTGGCTTTTTTCAGACCACGGTCGAGGAGAGCAACGACATTATTTAAAAACGCCGTGAGCCGGTTTGTATCCAGATTCCCTTGAGCCCCCTTGATCCCCCAGAACGTCCTGGTACGGAAATCTTCTTTGGCATCGTTGGATTTATTCCACCAATAAAGACTTTTGGCCGAAGGTTTGATTTTCTTCAGGCCGGAAAAAGCCTTTTCCAACCTGTTGAAAAACGCGAGAACCTCCCCGGCGGCTTTTATCTGGGTTTTGCCTTTACGATTATGTAACCCTTTTTTAAGAATCAACGCCGTCCGTTTCAGTTCGAACGATTCACATACCGAAGAACCGAATAATGCCGGCAGGCCGTTTAACGAATCACACCATCCCGGTTTATCCGCTTCCATCTCGATACCGATACCGTCAAAATCCAGAGTCGCGACTTTTGTCAGCACCAACGCCAGTAATTTTTCGATAAGGTTGGTCGTGTACACACTTCCTTTTCCGCATTTGGTACGTAAAAAGTTGCGTAGCCGTTTACGATGGTTCAAGAGCTCCTGTTTATGCGCTACCGAACGGACTCCGTGCAGCTGAATCACCCGGTTACCTTTAAGAAAATACCGTTCACTTCTTCTTCTTACCTTATACTCGTCATCCCAGAAAAGGAATGGGGTATCAAAAAACAACTCGTCTTTCCGGTCGGGATATATTTGTAAAAACGTCTCGATGAGATCGAGATTATACCGCCAATGGTCGACCCAGAACCCTTCGCCGAAATCAGCCTGAGCTTCCCGCTGCACCGATTCGAACAATATTTTCAAGAATTCTTCGCGCCCGGCACCGGACAGATATATCCCTTTTTTTTCAAACAGCCGGAAAAGTTCTCCTAAATAAAACCCTTTTTGCATGAAGGCGCATAGCTCGGAATCTCTGGGAAGTTTAAATTTTCTACGGAGATAATCGCATAACGACTGGTGCGCCAGATAAAGTTTTTCGCCGCGGACAATCAGAGGATTGTACCCGTCTATACGCAATAGGTTGAAAAAGTAAACGATATTTTTTTTGTCGATCGCCGGATTAAAGAATATATCCATCCGGCGGTTCTGGTTCACATCGCGATAGTTCCCTTCTCCTTCGGAGAAATAAGACGCGAGCAGCCTAAACTGGTTATAATCGCGTTCAAGATCGCCATGCTTACGGGAATACAGATAATATATCTTTTCATGGTCGAACGTAGCCGGATACCCCCCTCTCAACATATTGTCCAGGTAACTTGACTGCACATATTCGTCAAATTCCGGCCGGCCGCTCACCGTGACCGCATTCGATTTAAACTTTTTGATCAGTTCATGATTTTCCCGGCGTTTGGATTCAAGAAAGGCCGGCGTCACCGGCTTAAGGAATTTAGGCAGCTGTTTCTTGTCGAACACCCCGCCGATAACCGTATACAGCGTGACGGTTTCATGTTTCTTAAGGCTGGTCGAGAAAAAAGAAAAACCGCAGGGAGTTTTACCGCACTTTTGCTGCGAGATGGGATAGCTAAAGTTTTTTTTCAGAAAATGCAGGGGGCTTGCCAGTGAAGTGTCTGACCCGAAAATCGCCTGGGGATCGACTATATAACGGGGATATATTTTTTTGTTTTTCTGTAGGCATAACGAATATTGGAAGTTGGCCCCCTCAATATACTCGGTTGCCGCAACATCCTGAGGGTCGACGCTTAATTTAAAAAAAGCGAATTCCCCTTTCCCTATTTTTTCGGTACCGGCGTTCATCCAGGCTTCCAGCGTACGGGGAAGGTTTTTAAGAAAAAAATCTTTGCTGCCAAAAGGGATGATCTGTCCTAACCCGTCCAGGACCTGGATAGATTTCGAACGAGCCGAACGGTTCTCTATCTCTACTGTTCTCACCAGCGCGCCGAAAGGCATCTGCGGCAGAGTAAAATAGTTCACCGAAAAATCCAACCCCAACGCTTTATTGTTCTCTTCAAGGGACAGGTCGTGGCTACGGATAAGCAGCCGTTCGGTCTTCTCCTGATGAGAAGAAAGCTGAAACGGTTCATAGACCAGTTCATTATTTATTTTGACGAACGTACGAAACCCTAGCGATCCGACGACCTGGTAGGCTTTATTGGCCGGCTGGAATTCGGTAATACAGTGATCTTTATCTTCTAATCCGAAACTGACGACTGCCTGACCGCGATTGACGAAGAATGCCCATAACGGTACGCCCCATTGCCCGCTGATCGAAGGTAAAAAATCGGCAAAAGGATGGGTCCGGTTATACTCTTCGATAATAAACGTCTGATCTGCTAAACGGTATTTATTCATATACTTTAAAAATATCGTTCAACCCGGAAAGGACCGGTACTCCGGGATACTTTTCTTTGATCTCTTTGGGCCGGCTTGAACCGCCTTTAATGAATACCGCATCCATTCGGGCCCGGCGGGCCGTCTCCATATCGATCGCCATATCCCCGATAAATACCGCGTGACGCCGGCACAACTTAAAATAAGCCAGTGTTTTCAATAAGATAGCCGGATCCGGTTTTATCGTTTTTATTTTATCGGCACAAAGAATAAAATCAATATATTTTAGAAAATTCAGCCGTTTTAAGATAACCAGGGTATAGGCCGTAGGGCGGTTCGATGCTATCGATACCGCTTTCCCTCTACGTTTAAGACGCCCGAGTACCCCTCGGGCGTGCGGCTGGGGTTTTGCCTTTTTGGTGAGACTCACGAGATGATGCCGGCGGTATATAGTGAGCGCTTTAGTCCGGTCTTTTTCTGCAAAAAACATATCGATAAACAGCCGGTCGCCTTTACCTACCGACTCTTTGACCGTCTGGTAAGGTACCACCGGATATCCCAACCGGTTCCGGGTAAAATTCAAACTATCGTAAATAGCGTCGTAGGCATCGGCCAATGTCCCGTCGAGATCGAAAATAAACAACTTTTTCATCAGGACAGATTATGCGGATTTAACATTCCTCCCGAAATAATCAAACGGATAGCTTCTTCAACACTGATATCAAGGATAATCACGTCTTCCTGAGGAATGACTATCATAAAACCGGTAAGCGGAGAAGGAGAAGAAGGGACAAAAACATTAAACAGTTTCTTCTGGACCTTATTTTCAAAAGCGCCGTTGGCATCACTGGTAATAAACCCTATCGTGTAAATGCCGTGACGGGGGTATTCAATAAGCACCACCTTACGGAAGGTCCGGGTCGGTTGGAAGAAAAGAAAATCGACTATTTGTCTGATAGGAAAATAAATCTTGTTGACCAGGGGGATCCGCAAAAACAGTGATTCCATAAATTTCCTCAATCTGTTGCGGGAAAGACGTATAAGCACACCAAGAAACAGGATGATCAATAACGAAAGAATGATCCCGATACCGGGAATACTATAATCGAGATAGGATTCAAGATAGCGGTTGATATGGTGGCCAAGGATCCCATCGGCAAATTGAAAAAGGCCTACGATCACATAGATAGTCAATACTACCGGGATGATCGCCGTAAGACCGGAGAAAAAAATGCTCTTCATCTTCGAGATCTTAACCTGACTGCCAGCGCACTTACCGCGGCTATTTTCAGCACGTCACCGATAATAAAAGGGAATGCCCCCAGTAAAACTCCCTGTTGCCAGGAAAACGCATAAGTATAATGCAGCCAGATAATACCGCAGGCGTATACAAACAAAAAATTAGCGCCTAAAAACAGGACGAATATCTTAAAGAAAGAAAACCGGGAAGATACGATAGTGTGTAAAAGGTGCGGGACGACAAGCGCGAAAAGACAGAAACCGAAAAGGTATCCTCCGCTTGGCCCGGTAAGAGCAACGAGACTCGCTCCCGAACTAAATACCGGTAAACCCAATGTCCCTAACAGAATATATAAAAATTGGGCATAGACCGCCCGCTGTTTAAGAAAAAGAACGCTTGAAAATAAAACGAACGTCTGCAGAGTGATCGGGACCGGCGTAAAAAACAGCGGTATTTTAACGGCTGCGGCAACCGCCATCGCGACTGAAAACCCAATAACAGCAAGGACCTGTCCCAAAATGCTTTGTTTATGAACGAGGCTTAACATCTGAGTATTCATTTTTCCCTCCATGAATGGTTGATATGGTCTTATCTCTTTATAGATTGAGAAAGTTAATTATATCACAGATATATAAAAGAAAAAGCGATTTCCTTAAAGGGGCTGCGACGAAAAGCCACAGCCCCTGAAATCCTTTATCATCGCCGTAATCGACTGGTCTCGGTTATCATTTTAAATTCTTACGAGACCCGTTAAAAAATCCTTGCCAACATTAAAAAGCGCCGTTAAGATAGTTTTTATGTTAATAAGGTTTAAAAGCCACCATACCCGTAAGATACTTTGGGCCCTTATCGGCGTCATCGTACCGGCATTCATGCTCTGGGGAGGGCTTTCTTATTTTAACTCCCGGTCGAAGGATCTCGCCGGAAAAATAGAAAATCACCGGATCTCTCAACAGGAACTAGCTAAATACCTCCGTTTAACCCAGGTCGGCCTCCTCTTTCAATCTCCGGAAGCGGCGCGCAGTCTCACTCCCGAACAGATCCGAAGCAAAACCTGGCAGATGTATTTATTTTTATGGAAAGCGAAAAAAGACAAGATCACGGTGACCGATCAGGAAGTAGTAGACGCTTTAGCCGGCATATTCGTCCGTAACGGGAGTTTTGACCGGGACTGGTATTTCTCTATTCTCAAACGTCGCCGGATCAATCCCCGTGAATTCGAAGAATATATCCGCGCCTCGATCATAATCGATAAACTCATTGCCAAATACGTCGCCGAATCGCCCAGTGAAGAAGAAGTGCTCGATCTCTATAAGAAAGAAAACGAAAAAGCAAAAATAGACTATCTTATGGTCGGCTACGATAAATTTCCCGCCCCGCAGGAAGTGACCGATGAACAGGTACACAAGTTTTATGAAGAAAATAAAATCCAGTTTAAACAGGCTCCACAGATGAAACTCAATTATGTCCTTTTGGAAAAAGAACGGTTTACCGAGCTTAAAGAGAAACTGATCCCTTTGTTAAAAAAGTCAGAACATCTTGAGGGATTCGCGAAAGAATTGGGGATCAAAGTCAATACCACCGGTTATCTTACTGCCAACAGCCCTATTGAAGGTATCGGATGGGAACCCAATCTGGTACGGGCCGCATTCGAAGCCCCATTGCATTCGATCAGTCCGGTATACGAAATTGCCTCCGGATATGTGATTTTCGAGAAGACCGAAGCCAAAGATTCCCGCATCCCTCCGGTATCCGAGATCAAAAATGTCGTCATTGAACAATATCGTACCGACTCTCAAAAACGGCAGGCGCAGAAATACATCGAAGAGATCTTAAAAGAAATTTCCGAAAAAAAGATCTCCGATCTGGCGACCTTCGCCAAGGGCGAACTCGTCCAATACGGAGAAAGCGAATATTTTAAGTTTTACGATTATATTCCGGAGGTAGGTCTGTATTCCAACGTGAACGAGGCGATTTTTTCTGCTCAACCGGGAGAGATCATTAAAGAAGTCTTCTCGCTTCCTAAAGCCGCCTATCTGGTCCAGTTAAAAGAGATCGTAAAGTACGACCCGGAAACATTTGAAAAAGAGAAGGAAGAATATCGCGAAAGGATTTCCCGTCAGAAATTCATGGTCAACCAGATTAAATTCCTCAACCAGCTACAACAGGAATCTAATCTGCGGATATATGTTAATCCTCAACAATAATCGCGTTTACCGGACACTGACTGGCGACTTCATGAAGATTGCAGCCGCACTCTGAACCGATGACTTTGGCGACTCCGTTATCGGCCATCTCGAAACAGTGAGGACAGTTGTTTACACAAAGACCACATCCGACACATGCATTTTCGTCAATAGTTACTTTAGCCATGAGTAATTCCTCCTTTTTATTCTACGCTTTTGAGTTTAACCCGTAATATTCGATATTCTTTTGCGCGACTTCCTGGACTTTTTTCAGTTCAGCGGCGTTTTTAAGAAGGTGTTTAAACCGGCCTTGAAGTTTTAAATATTCTTCTACGGGTTTAGGTGAAGGAAGTTTTGTGACACGCAGGAGCCTGCCATATTCATATTCAACCAGAGGGAAAAGCCCGGTCGCAACCGCAAGTTTTGCGATCTTGATCGTATCGACCGGTTCCGATCCCCACCCTAAAGGACAGGGGACATGGATCTGAATGAATTTCGGGCCGCGGATATCCAGAGCTTTCTTTACTTTGGTCTGCACATCTCGGGGATTCCCTACCGAAGCCGTTGCCGCATAGGGAATATGATGAGCAGCGCAGATCTCTACTAACGGTTTTTTCTGTTTAGGATTACCGGACGAATGAGTCCCTCTTGGTGAGGTAGTAGTATGAGCGTCAAACGGGGTAAGCCCGCTACGTTGAATACCGGTATTCATATAAGCTTCATTATCATAACAGACATATAAGATATCATGGCCTCTCTCGAGCATTCCCGAAAGAGCCTGCAGGCCGATATCGGCAGTCCCGCCGTCTCCGCCCTGGGAGATGACTCGGATAGAATCCAGTTTACCTAAATGGATCAATGCGGCTTCAACTCCACTGGCAACTGCCGCGGCATTTTCAAAAAGAGAATGGATCCAGGGAGTTCCCCATGCCGTCTGCGGCGCTAATGTCGAGAAAACCTCAAGACATCCGGTCGCATTAGTCACTATAGTATTTTTTCCGGCAACATCCGCTACCAGACGAGCAGCCATTGATTGACCGCAACCCGCACAGGCGGTATGGCCGGATACAAAACAATGCTCTTCGAAATGTCCTCGTTCAGACACGAAATTCCTCCCATAATAAGTCGTTATGAAGGTCGACAAACGTACAGCTATTCACTTTTTCTTTTGATTGAGAAAATACCGATTCTATCGAGTTTTTCGTAATATCCCGGCCGCCTAATCCCATGACAAATCCGCTGATCTTCTTATCGTGACTGCAGGCGGCTTTGATTTCCGTATAAAGCGCTCCGGTCGCCCCCAAAGAGATATTCTTATCGACTACCCCTACGTAAGGTACCTTTGCTAACGCTTTGTTCACCGCCGCCTCAGGGAACGGACGGTAGGTGACTATTTTCAACAAACCGACCTTCTGCCCTTTCTGGCGTAACTCATCAATGACATCTTTTATCGTACCGCACACCGACCCCATCGCAACCAGGGCGACTTCGGCATCATCAAGTCTATATTCTTCGATAAGCCGGACACTTTCCCGGCCGAATTTCTTTTTAAACTCATCCCCTACCTCAGGCAGGATAGTAAGCACATCTTCCATCGTTTTCTGTATTGCATACCGGGTCTCTATATAGACATCGGGACCGCCAAGCAATCCCAGACTTAACGGTTTCTCGACATCAAGTTTATACGGAGGATTATAGGGAGGAAGAAACTGATCGACTTCTTCCTGAGTGGGCATATCGACCACTTCCATACCATGAGTAAGAATAAAACCGTCGACACATACCATTACCGGCAACATCACCCGGGGTTTTTCGCCGATCTTATACCCGGCAATAACCAGGTCTACCGCTTCTTGATTGTTTTCGGCGTACATCTGGATCCATCCGGAATCACGTAAAGAAACCGAATCCTGCTGGTCATTCCAGATATTGATCGGTGCCGAAAGCGCCCGGTTCGCGCAGATCATTAATATCGGCATACGCATACCGGCGATATTAAAGACAACCTCGGCCATAAGCATGAGCCCTTGCGAGCTGGTACAGGTAAAACTGCGTACTCCGCACGCCTGTGAACCTAACACTACCGACGCTGCGGAATGTTCGCTTTCTACGTTTATCGTCTGGGCATTCAGTTCGCCGTTAGCGACAAACTGAGCGAGATGTTCGACGATATGAGTCTGAGGAGTGATCGGATACGCCGAGATGACTCCCGGACGGCATAATTTTGCGGCATCAGCGAATGCCCAAGAACCTTCAAGAAACTGTTTCATATATCTACCTTTTTATTCCGTACCCTGGTTAGATACCATTTCAATATCTTTTTTGGGACAGATATCGGCACAAAGGCCGCATCCTTTGCAATAATCTAAATCAGCGCTATACTGGTTCTTCTCGGTCCCTTCGATACATCCTTCTGGACAGATCATCTTACATAACCCGCAATTAATGCATTCTTTTTGTAAATAATGCGGCTTCACTAATGACCGCCACGATCCGGTCCGGTTTCGCGAAGATGATTTCGGTATTGCGGCAAGTACGCTAAACACTTTCGTATCCTTTCTTTACGGCATCAAGGTTCTTCTGTAATATAGCCGGTTTTGATTCGAACCGTTTGCTGACGGCCTTAAGTACTGAATCCAAAGTAAATGCGCCGGTTATTTTCGCAAATGCGCCTAACAGGACCGTATTGGCAAAAGGGCGGCCGATGATCTCGGTCGCGATTTTTTCGGCCAAAAGGGTATGGACTTCAACTCCGCTTGCCTGAGGGACCGGAGTTTCCGGCCGGACAGCCACGACCGCTTTCGCATCTGGCGTTAGACCGGCAAAAGCGTTCTGGCTTTCGATCAACGTCGGATCGATCACGATGATATAGTCGGGTTCATAGATCTTTGAACGTAACCGTATAGGTTTTTCGTCAAAACGCAAGAATGCGTTCATAGGAGCTCCCATGCGCGCTGCGCCGAAATGAGGGAATGCATAAGAATATTTGTTTTCATAAAACAACGCTTCTCCCAAAATCGCTGCGGTGGTAATAGCTCCTTGACCGGCTCGGGCGAAAATCTTTATTTCTTTCATAAAGGCTTTTATATCATACCGTCAAATACAATGCAAGTATTTTTTAATATATTTTTTCTATATGCACTTCCCGATAATATCTTTCAAGGATCTCCGGATAGAGAAACCCCTCTTTAGCCATATTCATCACACCGATCTGGGACATCCCCACCCCATGACCGAATCCCGCGCCCCAGATAAACAACATGCGAGGGACAGCTTGTTCGTTTACGAACTCATGCCTGATCTCAAACAGGAATGCACTGCTTTTCAGGTGCCCGAAAAAATCGCGAATAGGCAGGTCGCCGGTGATGGTCTTAAAGAAATCACGGGTATCTAATTCAATAGTTTTCAGATGACCGCAATCCCCTTTTTCCCGAATAGTGATATTTTTTAGTTGAGAAATTTCAAATCCGAATTCAAGAGCAAAATCCTCAGCGTCATATACCCGTTCCCACCGGCAATGACTTCCCTCATCGAAACCGCACATATCCTTTCGACCGGACTTAAACCATTGTTCGGTCCACCAAGGATCTTCCGTAAACGGAGTAAGCGTCTTATCAAGAATATTTCTTCTAAAATACGGTTGTTGGCCGAAGATATCTCCCCGCATACATCCGCCACAGTTGGAATGAAAAAATGCCGATATCGGTTTCCCTTCAAAAAAGAGCACCTCGCCCCGGGTCGCATCGACCGCAGCCGTGGTACGTGCGGTTTCGGCGCTTACCCCACGGTAGGCCTGACAATGGGTACTGCTGCAAAAATCATAGCCTTGCGCGTTATGCCGTTTAAGGTTACTGAACGCGTAGGTGCGGGCGGCAACGGCTTGAGCTTTTAACGCTTCACTATGTGCCGAAGAAAGGATTTCGGCAGAGATCACTCCATAAAGATATTCTTCCATACTCAACACGTTGATGATTTCCACTTCATCTCCACCGGCCCGGAGTATTTCCAGATCCCCCCGGTAAGCGGTATCGATAGTCTTTTGGGAAAATCCGCCTTTCCCGTGAGTGATGTTTAAAAGATAAAAAGGACAGGCTCCCGAGCGGATCACCACCGGAACCGGAATCTCCCCTTGAATGACCCGATCTTCATCTTCAATGCTTACCCGATTATGAGCGACGCTTCGTAACGTATACAAGGTCCCCGCCGACCCGGAAAAAGTCTGCTGACCGCCTTCGGCCTGAAACGGTCCGCCGCACTTAAAGGTAATACTGTTACCTTGGGCTATTTTTACCCGTACTGTGGGGATATCTTCGGCCAAAGGGGTATAACAGACAAGATCGACCTTTTTCCTCCTGAGGTCTTCTGCCGTCTGGCGCCTCATAAAAAACGCGTTCCCTAATTTTTTCTTTACAAAATATAACTGTTTTTTTAACTGTTGGTTCTCAGGATAGAAATTCATCGCCCGGGGAATATACCGATAGGCTTCCTCATATTCTTTTAAATGCACAAGACAACAACTGAGGAAATAGTACGCCGGACGGATACTGGAATCGAGACGGATAGTTTCCAAAAAATAACGTTTCGCATCGGAAAAATGTTTCTGGGAATAGAATAATTTGGCTAACCGATAGGCAACCGCGGCATTCGGATCCAACTTAAAAGCTCTTTGATAATAATCCTGAGCTATGTTCAGGTCCCCAAGCCCCTGATGGATCAATCCGAGATAAAAAAATATTTTCCAATCGGTGGGCTGATAGGCGACAAGATTATTAAACAGGACTAACGCTTGGTCGGTATCACCGGCAAGATAATACAGTTCTCCCAATATCATCAAGGTCTGCCGGGGATAGTTATTTAGCGAATCGCCGGAATACTTTCGAAGATACTCATCGAGGATCTCTATCGCCTTGTGATATTGTCCGGTTTCCTTATAGAGCGCCGCCAGATCAAGATATGCCTGTTCATCAGGCGACTGGTTGAGCCGGCCGGCATAGAACTCCTCGGCCTCGACATAATCGCCGTTACGGTAAGCTTGGGCACCGGGCTCAGCCGATACCCCTAAACCGGTCCCTATCCCGGCGACAATCAAGAGGATTTTTCCCAAAACCGTACCCATCAAATCCTCTTTGTCCCGACCACGGCGATCTGAACCTGTTCGGCTGCTTTTAAAAACCTTTCTTTCTCCAAGATAAGGACTCGTGACGCCTCAAGCACCAATGCCGACGCTTTTATCTTTTTAAGGAGCCTCAAAGTAGATAGCCCTACTACCGGGACGTCGAAACGTAAGTCCTGATCTTTTTTACTGAACTTCAGGACCACACAGTTTCTTTTGCCGATACGGTATCCCCGTTTGATCGTATTATCGGTACCTTCCAGAGCTTCTAAAGCGAGTACCGCTTTGTTTTTTACTACTATCGTCTGACCTACGTCAAGTTCGACATAACGGGAAACCTGGTGTATTCCGAAATCAATATCGGCAGAAGTTTCCGGAGAAATAGAAACGGCATTCAGTTGCCCTTCTCCAATCAAAAGGTCGTTCATATACAGCGTAGAATCAAGAAAATTGATCCCTTTCCCTTCAAGATATCCGATGAACGTCGTAAAAATAGAATGAGGACGATAATCGGTCCTTTTCGCGAGTGTCCGCATAAGCGTATCCCACCGTTGTTGTTTAAAGATCCTGTAAGGCGAAATCTGTCCGACCATTACACATTGAGATATATTTTCTTTTTCGAGGATTTCGATGAGGGTAGCGAGCTGCCCCACTTCAATCCAGTATATTTTAGACGCATACTTCTTGATACGCGGCGAGGTTTCGCCTTTAAAACAGATCGGAATGATTTCCAACTCAGGGTCACGCAGGGCACATTGAAGAAAAGCAAGAGGGAGGTTACGATTACCGGCGATTAACGCTAACTTCATTGGATTGGTTTATATCGGGACCGATTATGTACTTAAAAACTCCTACCTGGCCCGCATCTGTTCATCGGCAAATACCCCGTTTGGAGGTAGCGATAAAACGCAAAAGGTCCTCTATTTCCTTACCAGCGGAGAGTTCTTTTCTTACCAGTTGTTCGGCCTCATCAAACGAATGGTTGTCGAAGAAAAGGATCTTAAAGGCTTTACGTAATGTTTCGATCTGCCCGCGGGAAAACCCGCCGCGTTTTAATCCGACAAGATTCACATTATACACTTTCGCCGGATGACCGTCGCACAGTGAATAAGGAGGAATATCCTGGACTACTTTCGAACATCCGCCGATGATCGCATAATCACCTATCCGGCAGAACTGATGTACGGCAACCAACCCGCCGATCACGATATGGTCGGCTATCTCCACGTGGCCGGCAATAGTCGCGGCATTGGCCAGCACGTTGTGGCTGCCGACCTGACAATTATGCGCAACATGAGAATAGGCCATGATCAGATTAGAATCACCGATAACAGTTTGAGATTCCTCTTCAGTCCCGGGATTTATTGTCACAAACTCACGGATGAGATTGTGATTCCCGATAGAAAGGAAACTCCTCTGGCCCTTATACTTCAAATCCTGCGGCTGGCTGCCGATGACCGCGTAGGAAAAAATACGGCAGTTATGACCGATCACCGTATGACCGGTAAGACGGGCGCCACATTCGATGACGGTATGAGCACCTACCTTGACATTCTCTTCGATCACCGCATACGGGCCGATTTTCACATGTTCATCAAGATATGCTCCGGGATGGATTACCGCTTGAGGATGGATTTCTACGCTCATTTGGGATTTATTATATCAAAAATACCTGGATAATACACAACAAATTTTAGTTCTTCCCCTACTTTTGCACAGGAAGAAGACCTTGATCACAGCGATTTCGAAAAAGATTGCAATGATAAGGAAACTTTCCTGATAAAATCCAATGAATTTATCTTAAGTTACTCTATTGAAAAGAGTTATATCCTCACATTACGCAAAAAGAAGAAAAGCTTCCACATTTTTGTCTAAAAACACCATTTTTAAAGCCGGATATTGATTGATTTTGAGAAGATACGAACGAGGATCCTTGAGAGAGGCTTAGGAATCGACCAACGCAAACATTAATGTCGCCTCGGCAACCGCTTTATTATCCACAAAAGCTTTCGTATATACCGTGCCGGTCTTGCTTTTAATCCGGCCACAATTCACCTCGATCACCAGCTGATCGCCCGGTTCAACGGTCTTACGGAATTTCACGTCATCGGCAGCCATAAAATAAGCCAGTTTCCCTTTATTTTCCTCATTGGCAAGCATCAACACTCCTCCGACCTGAGCCATCGCTTCAATGATCAACACCCCCGGCATCACCGGCCGTTGAGGGAAATGCCCCTGAAAAAAATAATCGTTTACCGTGACATTCTTGATCCCGATTGCGCGTTTACCCGGTTCCATGGAAATGATCCGGTCAATAAGCAGAAACGGATACCGATGCGGCAGGACTTTCATGATCTCGCCGATAGAAAGTTCTTTTTCGGTCGCGACATATCCGGCAATCGAACCGATCCCGCCGGATGAAGCCTTTTTTTGATATTCTTTTATTTTTTTGACCAGACGAATATTAAGATTATGTCCGCTTTTAATCGCAATGATATGGCCCTTGATCGGACCGGCAAGATAGAGATCACCAAGAAGGTCCATCACCTTATGTTTCACAAACTCATTGGTCACCCGGATTTTGTTCTTTACGATTTCTTTTTCGGAAATAACCAGAGTATTTTCATAGGTCGACCCTTTCCCCAGTCCCATATCGAGTAACGGCTGGACCTCTTCCTGTAGACAGAACGTCCGAGCCTGATAAATGCTTTCATCGCAGGTCCCGTTTAAAGTAAGATCGACATATTCGGTATTAATCAAAGGATTATTATACTGTAACGTGTAAGAGACCCTCATATAAGGAGCGGGAAAAATGACCAGGCTGGAATTACCTTCTTCTACCCATAACGGTTCTTTCACCGTCACATACTGCCGAGAAGGCTCTTGTTCAACGATCTTCGCATTACGTAACGATTCAACGAAAAGTTTTGCGCTCCCGTCCATTCCCGGAACTTCTTCACCCCAGATATTGATATATAAGTTATCAATACCCAAAAAATTCAAAGCGGCCATAAGATGTTCGACCGTATGGACACACACCCCCTGGTGAGCGATCGAAGTGCGACGAGGGAATTTTACCGGATCAAGCATCGAGTAATAATCGGCTTTAATCATCACCTCCGGAGCGATATCTTTGCGAATAAAGATAATACCCGCATTAGGCGGTGCCGGTAATAATTCGACTTTTACTTTTTGTCCGGTATGCAGGCCAAGTCCTTCCAGAACGGCCGATTCTTGAATCGTTCTTTGCCTCTCCATGAAATTATCCTTTATCCCGCCGCTTAAAACCACGGCCTTCAGGCCGTGGATGGAGGCGGCGAGGATTCCGCCCCAAAGGAACCCCGGGCTTCAGCCCGGGTGGGCTCCATTTTGTTTTTCTAATGATTCGATCTTCTCTTCGAGTTCTTTAATCCTTTTATAAAGTTGCGGGAGCATCTGTACGCAGGCATTGACTCGTTTGGCAACATTGTGGGGTTTAGCCGGATAACCGGAAACTTTGGTATTGGCCGGAACAGATTTGGTAACCCCGGCCTGAGCCGCGACAATACTGTTATCGCCGATAATAATATGACCGACCAGGCCGGCCTGACCGGCAAGGATCACATTTTCTCCCAGAGTCGTACTGCCCGATATCCCAGCCTGAGCGACGATAATACAATTCTTCCCGACTACGACATTATGAGCGATCTGTACGAGATTATCTATTTTAGTGCCGGCCCCGATGATCGTTTTGTCGAAACGGGCCCGGTCGATAGTAACATTTGAACCGATCTCCACATCATCTTCAATCACTACCGTCCCGATCTGAGGGATCTTTTCCTGCACCCCTTTTACGGTCGCAAATCCGAACCCATCACTGCCGATGACCGCTCCGGAATGGACGATTACCCGGTTACCGATCTCGATACGTTCACGAATAGTGACATTATGATATACCAGACATTTCTTCCCGATAACGGTATGGTGGCCGATATAACAACCGCCATAAATGATCGAATCGTCCCCGACGGTCACTTTATCGTCAAGGATCGTATAAGGACCGATCACGACATTTTCCCCTAACTTCACATTATCGGGAATAATCGCGGTAGGATGGACCCCTTGAGGGTGAGTAATATCATTAGGCGCAACCAACCCGACCACTTTCGCAAACGCGAATGAAGGGTTAGCGGTTTTAATAATCGCTTTATCGGAATTACCATTGATACTGTCCCGAGAAGTAATCACTGCCGAAGCTTTGGTCGTCGTCAACAATGCCGCGTATTTACTGTTTGCCAAAAAGGTGATATCACCGCGTTTCGCTTCTTTAATGCCGGAGATGCCGGTAACGATAATGTCCGGGTCACCGACAAGCTCCCCCTCGACAATCGTTGCGATTTCTTTCAGAGTGAATTTCATCAGTACTTAGTTACTTATAACCCTGGTTCACTATACGTAAGATGTCTTGGGTGATATCGTATTTTTTACCGCCATAGAGGACAGCGCCTTTATTCAAAATAACATCGTACCCTTTTTTGCGGGCATAATCTTCAACGACTTTATCGATATCTTCAACGATCTCTTTCATCTTGTCGTCTCTCTTTTTCTTGAGATCGAGCAGGTATTGTCGTTCCAGTTCTCGATATTCCATAGCCGCCTTGGTGATCTTTTCCCTTTCTTTTTCCTGTTCGTTCTCTTTTAAAAGTTCAAGCTTATCCTGCATTTTACGGATCTCTTCTTTTTTCTTTTCTAATTCTTTCTCTTTTACGCCGCGTTCTTCTTCCAGCACTTTATCATAATCTTTTGTCTTCTTATATTCATTGAAGATCTGATAGATATCTACATACCCGATCTCTAACGCGAACGCATAAGAAGAAAACATAACTGCCCCGGCGACCAACAATGAAACAACTAGCTTTCTCATCTTGTTCCTCCTTCTTTACCTTAAAAAATGACTATTACCGGCCCGCTCAAGTTACACATGACCGATACCGTTTAAAACCCTCGACTGATATTAAAATGGAACCGTCCCTGTTTGCCTTCTTCACCTGGCTCGTTATCGAGCGGCCAGCCATAATCCAGGTCAATCGGTCCCAAGGGAGTTTTAATCCTCAAACCCACCCCTACGCTGGATTTAAGCCCGCCCGATAAGAAATCTTTTCTTTCGGCCCAGACATCCCCGGAATCAAAAAAACCGGCTACTTTTAAAAAGTCGGTTAAAGGATACGTGTACTCGACATTGTACACAAAAAGAGCTTCTCCGCCAATCGGATCTTCCGTGACCGGATCGATCGGTCCGATTTTTCGTTCATTATATCCCCGGATGGTCGAGGCGCCGCCGGCAAAAAACCGTTCATAAATAGGTACCGTATCGGTATTATCAAAAGGATCGGCAAGCCCGACCCGCGTGCGCAATTCAAATACCGATTTTTTAAAAAGCGGAAGATACACGCTGAATCGTGAGAAAAGCTTATTAAAATCTTTATCCCCGCCCATAAATCCTCCGGTAAACTGGAAAGAATTGGTAAAATAAAACCCTTCGGAAGGATTAAAGACGTTATCCCGGGTATCCCATTGAAGACTTAATTCGATACTACTTAAATCGTTCTCCCCTTCTTCGGCTTTAAGCGCGGCGGTCGCGGTATCGACCACATCGTCTATTTTCACATTTTCGATCCGGTAGGCGATCCCACCTTTAAGCGTATCGCTAAACTCTTTTGCTAACCGCAACGCCCCGCCGGTAGTATCGCTATGATAGGCATAACCGACATCCTCTTCCCGTTCGTGCTCCCGTTTATACACATCAAAACCAAAAGAAACCGGAGTATCAAAAATCCATGGTTTGGTAAAACTCAGTTCATACGATTCCGATAACGTACCGAAACTGGCATAGAGGCTCAAATCCTGCCCGTCTCCGGTGAATGTATTCCAGTTCTTATAATCAAAGTTGCGTTGTCGCAGCTCAATGAATCCGATAAATTCATTGATCGAAGAATATCCGCCGCCAAAACTGAAGTAACCGGTTTTTGCCTCTTTGACATCGACCACAAGATTCTGCCAGTCGGGCTTGGTGCCGGGTTCGGTATCAAACCGTACTTCTTCAAAAAATCCCAGATTCTCCAACCGCTGACGCGATTTCTTGATTTTGGTACCTTCGAATTTATCTCCCGGATAAATTCGAAGTTCTCTACGGATGACTTTATCTTTTGTCCTCTGGTTACCCTGAATATAGACCATTTCTACATAATTGATGTTGCCTTCCTGAATCTGGAAAGTAATGTCTACCAGCTCGCTTTGAGGGTTAAACACGCTCAGCGGTTTTATCTGGGCAAAAATATATCCCCGATCAAAATAAAGACTCTGGATTTCCAGAGCTTGTCGTTCTATTTTATTTTTGTTGTAGGTCTCACCCGGCTTAAGGTTGATCACCTTTACGATCTCAAAATCAAACACATTTTCATTGCCCTGGAAAGTCACCTCGCCCACATGATAACGCACACCTTCATTCACGTTGATATCGACGACCACAAACGGACCTTCATAATTCCAGGAATAGTTGACTTTCACTTCACTGAACCCCTGTTCTACATAAAAGTCCTGGATCCGGCGGATATCATCTTCCAGAAGTTCCTGTTTAAAGATCCCTTTACGGAAAAACCAAGCCTGACGGGTCTTCATCAGTTTTTTGATCCGCTTATCGGAAAAGACGGTATTGCCTTGAACCGTAATAGTCCTTACCCGGGCAACCCCTTTTTCGTTTATATCAAAATTCACCACCGCTTCATTGTTCTGGGAATCCCGATCGATCTGATAGGTGACCTCTATTTGCGAAAACCCTTTACGCAAATACAGATCTTTCACTTTTTCAACAGCTTCTTTTATCCTCAATTCGTCAAGGAATGTGCCTTCTTTCAGGTCGATCAACTCTTCCAGGCGTTTGCGGTTGATCCGCCGGGCACCTTCTACCGTTATTTTTTTTACGATCGGTTTTTCTTTTACGATAAAACGGATGACGGTGCCACCAAGCACATTCAGCTTCTCGACCTCAACGTTTTCAAAATAACCCAGCCCCATCAACGTTTTGATATCCGAATTGATAATATTCTCATTATAAGGCTGGTTTGCCCGCATTTTAATATTGGAGACGACCGTAGAGGTACTGATTACTTTATTGCCTTCAATTTCTATCTTGGAAACGGTCTCTTGAGCACACAGGGAAAGGGTAAAAACGAGAGAAAACAGCAGAGAAAACAAATACACTTTTTTAAGAAAGTGCATATTACAGGAATACCTTCTACACACTCGTATCCACATTGTTATTTCTATCCTTTGCCGCAACCGGCTGCTTATATGCGCTGTTTAAAATACTATAGCCCTTAAGTATCTTGCGTATTATACACTAATTAATTTTAAAAGTCAATCTTCTCTCACCTTAGAAAGATTGACGAATTTCATGAACTCTTTCACGAACCCTACCGAGACACTTCCCACCGGACCGTTGCGCTGTTTGGCAATGATTACCTCAGCCATCCCTTTATTTTCGGAAGTCGGGTTATAATATTCTTCCCTTAAAAGCAGCACTACCAGATCGGCATCCTGTTCAATAGCTCCCGATTCTCTTAAATCCGATAATTGCGGCCGATGGTCTTGACGAGATTCGACCGCCCGAGAGAGCTGGCTCACCGCAATGATCGGGATATCCAATTCTTTAGACAGCGATTTGAGTGCCCGGGAAATCTCGGAGATCTCCTGTTGACGAGATTCCCCCCGATGAGCCGAACGAATCATCTGCAAATAATCGATTACCAGAAGTTTTATGTCATGGTGGGCTTTAAGACGCCGCCCTTTCGCACGGATCTCAAAAATATTCATCGCTGGAGTATCGTCAATGAATATCGGCGCTTCCGAAAGCCTCCCGGCGGCACTGGTCAATAACGGCCATTCATGGGGGGATAAAAATCCGGTACGCAATTTATGGATATCGACTTTGGCTTGTGAACATAAAAACCGCTGGATAAGCTGAGCCCGCGACATCTCCAGACTGAAAATAGCAATCGGAAATTTTTCTTCCACCGCGGCATATTCGGCAATATTACAGACAAAAGCACTTTTCCCCATTGACGGCCGGGCGGCAATAATAATGAGATCTCCATTCTGTAACCCTGCGGTTTTCACATCAAAATCAATAAAACCGGTGGGAAATCCGGTAATATGCGATTTTTTATGATACAGTGATTCAATCACTTCGATACTATCCTTTAATACCTCTTTAATATGGATATAACTGCCTTCCACCCGACGTTCACTGATCTCAAAGATCAATCGTTCGGCATGATCAAGGACACTACTTACCTCTTCTTCTCCTTTATACGACATCGAGAGAATCTGGGTAGCGTTCTGGATCAATAAACGCAAGATGCTTTTCTCACGCACGATACGGGCGTAGTAAGCGATATTGCTCGATGAGGGGACAAAATCGGTAAGCGTCGCTAAATAGGCTGCGCCGCCTACTTTTTCGAGCGCCTTTCTTCTGGTAAGATCTTCAGAAATGGTAAGGATATCGACTTTTTTCCTTTGATCGAAAAGGCTTACCATCGAAGAAAAAATAAGCGCATGTTCCTGCTTATAGAAACTGCGCTCATCAAGATGTTCCAACGCTTCAGGGATAACCCCGTCATCTAAAAGCATTGCCCCCAACACGGCCATTTCCGCTTCAATATTCTGAGGAGGAAGCTTATCGATTTCGGGCTGGGTAGAAGAAATGTTCATTTTTTCACTATCCATATCCGCAAATTGGCGGTTACGGCAGGATGTAATTTGACGGTTATATTATATACACCCAATTTTCTTATCGGCTCTGACGAGACGATCGCGTTTTCATCGACTTCGATGTTTTCCTCACGCAACCCTTTGACGATTTGGGATATACTTACTGAACCGTAGAGCTCATCATCTTCTTTGGCTTCCATGGTCATGGTCAGAGAAAGTTTCTCGATCTGCTCTTTAACCAGTACCGCCTGTTCTTCTTTCTTTTTAAGCGCTTTACTTTCCCTCACACGAAGTTCTTCCAGCTTCTGGAAATTATCCTTAGTTGCCGCTATGGCAAATCCCCGGGGGATCAGAAAATTACGGGCATACCCGTCTTTAGCTTCGACGACATCACCGCTTTTACCTAACTTTCGATATTCTTTCACCATAATTATTTTCATGTAAACTCCTTGGTTACTTTCCTATATAGGGAAGTAAACTTAAAAAGCGCGCTCGTTTGATCTCGACGGTTATTTTCCGCTGGTGTTTGGCGCAATTGCCCGAAAATCGGCGGGAAACGATCTTGCCCTTGGAAGAAACGTATCGCGAAAGAAGCGTAATATCTTTATAATCGATATCTACTTCTTTTTTGCAGAACGCACAACTTTTTTTAAACAACACCTGTTTGGTCCGCTTTTTCTTGATTATCATGTATCTGCCTCCTATTCCTCTGGACTATAATTTTCTAAAGGGACTGCTTCCTCCGGTTCATTTCCCAGATCAATATCGGAAGTAGCCTGCGCCCGGGCACCGCCTTGAGGGAGAAACTGTACCCGCCCGGCACGGACTTCAATGGTACTGCGGTTTTTCCCTTCGGAATTCTGCCAGGTGCGGGATTGCAATCGGCCTTCGACAAGGATCGCTCGCCCTTTTTGAAGGTATTGATTACACACCTCAGCCATCTGCCCCCAGGCAATCACATTAATAAAACAAGTCTCCTTTTTTGCTTCACCAGCTCGATCTTTAAACATGGTATTGACCGCGATCCTTAATGTCGCAACTGCCGCCCCCTGAGGCGTATAACGCAATTGCGGGTCCTGGGTTAAATTCCCTACTAAAAATATCTTATTTAGATTAACCACGCCTACCCCCTTATATTTTACTTCTCCTAAATATAACGCTTCTTAAGATATCTTCTTCTAAACGGACCGTTTCTTTTAAATCCCCGAGATGCTCGATATCCAGGGAAAAATCAAGTAACCAATACAAACCGCGATCGTACTTCTTCCGGCCGGTACCCCGGGATTGGATCGCATAACAAAAATTTCTTTCTTTTGCCCATACTTTTGCTTCAACGACTTTTCCGCCCAAATCTTTGATTTTTTTGGTGATTTTATCGAATATTTTTTCTCTTACTTCATCGGTAAGTTCCGGCCGCAAAATCATCATTGATTCATAGGTACGTTCCATTAGTCCTCACTTTCTTTGATTATATTTCTGCATCACTTGTTCAATTCCATACTGGACCCACTCCCGGCAGGCAGTCTCAGCCTGGGTAAGGGCTTGGTCTATCACCACAGTTTCATCATCATTAAAATCCGATAATACGTATTCCACAGGATCCATATCCTGAGGCCGGGATATCCCTATTTTTAAGCGGGGGATATCCTGAGTACGCAGTGTAGCCAAGATCGAATCAAGCCCATTATGCCCGGCAGCCCGGCCCGAACGCGCGAACTTGATACGACCCAATTCTATATCCATATCGTCATACACGATAAGCAGGTCGTTTACATCATACCCTCTCGGGAGACACCTGGCGAGGGCACTTCCGGAATGATTCATAAAGGTAAGCGGTTTTACCAGAAGCACTTCCTGGCCATATAGTTTTTCTTGAATAATATAAGCCCGTTTTAACAAAGAACGGCGGAACGACACCCCGGTTTTTTTCGCGATCCGGTCAACAGCCATAAATCCGGTATTATGCCGATTACGGCAATATGTGCTGCCGGGATTGCCTAAGCCAACGATTACTTTCAATGCGAAATATATTTATGAGGAGACCAGAAAGTTTTATGGATCTATTCTTTTTCTTTTCCTTTTTCTTTCTGGCCCTCTTGGGGTTTCTTTTCTTTAATCACTTCCGGTTCGGCCGGTGCAGCTCCCTCTACTATCGCCGCCTCCGCGGGGGGTTCCTCAGGCTCTTCTTCTTTTGCGGCTAAGATAGCGATGGTGTCCTCGGTATGACTCAAGATCTTTATCTTTTCGCCTACATTAAGACTTCCGACGTGGATCGAGTCGCCCAGTTCTAAAGAAGAGACATCTACTTCGATTGCTTCCGGCAAGTCCATAGGAAAAGCTTCGATCTCCACTTCCCGCAATAAATGCTCAAGTATTGCGCCATCTTTTACCGCGGCCGGCTCGCCTTTAAGTACCAGCGGCACTCTGACCCGGATCTTCTCTTTCATGGATACTTTCAAAAAATCAATATGGATCACCTCTTCGGTGAGCGGATGGAACTGGACATCCTTGATTACCGCCGCAACCGGCTCCTGATCTTTCGCCGAATGATCCATAACGATCTCTACGAGAGCGCTTTCGGAGAAACGATGGGCTCTTAACACTTTCAACTCGGCAATCGGGATCTTGATCGATTGGTTAGTTTTTTTCCCGTAAATAATCGCCGGGATGAATCCCTGTTTACGTATTTTTTTTGCTTTTTCTTGGGTGGTGATTTCTCGAGGATCTCCTTTAATCTGAATTTTCTCCATTGCTAGCTCCTTATTGAATCAAACAAGATACTGATTGATTGTTCCAGATAAATTCTCTTTATTGCTTCGGCAAACAATTTACTCACGGTAACCACTCTGATTTTTTTACTCTTTTTTTCTGCCGCTAACGGTATCGAATCGGTCATCACTAAAAAGTCTATGGGAGAATTCTCGATCTTCTCGACCGCGTTCGCCGAAAGTATTCCATGAGTAATACAGGCATATATCTTCTTTGCGCCGGTTTTTTTTATCGCCCGGGACGCTTCCACCAACGAACTGCCTGTCGCGACAATGTCATCGACTAAAATGACATTCTTGCCTTTTACTTCGCCTAAAATATGCATCACTTCCGTGGCATCCGGCGAATTACGCCGTTTATCGACAATCGCCAACCCCGCACCAAAACGTTTTGCGTAAGCCCGGGCCATCTTGATACCGCCGACATCGGGAGAACCGATAACCAGATTATTGAGGCGGATCTTCTTAAAATAATCGATAAATACATTTACCGCATAAAGATGATCTAACGGTATGTCAAAGAATCCCTGGAGCTGGCCGGCATGTAAATCCAGAGTTAAGACCCGGTGAGCTCCCGATCCGACCAGGAGATTGGCGACCAATTTGGCGGTAATCGGTACCCGCGGTTGATCTTTCCGGTCTTGACGAGCGTAGCCAAAATAAGGGATCACTGCCGTAAGCCGTTTAGGGGATGCCCGGCGCAGAGCATCAAGCATGATCAAAAATTCCATCAAGTTTTCATTGACCGGCGGACAGGTCGATTGGATGACAAATACGTCTTTACCGCGCAAGTTTTCCTGTATCTCCACGCGAACTTCTCCATCACTGAACCGCCCGATGAGCGCCCGGCCCAGTTTAAGACCTAATTCTTTACAGATTTTTTTGGCAAGATCCGGATTAGAATTACCGCTGAACACTAACACCGCACTACCCTTTCTTTTTAGAGAATGTACGAGCCGGAACTCCCACTACAGTCGTATTCTTTTTCACGTTTTTAGTCACCACACATCCGGCTCCGGTCCTGGCGTTATCGCCGATAGCCAGCGGAGCAACAATAACCGTATCTGAACCGATAAATACGTTTTTACCGACTACCGTCTTATTTTTATTCCGGCCGTCGTAATTAGCAAAAACCGCTCCCGCACCGATGTTTGACCCCTGGCCGATATACGCATCGCCGATATAACTAAAATGTTTCGCCCGGACATGTTTTCCTAAGACCGAACGATTGATTTCAGTGAAGTTCCCGACGCTGGTATCGTCTTTAATTATACTGCCTTTGCGCACTCGGGCGAAAGGCCCAATGCGACAATTGCTGCCAATTATAACATCATTTTCTATAAAGGTAAAGGGGTAAATTATCGTGTCGGCCCCGATTTTCACTCCACAATGAACATAGGTCGTATCCGGATCGATAATTCTGACCCCGACACCCATTGCTTTTTCTAAAAGCCTCTTGTTCAATGACTTATAAGCAAAAGCCAGGTCGCCCAGATCATTGACCCCCATGATCTGGGTCCAATCATCAATAAATACGCTCTCGGTTTTATAGCGATTTTGGTTGAAAATCTCGATAATATCGGTTACATAATATTCTTTTTTATGAGGATTCATCCTGATCTTTTTGAGACCCCCAATGAGATGTTTTTTAGAAAAACAATACATACCGCTATTGACTTCGTCTATACGCTGTTTTAAATCGCGTTTTTCGATGATCCGGGCTATCTTCCCCTGCCGGTCCCGGAAAATCCTTCCCAGCGAGTTTTCATAAGGGAGACTGCTGGTCGCAACCAACGCGCAGGATTTCGTGCGGCGGTATGTCTTCAGAAAATGAATAAGAGTAGCTTTGGTCATTAACGGAGTATCTCCGCACATAACGAGCACATCACTTCCCTTAGTTTTGGCAAGTCCGGCTTCGACGGCCTTGGCGGTCCCGTTGAGTTTCTTTTGATAGGCAAATTTTATTTTAGGAAAAGCTTTACGGATGACCGGCTCGATGATCTCTTTCTGGTGGCCGAGCACGACGATTATCTCGGAAATCGCTCTCACAACATCTAATTGTGCTAGCAGATGGAAAATAAGCGGCCGACCGCCTAAGTCGAGGATGATTTTAGGTGTTTTTTGTTTAATCCGGGTGCTTTTCCCGGCGGCGAGAATAATTGCGCTTATGCCTGCTTTGCTCATTTAACCATACATTTTTATTTTCCCTTTAATAATTGATCAATCCCGATAGCATTTTACAGATAAATTCTCTTTTAAAACTTTAGCCTGTGCTTCTTCAATCAATCCTTTTCTTTTGCATAATTCCAGAATCGGTATACATTCGAAAGCAGAACCTCGGGATATTCTAAAAAAATTCTTCCTGTCAGCCTTGCTATACTTACCGTAGACCGCATTGAGTCTTTATTCTTGCTCTTGTTCTATTTTCTATTGCTCCACCATAAATTTGCTCTCGCAAATCTATGGTTGCCCGGTGAGGACTCGAACCTCAAAACTCAGCTCCAAAAGCTGATGTGTTACCGATTACACTACCGGGCATCAATCGTTCTTTTTATCCACCACTCACATCTTATTTCTACAGAAAAAAACCGGGTTTAAATAAAATTGATTACGTCCCCAGGGAGTGGGTTTGTATATACTATCCGTGTAAAGAACACCTTTTCACGAATATATATGGACACTGCAGTTACAAAGAAGAAGAGGATTCCTTCTCTACATCTACAGGTTCTCTCTCAGGTATACTTGACTGTCCGGAATCTTGATTCTGCTTTTCCTGATAATAGGCATCAAGGACCCTGCTCTGTAAATAATCGCGAAACTCCTGATTGATCGGATGAGCGAGATCCTGATGCATCCCCTGTTTGTTCTGCGTGAGATCTTTTGGTGGCGGAGGGGCTTGGACGCCGCACCAGTTGCAGAAACGGGAGCCTACTTCTACTTTTTTGCCGCAGCGAGTACAAAAATTTTTCATCTTTCGTGCCGGCATCGCGACAAAAAGGCCTTGATTACCTTCTACGACTTTGATATTCCTCACCACAAAAGAATTATCAAAAGTAACAGTCGCATATGCTTTGAGTCTCTTTGATTCACCCTCACGAAGAGAAATCCTGACCTCAGTAATCTCCATAGAAAAACCCTCCTTTTTACAACCCTCTCGCTCTGTACACCTTCCAAGCTTTTGGCAAATTCATTTTTAGTTCGGCATACTCTTTCGGTCTATGTAAGACTTTAAAAAATGCACTTCCGCTTCCGCTCATTGTAAATCCTAAGTTCTTCAGGAGGGCCCTATGTTTCTGCAATCTTACTGAAGACACAAAGGCGCTCGCTTCTAACGCATTAAACATAACCTGTGACAAAAGCAGTGTATCATTATGTTTCAACGCATGATATATAATGTTAGCATTGTCGAGAAACTTTGTCAATTTTACTTTTGTCAGTTCATAGATCTTCCGCGTAGAAAGGCACAGCCGGGGGTATACAATGCAGTAATCCAGAGCCGCGGGAAATTGTAAAGGAATGACGTTGTCTCCTTTTCCCAAAAGATACGCAAAGGAATGCTGCGAAATAAAGAAGTTCACATCGCTTCCCAGACGCGCCCCCAATCGATATAACTCTTTTTGAGTGAGACCTAACGTAAGCAGGCTATTTATACCTAAAAGTGTCGATGCGGCATCGGAAGATCCTCCTCCCAGGCCCGCGCCCTGAGGAATATGCTTGATAAGATCCAATCGGAATCCACCCTTGATACCGATATGGCCGGTGATGAGGCGGGCGGCTTGCAGACAGAGGTTAGACTCACTCTCGAGCGACTTATCGTTACAGCGCATATCGAACCCAGGCCGCCTACGATAACTGATCGTAAGCTCATCGGTCAAATCAATACGTTGTACGATCGATTCTATACGATGGAATCCGTTTCGGTATTTGCCTAAAATATTCAGGTAAAGGTTGAGTTTTGCCGGAGGACGGACATTAATCGCGCAAGAGCTCCTCGGCCTTATGCGCAATTGCTTTTGCGGACAGTTCATACTTCTCCATTAATTCCTGAGGAGAACCCGATTGACCAAAACGGTCATTGACTGCGACACTGGCTACTTTGACCGGATACACTCCGGAAAGGAATTCACATACCGAAGAGTAAAGCCCTCCCCGGCTTTGATGCTCTTCACATACTATCAGTTTTTTATACCGCTTAGCGAGAGCAAGGACTAATTCTTCATCAAGCGGTTTTATCGTATGAATATTGGCGACAGCGATATCGATCCCTTTTTCTTTGAGGATCCCCCGGGCAAGAACCGCTTCATTGACCATGATCCCGCAGGCGATCACCGCCAGATCACCGCCTTCGGAGAGCATATAGCCTTTACCCACTACAAATTCTTTTCTTTGGCTAAGGGTGGGGATCTTTGAACGGCCTAAACGGATATAAAAAGGACCGGGCGTTTTATACACCGTACGTATCGTATCGCGTGCCTCATGGGCGTCGGCGGGAACTATGATCCGGATATGAGGAATAGAACGAAGAAACGCCACATCCTCCAACGCTTGATGAGACGCGCCGTCTTCACCTACGGTAATCCCCCCGTGAGTGGCTACGATCTTCACATTTAATCGATTATAACAAATGGAATTACGGATCTGATCTAACGGGCGGGCGGTAGCGAACATAGCGAAAGTCGAAGCAAACACTATCTTGCCGCAACTGGCCAGCCCGGCGGCGGCGGCCATCATATTCTGTTCGGCGACTCCGAAATTAAAAAACCGGTCGGGAAATTCCCGGGCAAACAACGCCGTTCTTGTCGAACCGGAAAGATCGGCATCGAGCACGACTATATTGGGATCTTCTTTGCCCAGTTCGACAAGAGTCTGGCCATATACATCCCGGGCATACAATTTCTCTTGTTCAGTCATGTATTCCTTTAATCAATGCTTTGAGAAATATCATACAGTTCTTTCAAGGCGATTTCTTTCTCCCGGGCAGTCGGCGACCGGCCGTGAAAATCAACCACGTGTTCCATAAATGAGACGCCTTTCCCCTTGACGGTATTGGCAATGATCATCGTCGGTTTTCGTTTTACTTCTTTAGCTTGATTGAATGCGCACAGTAACGCTTCGACATCATGTCCGTCACACTCGACGACATGCCAGCCGAACGATTCCCATTTATTCACCAGCGGCTCAAGGTTCATCACTTCTTCGACTCTTCCGTCAATCTGGAAACCATTATAATCTATAATCCCGCAGAGATTATCTAAATGGTAGTGAGCTGCGGCCATCGCCGCCTCCCATATGTTGCCTTCCTGAATCTCTCCGTCACCCATCAGACAATACACCCGATACTCTTTTTTATCTAATTTTCCGGCTAACGCCATCCCTAAAGCGACACTTAACCCCTGGCCGAGCGAGCCACTGGCAAGTTCTACTCCGCACGCCCGCCGGTCGGGATGACCCTGAAGCAGCGAACCGAATTTACGTAACGTTTTCAGATTATCTAAAGGGAAATACCCGCATAATGCCAATGTCGCATATAATGCCGGACAACAATGCCCTTTGGACAGATGGAACCGATCTCGATCGGGCCATTGAGTATTCTTCGGGTCATGGTTCATGATCTCGCAAAAAAGACAGGTAATGATCTCCGTGCTGGAAAGCGAGCCGCCGGGATGCCCGCTGCCGGCAATCGAGAGCATCTCGATAATCAGTTCCCGTACACGGTTGGATTTCTTCTTAAGCGTCTTAATCTTATTTTCCATACTTCTCTATTCTTTCCCGCAAGACCGGATCGTCGGGATACAGCGAATGGCCTTTATCGTAGTAATATAACGCTTTCTCTTTCTGGTCCAGGGCAAGATACACATCCCCCAGGTGTTCGTAAATCACCGGCTCCTCCAGATACTGGAGCGCATTGAGAAGATATTTCTCGGACTTTTCATACTCGCCTTGTTTAAAATATATCCAACCGAGACTGTCCAGATACGCTCCGTTCTGGGGATCGCCTTTCAACGCTTTCTGGACAAGTTTTTCCGCCTCATTCAGTCTCACCCCTTCCTCGGCATAGATATATCCCAGAGAATTCAAACTATCGCGATGGTCGGGATTTAATTCCAGCGCTTTCTGCCACATACTGATCGCATCCTGACGCTGGCCGTTCTCTTCATGGAGATATCCCAGCCAGAAATATCCTTCGGCATAATCCGGTCGCTGCTCTACTATGGCCTTATAGATCCTGATCGCTTCCTGAGGCATTTTTCGATAAAAATAAAATTGGCCGAGATATTCCGATATCTTTATATTTTCGGGGCGAAGCTGATGGGCTTTTTCAAGAAAGTACTGGTATTCTTTTTCGAGTTTTGTTTCGTCCTGCTGGCTGGAATAAAGAAAGATAAGGGCGACGGAGGCTTCCAGACTATCCGGCATCAATTCTTTTGCCGCCTGCAATTCCTCTTCGGCTTTATCGAATTTTTTTAACTTCAGCAGGACGGAAGCGAGTTTGAACCGGATATGCCCGCTTTCGGGGTCGATACGTTTAGCCCGCTCTAATTCGCGATAAGCAAGCTCATAATTATCATCTTTAATCGCGAGCAGCCCGCGTACATATCGGCTGGCACCTTGAGGATTGATCTCTGCCGATACTTTAGAAACGCTTAAAAAACACAAGCCTACGGCAAGGATAATGAGAATGACCCTATTCTTCATTCAAATAGATAATTATTTCTTCTTATGGCGTTGCTGTTTTCTACGTTTTTTAAACCAATGACGTTTTACTTTTGATAACTTACGTTTTCTGCCGCAAGGCATGGGTTCCTCCTAATAGATCAATTTGTTTAAAGGATATTCTATGATCCCTTCGGCTCCGGCCGCTTTTAATTGAGGCAGCATGACTCTTACTTGATTTTCATCGATCACGACTTCCAAAGCATACCAGCCTTTAATCGTCAACGAAGAAAGAGTCGGCCGTTTTAACGCCGGGAGCAGACTGAGTATTTTCTTTAAATTTTTCTCCTGTACGTTCAGTTTCAACCCTACTCTTCCTTTTGCCTCCAATGCTCCTCTTAATAGCAAAAGGACATGCTCCATCTTTTTCTTTTTCCAGGGATCTTTATTCGCTTTTTTATTAGCGATGAATTTTGTCGTAGAAGTGCATACTACCGCTATTTCCTTTAAATTATTCGCCCGTAACGATTCGCCGGTCTCGGTAAGTTCGACGATCGCATCGACTAATCCCGATTTTACTTTTACCTCGGTCGCCCCCCAGCTGAATTCGACTTCTACGCGTATGTTACGCTCTTTAAAAAACCGTTTCGTATACTGGACGAGTTCGGTAGCAATACGTTTACCTTGCAAGTCTTTCAATTGTTTGATCGGACCGCCTTCTTTGACGGCGACAACCCAGCGTACCGGTTTTAAAGTCTTTTTCGCATAGACCAGATCGGCCAGGCGTATCACATCGGAATTATTCTCTAAGATCCAGTCTTCGCCGGTAATCCCGCAGTCGATGACCCCTTCGGAAACATAACGGGAAATCTCCTGGGCCCGGACCAATACCGCCTGGACTTCGATGTCGTCTAAAGAAGGAAAATACGAACGGCGGTTCACCGACACGTTAAATCCGGCCATCTTAAACAATTCAAATGTGGAATCTTGCAGACTCCCTTTAGGTAATCCGATTTTTAGTACTTTCATGGGATTCTCCTGGATAAGCTTGTAGAATTATACTGTTTAAATGCCGGTTTGTAAAGCAAAATATCATGTATCCCGCTTAACTCTATAGACTTAAAGATCTCCTTGCCGGGAGATAACCTCTTGGGCCGCCGCCAGCACCTCATCCACCGATATCTGCTCGAGACATTGATGATCATGTTCACAAGGTATAATACGAAAATTCCGGTAACAAGGCTGACAGGACAATTGTTTAGAAATCACCTTTACCCTCCCCGCTGATGCAGGATAGGAACCATACACCCTTTCATCCACCGGCCCGGCCAGAGCGATAATCGGTTTGTCCAGCGCATCAGCAAACCTTAACGGTCCGGTATTGTTACCGATACACAGAGAACAATGCCGCATCAAAGCGATCATCTCTTCCAAAGAGATCTCGCTCAAATCATGGCACCGGTCTTTATAGGAACCGGTCATATTAATAATATGATCTACTTCTCGTTTTTCTTTCGGTCCGGCAAAAAGAAATATTTCGGCATCAAACCGATCGATAAGCTGTACGGCCAGTCCGGCGAATTTTTCTTTATCCCATCGGCGTATTTTTGCGTCCTTCCCGAACGCTTCTCCGCCGCAAGGCACCAACCCTATAATCGGTTTACCCGTTAACTGGTTTTGTTCGATAAACTCTTTTGCCCAACCGGATACGCCGGATGAAGTGAACACCGCAAAAGGGAACGTTTCTGTCTCAACGGGCAATGCACGTAATACATCCAGGTAGTACTCGGCGACATGACGGTCACAAAAACCGGAAAAAGGTATTTTATCGGTTAAGAACCGCCCTCTTCCTTTATAATTCAACCCGATCCGCCGGGGAATCCCTATCACCCAAGAAAAAAAACCGAACTGGGAATTGAGCGATAGATCAAGAGCCACCTCTATACGTTTTTTCTTGATGTTCTTCAGAAAAGAAAAAGTTTTTTTAAGCCATATACGCGTAGACATTTTACGTACCCGTTCGAATTCATCGCGGTCATAAATAAAAAAACCGGAAATCGCGGGATTATTCTTAAGGATCCGGACGGCCCGGGAATTACAGAGATAATAGATATCGCTTTGAGGAAAAGCTTTTTTAAGATTACTCAGCAGGGGCGTGGAAAAAAGCACATCACCTATCCCAAAAGGGTTGATAACTAAAAAAGATTTATAGAGAGAAATCCGGTTACTTTTTGGCACGGTTTATTTTGCACTTAAGCAAATCATCGACTTTATCTATAAAATCATTCCGTTTCTGGTTAGCCAAATCGATCTTTCTTTTCACCCCGCCGATATACGCCAGAGGCTTATCTCTACGGCGGGCCTCGTCTTCTAAATCCCAGATCTCCATATTTTTCCGGCATAGCCCATCAATCGCCGAAGCCAGAGTAGTGACTTTACCGATTTTGCCGATATCGCGCGGGTCATTATACAGTTTGATCTTCTCATCCTGCAGAACGATCTTCCCGCTCAAAGCGTGCCCGATGAATATTTCCACTTCTTTTAATAACGTCTTCTTTTGTTTCCGGAGAACAGCTAATTTCTGGCGCAGTTCTTTTTTAGAAAATTTATTATTTTTATTTTTGAGCATCTTTTTTATATGAAACTCTCTTATCGACTTGATCGTCAGCTTATCTACTAAACTTCCCAGGGTTTCGGCCATACTCATCCTCCTCTGTTATAAATTATCACTTAGCAATTAACAATTAGCATTTAGCAATGAATGATTTCCCATTGCTAATTGATCATTGATAATTGAACATTGCTAAATTAATATGACGTATACCTTTTAATATCATCTTCGCCTACATAAGAACCGATCTGGACTTCGATGATCTTAATCATGCGGCGAGTAGGATTATATACTTTATGTTTCTTGCCTTTGGCGACATAAATACTCTCGTTTTTTTTGACCACGATCTTTTTGCGGCCCAATTGCACCTCGGCTTTGCCTTCAACGACATTCCAATGTTCACTACGATATGCATGGGTCTGTAGAGAGATGAATTTCCCGGGATATACTCCGATCTCTTTTACTTTGTAATTCTCTTTTTCATGAAGCACGGTATAGTATCCCCAGGGCCGATACACCGTCAGGCTGTCTTTTACTTGCGGGACTTTTTTCGCCTTAAGGTGCTGGATCAACTTTTTTACTTTATCGGAAAAGCCCTTTTTCATCACCAGTATGGAATCGGAGCTCTCGACCACAATCAGGTCTTTCACGCCTAAAAGGCTTACCAGTTTATCTCTGGTAAACACAAAACAATCCCGCGCTTCCAGAAATTCCGCGGTTCCGATACTGAAATTATTCTTATGTGGAGCAAAAAAATCGAGTACGCTCTCCCAACTTCCCATGTCCGACCACTGGGCCGTAAGCGGGACAAGACAAGCCCTGCGGGTTTTTTGCATGATCGCATAATCAATAGAATCTTCGGGAACGTTAGAAAACCGGTCACGCAATTCACCAAACGGCAACGCGCAGGTTTTGTACATCGCGGGAGCATACCGGGCGAGTTCTTCAAAAAACAGCTCTTTGGTAAAACAGAATATCCCGGCATTCCAGTAAGCTTTCCGACGCATGAGTGATCTGATTTTTTTCGAAGAAGGTTTTTCGATAAACTGCTTTACCGGATAGCCGCCCGCCGCCGGGGAACCCGTAAGCACATAGCCGAACCCCTCCTTGGGTGAGACGGGTTTTACTCCGAAAATAGTAATATAGCCTTTTCGAGAGAGTTTCGCAGCCCGATCGACACAACTGGCAAAACGGTTTAAAGGAGTGATGATATGATCGGAAGGAAATACAAAAAAAATGTCGCTGGAGGCGCACTTTTGTGATTGTATTGCCAGCGCGACCGCCGGAGCGGTGCTGCGCGGACAGGGTTCCAGGATAACGTTCTTTTTCAGTTTCTGTTTGGTCTGCCCGGAGATGTTCTGTAACGATTCGATTTGATTGATGATATGGAACTTGTATTCTAAAGAGGTGACCGTGATGATCTTTTCCGGATCAAAACACCTCCTCAATCGTTTAATCGTGAGCTGAAAAAGGGATTCTCCGTATATGAGCTCAATAAACTGTTTGGGATAGTTTTCCCGCGAAAGCGGCCATAACCGGGTCCCCTTACCTCCGGCCAATACTATTGCATACATCGATTTTTTCATACGCTCATCAGTTACAATCACCAATAACCAAGATACAGCTTTTAAACCCTAAATTCTAAACTCTAAATCCTAAGCAAACTCAAAAATGGAGAAAACACAAAGCCTAAAACAAGATATCCATAGGATAGGAAATCAAAAACAAATGAGCATCTTGAATTTGGGATTTATGATTTAGGGCTTGTTTAGGGCTTAGAACTTTGGATTTAGGATTTATCATTGGTTATTGTATCTTGGAATTTGGTTATTTATTTTAAAAGATACGTATACTTCTCAATTCTTATCCCTTACCGGTTTCGACTGTTTTGAAAAAAATCCTCCGGTATAACCGTCTAAGATAGCGGTCAATTCCATAAGCCTTAATTCTTTTTTTAACCGATCGTCTTTCTTCAACGAGGGATCGGCTAATTCCGCCTTTACCCTGACCCGGGCAAAATACACAGTGTTGATATCATCAAGGATATTATTCCGTAACTGGGCGGTAAGCCGGCTGCGGGTATCGATATCATCTTCATAACTGTTCCAGATAAGGTCGCCCACGTCCCAGGCGATATTGACGCCCCAGTCCCGGGGACCGACGGCGAACTGCCCACTACTGCTGCCGTATACACTTTTATCATAATCAACGCTGATCTGTGGAAACAATGCCCGGTATTTTAACGCATTTCTCCATTTTTGCACTTTTTGCGGATGGACTTCATTATATGTTAACGCGGCCTGTTGTACAGAGAGGTATCCCGGTTCATCTTTTATCAATTCCTGCATACGGATAGAATAACTGGAAAGAGTAAATTCTTCTTTCTGGAATAATCCTCGCCCGGTGGCGACAAATAATCTCCCCGTAGTATCCCAGTCAAGCCAGAAGATATCCTCAGTGGGAAGCCCTTCAAACAGGGAACGTGATTCTTCATAATCCAGATCGACAATACACAACCCTCCGTCGGTAGCGACATAAAGGCTACGGATAGCATCGGAAGGCTGGCTTATGCAGCGGATATCGGCATTCTCAAGATGAGAGATATACTGTTTAAAAAAAAGTCTTCCGCCGTCACGCGAGACAAACAATCCTTCACTGGTCCCCAGATAGATAATATCCTGGTCATACCGGTCATACGCTACCGTAGAGATACTGAGACTTGCCGGTTCATCGGCTTCGGTCTCTATTGAATGCCGGACGATCGCCTTTTTAACCCCTTCATTGTCTTTGAACGAATACACTCCCTGAGCAGTCGCAAGGACTATCCCCGCCCCATAACTATCCAGGGCATATACCGGGATATCGTTTAAAAATCCCGGACAGGGACTCCACTGGCCCGTATCTTCCCGGCTCACCAAAAGCCCGTGAGTCGTCCCCAGATACAGGGTATCTTCTGTTTTTATGACCGCCAGGGTTTCTTCTTCGGGGCCGATACCGAACAGCTTCCGATTACCTTGGGGAGAGATGAGATAAAGCGAAGACTCACTTAACAGATATACCGTATCGTAAAGATGCCGGTCAACAAAAAGGTCGCGGATCTCTTCACCCCGGGAAATAAAAACTTTTTCCCATGTGCGTCCTCTATCTTTACTTCTGAAAAGTATATCTTCGGAAATAGTATATATCAGCCGATCGTCTATTGGTGAGACGATTACTTTTTGAACACTGTCTTTATCTACCCCGGTCACTTGAATAAACCCTCCCCATACCGAATAATAAGGGATCACCGTCAAGAGTATTGCCCAAAGGAATTTTTTCATGGCCACCTCCTCGCCATAACAATCCCGGACAATACCTTTTTATTTTACCTATCCCCATTTTAAAAATCGCCTCTGGTCTTCATCCACCGGTATTTCGCATAACTCACGATCTGGTAGAGTGAAGAGAAATACGCGACCATAAATCCGATAAATCCGTCCCGATACCCTTTTTTAGCAATAAACGCCCGAAAAAAACGGTCAGCTGTCCGCCAGAGGGCATGGAGCGTATTCATTTTATACGCGGCTTTCCTGGGATCGGACCGGGAGACTTTAATCCATTTTTTTGCTTCTAACGTAGTCTGAGTATTCAGTTTTCTTAAAAAATCCGTCCAGTCACGATAGGTATAATGAATAAGATCTCCGGTTAAATGGCCGCAGGTGCCTTCAAGAAAAGCTCGCGGATGCACTTCGACTTCTTCCCACTTGAATTTCTGTTTTCGGAATAGTTTTATCTGCGGGGCCGGATACATCCCGCCCCATCGTATCCAGTAATCAGCGAGATGATTCTTCCGGGGGACCGTGTAGGCGGCATGTTCGGGTGTCCCTTTGAGAAGAAGAGAGATCTCCTCTTTTAACTGAGCGGTAAGACGTTCATCGGCGTCTAAACTGAACACCCAATCGTTTTTTGCCTGTTGATACGCCCAGTTACGGTGACGGCCTTCGATCTCCATTTTACGGGAACACACGTGTGCGCCCAGATTTTTGGCCTGGGTTATCGTATCGTCGGATGATTCATCATCAACGACGATGATCTCATCGGCCCAAGCCGCGGCCGAACGGATACAATCGGCTATCCGTCCGGATTCGTTCTTAGTGATGATGACAACGCTCACAGGAGTAAATTCCATTTGTCTATTTTACTATCTCCAGTTCAAAATAAAGGCCGTCGGCGGGACAACGATGACAATAATATTTTTCATACCGGCGAACCGAAAAAAACGACCAGAACCGGCCCCGGCAATATTTTTTCTTAAACCGTAATTCTTTCTTCAACATCTTAAATTTACAATCGCTATACCGGGGATATTCGATATCACCGGTAAAATAGTCAAACGTCCCCGAAGTAAAATGCCATTTATGAGTCGGGTCCCGGTAAGAATTAGGATGGGAGAAATGGCAGGTATCGATAAGGATCACCGCGCCGTTTTTGCCGATACGGTGCAGTTCTTCCATGGTCTTCAAGACGTTATCGACATGTTCCATCACATTATTGCAATTAAGGATATCAAACGAATTATCATTCAAGGGCCAGGGGTAACTGTTCAGGTCGCAGACGATATCCACTCCCGGCTGAGCCTGCATATCTATGCCTAACGCTCCGGGCAGTTTTGCTCCGCCGCATCCGACATCAAGGATCTTTACCTCACAAGGGGCCGGGCGGATCCATTCGACTTTACCGCGATGTACAAACGAGAACGTTCTCAAAAACCGGCAGAGTTTTTCGTCATCGACGTAGATTTCGTCATACCGTTTCTTTTTCTTTACAATACCCCAGAGGCACCTCACTCCAAAAGCCCAGCCAAAAAGAGAACATACCTTAATATTAGTATGTTCGCCAAACCCGGGGTCGCCTACCGAATATTTTTTAAACACGTGGACCCAGCCCCGGTCGTTGGCCCGGCGGCGGACCGTATCGCGTAACGAATAAAAGAACCGGCGGTCATGGCGCGAAAATATATAGAGTAGCCGCGGCGATTTCCCGAAGATCTCCCGGAATTTCTTTTGATTGGCTTCAAATAACTTTTCATAATCAAAGATCAGTTTAAATGAAGATTTTTCATAGTGGTATACGTAAGCCCCTTTCGCCATGACGATCCGATAACCGTTTTGGCGGGCACGGATACAATGTTCGGTTTCTTCAAAATAGCCTAATCCATATTGTTCGTTCCAGAGGCCGATTTTGTCCAATAATCGCCGTTTCATAAGATAACAGAACCCCACCGCCGTTGCCATCTCAATATACTCACCGTGAAACTTCTTCCGACGTGAGGCGGCATATTCATCTAACGGTATTCCTTTTGGCGGATGTTGGCCGAGATTATTACTGGCCGGATTGACTATTCCGATATCGACGGCGCTCTCGGCAACCGCGATCATCTCAGTCAACCAGCCTGCGGTCACCAACGTATCATTATTTAATAATACTACATATTCGGCAGAACTCGCCTGCATCCCCCGGTTAAACGATTTGGTCGCTCCCAGGTTGGTCTCGTTACGGATAAGCAGATATTCGCCGATACGTTTGTCTTCACGTAGGCTTTCCAGATACTGCCGCGCAGGTTCCTGACTTGCATCATCCACAAGGATCAACCGGTAGGGCGCTTCAGTATTTTTAATAATACTTTCGATACATTGCTGGGTGATCTCTTTTAAATTCCAGACGGCAATCACGATATCGCATTTCATAATCCTATTCCTTCTTTACCTGATATTTTTTGAATCAGCCGCTTTTAGTTTTTCCCACCACCACCGGTTCTGGCGGTACCATTCGATAGTATAGGCTAAATCCTGGGCAAAACTGTTCTTAGGGCTCCAGCCCAGACCTCTTATTTTTGAAAAATCCAGGCTGTAGCGCAGGTCATGGCCGGGCCGGTCGGCGACAAATTCGATATATTCTTCGGATGTACCGAGAGATTCCAGCAACGACCGGGAAAGCTCTAGATTAGTCATTTCATTACCGGCGCCGATATTGTAGATCTCGCCGGCATTACCCCGATGCAATACTAGGTCGATCGCCCGGCAATTATCCTGGACATAAAGCCAATCCCGGATATTTTTTCCGGTCCCGTAGAGAGGGATTTTTTTATCTTCAAGGATATTGGTAATAAATAATGGAATGATCTTTTCGGGATATTGGAACGGACCGAAATTATTGGCACTGCGGACAATGACGATTTCCAGTGCATGAGTTACAAAATAGGAACGGCACAACAGATCGGCCGCGGCCTTACTTGCCGCATACGGGCTGTTCGGCGCTAACACGCTTGATTCACTGGATTTTCCGGTTTCAACACTGCCGTAGACTTCATCGGTAGAGATCTGAAGGAACCGCCGTATCCCGACGCGATGCGCACTTTCCAATAATACCGATGTCCCATAGACGTTGGTCTGTACAAATTCTAAACCGCCGGCAATCGACCGGTCAACATGAGTGTGTGCGGCAAAATTGACGATACAATCGATATCCTGAGAAAGGAGTCCATCGACCAGTTCCGGATCACCGATGTCACCCTGGACAAAACGATACCGTCTCTCTCCTGCGATATCTTTGAGATTGTCGGGATTGCCGCAATAGGTGAGTTTATCAAGATTCACGACCTGGTAGTCGGGATACCGGTTGAGAAGATACCGGATAAAATGAGAACCGATAAATCCGCACCCGCCGGTCACTAAAATATTTTTCATGACGATCTCTCTTCTTCCACTATCCGCAACAGATATTCACCATAACTGGTGTGTATCTGCCGGGCGATTTTTTCCAATGCATCCCGGGTGAGATATCCCATCCGGTAGGCGATCTCTTCGATACACCCGATCTTCAATCCCTGACGGTCTTCGATGGTTTTTATAAACATCGAAGCATCGATCAAAGAGTCGCAGGTACCGGTATCAAGCCAGGCGTATCCCCGGCCCAACCGGGTAAGCTGTAATTTCCCTCGAGCGAGATAGGCGTTATTCACATCGGTGATCTCTAACTCCCCGCGGGCTGAAGGGACAAGGGTCTCGGCTATTTTGATCACCTCGTTATCATAAAAATACAAACCGGTCACTGCCCAATTAGAACGGGGATGCGCGGGTTTCTCTTGAAGCGCGGTCACATTTTCCTTTTCGTCAAATTCGATGATCGCATAACGCCGGGGATCCCGGACATAATAGCCGAAGATAGTCGCTCCTTCTTCCTGGTTCACGGCATCCTGCAATAAATCGGGAAGTCCATGGCCAAAAAAGATATTGTCTCCCAGGATCAAACACACCTTATCTTTTCCGATAAATCCCTTTCCGATAAGAAACGATTCGGCGATCCCCCGCGGTTGGTCCTGCGCCGCGTAAGAAATATTGACCCCTAACTCTTCTCCTTTACCGAAAAGGTCCTGGAAATTGATCAAAGCGTTTTGGGTCGTAATGATCAGGATATCCTTTATGCCGGCAAGCATCAGTACCGAGAGCGCGTAATATACCATCGGTTTATCGTATATCGGAATCAATTGTTTACAGATACCCCGGGTAGTCGGATACAGTCTCGTCCCCTTTCCGCCGGCAAGAATAATTCCTTTCATTGGACACACTCCGTTTTATGTATATGTAACCACCGCTTCATCTTCTCACTCTATTGAAACAGCTGTCTTTCCTGTTTTACCCACTCAAGAAGTCTCTTTAAACCTTCCGGCACCGATGTGTCTGGATGCCAGTTCAAGTCTTTTTTGATCCTGGTAATATCGGATATATACACCTTTTGGTCACTGGGCCGCCACGATTTAAACCTGACTTTTATTTTGTACTGGAATTCCTTCTCCAGCAACCCTAAAAATTCTTGTAAAGAAAGAGTGTTATGGGGGCCGCCGCCGATATTATATACCGCGTGGGCTTTCTTGCTTTTCACAAACCGGTCATAGGCCGTGATGAGATCTTCGACAAATAGCAGATCTCGCACCTGTTTACCATCACCGTACACGGTAATCGTCCGCCGCTTAAGCGCCGCGATCATAAACCAGGCTACCCATCCCTGGTCTTCAAACCCGAATTGCCGGGGGCCGTAGATACAACTCATCCGAAACACCGCGGTACGCATACGGTAAAGATCGGCAAATTCCTGAGTATAGAAATCACCGGTACATTTGCTCACGCCGTAAGGCGTATGGCCGCACTCATCCAGAGCCATTGTCTCAGACACCCCTTTGGCGCGAGTCCAGACATACCGCGTCTTCAATTCACGTACCGCAAACCTATCCACGTTTTGGCCGTAGACTTTGTTCGTAGAACAATAGATAAACACCGCGTGCGAAGATCTCTTCTGCACGCATTCAAGGACATTAAGAGTCCCCCACGCGTTAATACTCAAATCTTCTTTCATGTTTTTCAATGAAGAAGGCACTCCCGGCTGGCCGGCGGCATGGATAACGATATCGACGCCTGAACCTAACGAGCGATTCACATCACGGGGGTCACGGACATCGCCTTTGACGCGGATGATGTTACGATATTTTTTCAGATAATTCCAGTTATATTCGACCGATTTCCTGTTATACCCAAAGAGTTTCGACCGCATCAGGTTATCCAGAACGGTTACCCGACACCCTTTTTTTGCATAATATTCGGCAACATGGCTGCCGACTAACCCGGCCCCGCCGGTTACCAACACTTTTTGCGTCATATTTTTTTATTCTTTCCTCTAAAAAATCTCTCTATTGATGAGACGACATACTCGACCTGATGAGCGTCCATAAACGGATGAAGCGGAAGAGAAAGGACTTTTTCTACCGCACCGTGAGCATTCTTCAACGAGCCGGCTATCCGGGCGTTATGAAACGCCGGCATCTGAGAAAGCAGGGCCGGATAATATTGCCGGGCGCAGATCCCTTTCCGGTTTAAATAAGCCGACAATTCATCGCGCCAGCGCGACACTTTTATGGTATAAAGATGGTAGGCAGGCAACATCTCCGGCGTTACGTGCGGAGGCGACACCTGAGGTATCTTTTTCAGCCGGACAGTATATTTTCTGGCAATCTTATTGCGCATCCGGTTAAACCGGTCGATATGTTTTAATTTCGCCAGAAGGACCGCCGCCTGGATAGCATCAAGACGCGAGTTATATCCGATACAGGTAGCGTGGTATTGTGTAGTCTGTCCGTGATTCCTTAATATCTTTATCTCTTTTGCCAACGAAGAATCGTCGGTCGCGATAAGCCCGGCATCGCCGTATCCTCCGAGATTTTTTGACGGAAAAAAACTGAACGCTCCGGCATCGCTTAACGCTCCCAATTTCTTACCGTAATATTCCCCCCCGAAACTCTGAGCGGCATCTTCCACCATGAACAGGCCGTGTTTTCTTGCCAGAGCCGATAACGGTTTCATCTGGCAACCCAACCCGTAAAGGTGGACCGGAATGATCCCTACGGTACGTTTGGTGAGAGCTTTCTTTACCTGATCGGGATCAAGATTATAGGTATCCGGGTCAATATCGACAAATACCGGCCGCGCCCCGGAATAAACGATGCTTTCTGCGGTCGCGATAAACGTAAACGGAGTGGTAATGATCTCATCGGCAGGACGAAACCATTGTTCTTTTTTTCTCTGCAACGCCAACGCCCGTAAAGATAAAATAAGGGCATCGGTCCCGGAGGCAACCCCTATCGCATGAGTTACCCCCAGATAACGGGCTACTTTTTCTTCAAACCGTTTGACCGGATCGGAAAGGATCCAGTTCTGGGTCCGGAAACAATATTGGAACTGTTTCTGTAGATCTTTCTTAATGATGCGATATTCGCTTTTCAGGTCAAGCAAAGGGATCTTCACGAATGGGCATCCCTCTCTTGGTTTAATTTCCGATTAAAATACTCTATAGTCCTGGTGAGCCCTTCCTCTAAAGAAACCTGAGGGGCCCATTTCAGTAACGTGTTGGCCTTAGTAATATCCGGCCGGCGCCGGTGCGGGTCATCTTCGGGTAAAGGGAAATACTCTACACGGGAATCCGACCGGGCAAGGCGGATGATCTCTTTTGCTAAATCGATCACTTTCAATTCATGAGGATTACCGAGGTTCATCGGTAACGCATAATCGGCATTCATCAGTTTCTCGATCCCGTGTATCAGATCGCTTACGTAACAAAAAGAACGGGTCTGAGCCCCCTGGCCATACACCGATATCGGCTGACCGCGTAACGCCTGGACGATAAAATTAGAAATCACCCGGCCGTCATCGATCTGCATATGTTCTCCGTAGGTGTTAAATATCCGGGCGACCCGTACGTCGAGTTTCCATTCATATTGATAGGCATAGGTCAACGCTTCGGCGGAACGTTTAGATTCATCATAACAGGATCGCGGGCCGATCGTATTTACGTTCCCGTTATACTCTTCGGTCTGGGGATGGACAGTAGGGTCGCCATAGATTTCCGAGGTAGACGCCAGAAAAAACTTCGCGTGCTTCTCTTTGGCGATGCCCAGACAGGTATAGGTACCCAACAGGCCCGATTTAAGCGTCTTGATCCTATACGATAAATAATGCCGGGGCGAGGCGATCGAAGCAAAATGCATGACCCACTCCAAAGGCTCTTTGATATACAGCGGCAGGCTGATATCCTGTTCGATAAAACTGAACCGGGGATTCCCGGTTAAATCGGCGATATTATCGCGTGAACCGGTAAAAAGGTTGTCGACACAGATCACGCGATACCCTTGACTGATAAAATACCGGCATAAATGAGAACCGATAAATCCGGCTCCGCCGGTAATAAGGATGTTCATGCTATACTTTCTCTGGACTGAGCGCTGAACCAGGCTACGGTTTTTTCCAGGCCTTTATAAAAATCGATTTGGGGATGAAATCCCAACCGATTTTTTGATTTGGTCAGGTCAGCGCAGGTTTTTCCGACATCACCGACGCGCGGAGCCTCATAGCGCGCCGGGATCGCCTTCCCCATCATCTTACTCAACGTGAAGAAAAGATGCTGTATCGAATAGGGCGCACCGCCGGCAACGTTAAATACTTCCCCGGCTATCTCACTTGTAGTCAAAGCCAGGATATTGGCATCGACCACATTATCTATATAGGTAAAATCCCGTTCCTGCTCACCGGTACCGAAAATCGGCGGGGCTTCATCAGCCAGCAGGCTCACAATGAATTTAGGCACTACTACCGCATATTTGTTTTCCAGAGACTGCCGGGGACCGAATACGTTAAAATAACGTAACGCAACGACTTCGACCCCATACAACCGGCTATAAATAGCCCCGTAATATTCTCCGAACAATTTGGTCGCGGCATACGGGGACGCCGGACGCGGCGGATCATCTTCTCTTTCGGGAAAATCTTTTCGATCGCCGTATACCGAACTGCTGGAAGCGTACCCGATACGTTTCACTTTACCATGACGGGCTTTTTCGAAGAGCCGGAGCGTTCCGGTCACGTTCACCCGGTGGTAGTCAAACGGCATATCGACCGATTTAGGCACACTGCGCAGTGCCGCCTGATGAGAAACATAATCCACATCTTTTAATATCCTATCGAGTATTTTTTCATCGCCGGCATCGCCTTCGATAAAACGGATACGGTCAATACACCCGTCAAGATTCTCTATTTTTCCACTGGACAGATCGTCCAGTACCGTCACCTGAGCCTCTTCCCGAAGAAGACGTTCGACCAGATGGGAACCGATAAATCCGGCTCCTCCGGTCACAAGGACATGGGCATTTTTAAGCGAATCGGCCATTATCGTCTCCTTGCCTTGATCTATTCTCAGAAAACTTTAAAGATTTCAACGTCCGATACTGGCATAGGTAAATCCTATCCGGATCAACTCTTTCTTATCGAACATATTACGGCCGTCGATGATCAAAGGCAGTTTCATGAGTGTTTTGATCTTTTTGAAATCAGCAGAAACAAATTCCTGCCATTGGGTAAGAAAACAGGCACAGTCGCACCCGCGTACCGCTTCATAAAGGGTCTCGGCATACCGGACCCCCCGTTTAGGCAGAAATTGTTTTGCCTCATTCATCGCCTGAGGATCATATACTCTCAACCTGGCGTTACAGGAAACCAGAGAATGAATGATCTCGATCGACGGAGCAAACCGCATATCATCGGTATCCGGTTTAAACGCAAGCCCTAACACGGCGATCTTTTTATCTTTAAGTACCCAAAGATGTTCACGGATCTTTTCGACAAAATATCTGCGTTGATCGTCATTTATTTTTTTTACCTCGTCCAATAACCGGAACTCATATCCGACTTTCTTCGAGATATAAGAAAACGCCTCGACATCTTTGGGGAAACAAAATCCGCCGTATCCGACACCCGCATCCAGAAACTCCCTGCCGATCCGGGGGTCCAACCCCATCCCTTGGGCGACTTTTTTCACATCCGCACCGGTCAGATCGCATATCCGGGATACCGCGTTGATAAACGATATCTTTGTCGCCAAAAACGAATTAGAAGCATGTTTAATGATCTCGGCGGTATTCATATCCGTAGTGATGATGGGTACTTTAAGCGGCGCATACAGGTCTTTAAGGATCTTTTCGGCCCGTTCGGTCTCAACGCCGATGACGATGCGTGCCGGATAAAAACAATCATATACCGCTTTGCCTTCTCTTAAGAATTCGGGATTTGAGGCGACATCAAAAGGGATATCCCCCCGGCGGTAACGCATGATCGTTTCTTTTATCTTTATCCCGGTCTGGACCGGTACCGTCGATTTTTCTACGATCAGTGTATACTCTTTCATGTTCCGGGCAATCAGCCGGGCGATGTTCTCAACGGCACTTAAATCAGCCGCCCCATCGGCCTGCGGCGGAGTACCTACCGCGATAAACAATATATTACACAGTCGGATCGACTCGCCAACGTTATGCGAAAAAGACAGTTTCTTTTTGCGTATATTCTTTTTCACCAGTTCTTCTAACTCTGGTTCAAAAAAAGGAAGGATCTGTTTTTTGAGGTGTACGATCTTTTTTTTATCGTTATCGACACAGGTGACCGAATGGCCTAATTCGGCAAAAGCTGCCGCCGTTACCAGGCCGACATGTCCGGCGCCGATTACCGCGATCTTCTTCTTTTTAGTAGCTTTGTCTGCCGCCATGGTAGGTATGATCAAATCCGAAACGTACTTGAGGGAAATCTTTTACCCGAAACATAAACCAAAGAGTGTAATTCTGATCCCGGTCGACGTTGACCCCGACATCCATCAACCAACAATGCAGATCTTTGGTGAATATATACTGTTGTTCTTTAAACTCCTGGGATTTAAATTCGTAACGGATATAGTTACGAAATTCTAACGTAGGGTTGAACTGGTAATTCCAGGAAAGCGTCGTTTGAGAGTTCTCTTTACGGGCATAACGGTGGCCTAACGCGACCGAATAAGGGTGGGCCTCCCCTCCGGTAAGCCTTAGATCGGTATCGATCTCCTGGAAATTCCCGCTCACACAGTCATATCGTGCGTCCGCAGTCAATGAAAACTCAGGGATAGGATAAAATTCGAAATCGACTTCAGCGATAGTAAACGCGCTGCCCCCGTTGGGACTATTGATCCGGTAGGAAATCGACGGGGAAAAATAGATCATATCCCATATCCTCTGTTCGCCGGTCTCCTCCTCGGTCGCTTCACTTTTTACCTGGACTTTATTTTCTAACGTAAATTTTACCGTCTCGTTACGGCTTAACGCGTCTTTACTGTCAAACTGGATAAGGTTAGAATTGCTTACCGTAGGGTCATGAATATATCCGTAATTAATGATCGGGGTTACGATATGGCGCATTTTTTCGATATGTTGTCCGAACAGCACGAACGCCTTATCGGCCACTTTATATAATCTCGTACTTAACGATACGCCGGCCCCGAACGCATTGCGAATAATATCTTTATTATCGAATTTATTCTCGCTATAGTAGGTAGAATAAAAATCGGCATGCGGATTTATCGTGAGCCACGCGATCCGGGAATCGTAACTGAGCACGTTTTTGGTATGGATACGTTTGACGTCTTCACTGCGTGGGGAATTGGCATATTTTCTCGATATATCCGCGACCGAAAAGTCGCTGTTGAAATAAAGCGGCAATCCTTCGGTCAGGGTATGTTTAAATAAGGTATATTCCAGCTCCGGCAGATATTGCACTTCGGTCCAGAACCGGTTTACCCGTTTACGCGCCAGAAGCGATACTGCCGAATGAGGGAACGAATAACTGGCCAGGGCATAGGTATCCGGAGCACTGTCGATCTCGTATTCCCGGTAAAAGAAATCTTTCACTATATATTTATCGGATAATTTATGGAATTCCGCTTTAATCGACAGCCCATTTTCAGCCTGCCAATCGTAAGAAAACTCGGTACGGTAACGGTCATCTTCTAACAGTTTGTCGGAAAGGGTGCTTCGTTCGGGATACTCGTCAAACAACTCATTACGTTTGTCTCTCGCATACAACGAATCTTCGATATGGTAGGCATTGAACAACGCTTCCCCCCAGTCTTTAGTCTCCAGCTTATGGGTGATCCCCTGGCCGAACCCCCTGCGTTCATAGAAATCGAGGTGTATTTTTCCCCGGTTTTCTTCATTCATATTGTAACGGTACCGGGTCAACAGATACATGCCCCATTCACCGCTTGAACCGGGTGAAAGCTCGAAAGGATACGATTTGTCTTTCAATGAATGGGTAAAACTGGGCAGATAAAACACCGGAACATTGCCCAGCATAAATACCACATTTTTCGCGACGATCTTCTCTTTAGGATAAAGAATGATCCGTTTGGTACGCAGACGATAATGCGGCCGGTCATAATCACAGGTAGTCACGTATCCCGATTGTATCACATATTTGTCTTCACTTTCCCCGAACGCCTCGGGAGCTTCTCCGTAGGTAGGCGGAGATTCCATACGGATATCATCGATTTTAGTCTGTTTCCGGTAAAAATCGTAGACTGCGTCTTTTCCGTAAATCACCCCTTTAGGAGATACGACTTTTACCTCACCATGGATAAAAGCGTTATGCGTTTCGGTATTGTACACCGCTTCATCACAATAAATAGTCACATCTTCATATTTCATCCGCACATTCCCCTGGGCGACCACTTTCCCTTCATCATGGAGATACCGTACCTGGTCTCCGTCAACGATTACCGGGATACCTTTTTCCTGAGCCAGGGCGACACTGCCGGCAGAAATACAACACAGGATACACAGGACATTAATGACCGTATCGCGGATTTTTTTTATGAATCGCCGTATCATGCTAAAGGACCTCCAGATGTCCTTCCTGAGCGAGAAGTCCCGCCCCGATCACGCCGGAATCTTTCATCTGCGCCCGGAATACCTTGAGGTTTTTAAGATTCGGCCACATCGCCTGTTGCTTCAACACTTCCATCACCATGGGTTTGAATACTTTTATCGCTCCGCTCACTCCTCCGCCTAAAATAATGGCCTGAGGGTTGAAGATGTTTACCATCCCGGCAAGGAATTTTCCCAGATACAATGAGAACTCCCGCCAGATAAGTAAAGCCGGTTTTTCTTTGTGCAACGCTTTTTTATAGATCTCTTCCACATCGACTTCATTCTTTATATTTCTTATCTTTTTGTACCGGGCAATCAGGTATCGATTGCCCAGATAGGTCTCGATACAACCGGTCCCGCCGCACCCGCACGGTTTCCCGTGATAATGGATAGGGACATGCCCGAACTCACCGGCACTGGTCGTGCTGCGCAGGATCTTTCCGTTCAAGATGAACGCGCCGCCAAGGCCGGTCCCTAACGTCAAGAAAAGCGCCCGTTGATAATTTTTTGCCGCACCTTGCCGGGCTTCGGCAAGCGCAAACACATTGGCATCATTATCAACTACAACCGGGAGGTTAATCGCTTTGCGTAAGGCGTCTCTTAACGGATAATTTCTCCATCCCGGTACATTGGGCAGATAGTAAATAAAACCCCGGGGGATATTCACGATTCCCGGAGCTCCGATCCCTACTCCTTGCGGGGAATAAGAACGGTAAGATGTGACTAATTCTTTGATCTTAGCCAAGAACATCGGCGGTTTACTCAACTCGGCGGTACGAACAGTTTCTTTTTTAAGGAGTTTACCGGTTGAGGAGACAATACCGACTCTAAGGAGCGTGCCCCCCCAATCTATACCTATATATGATTTCATAGACTCTTATTTTATCTTATATTTATCCCTTTTCAATACAAAAATCGGCCCGTTTTCATTAAAAACCATTCGATGTAAGCGGGAAAATCTTAAAACCAGAAAAATCACTCGTCATCCGGAAATGAAAATTAAGGCCTAACCAGCCGGGAAATATCGGCCTGTAGAGATTCGGGAATATCCGAAAAGAAAATACCCAGGTAATACTCATTCTGCTGCGTATGCCTATGGATCACCCGACAATTTACTTCCCAACGATCATCGTGCGCGGGCAGAGAAAGCCGGCAAAGAAACGTATCTACCGTCACCTCATTCGGTACACAAAGTAACGCTCCGTGTCCGGATATATTCACGATTTTTACCGGTTTGTCTTTTTTTAAGCCGATCTCGTCAACAATCTCTATGTTCAGGCCGGCTACCCCTTGCGCTCTTATCCAGCGCCGCCGTTCGATGAAGATCCGGTCACGGCCTCTCCGTTTAGCCTGATACAGCGCATTGTCGACGACACTGATCAGGGCAGCCGAAGTTCCCCCGTTACACGGATAAGAAGCTACCCCGGCGGAAAATTTCACCTGTAACCCTTCTTGAGTAGTATGGAGATATTTAGAATACAACTTGGATTGAGCGACTTTAGTTTTAATCCGCTCTACGACTATCAACGCCTGCTGAAGGTTCGCTTCCGGAAGGATAAGTAAGAATTCCTCTCCGCCGTAACGCCCGACGATATCTGCGGTACGGATCACACTTTTAATTATGTCGGCAAATGAAGCCAGCACGTCATTGCCGACCATATGGCCGTAACTATCGTTGATCTTTTTAAAAAAGTCCAAATCGATCATTACGACCGTAAATTCTTTCGCATAACGTTTACTGCGGGATATCTCATTTTCTAAAAGTTGCATCGTCCAGCGGAAATTAACACACGCGGTAAGTTCGTCATAATAGGCAAGGTTCTTAAGCCTTTCTCTTAATCTCTTATCCATCACCGACAACAGCCCCAGAGAAATACCGCTGCCGTAATAGGCCAGAAATCTTACCAATATACCGACTATCACCAGGTCCCGAAACAGCCAGTACCGGAAGATATTGATCTCAAAGATCAAGATCAGAGAAGCGACGGTTGCGGCAAGAATTCCGCCCCAGATCCCGAACCAGAATCCGGCAAGAGAAATCAGGGTAATATAGATATACCCTAAAGAAAAGCCAAACGCACCGGTGGTACGACGGATTACGATAAGGACAATACATCCCAGGATGAGGAAAAAAATGCGGAAATTACGCAGCCCCAGCACACGCTGAATCCTGATTTTAAGCTGATGTAAAATCGCCCCCTCCTTTTGCAGCATTAAATCCATTCTATACGAACTTTTAGCAGAAAAAAAGAAAAAAAGAAGAGCCCGCTTTTTTGAAGCGGGCTCTCTTACTTCCTTCCTCGCTGTAGATCTTTATAGCTTGGCTGCGTAACAAGGAATTTTCATCCCTTATTTCTTTTTTTTCTTAGCAGCCTTTTTCTTCGTTGTCTTTTTCTTTGTTGCTTTTTTCTTTGTTGCTTTTTTCTTTGCTGGCATGTATCACCTCCTTTTTTATTTTTTGCCTACAAAACCAATTTAACTAATTTTGGAAAGTTTGTCAATACATTTTCGACTTTTTTTGAATTTTTTTTTCTGATTTTTTTTGGAAGATATTTTTTCAGGAAGGTGTTTTAAAAAATTTTTTCGGTATGCGGATTTTTTTTGCTTCTTTCCACAAATGTTCCAGGTCATAAAACTTTCTGAACTCATCAAGAAAGATATGAAGCACTACATCTTCAAAATCGACCAGCATCCAGGTCGACTCTTCATCCCGTTCCGAGTGGTGCGCAGGCATCTGGCATTTTTTGGAAAGCTGAAGGGTTTCGTTGAGAATCGCCTCGACCTGCCGGGGCGATTCTCCCGAACAGATCACGAAATAATCACAGAAGGTCGAGACCGAACGGACGTCTAATATCACAGGGTCAATTGCCTGTTTATTCAAAGTGAATTCTACTATTTGTAAAGCTTTCTCTCTACCGTCAGTCATTTATACTCCTCCCTTTTCAAGGATTTTCACGCACATATCAGCCTGATTTTTCTCGATATTACCGACACAGGTAAGACACACTCTCTCCTTCACAAATAGTTGCCGGGCAAGGATACGGATATCCTGAGGAGTTACTTTACGGATATATTCCCGCAATTGCTCGAAACTGTATATCTTATCGATAGAGATCAATAAATCGGCAAGATAAAACATCCGGCCCATCGGTCGTTCGAGATTCATCGCCATCTGTCCCAACAGATAATCTTTCGCTCTTTCCAGCTCGCGTTGAGAGACAAGCTGGTCTTTTATCTTTTCGAGTTGATGGATGATACAGGCCAGGGCCTCGCCGATATTTTTCTTATCCAGGCCGCAATGTACGATAAACGCTCCCGAGTCTTTATATTTCTTCACTTCGGTAGATACATCGTAACAGAGGCCCCGCTTCTCCCGGATCTCTTCGAACAGACGGCTGCTCATATTTGCGCCCATCAACACATGCAACAACTCGATCGCGAATCGATACCGATGGGTATACGGGATCGAACGGAACCCTACGCATAAATGAGTCTGATCGATATTTTTCTGCTCAACGACTATCTTTCGTCCCCGTAACGGCGCCGGCGGCTTTTGCGGTTTGAGCGGACTGCCTTTTTTCGTCCCCGCAAGACGAGAGGCGAGCGTAGAAAAGAACACATCCCGGTCAAATGCTCCCGCGCAAAAAATCATTATACGAGGCGACACATAGTAACGGTCCCGGCATTCGGCCAAGTGATTACGACGGATATATTTTACCGTAGTATCGTAGCCGATCACATCCCTCCCCAAAGGATGCTTATCCCATAACAATTCATCCAGCAAGGAAAGAGCCCGGGCATGAGGAAGATCACGATACATCTTGATCTCCTCTAAGATCACATTACGTTCCTTTTCTATTTCTTTTACCTCAAACAACGGATGTTCGACCATATCAAAAAGGATGTCAGCGGTAATTTCCAAGTTCTTTCTCAAGAATTGAGCATAATAAGCGGTCACCTCCTGAGAGGTAAACGCGTTCACGCTACCTCCGCGCCCTTCGATCTGCTGTTTGATCTTCCGATAGGAATATTTCTTTGTTCCTTTAAACAGCATATGTTCAATAAAATGAGCTACCCCTTTCAGTGTTACCGGTTCAAACCGGGCACCCCATTTAATAAAGATCCCTAACGCGCACGTTTCCAGATAAGGCATAGGCGAGGTCACTACGGTAAGATTTTTCCGATGAGTAAGATTAAACATAAAACTGTTTTATATATGCAGAAAATTTTTTCAGGAAATCCGGTTGACGATAATGTCGCTCGATATAATCTACCACGGCACTACCCACGATTACCCCGTCGCTCTGACGGGTAATCGTTCGGACCTGCTGGCGGGAATGGATACCAAAACCGACACATACCGGAAGATGACTTATTTTTTTCATCAGCGACAGATGATCTAATAATGGTTTCATGACAATGGTCTTGGGGCCGGTAATTCCGGCAACGGAAACATAATAGATAAAACCCCGAGACATCTTGATTATTTTTTTTGCCCGGACAGTATCGGTCGTAGGTGTTACAAAGAAAATCGTATCGATCTTGCGGGCCCGGGCGCACATCACATATTCTTTTGCTTCTTCAATAGGCAGATCCACAACCATCACTCCGCTTACTCCGCTTTTGGCGCAATCGGTAAAAAACCGGTTGAGTCCGTAACGATATACCGGATTATAATACGTAAGGATGATGATCGGAGTAGACACTATCTTCTTCAATTGTCTCACATTCTCAAGTAATAGTTTTAGAGTGACTCCTCTGTTTAGTGCCGTCACACTTGCTTTTTGAATAATCGGGCCGTCGGCGACCGGGTCGGAAAAAGGCATCCCTAACTCGATGACATCGACCCCACAGCTATCGAGAGTTTTAATGATCTGCCGGCTTAAAGAAAGAGTAGGAAATCCGAACGGAATATAAGGAATAAAGGCTTTGCGGTGTTGCGTAGCCAATTTTTGGAATTTTTTCTTTAACGTATCCATTCCTGCACTATTTCTAAATCTTTATCTCCCCGGCCGGAAAGACAAAGGATGACCTTCTTGTTGCGGTTAGCTTTCTTCTTCGCCATGATGTTCAGATAATAGACCGCATGGGACGATTCCAGGGCCGGGATGATTCCTTCGCAAAGGCTGAGCAGTTTAAACCCTTCAATCGCCTGAGCATCGTTCACCGCGACATAATGTGCCCGTTTGATCTGTTGATAGTACGCATGTTCCGGCCCCACTCCGGGATAATCAAGGCCCGGTGCGACCGAATGAGCTTCACTGATCTGACCGTATGCGTCCTGCAAGAGAAAAGATTTTGTCCCATGCAATATCCCGATCCGGCCCCGTACTAATGATGCCGAATGATGGCTATTTTTAAAAAATCCTTCTCCGGCAGCTTCCACGCCGATGAACTTTATTTTTTTATCGTTAAAGAAAGGATAGAATAGCCCGATGGCATTAGACCCTCCACCCACACAGGCAACCAGATAATCCGGCAATCTTTTTTCTTTCTGCCGGAACTGTCTCTTTGCTTCCTGTCCGATCACCGACTGAAAATCGCGCACCATCATCGGATAAGGATGCGGCCCGATGACCGAACCTAATAGATAATAGGTATCCTTGACGCGGGAAACCCAATCCCGCAAAGCTTCACTGCAGGCGTCTTTCAATGTCCGGGTCCCGCTTGAAACCGGGATGACTCTTGCCCCCAGCGTTTGCATCCGGAACACATTCATACGCTGACGACGGATATCTTCTTCGCCCATGAACACATCACATTCCATACCAAAAAGAGCGGCAACCGTCGCGGTAGCAACTCCGTGCTGACCGGCTCCGGTCTCGGCAATAATCCTCTTTTTCCCCATATAACGGGCCAGAAGGGCCTGCCCGACCGTATTATTGATTTTATGCGCTCCGGTATGCAAAAGATCTTCCCGTTTCAGGTATATCTTCATCCCTAACTGTCCGCTTAACCGGACCGCGTGTGTCAACGGGCTGGGCCGTCCGACATATTCTTTTAGATAATACCCCAGCTCCTGCCGGAATTTCCTGCTGGTCCTTATCTTACGGTAGTGTTTCTCAAGTTGAGCCAGACAGAACACCAGAGTCTCCGGCATAAACTTTCCGCCAAAACGGCCAAAATAACCTTTACTATCAGGTACTTTCATACGTCTTTACATTATAAATGAATTGTCTCATCAGATCTTCATTTTTTTTCGCCGGGACGCTTTCGATGCCGCTGGCGGCATCAACCGCATATATATTTTTCATCGTGAGTGCCAAACGGACATTATCGGCGGTAAGCCCTCCAGAGATAATGATCTTTTTATCTTTGCCGATCGGCTCGATTTTTTTCAATACATCTTTGGGGATCTTTTTACATCCCTGTTGCTTCTGTTCTTGACTCATATCAAATAAATACGCATCGACATGATACCGCTCACATTGGCCGATAAAATCCTCTTGATGCGGGAATATAGTTTTGATCACCCGGTAGGATTTCCTGAATTCACTGCAATATGCCGGGGGCTCTTCTCCGTGAAACTGAAGGGCTCCCAGCCGCAACTCACCGGCGATCTCATGTACCGTTTCTTTTACTTCATTTACGAATACTCCTACCGTGAGGATGAACGGATCGATCTCTTTTATGATTTTCTTAGCCTGGGTGAGCGTGACCGAACGAGGGCTTTTATGAGAGAAAATCAGACCTAAGGCGTCGGCTCCGTATCGCGAAGCTAGTAACGCGTCTTCGACATTAGTGATCCCGCATATTTTCACTTTAACCATCGACATCCAACTCTTTGATCTTGGATTCAATATCGTCATTCTGCATAACTGCCTCGCCCACCAACACCGCGTTGATGTTCAACCCTTTTAACACAAGCATCTCTTTCCGTGAACTGATCCCGCTTTCGGAAACAGTAACGATGTTCTTCGGGACAAACGGAGCTATTTTTTTTGTCGTGGAAAAATCTATTTTCAACGTCTGCAGGTTACGGTTATTGATCCCGACGATCTCAACCGGATACTTCAATACCTTACGTAGCTCCTTCTCGGTATGGACCTCTACCAGTACATCCATGCCCAAATCGCGGGCACACTCATGAAGATGCGCGAATTTCTTTTCATCGAGAATACGGACGATTAATAGTATCGCATCGGCTCCCAGAGCCCGCGATTCCATGACCTGACTTTCATCTAAAATGAAATCTTTACGTAAAATCGGCAGGTTGACCTCTTTACGCACTTCTTCGATATAATGGGATTTACCCAGAAAAAATTCTTCTTCAGTAAGGATAGATAACGCTTTGGCGCCGGCACGTTCCATGCGCAAGGCCAGTTCACAAGGCGAGAACACTTTACGGATAACGCCTTTAGAAGGAGACGCCTGTTTAAGTTCGGTAATCAGGGATATTTTCCCTTCCTGATTGATCGCGTCTTTAAACGACCTCACTTTCGGCGCTTTCTTTAATAACGAAAGGATACCTTCCTTATTGTTTTTAAGGATCGCGATCTTTTTCTTCTTACTCTCGATAATGAGCGGTAAAATATTATAATTCATGGTGTTCCCCAAGAAATCTTTTCAGGGCTAGAAACTTTTCTTTTGCCTTCCCGCTTTCGACAAGCTGACGAGCCACCCTCACTCCCGCTTTAAGGTCTTTTACTTTATTCAGCAATAAGAAACTGGCTGCAGCATTGGCCAGGACAATATCTAAGTGCGGACCTTTTTTCCCTCTCAATATATCGGTAATCACCCGGGCACTCTCTTTGGCATCTTTCACTTCGATCTGCGCGAGGCTGCATTTTTTCAAGCCGAAATGAGAAGGATAGAACGATATCTTCTTGATACTTTTATTGTGAAGAAAGACCACTCTTGTCGCCCCCATAAGGCTCACTTCATCTTTCACCGCTTCGCCGTAAACCACAAATGCCCGCCTCCCCCCTAAATATTTCAAAGCCCGGGCCATCGGTTCTAACAGATCAGGATGGAAAACCCCCAAAAGCTGCACATTCGCCTGCGCCGGGTTGCAGAGCGGACCGAGGATATTGAATATCGTTTTGATACCGATCTGTGTGCGTACCGGAGCCACTACTTTAAATGCCGGATGAAAGGTCGGGGCGAACAAAAACCCTACGCCGATCTTCTTGATCGCCTCTTGAGTGATGCGAGGAGGCGTATCCATCGGGATACCCATAAATTCCAGTACATCGGCACTCCCGCAGTGAGATGACGCCGCCCGATTACCATGTTTAGCTACTTTTATTCCGGAGGCGGCAACAATAAACGCGACTGCCGTAGAAATGTTAAACGCATGGACACCAGCTCCCCCGGTCCCCACCGGGTCGAACACAACATCCCCGGACGTCCCGCCGGTCACATTGATCTTAAGGGCTTTCTCTCTCACCACACTTGCGGCGGCGGCGATCTCCTCATAGGTCTCCCCTTTAGTCTTAAGGGCCGCCAGAAACGCCGCAATCTGAATAAGGGTCGCTTTTTCTTCAAAGATCTCACGAAAGACTCCCTGAGTCTCACTCAAGGTGAGATCCCGCCGGAGGATCAATTTATTTGTCGCTTCTTTAATCATAGACGAAGAAAATTTTTCAATAGTTTCTTACCTTCTCCCGTTAAAATGGATTCGGGATGGAATTGGACTCCGTATAAAGGATAGACTTTTTCTCTGATTCCCATTATTATACCATCTTCGGTATGAGCGTTCACCTCTAAATTCGCACTGAGCGAATGGTTGTCGACGATCAAAGAATGGTACCGGGTCGCTTCAAAAGGCGACGGCAACCCTTTAAAAATAGTGTGGCCGTTATGATAGATAAGCGACGTTTTCCCGTGCATAATACTGGGAGCTTTGACTATCCGCGCGCCAAATACCGAACCGATACATTGATGCCCCAGACACACCCCGAGGATAGGGATATCCCGATAGAACTGTTTGATCACCTCACAACTGACCCCGGCACTTTGCGGATTCCCGGGGCCGGGAGAGATCACGATCCTTGCCGGATGCAACTTCTTGATCTGCTCAATGCCGATCTGATCGTTACGGACCACCGCCATGTCTTCCCCCAATTCTCCGAAATACTGTACGAGGTTATAGGTAAACGAATCGTAATTATCTATCATCAATATTTTTCTTTTTTTCATTGTTTTTCGCGGTTTATTCTTGCGCCTAACTGTCTTAGTTTTTCTTCAAGTTTATAATATCCCCGGTCAAGATGGTAAATACGTAATATTTCCGTTTTCCCCTGGGAAACCAGTCCGGCGATCACCAACGCCGCCGAAGCCCTTAAATCCGAAGCCATGACTTCAGCCCCATACATTGAACGGGTACCTTCGATGATCGCATACGGACCGCTCCGAGAGATCTTCGCTCCCATTCGCTGTAGTTCCGCCACATGCATAAACCGGTCGGGAAATATTTTCTCGGTAATCAAAGAAACCCCATCAGCCAGGCAAAGCGGGATCATAAATTGGGCTTGCAGATCGGTAGGAAACCCGGGAAATGGTAACGTAGTGATGTTTACCGGACGAAGTTTACGCGGAGGACGGATGGTAAGTATATTTTTTTTCATACGCAACTGCGCGCCCATGCGCCGGGCACATTCAAGCACCGAAGTCATATGCAGAGGATGCACGTTTTTAATAGTCAACGGCGAACGAGTCGCAAGACTGGCAGCGATCAACGTTCCGACTTCGATCCGGTCGGGAATAACGGTATGTTCGGCCCCATGCAGCTCCTTTTTCCCTTTCACTTTGATCAACTGGGTCCCTCCGCCCTGGATATCCGCTCCCATCTTCTTGAGAAATGATACGAGATCGGCGATCTCCGGTTCACACGCGCTATATTCAATAAGCGTCTCACCTTTAGCTAATGTCGCCGCCATCAATACATTCCCGGTGCCCAGTACCGAAGAACCGAAATGCCCGCCTAAAAATACATGGTTTCCGATAAGACCGGCGGCGGTATGTCCGACGCAATATCCGTTTTCAATGATCAAATGGGCGCCTAACTGGATAAGACCTTTTATATGAAGATCTACCGGCCGGGAACCGATCACGCAGCCCCCGGGAAGAGAGACTTTGGCTTTTTTACGTTTGGCCAGTAACGGGCCCAATACGCAGAATGAAGCCCGCATAGTCCGTACCAGTCGATAAGGAGCGACATAATTTCTCTGCCGGCGGGAATGGATCCGTAACGTATGACCGGAAAATTCTATTTTTTTCCCTAAATTCTCTAATATACGGGCCATCGTACGCACATCACTTAAATCCGGGACATTATGGATCACACACGTCTCGTCAGTGAGTAAGGTCGCGGCCATAATCGGTAAACTCGAATTTTTCGAGCCGCTGGCACTCACCTGGCCTTTTAAAATTGATTTATATACTACGAATTTATCCATCCTATTCAGCGTATAGCGTATAGCGGCTGGCGATTAGAAAGGATTCTTTCTTTTTTCCCCGTCTAATCGCTCAACGCTTTCCGCTCACCGCTGCCTCTTTTGTAATACTACTCCCCGCCAATGGCCGGCATAGTCTTTAATCCACCCCTCTATCCGGTAAGAATCGTGCGCAAAAATATATGGAGAAAGCCTCCCGCGATGAGTCGAACCCATCTCCATCACCAGATATCCTCCCCGACGCAGATAATGGACAGCCTGATCAATGATCTTTAAAAGATAGTCCATTCCGTCATCGCCTCCGGCGAACGCTCTATATGGTTCGGCCAATGCCGGGCTGATATCGCAAGAAGCTACATAAGGCGGATTAGAAATCACCAGATCAAATGAATCGGGCTTAAAGGCCGAAAACAGATCGCTCTGCACCAACCTGACAGTACAATGATGACGGTCACGATTGCCGGCGGCAACCCGGAGAGCTTCAAAACTTATGTCTGAAGCATACATCCGTATCTGAATTCCCAAGGTTTTTTCGATACTCACTGCAATGTTACCACTTCCGCAACATAAATCAAGAATATCACAAAAGCGCTTTTCCTTTATAATCCGGATCGCCTCTTCGACGATCAATTCGGTTTCCGGCCGGGGGATCAATACCGCCGGCGACATCAGAAACTCGAGCCCCCAGAATTCCTCTTTTTCCAAAAGATACGATAAAGGGACACCGTCGGCATATGATTCTTTAATCCGGTCAAGACGACTCAATTGGTCGCGGCTGAGCACTAATGACTCCTCCTCAGGAGTACCGGTTACCTGCTTTAAGAGATAACGAAAATCGTCCGGGCGGAAAATATCCCGATTATGTCTTATCCAATTCTTGAGCCTCATATATTTTTCTTCGTTCTACCGCCATCAGTTCTTTTACTACAAAATCGAGTTCCCCGGTAATAATGAGATCAAGTTTATACAGCGTAAGATTAATACGATGATCGGTAACCCGGCGTTCGGGAAAATTATAGGTACGGATCTTTTCACTACGTTCTCCGGTCCCGATCTGCCCTCTTCTTTGTTGAGTCACATGAGCCCGGTTTTCCTGTTCCCGTTTATCCAGAAGACGGGCTTTCAACACGCGCAAGGCTTTTTCCCGGTTTTTGATCTGGGAACGTTCGTCCTGACAGGTTACGACCAATCCTGTCGGCAGATGAGTCATCCGTACTGCCGAATCGGTACGGTTCACGTGTTGCCCGCCGGCACCGGAAGCCCGATAGGTATCAATCTTCAGATCTTCCTGATTAATAGTTATGTCGACCTCTTGAGGCTCGATCAACACCGCAACCGTCACCGTTGACGTATGGATACGGCCTCCGGATTCGGTAATCGGCACCCGCTGGACCCGATGGACTCCGCTTTCATACTTCAAATGAGCCCAGGTCCCCTCTCCTTTCATGGAAAAAACGATTTCTTTATATCCGCCCAGCTCGGTGAAATGAGAGCTTAAGACCTCCCGTTTCCATTTTTTTTTCTCGGCATAATGCGAATACATATTAAAGAGTTCGGCGGCAAATAACGCCGACTCTTCTCCCCCGGCGGCGGCACGTATCTCGATGATAACATCGCGGTCCGGCTGAGCATTTTGCGCGAATAACGCTTCTTCAATACTCCTCTCGATAAGGTCGATTTTTTCGGTGACTTGCGGCAACTCCTGACGAGCCATATCCTGAACTTCATCGTCTTCCCCGGAAGATGCGATCATCTTTTCCAGGTCCTGTTTCTCCCGAAGAAGAGTTTCCCGCTCTTTGATCTTAGCGACGAGCTTCTCCAGAAAAGCGAACCGCTTCGCACGCGTATGATAATCACTCTCTTTGTATACTTCCGGATCAGCAAGTTGTCGGGAAAGGTCTTTGTGCTCCGTGAGTATTTTACGGTAATCAATCATGGATTCCTAAAAGGTACCCTTGGGACGTACGTTAATTATAAAGGGATTATTTTTTTTCCCCTTTATATTTTCTCATGAATTTCTCTACCCGGCCTTCGGAATCGACGAATTTCTGTTTACCCGTAAAAAAAGGATGGCAATTCGAGCAGATTTCCACGTTAATAGTCTTTTTGGTCGAACGGGTATGGACCACGTTGCCACAGGCACAGGAAATAATCGCCACATCATATTTTGGGTGAATCTCTTTTTTCATAATAATCCTCCTTTTCCACCTGCATATTTTAAAATCTTGCGGTTATTATACACCTTTAAAAGAAGACAAAAAGGCCTTTCTTAAAGGTAAGATGCCCTCAATTATATCATATTTATTTGTTCAGGGTGAGCAAAAATTCTACGTTATTTTTCGTCTTGGAAAGCTTTTCTATCAAAAGCTCCAAAGATTCGGCAGAACTTAACTCATTCAAAGCTTTACGTAACACCCATATCCGGGAAAGCTCATCGGGATGCAAAAGCAGTTCTTCCCGGCGGGTATTGGATCTCTTGATATCAATCGCCGGATAGATCCTTCTCTGGAATATGTTACGGTCTAATGTGGCTTCCATGTTTCCCGTCCCTTTAAATTCTTCAAAAATGACATCATCCATACGGGATCCGGTATCGACCAGGCCGGTCGCGATAATCGTAAGCGATCCCCCCTCTTCCAAGGCCCGCGCGGCACCAAAAAACCGTTTCGGCTTATGGAGAGCATTAGAATCTATTCCTCCCGAGAGGATCCTGCCGGAATGAGGTTCATTGAGGTTATAAGCCCGGGCCAGACGGGTAATACTATCCAAAAGGATCACTACATGTTTTTTATGTTCGACCAGACGTTTGGCTTTTTCCAACACCATTTCGGCGACCTGAACATGACGCTGCGCCGGCTCGTCAAAGGTGGACGAGATCACCTCGCCTTTCACCATCGTTTTCATTTCGGTGACTTCTTCCGGCCGTTCATCGATCAAAAGTACGATCAAATTGATGTCGGGATTGTTTTTCATGATACCGTTGGCGATTTTCTGAAGGATCACTGTTTTTCCGCTGTAAGGAGGAGCTACAATCAATCCCCGTTGCCCCTTTCCTATAGGACAGATCAGATCAAGGATCCGGGTAGAATATCCCTGAGGTTCCGTTTCTAAAATAAACCGTTCCTTGGGATAGGTCGGGATCAAATTATCAAAAAGCACCCGGTTACGCGCTTCTTCCGGATCTTCAAAATTGACCGCCTCGACTTTAAGTAACGCAAAATATTTTTCGCTTTCCTTAGGGGGCCGGATCTGCCCGCTCACGGTATCGCCGGTACGTAACGAGAATTTCCTGATCTGCGAAGGAGATACGTAAATATCATCGGGAGACGGCAGATAGTTGTAGTTGGGTGACCGTAAGAACCCAAATCCCTCGGAAAGGACTTCCAGCACCCCGCTGCCGAACATCAACCCTTCCTGCTCAGCTTTGGCATGCAGGATCTTAAAAATCAGATCCTGCTTCTTCAAACCTCCCACACCGTTGATCTTCAGGTCTTTAGCGACCTTATTCAACTCCGATATTTTCATTTCTTTTAACATCCCGATATCCATCGTCTGAGTTTTCTGTGCCATCGAGTTACCTCCTTATTATGTGTGCTTATTAGTTTTATTGGACAGGATCGACCATATGTTATCTACGTGAACTTCAAGTTTTTTCCGGGTTGAATCATTTACGATTACAAAACGGCTTTTATAAGCTTTTTTTCTTTTTTGCACAAAGGCAAGTTTTTTTTGAGCCTGAATGGGGCTCACCTTAAACTTCTTCCGGATACGGCTGAGGATATTGTTCCGAGACGACTTCACCATAATCACCTCGTCGAACAACGTATCCAGTTTCTTTTCAAAAAGCAGAGGGATTTCCGCCACCGCTATAATGTCTTTTCGTCTGACTTGTGTTACCCAGAGTTTCAATGACCTGATCACTTCCGGATGCACGGCCGATTCCAGTGTTGCTAATATCTTTGGATCACTATACACCAGTTGCTGTATTCTTTTGCGTGAGATGTTCTTTTTAGCGGTAAGCACCTCGGGGTATCGTTTAGCGATAACTTTATATACTCGCGACCTTTTATCGTTATACAGTCTATGGACCAGTTTGTCCGCATCAAAGATCTTCACACCTTTTTCCCTGAACAAACGCGCGACGGTACTTTTACCGCTACAGATAGTACCGGTTATTGCAACGACTGGCATCTCTGGTACATAGTTAGATAGTGTTGGGCGGCTTTATCCCAGGAAAAGTTGTACGCTCCGATCTTTTGTTGCAGACACGCATAGTCTTCTTTGTGTGTAAATAATTTTCTGGCCCGTTCTATCGCTTCAAAAAGACTCTGAGCCCGATAGACATCAAACACAAACCCGCCGCCGCCGGCACAATGATCTTTCACCGTATCGGACAAGCCTCCGGTCGCATGGACGATCGGTACCGTCAGATACTTATAACTGATCAACTGGGAAAGACCGCACGGTTCAAACCGGGAAGGCATCAGGAACGCATCACAAGCCGCATAGATCTTATGGGCGACCGTCTCATCAAAAGCCAGATGCAGCGAAAACCGTCCGGGATGTTTCCCGGCCGCTTTCTCTAAAATACGATGGTACCGTGTATCCCCGGTTCCCAGTACCACTAATTGAGTTTTTTCTAAAAGTGTATCCAATATCTTCACTAAAAGGTCTACCCCTTTCTGATCAGTAAGACGAGCTACCATGCCTAAAAGGAATACGTCCGGATCAACAATCAAGCCCATCTCTTTCTGCAAACCCACTTTGTTTTCCATCTTGTCCGGTACACTTTCTATTCCGTATTTCTTATAGATGAACGGGTCGGTTGCCGGATCCCATATAGTATAATCAACAGCATTAAGGATCCCCCATACCGATTCCCCTTTATCTTTAAGCACATCGTCTAAGCCACAGCCATATTCTTTTGTACGAATTTGTTGAGCATAGGTAGGGCTCACGGTATTTACCATATCGGAAAAAATGATGCCGCCTTTTAAGAGGTTAATCTTCCCATAGAATTCGAGGAAATGTAGTGAGAAATAATTCCAATTTATTCCTAAGCGAGGAAATTGTCCTTTTTCAAATAATCCCTGATATGCAAGATTGTGGATGGTAAGTACTGTCCTAGTATTCTTAAAAAATATACCATTTTTTTCGAAAATTTTCAAGTAAATATTTACCAGGGCCGTTTGCCAGTCATTGGCATGGATGATATCCGGGGAAAACCCCATTATTTTCAATAATTCCAGGGATTTCCGGCAATAGAACGAAAACCGTTCCAGGTTATCGGGATAATCACGCCCTCCGGCCCCATAAAGACCATCCCGCAGGAAATATCCGTCATTTTTTACAAAAACAATATCCAGATTATCGCTTAAAGAAGTGAGGCCGTACTCAGCGTATACTTCCTGAGGAGTCGCCCCCTGATACCACGGCGTAAAGATTTTTACCTGACATCCTTTTCGGGATAACGTGTGAGGAAGAGCCGCGCTCACATCGGCCAAGCCCCCGGTTTTACTAAACGGTGAGACTTCCGACGATAAAAAAGCTATCTTCATCATTTTTTAAAAATTATTCTTTCATACCGGTTCCAACTCACCCCAATTAGCCCCGCGTTTTAAATTCACTTTAAGCGGTACGCTTAAAGTAACTACCTTCTCCATGATAGTTTTCGTAAAATCCCGGATCTGGTCAAATTCGTCGAACCGGACATCAAAGATCAGTTCATCATGGATTTGCGCGATCATTTTCGAATGTAACCGACGGGTCTGGACCTCTTTATGGATACGGATCATCGCCATCTTTATAATATCGGCCGCAGTCCCCTGGATAGGAGTATTTACTGCCTGACGATGAGCAAATTCTCTCACGTCACGATAAGAACTTTTTACATCGGGCAGGAACCTTATTCTCCCTAACAACGTTTTTACATATCCGGATTCTTCGGCCTGTCGATAGGTTTTTTCTATAAAATCTTTTACTCCGGGATAACGAGAGAAATAGTTTGCGATAAACCCTTCGGCTTCCTCAAACGACATATTCATCTCGCGCGCAAGACGAAATCCGCTCATCCCGTACACGATCCCGAAATTCACCATCTTGGCGATCTCTCGCTGGTCGGGAGATACGCGGTCTTCCCGACGGTCAAACAACAATGCCGCGGTAAACGTATGGATATCAAGATCGTTTTTGAACGCTGAACATAACGTTTGATCTTGAGAAAAATGGGCAAGGACCCTCAACTCGATCTGAGAATAGTCACAGGAAAGGATGATACCTTCTTTAAACGAAGAGATAAACGCTTTACGGAACTCTCGAGCGAATTTACTGCGAGCCGGCAGGTTCTGTATGTTCGGCGATGAAGAACTCAACCGGCCGGTCTGAGTCCCGGTCTGATTAAACTGGGCATAGATGACCCCTTCATTAGGTTCGATCTGTTTTAAAAATGGAGTCAGGTAAGTCGAGTATAATTTACTATGCTCACGATAGTCAAGGATCAGGGGGATCACCGGATGTTTTTTCTTGAGCTTCAGGAGGACCTCTTCGTTCGTCGAATATCCGGTCTTGGTCTTTTTCACCGGGGGAAGTTTTAACTTCTCAAAAAGCACCTTCTGCAGCTGTTGGGGAGAATTAAGGTTGAATTCGCCTTTGACCTGGGAGAAAATATCTTTACGTAAACTTTCTATCTCTTCTTCGACCTGGCCGGAAAAACTTTTCAGGAATTTTTTATCGATACGGATCCCCCAGTTTTCGATATCGGCAAGCACCGCAGTAAGCGGCATCTCCACCTGAAAAAACAGATCGACGATATCACATTCCGACAACTTCTCTTTCAATACGGGATACAGTCGCCAGATGTAACCGGGATACTGCCAACCGGATAATTCGCCTACAAACTCATTGGAAAAATGATGCAGAAGGTTTTCCAGGGTGAAATCGCCAAGATGTGACGCCGCCAGATATCCGGCAATCTTAACATCAAACCATTCGCCGCGAAGGCCTTGAGTGCTTTTTATACGATTAAGAAACGGTTTACAGTCATACGTGATCTTCTTGACGTCACCGCGGGAAAAGATATCTTTCAGATCGGTATGTTCGGCCTCATAGATCGTTGTCGCAGCCTCTTCCCACACATACACGATGTCATCCTGGCACCAGAACGCACATTCGCCGCAGGAGATGATCTTTTCTTTGACCGATTCGGGAATCCCTTTCTGCTTTTTTATGTTCAGAGAGGAAGCCGGATCGGGCTGACTGATCTCTTTTAAAAAACTTTTAAACTCGAATTCCTGAAACATCTCCCGAAGCAACGCCCATTGAGGCTGTTTTATTTCAAAATCGTCGAGCGTCAGGTCTATCTCGGGAGCGACAAGAGTAATCAGCTCTTTACTTAACACTACATCGTGTTTACTTCCCTTGAGTTTTTTCTGCAAGGAAACCGATAAATCCCCGAGGTGAGCGAATACTTCCTCAACCGATCCATAATCCTGGATGAGTTTCGTCGCGGTCACTTTGCCGACGCCTTTTGCTCCCGGGATATTATCGGAAGCATCCCCGGCAAAAGAGAGATAATCGACCATAGCCGAAGGAACAAACCCGAATCGGGAGAGAAATTCTTTTTCGTCAAACATCTTATCTTTTACCGGGTCATACACCGTGACCCGATCCCCATCGATAAGCTGATACAGGTCTTTATCGGAAGTGATGACGACTACTTTATCCGTCTTATTTTTTCTGCTGAGGCTTGCGATCAGATCGTCAGCCTCATACCCCTCGCGTTCACATAGGGTAATACCTAACGCGCCGATCAATTCTTTTATCCGCGGTATTTGTACTTTTAAATGGTCCGGCGCCGGAGGACGGGTGATCTTGTATTCTTTAAATTTTTCCTGACGAAACGTCTTACGGGATACATCAAAACAGACCACAAGGTAACGCGGGTCGAATTTTTTCTGGATTTTGCGCAGAGTGTTATAAAACCCGTAAATCGCTCCGGTAGGAAAACCCTTTGACGAAGAAAGGTTTATCGCAAAAAAAGCCCGATAACACAGCGAAGATCCATCAACCAGATACAACGTATGGGAATCCATTTACCTTAAGGATTATTCCTATTCAAGATACGGGTGTGAATTAATTTTGGATACTGAAAATTGCCGACAACGCCTCTTTAAGCCTATTTACGGCTACTTCGTAGTTATTTGCTTCTACGCTGCGCAACGCTTCTGTTATCTGAGAAATAATCTCTTTTTTCGTCTTTAAGCGTTGCCCGTGCAGATAATATATCTTCGAATCGGTCTGGATATCTTCATCCGGGGGTTTTAAGACCATCGCTTCGCGAAACTCACCTATTGCCTGGTCATATTCTTCTTCTTTCATCAAAGCCATCCCTTTTTCGATATGGCCTTTGGCTTCTTCTTTCTTACGAAGATTTTCCTGTTCCCGTTTTTCCGTAAAGTTCTCGTAAAAAGAGCCGTATTTCTTTTTTAGCCACTCGGTGCGTAATTCCGGATAGGTCGGTAATTGAGCAAGTCGCTCTTCGGCTTGATGCCACCAATAGTCTTCTTTTTCACTTAAAAGATAACGTTTCTCCCAATACTCCAGAGCTTTCTCCGAATTTCCGCGTTTCTCATAGAATAAAGCGAGATTGGTATATCCCGGCGCGTAGTGAGGATTTAAAGAAATGCCGTTTTCATACATCGCTAACGCTTTCTCGTCATCTCCCAAAGACTCATAGACCACCCCCAGATCGTTATACACCTCATAATAGAGCGGATCCAGACGCAACGCACTGCGATAATGAGCTAACGCTCCTTCCAGATCGCCTCTGGCCTGCATTTCAATCCCCTGTTCACGATACACTTGAGCTTTCATCTTAGAGTCGAGAGGCGGCGAGGCTTGAGCAAAGACGGGTATACAACAGGTACTGAAGACTACACACAGAATGAACTTTTTCATCGGGCTTACCTTAACATAAAAAAAAATAATTGTCAATAATAGAGAGGGTTTTTACCTCAAAACACTCAGGCGCAGACGACCTATTGCTGCACCCGGAATCTCATTTGTTTCATTTTTTCGGTCGGTTGCGATTTCCAGCGCCGGTGCAGCCAACTCCATTGCCGGGGATATTCACGTACCCATTTTTCGATGATCTCGGTAAACTTAATCGTGTTCAAAAGGATCGTCTCATCTTTATCGTCGGTGACCTGTAACAGTGCCGGAGGCAATATTTTAATACAGTGTCTCCCTAACTCCTCCCGATGGATATACACCGGTAACACGCTCGCATCGGTACGTAAGGCAAATACTACCGGGCCGACCGGAGTCGCCGCCAAAGTATTGAAAAATTTCACCCATACCCCTCCGGTCCCGAAATTCTGGTCCATCTGGATAATGACGATCTCATTGTTCCGTAACGCGCGGATAATATTGTTGACGCATTCCCGGCGGGGATAAGAGAAGATAGTCCCGACTCCCGTGGCCGTACGTAACCGATGAATATACTCTCCGGCCTGTTCGTCTCTCATGGGACGAGCCACCACATTCACTTTATACCCCATTTGAGCTAACTTCAGACTGATCAAGGGAAAATTTCCTAGATGGGCGTTTAGCCCGATGATCCCTTTTCCTCTGCTGAGCGCTTCATCTAAAAACTCTTTTCCTTCTAACCGGATCGCGTCACCGGGACAGTTCTTTTTGAGAAAGTAGATCAACTCCAGAGATCCCTGGCTCATATATACAAAAGAATCTTTCGCAATACGCCGGCGTTCGGATTCGGGCAGTTGCGGTAAAGCGATACGCAGGCTTATCAGAGTGTTCCGACGGTGACGCAGAAGTAGATAATACATACAAGCGCCTATGACTCTCCCGAAAAAATAATTCCAACTCAACGGGATAAACGGCGTAAGGCAGGTACTCGCCCTTAATACAAACCAGCCTATTTTCCTTTGGATATTTTTACCGACTTCTTTATTCATAAGGTAAGGATTATAGCATAGGTTCTTTTATCAGTAAAAGTGAATCTCCTCGGACTAAAAGCCCGAGGCGTCTTCACGTCCCGCCACACTTCGTTCGGGGGGACATCCGCTTCAGGCGGATAACTTCTCGTATTCATCTCCGGTCTGAAGCCCGGAGATTTCTGCGTAGAAATTAAACTGCGCTATATATCGAAGACCACACAAATAATCTTATGGTATCCGGACAAAAACCGTCTCAAAGTTTATAGCGGATCTTACGCAGAAGGTCTTTCCGCCATTTGACGCCGGCGGCATCTTCTACTCCCTGGGGAGAATGGCCGTCGATGACTCCCAGTATCCCCCGGCCCTGGCCGGTACCGGCGACGATCACCTCCAGGCAATTTGCCGTCGCGCAAAAAATACGACAGACCTCCGGCACCATCTTTATCTGATTGAGCACGTTGATCGGATAAGCATCCTTTAAAGCGATAAAAAACGAATGCCCGGCAGCGATATTTTTCGCGTTCTCTACGGCAATATCCTTTAATTCTTCGTCATTGCCTTCGACCCGGATAAGCGTAGCACCGGAAGCTTCACAGAAAGCAATACCACACTTGATCGAAGGGACATTATTCACCAGCGCTTCATAGAGGTCTTCGATCGTCTTTATAAAATGAGCCTGGCCGATGATAACATTAAGATCGTCGGGCTTACTGACCGGCACTATTTCTAATTTTATTTCCATATTCTTCTCCTTATTATCTTAGGGTACCAGTATATTTTCAAAACCCGGCCGCTGCGGCAAAAGGCAGGATATGGTCATTCCCTCCTGCGATACGGTTCCACATGAATATTTATCCGGGAAAAACTCATTTTGGATTTAAGAAAGCGTTCGGCCTTATGAGTAAGGCGGTGAGTCTCACCCAAAGAAGTATCGGCATCAACCAGCAGATGGAAACTTAAGATCTTCTCGCTTTGAATAGTGATGACTTCCACCTTATGAAACCCTTTTATGAGGGGATTCTTTTGAACAAACTGCCGGATAATCCCGTCGACCTGGATCGTTTTATCGGGCCGGGCCGGAGTACCTACGTCAATATGCACAATACACCGGCCTAATTCTTCGGCTTCGATACTGTGTTCTATCGCATCGGCAACAGAATGAGCCTCTTCCAGCGATAACGACCGCGGCACCTCGACATGTAAAGAAATGATAAAGTTCTTACCGTAAGCATGGACCGTGATATCATGTACGCCTTCGACCTGAGGGAAAGACAATACGATCTCTTTTATACGGGCATACACTTCTCGCGGCGCATCTTTGCCGATAAGATTATCGATAAAACCTTTGAGAGAACCCATCGCCCAGATAATAATAAGCCCCGACACGCTCATCCCCAAGATCCCGTCAACATAGATAAATCCCCGCTCAACTAAGACCAGGCCGAGTACCACCAGGATACTGGTGATAAAATCGGCATGATGATGAAACGCGTCTACTTTTAATATATCCGATTTGATCTTTCCGGCGGTACGTTGAGTAATAAACCCCAACCACAATTTTACCAGCGCCGTAAAGAAAATGAGCAGGATAAATCCCCAACTCATCGTTATCGATTGCGGGGTAAACATCCGTTGCCATGAATCGAAAAACAGTTTTATCCCGGCTCCGCCTAAAAGGATGCTCATAAAAAGGCCGCCGATATCCTCTATCCGGCCGTGGCCGAAAGGATGACGCGAGTCGGCCGGTTTACGGCTCATGATCACGCTGATAATCACGACAATCGTCGTCGTCACGTCAGAGAAACTATGGAACGCATCGGCAATCACCGCCATGCTGTTGGAAGCAAGCCCGATGGTCAGTTTCACGGCAATAAGAAATGCGTTTACCGCAATACTTAAAAAACTTATCTTCAGTGATTGGGAATGATAATCAGAATGCATTTTTATGTACCTCAGGGATACCGAGTGTGATCAAGATACCGCATAACAATAATAACGGCAAATCCCCCCACCGGTTATAAAGACTGCGCCCACTGTTTAATTTTACCTCGAAATTCCCGGTTCCGGCAAAAAATGTGGTACGGCCGTCCTGCTCGAACAGATAACGGTGACCCAAAAAATCGACATACCCGCTGATGCCGGTATTCGCACTGCGTACGATTGAAATGCGATTCTCTATCGCTCGCATCGTCATAATCGCCAGATGCTGGCTGGCCTCGGGTTCCCCCTTAAACCAAGCGTCATTGGTTATGTTGATCAGGAAATCGCTGTGACGCGCTTGATTCAAGGTAAATAACGGGAAAATATCTTCAAAACATATCAACACCGCGAATTGTTTATCCTGATACTTAAAGAGCTGTGGACGTACGCCCGGAGAAATATCGCCTAACCCGCTCAACGCGTCGACCCACTTCACCAGCGAACGTAACGGAACATATTCTCCGAACGGTACAAGCTTGACCTTATGATAGACGTGCGTATTTTTATCGGTGACCAATATGGCTGAATTATAGAACCGATCGTGCTGGACCATAAGGGCCCCCATCAACACATCCTGATTGAAACTGCGTATATATTTTAGGAAATCATCTTCAGTGTACTCATCTACCGGATCGGGCCAGCTTGCTTCCGGATAGACCAGTAACCGGTCATGGTCACTGAGCCGGGCCAAAGCCCCTAACCGGTCGACAATAAATGTCCGGGCATTGGGATTCCATTTTAACTCTTGCGGTATGTTCGGCTGGATTATACTGATAAAAACCGTATCGTGCACCGGGTAATGCTGCATCGTCCAGAAAGAATAACCGACCGCACCCACTATAATACCCAAAGTGGTCATCCCTTGAAACAATAAGCGCTTACGACGGGTAAAAAGATGCAAAAGGAACACATTGATCATAATGATCAGAAAAGAGATCCCTTTGGTCCCCAGGATATCCGCCCCTTGAATAAGGAGTATTTGAGAATATTGAGAATATCCTAATATTCCCCAGCCAAACCCGGTCCATAGCTGTTCCCGTAAAAATTCGAACACCACCCAGAGCGCGGGGACAGTACATAACGAAAACCGGCGCGGTAAAAATGTGCGGGCGAAAAAAGAGAATACAATAACGTAACCGGAAAGATACAACAACAACGCTACCAGGCCCAACCGCGAGACGTGAGCGACCCAACACAACATGATACCAAAAAAGGTAACCGCGTATGCGCCGGCACAGACGGGAAGCTGTCTTTTATCGGCTCGAGTGATGACCCAGAAGAAAGGGATACACGCTATCCATATTAAAAAAGATAATCTATAGGAAAGGAAACTGCTTGCGCCGAGGATTCCGGAAAAAACGCTTAACAATAAGAATCTTGGCATATAAGTCAGGATGCGTCCCCGGTTATTGAAATACTCACCGTCCACAACATTTTTTGTATTTTTTCCCACTGCCGCAGGGGCAGGGTTCATTACGTCCTACTTTCTGTTCGGGAGTAATGGCGTGCGGGACGGTTTTTTGAGATTTCTCTTCTTTCTGTAAAGAAGAATAGTGCGAATGGATATACGCTTTGGGAAGATTATCAAATACCGTGACCAGTTCTTTTTGCGCGGTCAGTTTGGTACGCAGGAGATATTCGATGATTGATTCTTTGATTTGAAACATCATCTCGTTAAAAAGACCGTAAGATTCTTTTTGATATTCGATCAAAGGATCGACATGCGCGTACCCGCGTAAATAGATCCCCTCTTTCAGGGAATCCATCAATAATAGATGTTCTTTCCAGCGGGCATCGATGATCCATAGTGACGCGATTTTTTCCATATAACGCATCGTGTCCGGCGATAATTCTTTCTCTTTCTGTTCATAAAGGGAGAACAATATATCTTTTAATGAATCGATGACCACCCCCTCGGCTTTCCCTTCTACCGCCTCGATATCCCAACGGACTCCGAACTTCATGTGTAACCAACTTAACAGGCTTTCCCAGTCAGCGGTTTGAGCATGCAGAGCCACGGTCTCGACGATCACATCTTCGATCATCTGAAGGATCTCTTCTTTGATATCATCTTTCGCCATCACTTCCTGGCGCTGGGCATAGATGACCTCACGCTGTTTGTTCATCACGTTATCATACTGCAGGAGCTGTTTTCGGATCTCAAAATTATGCGCTTCTACTTTCTTTTGAGCCATTTCGATAGAACGGTTCACCAGAGCATGTTCGATAGGTTCGTCTTCCGGGAACCCCAGCCGGTCCATCAGGAAATAAATACGGTCCGAACCGAACATCCGCATCAAATCGTCTTCTAAAGACACATAAAACCGCGAAGAGCCGGGATCGCCCTGCCGGCCGGAACGGCCGCGCAATTGGTTATCGATACGGCGAGCTTCGTGCCGTTGTGTCCCGATCACATGTAACCCGCCCAGTTCAACGACTTGATTATGTTCGGTCTCAAACTCTTCTTTATAATCCTGGTACACCCGTTGATATTGGACGGTATAATCGGGATGTTCCGGGATGATCTCGTTTTTCTGTAACAGGTCTTTTACAAAAAAATCGATATTCCCTCCTAAAATAATATCCGTTCCTCTCCCGGCCATATTGGTCGCGATAGTCACCTGGCCCCGACGCCCGGCTTGAGCGACGATATGCGCTTCCCGTTCGTGATATTTGGCGTTAAGGACATTATGCGGCACCCCTTTACGGGTAAGCAAGCCGGAGATGATCTCGGAATCTTCAATAGAAGCCGTACCCACCAGTACCGGACGGCCCTGAGTATGGAGTTCGCAGACTTCGTTTACGACGGCGTTGAATTTCGCTTTTTTATTTTTATAAATACGGTCGGCATTATTCATCCGTTTGAGCGGACGATTGGTAGGGATCGCGACCACATCCAATTTATATATATGACGGAATTCGTTCGCTTCGGTATACGCGGTACCGGTCATCCCGGAAAGTTTCTTGTACATCCGGAAATAATTCTGTAACGTGACGGTCGCTAATGTCTGACTTTCTTCCTGGATGTTTATTTTTTCTTTCGCTTCAACCGCCTGATGCAGGCCATCGGACCAACGTCTTCCCGGCATAAGCCGGCCGGTAAATTCATCGACGATCACGACTTTCCCGTCTTTCACTATATATTCTTTATCTTTTTTGAAAAGATAATGAGCCCTCAGGCCTTGAGAGATGTAGTGGATCCAGCTGTTTGAGTACGGATCGGGAGTATCTTCGGTTACCGATTGGATAGTAAGCAATTGTTCGCATTTCTCTTCACCCCGTTTAGTGGGATAGGCATTGTGAGTCTTCTCCTCGATAATAGCTTCATAATTGGCTTCTAATTCTTCCGGGGTAAACCGCGATTCCGACCCATCGGTATTCTTGAGAATAACCACACCTTCCTTGGTATCGTGCCGGCTGATGACCATTTTTGTCTTTAACTGCCTCACGACCTTATCGGCGGTATAATATTTGTCTATCGAGACTTCCGAAGGACCGGAGATGATAAGCGGGGTCCTCGCTTCATCGACAAGGATCGAATCGACTTCATCGACGACCGCGTAGAAATGTCCGCGTTGAACCAGTTCCTGAGGATGGGTGGACATATTATCCCGGAGATAATCAAACCCAAACTCATTGTTCGTACCATATACGATATCACAGAGATATTCCTGTGTACGTTGTTTTTTGTTCATATCCTGCTGGATCACTCCGCAGGTCAACCCGAGAAACCGATATATCGGCCCCATCCATTCCGAATCCCTCCGGGCTAAATAATCATTGACGGTCACCAGATGGACGCCTTTGCCGGTAAGCGCGTTGAGCGATGCCGAAAGCGTAGCAACCAGCGTTTTCCCCTCTCCCGTCGTCATCTCGGCGATCCGGTTATTGTGCAATACTATCCCGCCCAGTATCTGCACATCGAAATGCCTCATTTTGAGGGTACGCCGGGAAGCTTCCCGGACCATCGCAAAATAGAACGGCAGGATCTCATCCAACAATTTCCCGGCTACGGACAGGTATTCGGATTCCGAGACATCTTTTGTCTTTTCTTTGATCAGCTCTTTATATTCTAAAGTCTTTTCTTTGAAAAACTCGTCAGGTTTTTCCCGTAATTCCTGCTCATAGGCGTTAGTTTGGCCGACAAGCCTGGCCCAATTGCCGGTTTCCCGAGCTGAAGGTAAAGGGATATCGGGATGGAAAACGATATTCACTTTCGGATCTAACCGATTTATTTTATGTTGCTGCCGATTAAGAAGAAAATGTTTAAACATAGTCTTTTAAGAAATCCTTTCTAAACTGAACATCAGGTAATGATGGATAAAATCGTCTATTTTTCCATCCAACACGTCTTTAGCTTGAGAAGTCTCATGAGCGGTACGATGATCTTTTACCATAAGGTAGGGATGCAAAATATAGGAACGTATTTGCGAACCCCATTCGATCTTACGTTTCTCCCCTCCCAATCGTTCGATCTGTTTTTTTTGTTCGTCTTCTTTGAGCTGATAAAGTTTCGCTTTAAGGACTTTGAACGCATTCTGTTTGTTCTGATGTTGTGACCGCTCATTCTGACAAGCGACGACCAATCCCGTAGGCAGATGAGTGATCCGTACCGCGGAATCGGTACGGTTCACGTGTTGTCCGCCGGCGCCGGAAGCCCGGTAGGTATCAATACGTATCTCCTCCGGTTTCACGTCGATCACTACGTCATCTTTGATCTCCGGCAGCACATCAACCGAAGCAAACGAAGTATGCCGGCGTTTATTCGCATCAAAAGGAGAGATCCTCACCAACCGATGGACTCCCCGTTCAGCCTTAAGCAGTCCATAGACATTCTTCCCTTCGATAAGAAAGGTGATATTTTTAAGGCCGGCTTCTTCACCGCGTATTTCTACAAAAGTGCTCAACTTGAATCCTTTATCCTGAGCCCAGCGGGTATACATCCGATACAGCATATTTGCCCAATCACACGCTTCGGTCCCGCCGGCACCGGAATTGATTTCAACTATTCCGCTGGCATGGTCAAACGGCCCCTGGAAAAGGATTTTCAACTGGAACTTTTCAATTTCTTTTTCCAGCGACCGCAATTCCTGCTCGATCTCTTTGGTATAAGCCGGATCGTCTAATTCCAATAAATCGCACAATTCCTGATACCGGTTATGGAGATTATTAAAGTCATCGGAATCTTCCTTAACTGATTTCAACTCTTCGATAATCGCAGCCGACCGCTGGGAATCGTTCCAGAAATCCGGTTCGGCCATCACTAACTGTAATTGCTGTATTTTCCGGACCTTGTCGTCAATGTTGAGCGTCGTACGAAACTCCTCTATTTTCTGTTTTAGCCGGCCCGACTTTTCTTTGATCTCTTCAAACATTAAAGAAGCTCCTCGTTACGCAGATAAAGTTCTAATTCTTCTTTCTTATCGGCAAATTCTAAGGCTACGTCCGGCAAGATCTTTTTGGTTTTCACCAACTCCAATAACGATTGGTCGAAACTTTTCATACCGTAGATCTCCCCGGAAGAAATATATTTGGGCACTTCCCATAGTTTATTTTCCCGTAGCAGGCGAGAAACCGTCGGGCTCAAGGTCATTACTTCATAAGCCGGAATCAAACCGGGCTGGTCGTTACGGGGAAGTAACCTTAGACACATCACTCCTTTCAGAAGCACCGAAAGCTGCATAAGCACAAAACTCTGCTGATGTGGCGGGAAAAAATCAATGATCCGTTCTACGGTACTGGCCGCGTTTACCGTATGAAGCGTAGAAAACACCAGCACTCCGGTTTCCGCCGCGGTCAATGCGGCCCGACAGGTAGCTTCATCCCGGATATTACCGATAAAAATCACATCGGGAGAATGGAGCGCGAATTGAGTAAGCGCGGCATCATAAGAAAATACGTCTTTACCGAGTTCCCGCTGATTTACTATTGATTTATCGTCGATATAGGTAAATTCTATCGGCTCTTCAATCGTTAAAATATGTTTACCGAAATTCTGATTAATATACTGGACCATCGACGCAATAGCGGTGGATTTACCGCTACCGGTCACGCCGGTCAAAAGGATCAATCCTCTTTTTTGAGTACAAAATTTTGCCAACACATCGCCGGGCAGGCTTAATTGATCGAACGTAGGGATCTCCAGGCCGATCTTACGGATCACCATTGCCAGTGACCCGCGTTGATAAAATACCCCGAACCGGAACCGCCATTTCTTTTCATGACAGATAGTGAATTCACATCCTTTTTTATTTTTGAAATCTTCCTGCAGATGAGACGGCCCGACTTCTTCTACCATATTACCCAGATCTTCAAGGCAAAACACATACTCATTGATGATTTTCACTTCATTGTAAATACGGGCTTTAAGCGGGCTGTTGGCCCGGATAAATACGTCGGAAGCATCATATTTTATCATCATTTCAAAGATATCTTTTGCCGTCATACTCTACTCCTTTTTTTTAAGCGCAGATGGTCACTGATTATGAACAGATGATCGCAAAGAAATATCACCTCTCCCGCCGATAACATGTCCTCTATTTTAACATATCTTTGATCTTTTTCTCAAATTTAATTAGATCACGTTTCAGCTTTATTCCCAAAGCATATCCCCGTAAGTTACCGCCCTCTCCGATGACGCGATGACAAGGAACAAGCAACGGATAAGGATTCTTGCGTAAGGCATTGGCTACCGCCCGATATGCCCGCGGATGGCCGAGGCACACAGCGATCTGTTTATACGTACGTACTTCCCCCAGCGGGATCTTCAACGTTTCCTTTAAGACTTTTTTCTCAAACTCAGTCATCTTTACTTTTAGACTTTTTTAGGGATTTGCCGGACAACTTTTTTTTAGAGAACATCTTCTTATCCCGACGCCAAAGATGATACTTACGGGCGAACCGATGCGCTTCGTCACGAATACGCTGGATGAGAAAAAGACCGGGGTTATCCCGGGAAATAGAAAGCGGCCGGCGATGACGGACAAGCCATATTTCTTCTTTTTTTTTGGCAATACCGATAAGCGGGACATCCAGACCCAATCGAGTCAATACTCCGACGGCGGCATTCACATGTCCTTGCCCTCCGTCAATCACGATCAGGTCCGGCAAAGAAGCCTGTTCATCGCGAAGACGCCGGTAACGCCGCAAGACCACTTCCTTGACCATTCCATAATCATCGATCGCATCAATAGTCTTGATCTTATACCGGCGGTAATTACTTTTATCCGGAAGACCGTTTTTGAATACTACTACCGAACCGGTCGCCACAGCTCCCGATATGTTGGATATATCGATCGCATCGATATGTGCCGGGACGACTTTCAAATTCAGCATTTCTTTTAACATCAAAAGTCCGTTACGGCTGTCTTTACCCGAATACAATTTTTCGACAGCGGCCAGCGTATCACGGATACGCGCGGCTTCTTCAAAGCGCATGCCGGCAACCGAATTTTCCATCCTGGCTTTCAGTTTTACGAGAAGTTCTCGTTTACAGCCGGAAAGGATCTTAGTGACACTATCGATGATCTCTTCATATTCGCTCACACTTACCGTACGGCAACAAGGAGCAAGACAAAGCCCCAGATGATAATAAAGACAAGGTTTCTTAGGCATAGTCCGGCAGGAACGGTAAGGAAATACTTTTCGGATAAGTTTTAATACAGAATGGAGTAAAGTGACATTAGTGAACGGGCCGAGTAATACCAACTTGTTTTTCTTTTGAGGACGCACGACATACATCCGCGGATATTCTTCCTGAGTAATACCCACATAAGGATAGGTTTTATCGTCACGCAAAGCGACATTATATTTAGGCTTTTTCTCTTTTATCAGGGCCGCTTCGATCAATAACGCCTGTTCGGGAGTATCACAAAGGATATATTCCAGATCGTCGACCTTTTCGGTAAAGACGGCCGATTTCAAAGGAGATGTCTTGGAAAAATGGTTACGCACCCGGCTGCGGATAGAATTAGCTTTACCGATATAGAGCACCTCGCCTTGAGCTGATCTCATCACATATACGCCGCACTTATCGGGGAGCTGTGTTATTTTTTCGGTAATATCCATCTTTTCAAATGGTTGAATTGATCTAATCTCAATATCATCCCGATAATGATAAAAATAGTCCCGCCGAGGATTACATCGATCCCGCATTTCCAATATTTATTCACATCCGGCCCCCATACCCAGAAAACCTTCACCACAACCGCTATCACTCCCCCTAAGAGCAAAAGTTTTACGGTATCATACACTATTTCCCGCCAGGGAATCGGACCGATTTTCCCTATCAACGCGCGGTATAACAACAACGTCTGAAGTGAAGCGGCGATACTGGACGCCAGCGCCACCCCGCTGATACGTAAAGGAAACATCAAGATCGCGCTCAAGACGACATTCACTACTAAAGCAATAGCCGAGATCTTCGCGGGAGTCACGGTATCTTTAAGCGAATAGAACGAATGTACCAGCAACTTAACGGTACAAAACGGAAGGAGCCCCCAGGAATAAAAAAATAAGACCGACCCGGTAATCCCTAAAGAGTCCCGGCCGAATCGGCCCCGCAGGAAAATGACTTCGATGATCTCATAAGGCATGAAAAGAAATACGATCGAAAGCGGGACGATAAAGAAAAACATATTTCTTATCGCAAAGACGAACAATCTTTTGAACTCATCCATATTCTTATGACCGCCAAACCCGGAAAGATCGACAATGATCACCCTGGCCAGCGACACACTGATCAACGCTAACGGGAATTGAATGATCCGATTGGCATAATAGATCGCCGCGACCCCCCCCTCTCCGACGATCCAGCTTAATGAAGAAAACACGGTATCGATAAATACGTTGAGATGATACACGACACTGGCTCCCACGCGAGGGAAAAACCGCCTTAACATAGTTTTTATCTGGGGGTCACCGAACCCCTCTCCCCAACGAAACCGTAACGTAAGATGCTGGTGCCGCAGCCCCCAATAGACGACAATATACTGAATAAGGCCGGCGATGATGACGCTCACGACAAGGATGTAGTGCTGAAAATAACGGGAAAAAAAGACAAGTCCGACGATAAGGCTGGCATTAAACAGCATCGGTAAAAAGGCCGGTATGAAAAAACGTTTCAGCGCATACAGGAGCGAACTCATCAGAGAAATAAGGCCGATAAAAAAAAGGTATATAAAAGTAACGCGGGTGTAGGAAACGGTCATGGCAAATTTTTCCGGATCGGTCAAGAATCCGGGAGCGATAAGCACCACCAGATATTTCGCGAAAATGATTCCTAACAGCGTAAATACGGCAAGCGTAACCGTAAGCAGCGAAAGGACCTTCTCTCCCAATGCCACAAGTTTTTTACGGTCATGCGCTATCTGAGAAAAAGTGGGAGTGGCGATCGCATCGCTAAACCCTTCTCCGAAAAGGTCACGAAAAATATTAGGGATACGAAAAGCGACCAGAAATGACTCTAACACTCCGGAAGTACCGAAATAGTTGGCGATAATCGCATCCCGCAACGCTCCCAGGATACGTGAAGTCAACGTGCCTAAACTCACGATGCCGGTATTTTTCGCTATTTTTCTGTACATAAAGCTTTTATCCTCATATAAAAAGACTTGACAGTTCTTGCCCCATTTGGTATAAAATCTTTCAAAACAAGGAGAGAAAAATGCCTCAAAGAAAGTCTGCAAAAGAAGAATTAAAAAAGAGTCTTAAACGAAAACAACAAAACACTATCCGCAAACGAGCGCTTAAAGAAGCTATCAAGGCTTATAAACAAGCGTTAGCAGCTGATGACCTCAAGACTTCTCAAAGCGCGTTACGCACACTCTATGCGGCCCTGGATAAAGCCAGCGCACGTCATATAATCCATCGGCGTAAAGCGGACCGCAAAAAAAGCCGGTTTGCCGCGTTACTTGTCAAAAAGGCTCCAAAAACCGCTACGAAGAAAAAATCTTCGTAAGCAACAGCGAGAGCGCCAATTTAGGGGTAAGCCCCCGCTCTTTTATCAGCCTATCGGCCTCCCATACCAACGTTAAATAATCCTGCCGCCGGGATCGATACTCGGGCCGGGAAAACTCCCGGATCAGCATACCAAGGACCTGCATTCCCAGTTTACTTTCATTCGGTTCTTCTAAAAACAGTTTTTCCAGTATATAAAGCGCTTCGGCCTGATTGTTTTTCCGTAAAGGCCAGAGCAACTTATATAACGGGATCTCATTCTGATAAGAATACGTCTTATAAAGCTGAGAACTTTTAAGGATATGCTGCAGAAAACGGTCATCTTTGTATTTTTTATTTTTCACCAATAAAGCAGGATCCTGTTCGATGTCGAATACAAGAGAATTTGCCGCGGCCAGGGCATCCCACTCATCGAGCAGATATTTCTTCACTTTTTCGGAAAACATATGCGCTTCTTTAAAAATGATTATTTTTTCTCCGCCGAAACTGTACCGGGATATGAGTTCACGTAAAGATTCTACCTCGACTTCATGAGCATAGAGCACATTCACGTGAAGCGCCGAATCACGTCCGTTGAGAAGGGAATGAGTTATTTTAGTGAGGGTTCGTTGACGTTGAGCAAATTCTGTCCCGATGACGCAGAAGGTTTTAGGATGTGCCATTACCAGTCGTCAGCTATAGATTCTACGATACGTCTTGAGGTATCGTCGATGAGGTCTTCAAATGCTTCAGATTCGGATTTGGCATACAGGCCTTGCAGGTAATATGTAGCCTCGCCGACTACCGTTCTCTCTTTTAACAACTCGCCTTGAGGGCCAAGATACCTCATCTTCACATGTAAACGCAATCTGCGTTCAGTCACATCATCAGAATCGCTATACTGCAAAGCGTTCTGAGTATAACTGATAATACTACATTCAAGCGTATATGACTGAGACGATTCACTGGTAATAGTGTAGTTACTCCTTAGCCTGAATTCATCGACGATAGCGTTGGTAAGCTTTTTCTCGATAAGGATAGGGTAGGTCTGGTAACTGGAATAGGCTCTGGTTTCCTGGGTGATCCGGATATTATTTTGGACCGGTTTTACATAGATACTTCCGGTACCCCTAAAAGCTTTAGTAGTATACCCGCACCCTAACGTAACAATAAGGAGGCCAAAAAATATTTTTTTCATATTATTTTTTTATTTTCTCCAGCCGTTCGCGCGCGCGCTGGGCATATTCGGTATCGGCAAATTTATTAGCCACGATCTCATAATAGATGATCGCACTTTCGATTTTCTTCTGTTTTTCATAAAACTGAGCGGTAGAGAAATGTTTTTTTGCTTCTTCAGTACGCAACTCATTAAACTGGCTTTCGGCACCGGCGGCCAACTGGGTTTCCGGGTGAGTTTTCAAAAAATCCTGGAATTGCGCTAAAGCGTCTTTACGGGCAGCATCATCGTAGTCGACGCCGGATGAAGACTGGGCGCTGGTCAGCGCAAGCTGATATTTTGCGGCTTCGGCCCATTCGCTTTCCGGATAATTATCCAGGAGTTCCTGGAACGTATCTTTTGCTTCGTTAAATCTCTCCAGTTTTGCGTAAATAATGCCCAGTTTATATTGGGCCGAAGGAGCAAAATCAGAATAAGGGGCATCTTCGATTATTTTCTTAAAAATCTCTATCGCGGGATGTTCGATAAAATCATACATCGATAACCCGAACCATTTTGAAGGTTCCCGGTCGAAAAAGTATTCACCAAGGTGGTACATCCGTTCGGCGATCTCCTGGATCCTCTGGCTGTTGGGATAGGTATCGATCACTTTCTGGTATTCTAAAAAAGCCTGATAAGGATTGTCCAGCCCTTCCCAGCACCGGCCGATATAATATTGAGCTTCAGCGGCTTCCTGGGCATCAGGATAATGAATAAGCACTTTTCTGAACTCTTTGATCGCGCTTTTATAGTCTTCCGAACCAAGTTCTTTTTTCGCTTTCTGTAATTGCAATTTGGGGGTAGCTAAAGGGGACAGTTCGGGATTTTTCCATTCCTGCGTTTTAGGGGACCAGATCCAGAAAGCCTGCGCCGTGGGGATGGAAAAGGCCACAAAAAATAGAGAAAATACGATAAAACCTATTTTTTTCATAGGGAAACTATATCAAAACCTCGTTCTTTTGTCAAACCGGAAAAAACACACAGATGATCGCAGATATCTGGAGACACAGATGATCACAGAAGGGATTCATCTCTTATCCTCTCTCTACTCAACTTATGACCTTATGACGCCCCGCTCCGTAATATTTTTATACAGCGGGGTCCCGCTAAATATGTACATATCGGTGCGGGATGTGTCGTGTGACAAACCCCATAAATTATGGAGTAATTTGTTCTAATTGATCAAGCGTGAGGAGACTTAAATCATCGACGATAATATCGGCATCTTTTAGCCGTAACGGTAACCGGTACCGGTCAATACCCACACACCTCATCCCGGCACGTTTGGCCGCCTCTACCCCTAATACGGCATCTTCGATCACCACGCACTCTGCGGGAGATACCTTCAATATATCGGCCGCGGCAAAGAAAATATCCGGAGCCGGTTTTCCCTGAGCGATATCTTTTGAGGAAACAACCGCATCAAATAATTCCGATAACCCGGCTTTTTCAAGAATAAACCGGCAATGCGTACTGGAAGAGATTACCGCCAGAGCGATATCCGCTGATCTCAACCTGTGGATCAACTCAAAAGCATCCTGATGGACTATTACACCCGACGCTTTTAAAAACAGAAGGAAATATTCCCGTTTCAGGGAAGACAGGATACCGATAACCTCTTCGCTCGCACCAGGGAGGATCGCCTTTATACCCGCTTCCGTAGGGATACCGTCTATTTTATGTTTGTAATCTTCGAACGTAATGGCTTTACCCTGCTCTTTAAATAACCTGTGCCAGGCTTTAAAATGCAGGGGTATCGTATCGACAAGAACACCATCTAAATCAAAAATGACCGTTTTTACTTCCATGACATAGTCTCAATAAGTGTCTTATTATACACTCAATAAGGACTCCTCAACATATTTTTTAATTTTTCCAGTTTATCCTCGTCCGGGAAATGATACGCGTTGCCCATATCGTTTCCAAAACAAAAACCCGAATAAAACGGTAAGTAAACCATAGTAAATGATCAATACCCGGATATCCATATCCCGGACAGTTATGGCTAAAGGAAATTTTGAAAAGAACTCCAACAACCCTAAAAATAACCGGACCGACAGAGAAAGCACTTCGGCGATAATCCCGGCGAGTAAAGGGAACCAGGAGAAAATCAGCATAATACAATTCACGAAGATTATCCCGATGAAAAACGGTATCACCACGATATTAATCAATATCGTCCAGAGATGGACATAGTGGAAATACCATGCGGTCAACGGCCAGATAAAAACCGTAACCAACACGGATGAGAAGAATATATTTTTTATGTACGTCACCACCAATTTATCGCTATACATATTGATAGGAAAAAACTTATACCCGGCAATGATCCCTAACACCGAAAGAAAAGATAGCTGAAAACCGACGTGAGTGATCCAGACTGGATTCGCGATCAAACAGATCATTCCGGCTATACCGAGAGAATTTAAAGGGTGCGTTTTTCGTCTCAAAAGGAAACTGACACCAAATACGGCACACATGATCGCCGCCCGGATAGTTGCCGGGGTCGGGCCCACGAGGAACACGTAAAAAAACAAGATATTCAAAGAAATAATGATCCGTTTAGAAAAACTCAACATCGCAAACTGAAGCATATACACCAATATAGCCATTACCAGCCCCATATGGAGCCCGCTGATCGCCAGCAAGTGCACCGTTCCGGTCGATAAAAACAGGTTTTTTATGTGCGGGCTTAACAGCTCTCTTCGCCCCAAAAAAACGGAAGATAAAAATGTAGCCGCTTCATCCGCCAGATAACGTCGATACACCTTCAATATACCGTTTTGCACCGAATAGAAAATAGTATCGCTCAATGACGGTATTATATTCTGAGGCGCGTTTTTATTGATCCAGAGCTGATAATACGTATATCCTTTATATATCTTTTGAAATAATTTGCCTTCTATTTGATAACGACGGGAACACTTTTTCTGCAGGTGCGAGAAATCATTCACCCGGACCCGCAGGTGTACCGGACGGCCGTTCAATCTATAGACTACGGCCCGATAAGACTGTGTATTATTTTTATGCCGCGGCAAGGTATTCACCCGCATTCGTAACACGGTCTTTTCTCCGATATATCCGGTTACATACGACTGGTCTTCAGGAAGCGCCCAGAGATACGCGCACAATCCAAAAAAGATAAAGATGAGTATTTGAAAAAGAAAATGTCGATTTTTGTGATGGGTAAGATACGCCGCCGATATACTTGCCAATGCCGCGATCACAGCGCCTGTAAACGCATTGAATATCGGGGCCCATGACATCCCTATCGCGAAACTGATACATAAAAAGAATGGGAAAAACCCGGCCATTCCAATGGATATCCCCGGCGTAACATCCGGGAATTTCTGCGGATCGATTAAAAAATAATATATTTGGTGATTGTTTCTAAAGAAGCCGGACCGACACCTTTTACGTTAAGTAACTCTTCGGCAGTAGAGATGTACCCGTTTTCGGTACGATAACGTATAATCCGGTCGGCAAGTACCGGACCGATCCCGGGTATCGCGATCAAATCGTTGAGAGTAGCCTTATTGACGTTCACTTTCTCGAAGGCAACTCCTTCTTGAGAGTGAGAAACCGGTATTTTGTCGGGGCGGAGGTTCTCAGGTAAATGCCGGATCAGGAGCCCGCCAAGAAGTAATAGCCCCAAGATCAGAAGGATCTTCCGTTCGGAATCAGTAAACCATCTCATCACTTCGTTACGATATTGAGGATCTTTCGATTTACATATACTATATTTTTAGGAGGATGTCCTTTCAGAAACAACTGGACACGTTCCTGGGCAAGCGCTTCTTTCTCGACTTCTTTCTGTTGCCAATCCACATGTACTTTTATCCGTACTCTCAACTTACCGTCGACCAGTACCGGGATCTCGATCTCTTCTTCTTCTAAATACTTCTGCTCATATTCAGGCCACGGCTTGCGGAATATCGAATCCTGATTACCAAGGCAAGAGTGAGCTTCTTCGCTTACATGGGGAGTAAACGGAGCAAGCAGTAAAAAGATTATTTCCAATACGTCATGAAAGATAGGTTTTCTTAATTGTCCGGTATCAAGAAGCTTATACAGATGGTTTACCAACTCCATGATCTTGCTTACTGCCGTATTAAACTGAAAATCGCCTTCCAGGTCGTACGTCACCGCCTTGATGGTCGCATGAGTCTTTTTAAGCAGCAGTTGTTCTTCACTGTTTAACTCATCGACTTCGCTCTCTTTATATTCCCGATATTGGTCAAGAAGCCGTAACACCCGGTTGATAAACCGCCAACATCCCATAAGACCTTCATCCTGCCATTCGGCATCACGTTGCGGCGGGCCGATGAACAGGATATACAATCTCATGGTATCGGCGCCATATTGGGTAATGATATAATCAGGAGAGACGACATTCCCTTTCGATTTAGACATCTTTGCCCCATCTTTACAGATCATCCCCTGAGTAAAGAGCCTTTTAAACGGTTCCTTAAAATCGATAAGCTTTTGGTCATAAAAGAATTTTGTGATAAACCGCGAATACATCAGATGAAGAATAGCATGTTCTACTCCTCCGATATACTGGTCTACCGGAAGCCAACGGTTCGCGGTAGCGGTATCGAACGGCCGGGCATCTTCATGCGGAGAAATATACCGTAAAAAATACCAGCTGGAATCGACGAACGTATCCATAGTATCGGTTTCCCGGCGGGCCGGCCCCTGGCATTGAGGGCAACAAGTATTAAGAAAATCTTCCACATAGGTCAAGGGCGACTGTCCGGTAGGAAGAAACTCGATATCTTCAGGCAACAGTACCGGTAGTTCATCCTCGGGAACCGGGACCTCTTTGCACTTTTCACAATAGATCATCGGAATAGGCGCCCCCCAATACCGTTGACGGGAAATAAGCCAATCACGCAGGCGAAAGTTAAACTGTCGGCGACCGCGGCCGGTTTTCTCTAAAAAATCGGCTATTTTCTCTTTCGCATCCTCAGAGGTACTATTATTAAACTCTCCGGAATTGACCATGATCCCTTCACCGGGGTACGCCTGAGTTAACCGGCCGGAATCTTCTTCGGCGTGCGGATTACGGATTACCTCACGGATCGGTAGCCGATATTTTACGGCGAAATCAAAATCCCGCTGATCATGAGCCGGCACACACATGATCGCCCCGGTCCCATATTCAGTAAGAATATAATTCGCTATCCATAGCGGGATTTTCTCATTATTCATAGGATTGACTGCATACGCATCTAAAGCAATCCCTTCTTTTTCAAAGTTATCCATCAGGCGGGCGGAAACCGGTTGATTCTTTACTTTATCAATAAAACATTTAATTTCTTCTTTTCGAGGATGAGCCCCTATCAATTCATCAATAATCGGATGGTCCCAACTTAACGCGATAAATGTCGCCCCGTAAAGGGTATCGACCCGGGTAGTAAAACAACGCAGTGAATTTTTAGTCCCATCGATAGGAAAATCAATTTCGACACCTTTTGATTTCCCTATCCAATTATTCTGCATCAACTTAACTTTTTGCGGCCAGTCACCTAAAAGATCTAAATCACTAAGCAGCTTTTCGGCATATTCGGTAATTTTAAAAAACCACTGCCTTAGCTTTTTCTGTTCGACCTCTGATTGGCAACGTTCACACTGCCCTTGGATGACCTGTTCGTTCGCTAACACCGTTTTACAGGAAGGGCACCAGTTCGCGTATGCCTCTTTACGATAGGCAAGACCTTTTTTATACAGCTGCTGAAATATCCATTGTGTCCACTTATAATAGTCCGGTTTACAGGTAGTTACTTCCCTGGCCCAATCATACCCTATCCCCCAACTCTTAAGTTGTTCGGTAATACGTTCAATATTACGAAACGTCCAGGTTTTAGGATGAATATTACGTTTAATCGCCTGGTTTTCCGCCGGCAACCCAAACGCATCCCATCCCATAGGGCTTAATACACCGAATCCCTGCATGATCTTATACCGGGCGACGGCATCGCCGATCACATAGTTACGGGCATGACCGACATGCAATTCGCTGGATGGATAGGGAAACATCACCAGACAATAATATTTCTGTTTTTGAGCATCCTGGGTATCCACTTTAAATAAGCCTATTTTCTCCCAGTAAACCTGCCATTTTTTATCGATATCGATAGAATAATTCATGATATATAAAGCTTTTTCACCGTTTCTAAATTCATCTTATCATCGTCATCCTCATTTTTAGGCGTCTCCAAAATCAACGGAACATCCGCGAAAGAAGCATGATTGATCAAACAGGAAAACCCGGCCTCCCCGATATTCCCCTGGCCGATATGTACATGCCGGTCTTTATGCGATCCGCATTCATCAGCAGTATCATTTAAATGTATGACTTTGATACGCTTCACGCCTACCGAATCGTTCACTTCAGCGAGTAGTTTTTCAATGCCTTCGGGAGTATTGATGGTATACCCGGCACTAAAAGCATGCGCGGTATCCAGACATACCCCTAAACGATCGGGAAACGCCAATGCTTCAAAAATAACCCGATAGTGAGAAAAAGTATGGCCTAAAGAGGTGCCCATCCCTGCGGTATTTTCAAGGAGAACGTTTATTTTCAGTTCGGGAGTCTCTTTCAAGATCTTTTTCAAAGCTTTCACTACGCGGTTAAGCCCTTTTTCTTCCGTAGTACCTTTATGACAACCGACATGGACCACAAAATAATCAGCATGTATTTTTTCTGCTTCAACGAGATCGGCAATAAATTCTTTTACGGTAATCCAATGCAGAAACTTTTTAGGGGTAGCCAGATTAAGGGTGTAGGAAGAATGGATGATAAGCGGAGAAATCCCTGATTGTTTCAATTTTTTGTTGAAAACAGTAATATCTTCTTTTTTCAGAGAACCGCGCCGGAATTTACGGGGATTACGGATGAAAACCTGCATAGTATTACACCCTAACCCTACTGCTCGATCAATTGATTGATCAATCCCGCCTTCAATAGAGATCTGAACACCTAACTTTAACAACAAAATCTCTTTTCTCTCAAATCCGAAATCCGAATATCAAAATCCTAAACAAATCCGAATTACCAACACTCTAAACGAAAACTATAAAGAAAACATGCCGAAGGCGGGAATCGAACCCGCATGGAGTTGCCCCCACCGGTTTTTGAGACCGGCGCGTCTGCCAATTCCGCCACCTCGGCAGTAACAGGTCACACGACACATAGTCACATGCCACACGCGATAAAAATAAAAGAGCTTTTATTCAAGAAAACGTGGAGCCGACGGGATTCGTATGCATTATCGCGTGAGCGATTGCCGCGAAAGCGGCTGTTCAATGCATCCGAAACATCCTCGCTCTCTACCACCATACTTCACAGAACGAGCGAAAAGTTTTCACTCAAAGCAAGACAATGGAGCCGACGGGATTCGAACCCGTGACCTCTACGCTGCCAGCGTAGCATTCTCCCAGCTGAACTACGGCCCCAATGGTTTAATAAAACACTTTATTATCAAAAAAGCCCACAGCCGTTCTGACTGTACAACGGAGGC
>JAFGQU010000016.1 GCA_016935525.1 Candidatus Omnitrophota bacterium
AAGGGTCCGGCTGTTCGCCGGTTAAAGGGGTACGTGAGCTGGGTTCAGAACGTCGTGAGACAGTTCGGTCTCTATCCACTGTGGGTGCGAGGATTCTTGAAAAGGAGCTGTCCCTAGTACGAGAGGACCGGGACAGAGGAACCTCCGGTGTGCCAGCTATCCCGCCAGGGGTAAAGGCTGGGTAGCCGTGTTCCTATGGGATAACCGCTGAAGGCATCTAAGCGGGAAGCTCGCCTTAAAACTAAGAATCCCTTCCCGACTTGGTCGGGATAAAGGCCGGTCGAAGACTACGACCTTGATAGGGTGCAGGTGTAAGATCAGTAATGATTTCAGCCGAGCACTACTAATGGCCAATCGGCTTGATACCCCCTTATTTTTTTAAATTCCAAGCACCAAATTCCAATCTCCAAATTTGGAGATTGAGATTTGGGATTTGGGATTTATGTTCTTTTTCTGTGATAATTTGTTGTATTTATAATCCGGGTGCTCATACCGGAGGGGCCACACCCGTTCCCATTCCGAATACGGCCGTTAAGCCCTCCAGGGCCGATGGTACTGCTCTCTCGCGGGAGTGGAAGAGTAGGTCGGTGCCCGGGTTGTCTTTATTCACTTCGTTCATTCGCAGATGATCACAGATTGGAATCCCACGGATGATCGCAGATATAAGCGGTCGCAGATAAAATTTCATGCCGGAAAATTCCCTTAATCGAAAGATATTTACAATCCACGAACTGAATTCTCTGGTGCGCGGGCTTATCCATACCGCGTTTCCCGAGAACGTATGGGTAACCGGTGAGATCCAGGGGCTACGCGAACGTAATGGTATCGTTAATTTCGATCTCGTCCAGAAAGATCCCGAAAAAGATTCGACCGTCGCCAAAGCCGGCGCGGTGATCTTTGAGAATTTTAATGTACGGGTAACCAAACGTCTACGTGAAATAGACCCTTCCTTAGCACTGAAAAACGATGTAGAAGTCAAAATATTATGTAAGGTCGATTTTTATCCCAAAAACGGCCAGTTTTCTTTACGGGTCGTCGATATCGATCCTTCCTTTACGCTCGGCGTAATCGCCGCGAACCGTCAAAAACTGATCAACGACCTCAAAAAACGCGGGTTACTCGAGAAAAATAAGGCTTTGGAGTTTCCTCGGGTACCATTACGTATCGGCCTTATCACCTCAGGCGATTCCGCGGCATATCACGATTTTTTAAATGAACTTACCCTATCGGCGTACGGGTTCCGGGTCATGTTCTGTGATTCGTATATGCAGGGACGGTCCGTCCGGAAAGATGTCGTCTGCGCTTTGAGGTATTTCCGTAAGATTTCAAGTTCCCTGGATGCGGTCGTCATTACCCGCGGCGGCGGGTCAACGGCGGATCTGGCCTGGTTTGACGATAAAAAGATCGCCGAATTCATAGCTGATTTTCCCATACCGGTCCTTGCCGGATTAGGCCATCAGATCAACGTGACCGTAACCGACCTGGTCGCCCATACCTCGGTTAAAACTCCTACCAAAGCCGCGCAGTTTCTTATCGAACAGGTAACCCGGTTCCTCGAGGCTATTGACCGGTACGAAACCGGTATCAAAGAATGGACTTATGAGTATATCACGGAAAAGAAGAACATATTACATCATCAGGCCGTACAGTACGAATCATTGGTATTACGCTATTTCCGGGATATCCAGATGCGTCTTACCGAAATTTCCTCCGGTATTGCTTCTTATACGCGCCACGCGTTCCGTTCGGGATTGAGGGAACTAGAACAGCGCATGAATCTGTTGAAGATCGCCTCCCATAACACGTTCGCCGGTGTCCGGCAACGGCTGAAGAATACCGAAGAAAAAATTTCACTACTTGATCCTAAGGCTATTTTGAAAAGAGGTTACTCGGTGACGACATTCAATGGGAAGGCGCTCAAAGATAGCTCTCAGGTTAAACAAGGCGATGTGCTTCATACGCACCTGTACAGGGGCGAGGTGAAAAGTACCGTAACGCGTAACCCCGTGAGTTTACGCAACGGGGCAAACGAGTAACGCGCCCGCCTTCACAATGTTCGGGAGCAGGCGTAACGCGACACGCGTAACGCGTTGAAATACAGTGGAAATATGCTCAACTTCGTTTCGCGAAATATGTCCCTCACGGGACGAAATACAATTGTGAATGGTTTATTTTTTTTGAGAAATATAATAAATTTGATGTAGCGAAAGGAATGTTAGACAGAGCATTAGAACTTTATTTTGAAAAAGAAGACTACTTTTCAGCGTTACATCTTGCTGGAGCTGCCGAAGAGCTTTTAGGAAAGTGTTTGGAGAGGAAAGGGGTGTCAACCTCATTGCAATCTGATGCCGAAGGGGTTTATAGCAATAAAAAGACATTTTGGTGAAAATATCTCATTAAAAGACGCGAAAGATTTTTAAATAAATCTAAAAATGCAATAAAACATATGAATGATGGAGAACGATACGTTAATATGGACCCCAAAGAAGATGCAAAAGATATGTTGGAAAGAGCGATAAAAAATTGGTGGAAGCTCGGAGGGGAATTATCTGCTTCTATGGAGAAGATATGGTAATGATTATATATTTAAACAATGTATTTCGTGGAGCGAAGCGGAACATATTTCGCGAGTGGGACGAGCATATTTCACGGAACATAGTGGAGTGTATTTCAATTTTGTAAAACGCAATAGATAAACTAAGAGGTGATGTATGACAAAAAAAACGCTTAAGTACAAAGATGCCGAGGCCGAGTTGGCCGAGATACTGGAAGACCTCCAATCCGAACGGGTCGATGTCGATGAGATATCGGATCGCGTCCGGCGGGCGATAGAACTCATCCGGTTCTGCAAGGAAAAGATCGAAAAGACTGAGATGGAAGTGAAAAAGGTGATCAAAGATTTCGAAAAGGAACTGTCGGGTGAGTCTTCCGAAGAAGACGAATGAATTTTGAAAACTTGTATTATTTGAAAGCTACTTAACCACAGAGCTCACGGAGCCTCACAGAGAGGGAACAGAAGATATTTGGTTTCGCGCTTTTAGAAGATAAAAGCGCACTCCTTTGCAAAAACGAGAGAAATCCGGAAAATATATTTTCCGCTTTCCACTATTTTTGCAAAGATAACCCATCGATCCCCGATGGGAAGAAACCAAATATCCGTAGTGTCTTCGGATTCAAAACTCTTGTCTTTCCTCCGTGGTCTCTGTGTCCTCTGTGGTACAATGGATTCGATCGGTGAGTACATTCCGTAGGTTTTTTGAGGTTCACAAACAAAAGATTGCTTTCCCGCTTGTAAAATATGGTAAAATATGGTTTAAATATAGGATGTAAACGTTTACAGTATGAGCCACGGGGGTATGCTACGCGACATTTTTGCTTTAATTATCTAATCCGGCTTGATATTACTCTATATAAATGTTATATAGATATGAAGGCTACGAAGATTTGTTTTGGGAAGAAAACAAGTCTAAGTAGCCTTTTTTTTTAGGGAAGAGGAGTAGTCACGGATGAATAAAATAATGAACAGGGTTTGGGTATGTATCACAATTCTTTTGCTGCCGGTACACGTATGGGCGGCGTTTAATCTTTCGGTATCTCCTTATGAGGGGGGGGCCAGCCTGCGGTTCGGTACGGTAGGAGTTCCGGGGAGCCGCGAGGTACGCATACGGATATCTTCGACCGAGTCGACACAATACCAGGTTTTCCAGAGGATATTAGAACCGCTCACCAACGAACGCGGCGAACAGATGAATATGGATGCGATCACCTCTTACGCGGTCCGCGGATCAAACGGGCAAGGGACATTGTATCAACAGCAACCGACGACGCTCGGGTATGCCGATAGCCTGCTGTATACTTCCAGTCCCGCCGGTCCCGGCGATTCGTTCATCGTCGCCTATAACGTGGATACCTCACGCCTCGGCGCCTCCGGCAATTTTCGTGGTAAGATCTATTATACCCTGAGGCCTCTGGGCTCAGGTACGCAACAGGAAGTATTTTTGAACGTCTACCTCGACGCTTCCGGGAAATTTCATGTCGAATGCACCGGTTCTTCGGGCCGGAATTCGGTCCGGATGAGTACGCGTAATACCGGAGATCAAGAAGGGTATGTACGGGTATCGTTCAATGAAAATATCGGCCGGGCTATCCGGGTATCCCAGGAGGTCATAAATGTGCCGCGTAACGAGATGAGCATGGAGATCTCATCCGGCGCGATCAAGTTTTTTACCTCTTCCGATAAAGGCGGCGAATTGTTCTATCGTACGCTATCGCCTCTTGAAAGGAAACGGGTCCTTTTATATTCTTCAAGCCAGGCTCAGGGTGAGCTGTATGCGCATTTCGTTGTTGATGAAGAAAAAATCGCCGAGGAGAAAGCCGGGATATATCGCGGCCGGTTGAAATATATCATCGAAGCCTCATCCGACGTACAGGAAGAACTTATTGATTTCGAGATCGAAGTGACCCCGATATTTCAGTTGTCGGTCGATTTCCCTCAAGGCGGCCTGAATTTTACCGAACTCCTTCCCAAATCTCCTCCGCAGGTAAGGGAAGCTGTTGTCGAGGTACGCAGTAATCTCGGTAAACCGTATATCGTTTCTCAAAAGATGGATATGCCGCTTATGAACGAAAAGGGAAACGAAATCGCGCCTAAGAATTTTATGTGTAAAGCAGAACTGTTTCCTCAGCAACCCGGCCGGGTAAAGAATCCGGGGTTCGTTCCGGTACCGTTAGGCGAAAACCCGGTATTTTTTTCCGATGAACGGGGCAGTCCCGCCCGCTTTCGCGTGCTGTATCAGTTGAACCCTTATCAGGGGCTTATTTCCGGTAATTATTTTACCGGTATGAGTTTTTCCCTGCAGGAACGGTGAAAAGTCAAGAATACGAGAGGTTTTAATAGAAATGGGTTTATTGAAAAGTAAGATAACGGGAGAAAATATACAACAATTTAAAGGAGGGTTTCTTATGAAAAGAGTAGTGATGTTTCTGTTTCTGGTTTCGTTTCTTTTGGTCAGCGTCGCGGGATATACCCAGGCGAGCAAACAGTTTGTAGTCACCGCGACGGTTCCGAAAGCCGAGAGCTTGTCGGTAACGTTGAGCCGGGTCTCTGCGGCAAACGAAGATATCTGGACTTCGGCGTCTAATATCGCGTTCGGGGAATTGAAGCTGAAAAACGGGATCTTTTTGTCGGATTATTATTTCGTAGCTGATGTCGGAGTCAACGGGGGAACGCCCTGGACTGTCCAGCACAGCGTAGGCGGAGATTTTGCCAATGCTAACGGTATCGGCGACAATGTGAACGTCACGTTTGTCCAGCAGTTGACCAGCAATACCGAAGGATGGAACCAAAAGTATACGATTGCCAATTCTAACCGGTCCTATACTAACACTCAGTTGGGTAACGGATGGTTACGGGTGTATTATGGTATCGCTACCGGCGAAGCCGGCACTCCGGGTAATCCTATTACCGGTACCGAACAGGCGAAGACCTATAGCGGGACTGTAACGTTTACGTTAGTACAATAATTAGAAACGATGACAGGCGTGTACAGGCTTCTCCTTGCCGTGCGAAAGATATAACTATTTCGTTACCGGGGGAGATAAGGCTTGAAAACGCTTTCCGTTATCGTTCCCCTAACTATTGTTTTACGCCACGGCAATATGGTATATATAAAAAGGATCAAGAATCGTGTAAAGAAGGATATTTCTATGCGAACATACGCCTTTTTGGGTATCGGGATAATCCTGGGACTGATCGTCTGCGCGCAGAGCCCGGTTTACGCGCAATTGATGATCAATAAAGGGAAAGTCACTATAGATATCCAGCCGCAACAGACTTATATGGGGTCACTTACGGTACAGAATTCTTCCGATCAGGACCTCGCGGTCCGCGTGTATATGGAAGATTTCCGTTATGAAGCGCCGTATGAAGGGACAAAAGAATTCTTTCCGGTAGGTACACAACCGGATTCCTGCGGAGAATGGTTCACGTTTTCGCCACAGGAATTTTCTTTACCGGCGTTTACCAGCCGGGACGTGTCTTACGCGGTGAAAGTCCCTCCTTCGGTAAAAGGGGGCTATTACGGGGTGATGTTTTTTGAGACTTCACCCGGCCGCCTGCAGGATGTCCGGATGGACCTTACTATCGTCCAGAGGATCGGATGTCTGTTCTTCCTGGAAGGGGTAGATAAAGAGAAACGTATCAGCATAGATAATATCTCTCTTGAGGAAGCTTCCGTGTACGGCCGGCTGACTAACCGCGGGAATATCACTCTGGTCATCAACGGGGTATTCTATATCCTGGATCAGACCGGAGTGGTGGTCGATCGCGGAAATATCGTACCGCTCTATCTGCCTTCAGGGATACAAAGTGAGTTTGAAACCGGATTTTCCTCCTCGATTGGTGCGGGTACCTATACCATGGTGCTCACGTTTGATCTGGAAGACGGCGCGGTATTGGTAAAAGAGATCGATTTTCGTAAAGACTCCTCGGAACGGATCACTGTGTTAAATATACGTGATTAAGATATGTAGTACTATTGTGCAGCAGGATATGATGAAAATATGGCAAAAAAAATATTACGTATCGGATTATTATTATGGTTGTTTTTCCTTCCTTTTTCTTCTTTCGCTGAGAGTCTAGCCTATAATTACCTCATAGAGTTGGGAGAAAAATACTTTGAAGCTGGGAGATATCCGGAAGCGTTTTCATATTTCCGTGATGCGTATATTATTATTCCTACGGAGGAGGCCCTTTCCTATATCAATTTATTGAAACGGATGGAAGAAGGGCGGTTCCGGGAAATTTCCCCGGTTACAAAAGAGATTTCTCCTGCCGTAAAGCCCCACGAGGGCCCTTATCCCGTTTTACCGCCGCCACAGGCGGTTCCTTCTCCGATCTTCTCTGAATCCCAACGCGAGGTCTCTTATTCGAACCAGCCCCAGCCCGAACTGGAGGTTTTTTATCCGCACGCCCAACCGGCTTCTCCGGCGGCCCGCAAAGATATTATCGGCGGGACCCTGGATTCTTACCAGAGAGGGGCCCTTATCCGGATAGAGAAACAAAGAGAACCGGTACCGGAGATGACAAGAGAAGAACCGGCCGAGTTCCCTTCCCGGGAAGAACCTTTGCCTATGTATCAGCCGTCTTACGTGGCGGGATCACCGCAAATTCCGAGCACACCGATGCTTCAAGGTTCATTGCGTCAGGGTGATGAACTGGTCTTGAGCGGTACCCCTTCAAGTATGCAGGAGAAAACCGATATCGAGATCGAACAAGGAAAATTCCTTGATATAGAAGGCATGAATATCACGCGGTTTCTGATCGTTACTCCCGGATTTATTACCGTAGAGAAGGTCGATACCAATACGATAAGAATAATCGCTCTGAAGGTCGGTACGACATTTGTTCATGTATGGGATGAACGCGGCCGGTGGACGTTGAATGTGGAGGTGGCCTATCCATTACAGATCGCCAGAGCTCTCCAGAAAAAAGATCAGGTGAAACAAGAAAATAATGATCCGTTTCGGTTCATCTATAACGCCGATTGGGACAGTTATTATATCGGGACACAGTTGGACAGTATGAACCGCGATGCGTTACGGTTTAACCAGTGGCTGGGGATCGAAGGGCCGACTCCTTACGGAGAATTCGATTCATCGCTTAAACTCAGCAAATACCCGACAAGTACCGAGATCATCGGGTATAGCGTGGGGTTACGTAATCTTCATCTCGGCCCGTTGGGAGAGGTAAATGTGCGGGGATTTGATTTTGATAAATCGTTCTCGGCACTATCATTGCCGAACGAAGGGTTACACGGATTCCTCTGGGAAGGGAAGGCTTTTGGAGGAAACCTGGGATATGATGTGTTGTGGGGACGTGACCGGCTCGAATTCGGATACCTGACGCCGGGGATCATACAAGAAGAGAGAGATTCCTATGTCGAAGGCGCCCGGGCTACTCTTTTCCCGGACGGGAAACATACCTATTCGTTTAATTATGCCCGAGGATACGGTACCGCCCGGGAAGATTATCTGCGTCCGCGGGTGTTTTCGGTAGAGACCGAACACCGGTACGGGAAAAACCAGTTGTGGGGCGAGGTAGGGTATGACGAAGAAAATTACGCCAGCCTTGCCGGGTATCAATTCTTAGGCCAGGATTTTCAATTACGTCTTAACCTGCGCGATATCGACAGCGATTATACTACGATCGTCGGGACCCCTTCCAACCTTGGTGAGGCTGGAGGGATATTAAGTTTTGATTGGAGAGGGGGCGACCTGTTTTTATCTTCTAATCTGGATGTCTATCGTGACCGTTATCTTTCCAATCCCGGCGCGCCGCGGGCAATCAATACCGAATGGAACACGTTTGCGACGTACACTCTCGACGATACCTCAAGCTGGAATACTAACCTGCGGTATATCAATATTCCCGGAATATCGTTTCCTCGCCGCGAGATTAATCTCAGTAATACCTATAATAAATCGTTTTCTGTATTCAACCGTACTTTTTCTACGTTTGTGGGCCATCGTTATCAGCGTACACGATACCCGTTAGGTGTATTTTCTAATTACGACCGGCAGGAATTTTTTACCGGGGTAAGGTTCCCGATCATCGATCCGCTGGACGCGTACGTGAATTACGAACATTCTCTGGTCGAGGATATCTTTACCGACGAAAAATACGACCCTTCGGTGCTCTCGGTCGGAATAAGCTATTACAAAAATGTTACCCCGGCAGTTACGTTCAAATGGAACTTGTATTATCGTGACGAACAGAATACGTCCGGAATCAACAGTTTTCTTGCCGGAGAAGACAGTATGGATTGCGCACTCGGTATCAATTACCGTCCCAATCCTGATCTTGAGATCTATGCCGACGGGCGCGTGCGTAACGTCTGGGCGGAACAAGCCGGACGTGACGCGTATAATGAAGCGGAAATCCGTCTGGGGATACGCTCGGCATGGGACCTGCCGTTTTCCTGGAACCCGAAAGGTATCGCTTCCGGTATCGTGTATAAAGATATAAACGCAAACGGCATCCATGACCGCAATGAAGAAGGAATATCCGGAATAAAAATATACATCGGCAACAAAGAGACCGAAACCGATTCGGAAGGGAGATATTACGTGAAAGTAAACGCGAAAAAAGTCCTGATGATGGTCGATGTCGATTCGGTACCGCACGGGTATGTGTTCTCGACACCATTATCTCAGACGGTCGAATTGCTCCATAATCGTCCGGTAACCGTCGATTTCGGGTTTACGACTAATTCGGAGATCTACGGCGTGGTATTTTTCGATAAGAATGGGAATAACGAACCGGATGATAATGACGAGTATATCGGGCGAGTCAAGATAGTGCTTGATGGATCGTTGACGACCTCGAGCGATAGTAACGGCGGATATTTCTTCCGTAACCTTGAGGCCGGCCGTCATACCGTGAAACTTGATATCAATTCTTTACCGATCGAATATTTACCGCTCGTGAAGCTGGTAAGTGAGATAGACCTTGCCGAAGGAACTACCTATATCTTCAATATTCCTCTGAAAAAGAAAGAATCAACTTCACAATAAACCGTATCTTGTATGCGGATTTTTTTGTACGGAACGGCGCGTACAGGATTATCGCGCGGTGAGAGTATCCCTCTTGAGGTGCCGGAGGTATTTATTTTGCCACTACAGTCTCAAGCAGTACTGTCTGGTCTTTGCGGCTGACGATCTCGGTCTGTTTCTGTATACCGGTATTTTTGGATTCTGCCACAGGGCCCTCTTGTTTATCTGCCGGTGCCGCAACGTTTACTCCCACGATCTGCGGTATCGTCAAAGAGACTTTAAACGAAGCGCTTGACCCGGTTTCCGGGCGGCCCGATAACGCGATCAGACACATTCCTGCCAGCAAAAGCCCAAGGATTATCACTTTCATCTTCATAGAGTCTCCTTCTTTTTTTCTTCCTTCCCAATTTCCCGGCCAGCCCTCACGATGTTCGTGAGCCGGCGGGCGTGACCCGAGGCAGGTCTTGTTTCTTTTTCCCCTTCGACCCGTGGCTTGAGGCAGGTATCTTTCCTAACTTCCGTAGCTTGAGGCAGTCTTAAAAAGAAAGCCCCTCGTAAGGTATCTAAAACGCATTACAACCTTACGAGGGGCTTTACGCACAAAAAAAATCCCTAAGGCAATGACCTTAGGGGCTGATGTTTTGTGTTCGTCGCATCTGGCGGCCCCTCTGCCCCGATAGTGCATCTAAGGGTAGGTAGCTTTGCGTCCCACAGTTACCTGTGGTTTGCCTTTACCCGGTAAAAACTCTTGCTTTTACCGAGGTTCAGTGGACACCTGATTATCAATTCATTCCACTTTATGCTTACCATATTTAGCTTGAAAAAACAAGGTTTTGCGCTAAAAATGCTTAAAAAAACAATATGTAGCTACCGCTACGTCACCATTCATCAGCCAATAGTCCATAGTCGACGGTCGATAGATGAAGAACAGAGAATTCCCAGAACGGGGAAAAATAAGCGTTTATTGACACTCTTGTTGATGATTTTGAATGATTTAGTATTTTCATCTACGGACTATGGACCACCGACTATCGACTTTTTCATTTGACAATTTCTTTAAATATGGTATAAATTTTAGTCTATGAAGAAAACGCAATTTAAACCTCAGGAGAGAGCCTGGCATCTGATTGACGCGAAGGATAAGATCTTAGGGCGCCTTGCGGTACGTATTTCCATGATTTTGCAGGGTAAGAACAAAGCGACCTATAGCCCGCAGCTTTTGAGCGGTGACCGGGTCGTAGTAATCAATGCCCGGCACATTAAAACGACTAAAAATAAAATAAAAACTAAAGTATATGATAAATATACCGGGTATCCGTCGGGAAGGAAAGAGATGACGTTGGAAAGGCTACATGAGAAAAATCCTACGAAAGTCTTGAGATACGCCGTCAAAGGGATGCTTCCCAGAGGGCCCCGCGGTAAACTGTTGTTAAGGTCTTTAAAAATATACGCTGACGAGACTCATGATCAGCACGCTCAAAACCCGCAGGAATTAAAAGTATTATGAAGATTCCTATCGAAAAGAAAGAGATCCTTTCCACCGGCAGAAGAAAGACATCGACTGCCCGGGTGAAAGTCATTTCTAACGGAAAAGGGGTTATTACGGTGAATAAAAAACCTCTGGAAAAATATTTTCCGGTACTCGACCATCAAGCTCAGATCGTCCGTCCCTTACGTGTCGCTGAAATGATCGATAAAGTCGATGTGAAAGTGAACGTAACCGGAGGCGGTGTATCCGGACAAGCCGGCGCGATAAGCCTGGGAATTGCCCGGTCTCTTTTAACACTTGAACCAACCTTAAGGTCGCTGTTTAGAAAAGAAGACCTCTTGACTCGCGACCCCCGAGCGAAAGAACGAAAGAAATACGGACGCAAAGGTGCGCGTCGTCGCTTCCAATGGACTAAGCGATAAGGGTTTCGTTCTCTTCCTGCACTCTCTTCACAATCGGCCTTTTTTATCGTAGTAAAGGATACACGAAATCCATTGCTCGCCTTCATCTTAAGACGGCAAGCGGGAATCTATTGACGGTTAAGGAAAATTGGTTTATTATAACTTTTATTATATATACCCGTATAGGGGAACGTAATGCGACACGCGTAACGCGACCCGCGTGAGAAAAGCATATTTTTAGACCAGAGACTGAACAGAAAGATAGACATGAATAAGAATAAGAAAATCAAAGCAGGAGTCGTCGGAGCGACCGGTTTTACGGGACAAATGCTGGTACGCATCCTCAGCAGCCATCCGTCCGTCGAGCTTGTGTATCTTTCTTCACGGACGTATCGGCCCGTCGACTATAGCGAACTTCATCCGCAATTTAAAGGTATCGTCGATATACCTTGCGAGCCGTTTCATCTCAAGAAAGCGTCGCAAAAATGTGATGTGGTCTTTCTGGCTTTACCGCATATGGTATCGATGACTGTTGCCGGAAAATTTTTAAATGCCGGCAAGAAAGTCATCGACCTTGCCGCCGATTACCGGGTGAAAGACTCAAGCCTGTACCGGAAATATTTCGGCAAAAGCCATATAGATAAAAAGAACCTGAAAGTTGCGGTATACGGGTTGCCGGAATTTTCCAGAAAACAGATCGCGACGGCGGCGCTTCTGGCTAATCCCGGCTGTTATCCGACGAGTGTGCTCTTGGCGCTTATCCCGTTACTGAAAGAGAAAAAGATCGAGCCCGAAGTGATCGTCTCTTCGGTCTCATCGATCACCGGAGCGGGGAGAAAAGCAAAACTGGAATATCATTATTCGAATATTGCCGGGAATATCTGGGCGTATAAACCTTTCAGCCATCAACATGTCCCGGAGATGCTGGAATGTCTAAAGCTCCTTACCCGGCAAAAGGTCTCATTGACGTTTATTCCGCACGTCGCTCCCGTTGACGGTATTTACTCGACGATATCGGTGAGGTGTAAACGGAAGATGACGGTATCGGGTTTTTTAAACATATATAAAAAGTATTATGTGAACGCTCCGTTCGTACGGTTCAAAGACGTCCCGGCCCAACTAAAGAACGTGACCGGGACGAATTTCTGTGAGATCGGAGTCAATGTGAGTGCTGACGGAGCAAAAGGGGTCGTGACTTCCTGTATCGACAACCTGATCAAAGGCGCCGCCGGCAGTGCCGTGCAGAATATGAATATCATGTTTGGTTTAGATGAGACCGAAGGCCTCATTTAGTAACGCGTAACGAGTAACGTGTAACGCGTACGAAAAGGGAACATGAATAAGGAAGAACGTTTGGGAATAAAATGTGTAGGGATCTTTAGTATTTGCATTCAACGCGTGTCGCGTTACGCGTGTTGCGTTACGGTTCTTATTATATGAAGTTGCCAAAAGGGTTTTCAGTCAATAGTATGCATGCCGGGATCAAAAAGAAAGGGTATGACCTCGGCCTTATCAGTTGCCCGGATGGCGCGCGTGCGGTAGGGCTTTTCACTAAAAATGTAAATCCTTCTTATTCGATAACGGTCAGTAAGAAAAATATCTCTCAGCGTATCTACGCGGTATTAGCCCACAGCGGGAACGCCAATTGTTTTACAAAAGCCGAGGATTTAAAGAGTACGGAAGATCTTTGTAAGGCTGTCGCGAAAAATTTAGGGATAACCCCGAGTAACGTACTTATCGCGTCTACCGGTATTATCGGAAGGGCAATGCCGTTTGCGCTCATTGAAAAAAAGATTCCTGCGTTATGCCGGAAGCCCGATGATAATTTTGCCTTGTTTGCGCAAAGCATACGCACTACCGATACATTCTCAAAGATTTCTACAAAAACGATATCGGGGAAAAACGGCCCGGTGAGAATTGCCGGCTGCGCTAAGGGTGCCGGGATGATCCAGCCGGATATGGCGACGATGTTGGCCTTTGTGCTTATTGACGCGGACGTTTCCCGGCCGGTATTGAAAAAGATCGGATCGAGCGCCGTTGCGAGAAGTTTTAACAGTATTTCGGTCGACGGCTGTATGAGTACGAACGATTGTATATTTTTTCTTTCCAGCGGTAAAGCCGAAATAGGTAATAGTCCGGCCGCTATCCGGCGTCTGGAAAGAGCGATAGAAGAGGTATGTGTGGATCTCGCAAAGATGATCGTCTCTGACGGTGAAGGAGCGACCAAGACCGCCCGGATACTCATCTCAGGCGCCTATAGCCAAAGACAGGCGCAACAGGCGTTTCGGGCGATTTCTTCGTCGGTCCTGTTCCGGTCGGCTTTATTCGGTGAGAATCCGAATTGGGGAAGGATCGTCGCGGCCCTGGGAGCGGTGGGGATCGCGTTAAAAGAAAATAAGTTTAAAGTGACCGCCGGTTCGTTAAAAGAACGGAACGTCACTATTAAGGTCCATTTAGGGTTAGGGACCCATACGTGGCAGGGATGGTGTTCGGATATTACTCCCCGTTACGTGCATATTAATGCGGGATATAGCTAAGAAACGATTCCGGTGATTTTATAAAGATTACGGTGATTGAATATCATCACTGTAATCAGGGTTTTAAAAATCACTGCAATCATTTTAAAAAGGAGTAAACAGATGGAAGAGGCGATTAAAAAGGCGGATGTTCTCATCGAGGCGTTACCCTATATCAAACAATTTCATAAGAAGATAGCCGTCTTTAAATACGGAGGGTCGATCTTGGGAGAAGAACGGGTACGTAAATCGGTCCTGGAAGATATCGCTTTTTTACGGTATACCGGGATCTGCCCGATCCTTGTCCACGGCGGCGGCCCTAATATTACCGAACGCCTGCGGGATATGAAGGTCAATTCCGAATTTTATGAAGGGTTCAGAGTCACCGATGAAAAGACGTTAGGGATCGTGGAAGAAGAGTTGAATAAACTGAATGATGTGATCGTCCAGGAAATCTCTTCCCACGGGATCATTGCCCGCGGCTTCAAAGGCGCCGACGGGATATTTACCGCGCGCAAGAAGAAAAGTAAAAAAGACCTGGGGTTTGTGGGCGAGGCGGTCGGTATCAATAAAGAGAAGATACTGGAGACTCTGCCGCAGGCGATACCGGTCATCTGTCCGATGGGTGTCTCGGCCGACGGGCAATATTATAATATCAATGCCGATGAAGCGGCTGCTTTTCTGGCGGCTTCTTTACGTGCCGAAAAGATCGTGTTTTTGACTAACGTACGGGGCGTAATGCATGATCCCGCGGACCAGGATTCGCTTCTCTCTACGTTAAGCGTGGAAGATGCGCAGCAATTGGTTACCCGTAAAGTCATCGATGAAGGGATGATCCCTAAAGTAAAAGCCGCGATCCATGCGATAAAAGAAGGCGTGGAAAAAGCGCATATCGTCGATGCGAAAGTGCCGCACGCTATTTTGCTCGAAATCTTTACCGATATGGGTATCGGTACGGAAATCGTACACGAATAATTGATATGTTCACACGTCACAAATAGTGGAGATATACCATACGTGTGACGTGTGTCATGCAACGTGTGACTGCCTGCAACGCAGGCATGCGTGTGACATGTGACTATGTGACCTTGTGACCGTTCAAAATTAAAAAGTTATGAAACAGAACGATTATCTTATTCCGGTATATACACATGTCGGCCCGCTTTTTGTAAAAGGGAAAGGGAGCTTTTTGTGGGATGAAAAAAATAACCGGTACCTTGACCTTTTCCCGGGATGGGGTGTCTCTATCCTGGGGCACTGTCATCCTAAGATAGTAAAAGCGATACAGGATCAATCGAGAAAACTGATCCACCTGCCGAATAATTTACGGCAGGAATGGCAGCCGCTGCTGGCAAAAACGATCGTGAAAAGCGCGTTTCCCGGTAAAGTGTTCTTTGCTAATTCGGGGACCGAGGTGGTGGAAGCGGCGCTTAAACTTTCCCGGTTGTACGGGATGAAACAGAAGCGGTACGAGATCGTTACCATGAAAAACTCTTTTCATGGCCGGACGATGGGAAGTGTCGCGGCGACGGGCCAGAAGAAATATCAGGATCCGTTTAAGCCGCTGGTGCCTAAATTCGTTCATGCCGAATTCAACGATCTGGGCGATTTGAGAAAAAAGGTCACTTCTCAAACCGTTGCGGTCATGCTTGAACCGATCCAGGGTGAAGGAGGGGTATACCCGGCAACACCGGAATTCATCAAAGGAGTTGCCCGGTTGTGCCGCGAGAAGAAACTGTTACTCATTTTCGATGAGATCCAGACCGGGATGGGCCGGACCGGTAAGATGTATGCCTATCAGCATTATCACGTCACACCGGATATCCTGCTTTTATCCAAGGGGCTCGGCGCCGGGGTACCGATCGGAGCGATGGTCGTAAAGAAAGGTTTAAGTGATATCATGCAGCCCGGCCATCACGCGTCGACGTTCGGCGGGAACCCGCTGGTCACGCGGGCAGCGTATGAAGTCTATTCGGTGATAGAGCAAGACAAGGTCCTTACCCATGTGCGGTCGGTAAGCGCCTATCTACATAAAAAACTGGCAATTTTGAAGAAAGAGAGCCCTTTGATCAAAGAGGTCCGGGCGTGCGGGCTCATGGTCGGTATCGAACTTAAAAAACCGTCTTATCCGGTATTTACCGAAGCGCTTAAGAATAAATTGATCGTAAACGCTACTCACGAGAACGTGTTAAGGATTATGCCGGCACTGACCGTGACGAAGCATGAACTGGATGCAGGAATAGGGATATTAAGGAAAGTGTTGAAGAAAATATGTTGAACCATTTTATTTCATTAAAAGACCTGTCGGCGAAAGATATCATGGCGTTACTGGCCCTTACCGCGCGGATAAAAAAGAACCCGGCAGCGTTCCGGAAAAAGCTCGCGGGAAAAACGGTCGGATTGTTATTTCAGAAACCGTCTTTGCGGACAAAGACTTCGTTTTATGTAGCCGTGCTGGAACTGGGCGCGTCTCCGATCTATTTTTCGCCGCAGGAAGTCCGGTTAGGAGAAAGGGAAAGCGTGAGTGACGCGGCAAAAACGCTTTCCCGGTATCTTGATTGCGTGGTGTTACGGACGTTTTCGCACGAAGTCATCCGGGATTTCATAAAAGTATCGGATATCCCGGTCATCAACGGCTTAAGCGGCCTGGTCCATCCGGCCCAGATCCTGGGAGACCTGTTTACGCTGTATGAGTTAAAAAAAGATTTCAAAAAGATAAAGTTCGCCTACATCGGCGACGGCAACAATATCGCGCATTCGTTATTATACGCGTTTTCTCTTTTAGGCGGGAACATCGCGATCGCGCATCCTGTCGGCTATGCGCCGGAAGATCAGATCGTGAAAGAGGCCCGCGAGTTTGCCAGAAAAAGCGGCGCTACCATCGATATCGGGAACGACCCTAAAGGGGCCGCGTCCGGCGCCGACGTGTTGTATGCCGATGTCTGGACGTCGATGGGTGACGAAGCCGAACACGAAGACCGGGTAAAGATATTCAAAGATTTTCAGCTGAACGGCGGGCTGATGCAACTGGCGAAGAAAGATTGTCTTATTATGCATTGCCTGCCCGCGCATCGGGGAGAAGAGATCACCGATGACGTGATCGACAGTAAAAATTCGGTCGTGTTCGACCAGGCGGAAAACCGCCTGCACACGGCAAAGGCGATATTATTGCATTTATTGAGTAAATGATAAAGTATGGATGAAATCCGAAGCACGAATATCGAAATTCGAATGACAAATTTCTAAACGAAAACATTTTCCGTTTCGGTCATTAGGATTTTCTTCATTTCGAATTTGTTTAGGATTTCGGATTTAGGATTTCGAATTTTTAAGGAGATAATATGAAAAAGAAAATCGTACTGGCATATTCGGGAGGGCTCGATACGTCCTGTTGTATACGGTGGTTACAGAAAAAAGGGTTTGAAGTGATCTGTTTTTCGGCGCACCTGGGAAGCGAGTTCTCACCGGCGCAGGTACGTAAAAAAGCGCTGGCAACCGGCGCGAAAAAGATCTATATAAAGGACCTGCGTAAAGAATTTGTCAGCGACTATATCCTGCCGGCGCTTAAAGCGAACGCCGTGTACGAACATAAATATGTCCTGTCGACCGCGTTAGGGCGGCCTTTGATCGGTAAACATCTGGTCGACGTCGCGCACCAGGAAGGCGCGAAATTCGTGTCTCACGGGTGTACCGGGAAAGGAAACGATCAGGTACGGATAGAAGTGACGGTCAAGACGCTCGATCCGAAATTAGAGATCGTCGCGCCCCTACGGGAATGGCATTTGACCTCGCGGGAATCGGAGATCGAATACGCGAAAGAAGAGAAGATCCCTATCGCGGCGACGAAAGAGAAGATCTACAGTATCGACAAGAATATCTGGGGCGTAAGCATCGAAGCCGGGATACTGGAAGACCTGAAAAATTCGCCCAGAGAAGACGCGTATCTTTTCACTAAAAGCGCGAAAAAAGCGCCGAACAAACCGCAGGTAGTGCGGATCGGGTTCAAAAAAGGCGTTCCGGTAACGCTGAACGGGAACAAGAAAGATCTGCTTACGATGATCGAAGCGTTGAACAGGATCGGCGGTACTCACGGAGTGGGGCGGACCGATATGGTGGAAGACCGGACTGTAGGGATAAAATCGCGGGAGATTTATGAGGCTCCGGCCGCCTGGATATTACTTGCCGCGCACCGGGAACTGGAACAGCTCGTACTCGATAAAGATCTTATCGCGTTCAAAGAACTGGTCAGTTTACGGTATTCTCATCTGGCGTATGCGGGGTTGTGGTTTTCGCATTTGAAACAGTCGCTGGATGCGTTCATCGAGAGGACTCAAAAGAAAGTGACCGGCGAGGTAGCGCTCGAACTGTATAAAGGGAACATTACCGTTGCCGGAAGAAAATCGCCTTACGCGCTCTATAAAAAAGAACTGGCGACCTACGGCGCCAAAGACATGTTTAACCGGGCTGACGCCAAAGGGTTTATCAACATTTTCGCGATGCCGTATATTAAATCGTGATGCGTATCGCGTACCGCGTATTGCGTGGAAAACCGAGGAATTGATAAATAATAAAGACAGGATTTCCATAATGAATCAGCTATTATATATGAATACGCAATACGCAATACGCACGACGCAATACGAAAACGGGAGGATACATGAGTAAGAAGTTATGGGGAGGCAGGTTCAAGAAAAAGATCGATAAGGATTTTGAAGAATTTTCAAAATCCGTACAGTACGACTATAAACTGGCCGAATACGATATCTATCATTCGATCATTCATGTCAGTACGCTTGCCGCTTCGAAGATCCTTACTCCGCAGGAAGCGCAGAAATTGATTTCGGTGTTAAGCGGTATTTTGAAAGAGATAAGAGCGGGGAAGTTTAAATATGACCCGGCGTGTGAAGATATCCATAGCGATATCCAGAACCGGGTAGAGAAGAAAGTGGGAGAACTGGCGTTGAAGCTCCATAGCCTGCGGTCAAGGAACGACCAGATCGTATTTGACGAGAAATGGTATTGTCTTGACCAGGGGATAGATATCGGCAAGATCGTAACCGCACTTGGGATCGCTGTTGTTGAGAAAGCCGCGAAGTCAGGAAAAGATTTTTTTATCGGTTATACTCATACTCAACGGGCACAGATAATATCTTTTAGCGATTATTTATACGCGTGGGCAGAGATTTTTCTGAAAGATTGTAAACGGTTAAATGATTTTTGCGAAGGACTGGAGTTGGTTATCGGCGCCGGCGCGTTGACCGGGACGGCTCTGAAGAAAGAAGCGTACCAAAAAGCCGCCGAACAGTTTTTGCGGGCCGATAAAATCAAAAAATCCTGGTCGGTATTGAATAACGCGCTTTTTACTATCAGCGACCGGGATTTTATTGTCGAGTTCTTAAGTATTCTCTCTCTCATCCAGATGCATCTGTCGCGGATGGCCGAAGATTTCATCTTATATTCGACAAAGGAATTTGATTTCTTCGATCTGCCCGAAGAGTTCTGTACCGGTTCGTCGCTCATGCCGCACAAAAAGAATCCGGATTTCCTGGAACTGGTGAGGGGTTTGACCGGGAAAATATACGGGAACCTCATGGCGATCTTGACGACCATGAAAGGGTTACCGCTCACCTATAACCGGGACATGCAGCTCGATAAAGAACCGCTGTTTTCTTCGGTCGAGACGGTAAAAGAAGAACTGAAGATAATGGCGAAATTCGTAAAAGGTATAAAACTGAAAAAGGAAAATATAAAGGAAGCGCTTAAAGACGAACAGCTGTATGCGACCGAGATCGCCGAGTTTCTCGTGACTAAGAAAAAAGTCGCGTTTAAGGAAGCTCATGACGTCGTAGGAAAACTTATCCGGTACAGCGAAGATAAAAAGAAAAAGATCGAAGATATGGATGATCTGGTTTTGAAGACATTTCATCCTGTCTTAAAAGCGGGAGACCTGAAAAAGATCATGACTCCTAAATACGCGATCGATTCAAAAAAATCCGTGTCACGCGCGCTTCCTAAATTAAAAAAGAAATAAAACGAAGGATCGTATCTGATGAGCTATTTCGATTATAAAAAAGGCCAATTGTATTGTGAAGGGATACCGATCAAGTCGCTTGCGGCGAAATTCGGTACGCCTCTGTATGTGTACAGCACTCACGCGCTGACCGGACAGTTTAAGATCCTTACCCGGCTGTTTGCCGGTCAAAGGCCGCTGATCTGTTATTCGGTAAAAGCGAACTCGAACCTGGCGATATTAAAACTGCTTATCGGCCAGGGTGCCGGGTTGGATATCGTTTCCGGCGGCGAACTGTATCGCGCGCAAAAAGCGGGCTGTCCGGCAAAGAGGATCGTCTATGCTTCGGTAGGTAAGACGAAAAAAGAGATAGAAGAAGCGGTCCGTTACGGGATACTGATGTTTAACGCCGAATCGTTAAGCGAGTTAAGAGTCCTCGACGCGGTCGCCGGCCGTTTAAAGAAAAAGGTGAAAGTAGCGTTACGGTTCAACCCGGATATCGAACCGGGTACGCACGCCTACATCACTACCGGGAAAAAAGAGACTAAGTTCGGTCTTGACGAATATACGTTGCAAGCGGTCTATCTGCATCCTGCGGCGTATCCGCATCTTTCGATCGAAGGGATCCATATGCATATCGGTTCGCAGATCACCAAAGCCGCCGGGTTCGTCAAAGCGGTAAAAAAAGTAAAAACCCTTATCGCCCGGCTTGACCGGAGAGGGATTTCCGTCAAGACGCTTAATATCGGCGGTGGATTAGGTATTCCCTATGACGAAGAGGAAAATTCTGTTGTCGATGAAGTAAAAAAACAGGTCATCCCGTTTCTTAAGGGGATGAAAGTGAGACTTATCATCGAACCGGGCCGGTTTATTGCCGGTAATTCCGGAGTGATGGTCACCCGGGTGATCTATGTAAAAGATACCCCGCATAAACGGTTTGTGATCGTCGACGGCGCGATGAATGATCTGGCGCGGCCGTCCCTTTACGGCGCGTATCACCGGATTATTCCCGTATCCAGAAACGCACGACGTACGACGCTCGACGCTCGACGAGTTGATGTGGTCGGGCCGGTATGTGAGACCGGAGATTTTTTAGGTAAAAACCGGGACCTTAACGTCACCGAAGGTGAATACCTTTGCGTGATGAGTGCCGGCGCGTACGGGTTTACCATGAGTTCGCAATATAATTCCCGTTGCCGAGCGGCGGAAGTATTGGTGAACGGCACGAACGCAAGGCTTATCCGTAAGCGGGAAACATATAAAGATCTGATAACGAAGGAATTGGTATAGTAACGTGCAACTGAAAAATTAGCAATGTTCAATTAGCAATTAACATTTAGCAATGAGGAGAACAAAAGAGTCTTTGGTTTTACATTGATAATTGCTAAATGCTAATTTTGCATTGATCATTGATACGAGATGATTATGAAGAAAATAGACTTTTATAAGCTACAGGCGTCCGGGAACGATTTTGTCCTTATCGATGCCCGTAAGAAAGGGATGAAACTGTCCGGTCCCGGTTATAAAAAATTCGCTCAAGAATCCTGTTCACGTAAATACGGAATAGGCGCCGACGGGTTACTGGTGATCGAGGAATCAAAAAAATACGATTTTACTATGCGGATATTTAATGTCGACGGATCGGAAGCTGAGATGTGCGGTAACGGCGCCCGGTGTGTGGGCTTGTGGGCGGCGCTTGCCGGTTCGGCAAAAAAGAAAAAGGCCGGAACGCTTACGGTAGAATGGAATTCGTTTGAAACCGTCGCCGGGCCTATCCAGGTGCAGGTATCGCAGAAAAAAAAGAATACCGCCCGGGTACGGGTGCAGTTGTCCGATGTGGTCGGTGTGAAACTTGATATGCCGCTTGATGTCGCGGGTCGCAAGATCCATGTCAACTATATCAATACCGGGGTGCCTCATACGGTAGTGTTTGTCGACGGGATAGATGATGTCGCGGTCGAGAAAATAGGCCGCGAGATCCGGTTTCATAAGGAGTTCTCTCCTTACGGGACGAACGTCGATTTCGTGGAAGAAGAGAGCTCCACACGTATAAAAATACGTACGTACGAACGGGGGGTGGAATCCGAAACCGAAGCCTGCGGTACCGGTGTGGTAGCCGGCGCGATCGTTTTCAATAGGAAACAGAAAGGCGGCGATAACGACAGGATACAGCAGGTAGAAGTGAGCGTGAAAAACGGCGAGAAACTTCGAGTCTTTTTCCGGAAAAAGAAACAGATAATCTACGACGTGTGGTTTGAAGGTAACGCGTATTTGGTCTATCAGGGGGAGTACCCCCTGCACAGATGATCACTGATGTTTTCTGTCTGTGATTATCTGTTGGTTTTAATCTGTGATGATCTGTGAATTCAACGACGAAAGGAGTTGAGAATATGTTTAAAGGGAGCATCGTGGCGTTAGTGACACCGTTTAGGAAGAACGAAGAGATCGATAGCGATATACTGAATGAACTTATCGGTTGGCATATAAAGAATAAGACCGACGCGATACTGGTCTGCGGAACGACGGGTGAAAGCGCGACGCTTTCTCATGAAGAACATAAACGGGTCGTAAAGATCGCGGTAGAAGCCTCCGGCGGGAAAATACCGATCATCGCCGGTGCCGGGTCGAATTCCACGAAAGAAGCGTTAGATCTCGCGGTATATGCCGAAAAGGTGGGCGCGGCCGCGGCGCTGGTGATCACGCCGTATTACAATAAACCTACTCAGGAAGGGATGTATCAGCATTATAAAAAGATCTCCCAGGAAATACATATCCCGGTGATCATTTATAACGTGCCGGGCCGTACGGGTATCAACATTTTACCGGAAACCGTAGCCCGTATTTACAAAGAGTGTAAAGGCGTAATCGGTATTAAAGAAGCGTCCGGCAATATCGACCAGATCACCCAGTTGATGAGCCTGGTCGATAGCAAGTTCGTGTTGTTCTCGGGAAGCGATGAGATCACGATACCGATTTTGGCGCTCGGAGGATGCGGAGTGATCTCGGTCGTAGCCAATATCGCTCCGCGCCAGACACATACGATGGTCAGTGAATACTTGTGCGGACATCATGAAAAAGCGAGGAAAATGCAGTTCGAACTGTACGACCTGATCAAAGCGTTGTTTATCGAGACCAACCCTATCCCGGCAAAGACGGCGCTGGGATTGATGGGGATGATCGATCCGGTATTACGCCTGCCGCTGTATAAGATGAGCGAGGCAAACCTGGATAAGTTCAAGAAAATACTTAAGCAATATAGCTTAATAAAATCCTAAGCACTAAATCCGAAGCACGAAACAAATTATAAATGGAGAAAATCCTAATGACCAAAACAGGAAACATTTTCGTTTAGGATTTTGAACATTAGGATTTCGGATTTGTTTAGGATTTCGAATTTCGGATTTAGGATTTTCAGGAGGGAGTATGATCAAATTAGTCGTAAGCGGTGCGTTAGGAAGGATGGGGCAGAGGATTATCTCCCTCGGTGAGGCCGACGGCGGGTTCACTTTAGTCGGCGCGTTAGAACGGAAAGATCATCCTCAGTTAGGCGAAAAAACAGCAGGCGTGGAGGTGACGAGCGATCCGGAATGTATCGGGCTTTGTGACTGTATCATCGAGTTTACGTCGCCAGAGGCGACTATCGCCCATCTTGACTATACCGTAGCGAAAAACAAAGCGATCGTGATCGGGACGACCGGGTTAAATCAGACCCAAGCCGTCTATATAAGACAGGCAAGCGAGAAGATCCCTATCGTATGCGCGCCGAATATGAGTGTGGGGGTGAACCTCCTGTTTAGGCTATTGGGTGATGCGGCGAAAATCCTTAAAGGATATTCGGTATCTGTAAGTGAAGCGCATCATATCCATAAAAAGGACGCGCCGAGCGGTACGGCAAAGAAGATCGCCGAGATCATCAATGCTCAGGGATTCGATATCAAAATAGAAAATATCGAAGCGGTCCGTGAAGATGAGATCGTCGGTGACCACCGGATCGTGTTTGAAAGTGATGTCGATAAGATCGAACTGTTTCATCATGCGAAAACCCGGGACATTTTCGTGCAAGGCGCCCTGGTCGCGGCAAAGTGGATAGTCGGTAAACCGGCAGGATTGTATTCGATGAGTGACGTTTTATTTGGGGCTGAGACGTGAACCGCGAAAGCAAAGCGCGTTGAAATACAGTGGAAATACGATAGAAATACATGGAAATACAATTGTATTTCGCGCAGTGAAACGGAGCATATTTCACGAAGTATAGCTGAGTGTATTTCGCGTAAGCATATTTCTATATTTGACTAAAGGAGAATAAATGAAACAATTTGAATTCTCTAAACGGTTGAAACAGTTCCCGCCGTATTTGTTCGCCGAGATCGATAAAGAGAAAGTAAAGTTACGTAAAAAAGGTATCGATTTTATCGATTTGAGCGTAGGCGATCCCGACATCTTATGTCCAAAAAGTGTCGTTGAGATCTTATGGCGGTCGGCAAAAGTGAAAGTAAACCAGAAATACGCGCTCGATCAGGGTAAACTGCCGTTTAAACTGGCAATAAAGAAATGGTTTAAAAAACGGTTTACGGTCACGCTTGACGAACATAAAGAGATCCTTCCGCTGATCGGGTCAAAAGAAGGGTTAGTCCATTTTCCGCTAGCGTTTTTGAACCCGGATGAGTACGTGCTTATTCCTTCACCCGGATACCCGGGATACCGCGGCGCGGCATTTTTTGCCGGCGGGAAGGTCCATTATATGCCGCTTTTTTCTGAAAACGGATTCCTTCCCGATCTGAATAAGATACCCCATTCGGTACGTAACAAAGCGAAGATCATCTACCTCAATTATCCCAACAACCCGACGACGGCACTGGCTCACCGCGAGTTTTTACATACCCTGGTCCGGTTCTCGTCGCGGTACGGGATCATCATCGCGTACGATAACGCGTATTCCGAACTCTACGATAAAGAGAAACCGTTAAGTATTCTTCAGATACCCGGCGCGAAAGAAACCGCGATCGAGTTTCATTCGTTATCAAAAACGTTTTGTATGACGGGATTCCGGGTCGGGTGGGCTTGCGGGAACGAAAAGATGATATCCGGGTTGTTCAAAGTAAAGACGAACGTCGATTCCGGTATATTCGGCGCGATACAGGATGCCGCTTCGTATGCGTTGGAAAAAGAAAACGCGTATGTCCATAATCTGCGCCGTACTATCAATGCCCGGCGCGGTATATTTATCGATAGTCTTAAGAAAAAAGGGTTTACCGATATCTTTTCGGAAAGCACCTTCTATGTATGGGTAAAACTTGCCAAAGGGACATCGTCAATAGAGTTTGCCAAACGGTTACTTGTCCATCAGGTTGTCGCGACCCCCGGTGTGGGGTTTGGTACGTATGGTGAAGGGTATATCCGGTTTGCGCTTACCGTCGATGAAAAGAAGCTGAAAGAAGCGTTGAGAAAAATATAATTTTTAAAATCCTAAGCACTAAATCCGAAGCACGAAACAAACTCTAAATGAAGAAAATCCTAATATTCCAAACGAATTCAGTTTAGAATTTTGAAAATTAGGATTTGTTTAGGATTTCGGATTTAGGATTTCGAATTTGGAATATACCTTAATTGGGGTAGAGGTTAAATAAGAGTTATGGAAATAGTATTTATCGGTATCGGATCGAATGTCGGCGACCGGGATCAGCATATTCAGGACGCGATAACCCTGCTGAAAAACGATACCGGAGTAAGGATCGAAGCGGTTTCTTCACTCGTCGAGACCTATCCGGTCGGAGGCCCGCCGCAAGGCCTCTATCTCAACGGTGCGATCAAAATAAAGACTCACTATTCGGCATATGAACTCCTGCGGCGACTGCAGCGTATCGAGTATGTGTTGGGTCGGTCCCGTACGGTCGAAAATGGGCCGCGTACGATCGATCTCGATATCCTTCTTTACGGTGACGAAAAGATCGATGAAGAAGACCTGAAAATCCCGCATCCCAAAATGCATGAGAGAGCTTTTGTTCTCGAACCTTTGTTTGAGGTTGCTCCCGAACTAAAAGATGAAATAGAAGGCTTTAAAAGTCATACGACACAAGGTCACAAAGTCACACGAGGAGAGTAGAAACTTAATACATGTGACGTGTGTCTATGTGATCTAAAGTTATGGTAATAGCCAAAACCATCCCCAGAGTACGACAGGAAATAGCCCGTGCCAAGACGAAAGGCAAAAAAATCGGTTTCGTCCCGACCATGGGCGCTCTCCATCAGGGACATCTTTCGCTGATACTGAAAGCAAAAAAAGAATGCGATTATGTCGTGGCCAGTATATTCGTCAATCCGTTACAGTTCGGTAAAGGAGAAGACCTGAAAAGATATCCTCGTAACCTGTCGCGTGACCTGCGGTTACTTTATAATGAACATGTCGATATGGTCTTTTATCCGAATGCGAAGATGATGTATTCAAAAGACGCCTCGACGTATGTAGAGGAGACCGATTTAAGTAAAAGGTTATGCGGTAAGTTCCGGCCCGGACATTTTAAAGGCGTATGTACGGTAGTCGCTAAACTGTTCAACATCGTCTCACCCGACACGACCTATTTCGGCCGGAAAGACTATCAGCAGGCAAAGATCATCGAACGTATGGTACATGACCTTGCTTTTCCGGTAAAAATCAAAATAGCCCCGATTGTGCGGGAAAAGACGGGCCTTGCGATGAGTTCACGTAACGAATACCTGTCAGGTGAGTCACGTAAAAAAGCCGCGGGTATCTATAAAGCGTTACAGAATGCCAAATATTCCTGCCGAAAAAAGGTCACATCCGGCCGGCTTACCCGGCAGATAAAAAAAGATATCATCACTTCTATCCCGACGGCGAAGATCCAGTACATCGAGATCGTCGATCCCGAAACACTCAAACCTCTTAAATCGATTAAGTCCCGTGCACTTATTGCCGTCGCCGTATATGTCGAAAAAGTACGGCTTATCGATAACATTATTGTATAAAGTCACACGACACGCCTGATATAAATGTTCAATGCAAATTTAGCATTTAGCAATTATCAATGTGGGAATCCCATTTTTTTGCATTTTCATTGCTAAATGTTAATTGCTAATTGACCATTGCTAATTTTTTACTTTGCTCTATCCGCTATACGCTCACCGCTTATCGCTATTCTACGGGCGAACGGGGTAACGGGTGAACCCGACGGTAAACTGTTAAATTGTGTTCCCGCATTATTTTCTGTATAATAAATGCATGCGGAACGTTTTTTTGTCCGGGCTGGCTGTTCTTTGCCTATCGCTTTCGGCATTTGCGGCTGATGAATATGTTTCTTCCATAAACAATCCTGAAACAGACCGTTATTATCCGTCCAAAATCCGGTTTGGCGCGCAAGCCTCAAGCGAACACCGGGGCTCGTTTTACGTGGATTACCTGTTCCCGGTATGGTACGCTGAAGATGAAACGTCGTTGATATTCTTTAATCCTAAGCAAAGTATTCATAGTACCAATGCGGAAGAAACCAATCTTGGTATCGGATACCGAAAACTATTTAACGATTGGTTTATTTTAGGGGCACATATCTTTTACGATAAGAAACTGAGTGAAAACGATGTTTTCCATTCGCAGATGGGATATGGCGCGGAATTTCTGTCGGAAATGATCGATGTCCGGTTTAATTACTATAATCCTATCCACGGAGCTAAACAGATCGATGATGGATACGAGTTAGGTGAGACCGGCCTGTTATATTGGAACGAACTGGAAGAGCCGTTGGAAGGGTTCGATTTTGAATTCGGCAGCCCGGAAATATTGAATACAAAACTATACCTTGGAGGATATTTTTATGATTCGAAATTGACGAAAGATAAAGAGGGTATACGGATCCGTACGGAAACCGATATCAATAAATGGCTTTCTTTAGACCTCCAATGTAAAACAGAAAACAAACAGGAACTGGAATTCACTGGCGGGTTTCGGGTGACGATACCGCTTGAACTCGGTAAAGCGTTTGACCGGCGACAGAAGAGGATGAAAGAGTTTCTCGATATCTTCGAAGTGAAACAACGAAGCCGGATGAAAGAACGTCTGTTAGACCGGGTCGTGCGGGATATCGATATACAGACAACCGTGAAAAATAATCAACCGATACCGGCGAGTGGGACAGATGTGCAAGATATTATCTATGTGGATAATTCAAATAGTGGGGCTGAAAACGGAACCTTATCGAACCCGTGGGATACCTTGGCGGAAGCGTTTGTCGATCCGCGGTATGGACCGGGGATGACGATATACGTATTTGAAGGAGACGGTACGCCGACCGGCCTTACCGGTAATTACATCCTGGCTAATAACGTGATCCTATGGGGTTCGGCATATAATGGCGGATTCCCGGATATTGAAACGACTTCGGGATACCCTAAAATCGATGGGGGTGGTGGTTTAGTAAATCCGATCATCACTTTGGCGAATAATAATACTATTATGGGATGTCAGATCCAGAATAATAGGCGATATGGCATATATGGTCTCAATAGAGCGAGTGTAAACATACATCACAATTATATAAAAGATTTTCCTCAAGGCGGCGGAGGGGGCGTTCCCATACAGTTGACTATCTCCAATCCCGACACATATTCCTATACTATTTCCAATAATACCATTGCCGATTATACCGGCGGTTCAAACGGTGCGGTTACTATCGCTCATAGCGCCGCGTCAACGAATGTTCACGTGGTAGTTATGAATAACCATTTCGAGAATGACTCCAATGCGGCGCTATTGCTTTGGGTGACTGGTGGCGATGATTTCAGCAGTCTAACGGCGCAAGTCACCCAAAATGCTTTTATCAGCAATAATAATGGGTTATATCTTATATCGAGTGAGGGAAGCGTGAATGCTGTCGTTTCACAAAATACGTTCAGCCAGAATACTACCGGGATTTATTGTGTGGATTTAAGCATTGGCGCTACTACTCCAAGTATCGAGGCGTCGTTCGATAATAACAGCATAGTGGACTCGACAGGAAATGGAATTCTTTTTGAAGTCCGGCATCTGGGGGCGGCAAGTTCATTGAAAGCCAGTATCAGCAATACACGTATTACTGGGAATGGTCAGAATGGGGTTATTCTGCAAAAGATAGGAGTCGGCGTTGATACAATTAATATTGATCTTGGAAATGGTTCTTTAGGGGCAACGGGAAATAACTTGATTTATAATAATGCTAATTTTGATATTAGTAATTTAGTTGCCGGTGTAACTATTTCTGCCGAGAACAACTGGTGGGGACAGGACCCTCCGGTAGCCGGGCAGTTCAATGGGCTTGTCGATTACACGCCGTATCTTACGACTGCGCCGTAGAATAGCGTTTAGCGGATAGCGATTAGAGGTTAGAAGAAAAGAGCAATACTAGATACTAGAGACCAGCGACTAGCGACCAAAGACCATAGACTATCGACTATTCATCGACTTTGATGGTTTTATTGATACTGGATACGTTTCCGTGGGTATCTTTTACGAAACAATAAAGCCGGTATATCCCGGGCTGGGCGGGAGCTTCTATCCGGACGGTATCACTGGCACCTTCGACTTGCATATCGATATATTGGTTCACATAATACTGTAACACTCCGACTACGGTCGTACTTAACCGGTATTCGTAAGTAAGATCTTCGAGATCCTGTCCGTCGGCAAGTTCGACCGATACATCGATCATCTCACCCGGTTCGACATCACTGGTGTTACTTATCATCATCCCGGCTATTCTCGGAGTGATATAAGGCGGTTCTTTCCCGGTATATATCCTATATATTTCCCAATACGATTGCCGTTTCAAATTTCCTTCGTTTAAGTTCCACCAGGTCATACTTTCCTGGGTCGTCTCCCCCAGATGAAACACGAACCCGCCAAGATTGTATCCTTTGAAACTCTGTATCTGTTCGGTATAGTCCGCATAAAGTGCCGCTTTTTGGTAATCGTTTAATTCGACCGGCATACCGTTACTATCTTTAGGAGTATCGGAAGGTATATACGGCCCGTATTCGGTCACGATATACGGTTTATCCGGCCCGGGTTTGGAGAAAGCCCATATTCCTTGCGCTAACCGTATTGAAGAATACATGTTCAGTCCGATTGCATCGAGAGAAGGTACGTATTGCTGGAGATAGTGGACGTTCATATATGACGCGCAGGTATAGATTACCGGATGATACGGATCGATTTTTTTGATCTCCTGTACCAGCGTTTCCAGGAACTCGCAAAACGCGACTTTTTCTTCATCCGACCGCGAAAAGAAGAGGGTCTCATTCCCCGCGTTCCACATCAAAAGTGCCGGATGATCTTTAAATTCTTTCACATATTCTAACGCTTCTTTCCGGACAGTTTGTTTATAAGAAGTATCGCCGATATAACTGATTGAACTTGCTCCGTAAGGATGGTTCAACCATATCCCGGCATCGACCTTAAGTCCGTATTCATGGGCGGTATCGAAATACTCTTGAGTACCCTGATCAATACCCCAGGTCCGCACACAATTTGCGCCTAACTCTTGCGCGAGTTTCAGGTAATCCTCACCGTGTTTACCTTTGGCAATACCGCACCCGGCACCCTGGATATAAAAAGGTTTCCCGTCGACAACTAACTGCCAACTCCCTTTTTCCCTGGTGATCTTTACCTGATGAGGAGGAGAGGATACGTTCGGGGTACAGGAGAGGGTGAAAATACCGATACAAAAAAAGAGGAAAATATATTTAATCATTTTAATATATTTTACCACGGAGCTCACAGAGGTCACGGAGAAAAGATGAGAAAGTATGTCTAAGTTTCCAGGGATATTTGGTTTCGTTCAATCTCGTAGGTAGGATGAAGAGGGATGAATACCAACCTACACTCCCGGAGTGTAGGTAAGGTTGTTGTTACGTTCTTTTGCGATAGATTGAGGATAGTGGCAAATGAACAAAAGCAAATGTTACAAAATAGGTCTGTCCTCATTTGTAACATTTGGGGATGGGGTGCTGACAAACTCGCATTGTCGAAATGGTTATCGTATCGGCAGTATGGGGTATTACCGGATGTTAGGGGTGTTTTCTTAGGTGGTCGGCATCAAGTTTATCTTTTTCTCTGCCGGTAGCTTCTTTATTTTTGATAAGGTTTTCTTTGGAAAGAAAAGGTACGCTGAGGCCTTCGATCGGGATATTTTCCTTCGAATCGTAGGCTTCTTTAAAATCAACGCCATCGATGTGCGTAATGATATCGATGCGGCGAGGCGCTACCCCGATTTGAAAAATTATCCCTTCTTCACTGAAAGTATCTTGAGTTATTTCGGAAAGAGGAGCGCCGAATTCCGAAAGCGATTTATATATTTTCTCTGAATTCTCCCGGGAAGCTTCAACCCATATATCGAAGTCTCCCGTAGCGCGGGGATAACCGTAAGCGCCCATGGCATACGCGCCGACAACAAGGAATCTTACCTTATTGTGTAATAAGATTTGTAATATTTCTTTGTAATCTTCGTTGAACATATTCCGGATTTTTTAAAGACCATAATTCCGCGGTAAGTTCCCATATGAAAGCCACCCGTTCCGCGGGAGATAATTCCACGTAATCCGAGTCATCCCCGGACATTTTCCCTAAACGTGTTTTATTCCGATTAACCTTCATGGCGCGTATATTATACCAAATTACAGTCCAGAGGGACATATGTTTGTGTTCAACCTCTTGCACACTCCCGGAGTGTATGCTGGTAGTAATCCTTTTACACAGATGAGTAGGGGCGCCGCTTGCCTGCGCCCGTAGAGAGAGAAGGGGAATTACACGTCGTTCGTCGTTAGTCGAGCGTCGAGAAGAGGATGTAGGGTGTCGGGTACAGGGTGGTGGGTATCGGGTGCAGAGGGGGACGTAATGCGAAACGAATAATGCGTAGGGATATTAGCGGGAATGATTAACGATTAATGATGTTTTTCCGAGCATATGAGCGTTTAAATAATATCCGATCATCGCGCCGGAAGCGTTTGCGTCGAGATCCAGTGTCGGTACGTCCAGAGAGTATACGGTAAAGATGTACCGGTGCGGTTGGTCACCCACTGGAGGACACGCTCCGCCGTATCCCGGTATACCAAAATCCGTACGGCTTTGTATAGCTTCTTTAGGTAATGAACGCGAATCAATCTTACCGGCATTTGCCGGTAAACTGGTCACTTTCGCGGGGATATTGAAGACGATCCAATGCCACCATCCGCTTCCGGTAGGCGCGTCGGGATCATACATCGTAATCGCGAAACTTTTCGTCTTTTCCGGCGCGCCTTCCCAGGATAATGCCGGAGATATATTCTTTCCGGTACAGCCAAAACTGTTATATACCTGCGCATCGGGCATCCTTTGGCCCGGTTTTAACTGCGGGCTTTTCAATACAAACCCTTCCGACGACATCCCGTAGGCGGTAAGTGTAGTTACGAGTAAAACGAGAGTTACGAATATTTGTTTCATAGGGGCTCCTTTTTTTCGTAACGCGTAACGCGATACGCGTAACGCGTGGAGAAAAGATATTATAGCATGATAAGGGGAGAGGGTACAGGGTGCCGGGGAAAATTACAATATACAATAAACAAATTACAAAGGGGGAAGGGATGTTAACCCGTTTGCCCGTTATCCCGTTCGCCCGTGAGGAAGAAAGGTGAAGGGGAATTAGCTCAATTCAGATATTAGTTTTTTGCCTCTTGGAGAATCTACAGGAACCATGTTGGACGCGCCACATTTGGGGCATGCTTCATAACGAGAAGTTAATCGCCAGAGAGAATATATAATGCCTGGCACAATAAACATAATCCATAAAGCTAATTCAATAATAAAACTCCCTTTTGTTACAACTTTTGCATGTCCTGAATTACCACAATTTGGACATATCAAATCTTTCGCCATCATTCATCTCCTACATCCATTTTTTCTCTTGTATTTCCTTCTATCATCCGACTTCACCTGTATAAAAACGTAACTTTTTTATTCAATAGAAATCTCTAAAGGTTGTACGGGATTTGTTTCTATATATGAGTAATCTTTGACTACGCCGTTATCATCAAAATTAATTGTAAGGCCGTATGATGATGCCTGATAACTTGAGGTGAAAAGCCCAGATCTATGTTTTGACTTAGCTAACGAATAAGTCCACATTGTTCCTAATATGCCGGTTCGCATTTTTGACATGGGCTCACCGAACATAGTTAGTATTTCTGCTTGGGTTGTTGCTCCTTTAACGATTTTACTCACATTCTCCGGGATAATGTTTTTATTACCGTAAGTTGTCTTCATCGTACTAGCACACCCACTAATTAAAATTAAGCCGATTATGATTAGATAAAATTGTTTCATAAAATCTCCTTTATCACATTAATACCCGCTGGATTGAGTTGCCTATGATTTATTTAAGTATCCATTTCCCATAAATATTGGGATTTGAAGTTTCACTGCCTCTCGCTTTTGTCTCACGAAAACTCTTTTCTGCAAAATGGTCTTTCAAGGATATTGTAATTTCAATATCCGCCACAGGGGCTTCTCGTTTTGCCTTTATTGTATTATCGGAGTAATCTATTATCTGATAAACAGATCGTTGGTGATAAAGTAGATTCTCTTTTAAGATCGGTTGTTCTTTTGGTGTCCAGATAAAAGATTCAATCTCTTCACATGTCATGTCGTTAGTATCGCAGGATATAGATGCGAAATTAATTTTAGGAATAATGCCCAGACTGGTAGCCAATATTATTCCCCATCGTCCTTCTGCGAATACCAAATTTCCTTTTTGAACTATATTTTTTTCAGGAGTTTCTATTCTATTTATGTCCGAACACCCTGCAAGGAGGATTATGGAAGATATAAGAAATATTATTTTATTCATTCTAATCGCTATACGCTATCCCTAGTCCGTTGGATTGAGTTTTTATGGGTTGTTAATATCCATAAGGATCATTATCTTCAGTATATCTTGGTGGATTCCAGTGGGGATTATCTACAAAATGCACAAATTTGCAATCAGGTGTAGGACATTTATACTCCGTACTGGATACAAGTGTTCTAATTACTAAATGCGTTTTTCTTTTTTTTGATCCCCCACAACCAGGACAATAAGGATATTCTTCTCCTTCAATATAATAGAATTTCCCATCAAATTTCATTTTTTGAGAATCATCGAGTTGCTTTTCTAATTCTCTTATTTTTTTATCTTTTTCAGTGTTTGAATTCGATAATTCTAATGCTTGAGTTTGTATGTTAAGTATCTTCTGGTAGAGTTCAATATTATCCAGTTTTTGAACCACTCCAACTACATCTTTGAAATTTTCATATAATCCCATAAATCCTCTTTTTCTCTGTATCCCAACGCGTTAGGTGAACTTGTTAGTTTTCATCTATGGTCTATGGACTATCGACAGGCTTTCCTAGGCAGGTAATTCCAATTATACCGCTATTTTTACTATTATCCCAGTCAAAAAACCCCCCTTATTCTATTGGCGATTTTTACCATATCACACCTACGAGGTGTGATATTGAGGTTTAACGCCCTCGCAGGTAACCTTCTTGGCAATTCGTAGGTTGCCAAAGAGTTGTAAAATACCCCTGTTTTTACGTGTGACTATGTGTCTATGTGACCTTGTGACTTTCGTCTTCGGCGGGGGATTGAGTTGTTAGGTTGAAATTATTACCAGGAACTGGGTTTACGAATTTCTTTGCCGTCGGATAGAATTACCGGATCAGGTAATTTATGGCGCAGGTATTGTTTTTTACTTATAGAAAAAGAGCCGGGAGCTAATGAGAGTAATTCTTTATTTTTTCGAGCGAACGGAAAAGCGAATAGTATTTTTTTCTTTGGAAATAATTCAGTACACCTTCTCACGGCCGGGGAGAGATCGGTGTCGCCGGATATAATAACCACGCTATCGCAGGAATCAGTGAAAAGGATTTCTAGTAATTTTACGCCGATCGCGACATCGGTCTCTTTTTCTTCGTGTTTCAAGATCATACTTTTACATTGATCACAAAACACTTCTTTTTCTTTAAACCGTCCAAGCTCAACCTTGATACCTAACGATTCAAGACAGGTAATGTAATTCTTATGTTTTGTGATTTTGCCGGGATCTTTCGCGCTTAAGTAGTGCGCTAACGCTGAAAAATAGTAGATGTCTTGAAGCCGAGCGTCTTTGCCGAATAAATTCAGGTATGAGCTGCAGAGTGATGATAGATTAAGCCATTTTGCGCGATAGCCGGTACTCTTTTTCAGGCTTAAAATGGAATGGTAGACATTAAACCCGTCGATTAAAAATGTTACTCTATTCATATAAATAAAAAAACCTCTGGATCGTAACCCAGAGGTGGCTAGTGAGATAAATCCCACTAGGGATGATTACATTTAAAATATATAACATTTTACCAATATTGTCAATAATCATGATTTTTCCCTAATATACCAATAACTATCGATTTTTTCACGTGTTTCACGTTTCATGAATTTGTTGATTTTCATCTATGGTCTATTGACTATGGACTATCGACAGGCTTTCCTGGGCAAGTATCCAATTATACCGCTATTTCTCTGTCTGGAAAAGTCAAAAAATCCCCCATTTCCCCCTCTATTTTTACGTGTGACCTTGTGACTATGTGACCTTGTGACCTGTATTTATAAACTTCTTGCCCAATATCCCTCTTGTAATATAATAAGGTTTACAATATATAGTATTATTAACGTATTTCCACGTGTGACGTGTGACCTTGTGACTATGTGACCTCGAATAATTATGACTAATAAACTAAAGATTGGGATAATCGGCTGCGGGGCGATCGGCATGAAAACTGCCGAATATATCGTCACGGAACTTCGTGAGAAAACCGAACTGGTCGGCCTGTACGATAAAGATCCGGATAAACTTTCCGCGTTAAAAAGGATCGCGTCCGGTAAGATCGTGACCGATCTTGACGGTATTTTGAAAGAAGCCGATCTTATTGTGGAAGCGGCAAGTAAAGAAGCCGTACGTGACCTTATCCCGCGTATCGTTCAATATAATAAAGATCTTATTGTAATAAGTGTCGGCGCGTTTGTCGTGTATCCCGAAATCTTAGAGATGACGAAACAATGTAAAGGGAACATCTATGTCCCGTCGGGGGCGATCATCGGGATCGACGGACTGAACAGCCTGCGGTTCGGGAACGTACGGTCGTTGACCCTTACGACCGCAAAACCTCCGCGATCGCTTAAAGGTGTGAAAACTGCCGACGGAGAAGCGGTCGAATCGGTAAAAGAAGAGAAAGTGTTGTTTGAAGGGGATATCATGCAGGCAATAAAACTGTTCCCGCGTAACATCAATGTCGCGGCAACGATATTCCTCGCGTCACGGTATGAAAACGTGAAAGTGATCGTAAAAGTGAATCCGGCGCTTGAGAGGAACACGCATCGTATCGAGATCGACGCGGAGGAGGCGAAAATGCGGGTTGAAGTCGAGAATATTCCGTCAAAAGATAATCCGCGGACAAGTTATCTTACGATCCTTTCGATAAAAAGTATTTTACAGCGGATTACGTCGAACCTTAAGATTGGGAGTTAATAAAAGTCACACGACACACGCCCGCCTGTCGGCGAGCTAGTCACATAGACACACGTAAACCTGCTTCGCAGGTTGATTACACAACACATTTTAATTGTATTTTCTTTCTCTTCACGTGTGACCTTGTGACTATGTGACCTTGTGACCTGTATAACTATGATCGATACCATAAAAATCCAAGGCGCGAAAGAACATAATCTCCAGAACATCAGTGTAGAGATACCGAAGAACAAACTGGTCGTCGTGACCGGTGTATCGGGTTCAGGGAAATCGTCGCTCGCGTTTGATACCATTTATGCCGAAGGGCAACGCCGGTATGTCGAAAGTCTGTCCAGTTATGCCCGCCAGTTTCTTGAACAGTTACAGAAACCGCACGTCGATCATATCGAAGGGTTATCGCCGGCAATCGCGATAGAACAACGTACTGCCGGCGGCTCGCCACGGTCGATCGTCGCGACCCAGACCGAAATATACGATTACCTGCGTTTATTGTTTGCCCGGATCGGGATACCTCATTGTTATAGTTGCGGAAAACCCGTCGTCCGGCAGACCTCAAGTGAGATCATCGAACGAGTGTTATCGTTAGGGAAAGACCATCGTATCCATATTTTAGCGCCGCTGGTACGCGGGAAAAAAGGTACGTACGAATCGTTGTTTGAGCGGCTTGTCAAGGAAGGGTTTCGCCGGGTACGCGTCGATGGGAAGACGTATGATCTGGATGAAAAGATAAAACTCGACCGGTACCGGGCCCATACGATCGAGATCGTGATCGACCGGATAATGGTCGCGCCGAAATATAAACAACGTATTGCCGATTCGGTCGAGATCGCCCTGAAATATACGCAAGGATTGATCGGGATATACGATGAAACCGGGAATAAAGAACATCTGTTTAATACCCAGTTCAGTTGTCCGGATTGTGATGTAAGTTTCGCGGAACTCGAACCGCGGATGTTTTCGTTTAATTCCCCGTTCGGTGCCTGTCCGGAATGTAACGGGTTAGGGATGCATCTGGAGTTTGATCCTGAATTAGTCGTGTCCGACACGTCCCGCGCGTTAAGTGAAGGGGCGATCGAACCGTGGCGGCGCGGGTCAAAAGGGTATATGATGTATTATCGCAGCCTTCTGCGGGAAGTTGCCGATGCGATCGGAGTCGATTGGGCACGTACGCCGTTTAAAAAAATACCGAAAAAACTGCAAAAAGTCGTCCTGTACGGCGATAAGAACCTGTATATCTGGGATAAACCGTATGAAGGAGTGATCCCGCGTCTGGAACGGGTGTTCCGGGAGACCGATTCGGATTATGTGAAACACGAACTTACCCAATATATGTCGAAACTCCCGTGCCCGAAGTGTCAGGGGATGCGGTTGAAACCGGAGAGTCTGGCGGTATTTATTGCCGGTAAATCTATCTGGGATGTCGTGAAGATGAGTATTGCCGAATGTGACGAGTTTTTTACGAACCTGAATTTATCGTCTTACCAACAGAAAATCGCGTATAATGCCCTTAAAGAGATAAAGAAACGCCTGCAGTTCTGTCTGCGGGTCGGGGTCGATTATCTTACTCTCGATCGGTTGTCTTCGAGCCTGTCCGGAGGAGAATCGCAACGGATAAAACTTGCCACGCAAATCGGATCGGCCTTAAGCGGGGTGATCTATATTCTCGATGAACCGACCATAGGGTTACATCCCCGGGATAATACGAAACTGATTGAAACGCTTAAAAACTTGAGAGATGTCGGGAATACCGTGATCGTCGTCGAACATGACGAAGAGATGATCGAAAGTTCCGATTGGCTGGTAGATCTGGGGCCCGGCGCGGGTATCCATGGCGGAAAAATCGTGTTTAACGGTCCCAAAGAGAAGATACCGCAGTCTTCACTTACCGGGCAATACCTGCTCGGTAAAAAACAGATCGCGGTACCCGCCGCACGGCGTCCGGTGCAGAAAGGGATGTCCCTTACCGTACGCGGCGCGTCCGAACATAACCTTAAACATATCGATATCGAAATACCGTTAGGCGTGTTTGTGTGTGTGACCGGGGTATCGGGATCAGGTAAATCGACGTTAGTCGAAGATATCCTTTACAAGACTCTTGCCCGTGAGCTTTACGATTCGAAAGAGAAACCGGGTGAGTACCGGTCGATCGAAGGGTTAAAGAATATCGATAAAGTGATCATTGTCGATCAGACTCCTATCGGCCGGACACCGCGGTCGAACCCGGCGACCTATACCGGCGCGTTTACGTATATTCGTGAAGTGTTCAGCCAGTTACCGGAATCTAAAGTACGGGGATATAAACCGGCCCGGTTCAGTTTTAACGTTTCGGGGGGCAGGTGCGAAGCGTGCCGGGGTGACGGGATAAAAAAGATCGAGATGCATTTTTTACCGGACGTGTACGTACCGTGCGAAGTGTGCGCGGGGCACCGGTTCAATAATGAGACGCTGGAAATACGGTTTAAAGGGAAAAATATTTCCGATGTACTGGATATGAGTATGGAAGAAGCGTACCGGTTGTTCGAGAATTTTCCCCGGATACGGAATATCGTCGAAACGCTCAAAGATGTCGGGTTAGGATATATCAAAGTAGGCCAGTCGGCGACTACTCTTTCGGGCGGTGAAGCGCAACGGATAAAGTTAGCCGCGCAGTTAAGGAAAAAAGGGACCGGTAAGACTATCTATATTCTCGATGAACCGACGACCGGGCTGCATTTCGATGATACCCGTAAACTCCTTGCGGTACTGCAACGGCTGGTCGATAAAAAAAATACGGTTTTGGTTATCGAGCATAATATGGATGTGGTAAAATGTTGTGATTATGTGATCGATCTTGGCCCGGGCGGAGGAAATAACGGGGGCGAGGTGGTCGCCGCGGGCAGCCCTGAAGATATCCTGAAAGCCAAGAGGTCGTATACGGGTAAGTTCTTGAAAGAAAAACTGTGATAGAGAAGATACAAGTTCACCCGTTTGCCCGTTACCCCGTTCACCCGTTGGGGAGAAATCGTAACGCGGAAGAAAATAGAGAGACATGAATAGGAGATCAAAAAATATCAGAATAGGTGTGAAAATATTTATTTTCGCGGTAGTGATCATCAGTATCGCCGGTATCCATCCGGTCTTGTGCGCCGATAAAGGCGAAGAAGCGTTTTATGTCGCGGAAAAAGCGTATATGGATAAGTTTTACCAGGCCAGCGGTACTCTGTTTGAAAAGTTTATTCAGGATTTCCCGCAAAACAACCGGGTCGTGACGGCCCAGCTGTATATCGCTAAATCGCTCTATTTTCAGGAACAGTACGTGAAAGCGCTGAATATGTTAGAACAGTTAAAACGTGACCCGAAAGCGAAAAGTATCGCCGATCAGGTCGATTATTGGTTAGGACAGGTATCGTTCCAGGGGAAAAATTTTACCCAGGCGCTCGAATATGCCCAGAAGATCGTCGATACTTATCCTGATTCGCCGCTACGGGGATGGGGATATTATCTTGCCGCGGAATGTTATGCCCAGTTAGGCGAATATGATGAAAGTGAAAAAACGCTTAAACTGATCCTGGACGAAAGTCAGGACCAGAAACTTATCGAAAAAGCCGTCCTGGACCTCCTTGAGACGTATTATGTCCAGCAAAACTATACCGCGCTCGTGAGTGAAGCCGAACGGTTAGAGGAGCGCCTGGTGACCGATGAAGCGAAATCGCAGTTATTGTTTTATAAAGGCGAAGGCCTGTACGGCCGGGGAGATTTTGCGTTAGCAAAAGAAGTATTTGAGAAAGGGTTGAAATTCTCATCCGCAGAGAACCTGACCGACCTCTATTTACAGCGGTTAGGCGATTGCCTGTTCGCTCTGGGGAATGCCGCGCAGGCGAAACTCCAGTACGATAAGATAACGTCTTCCGAGATCAGCAGTTATTCGTTTGTCACCTATTATCGTAACCTGAAACAGTGCCAGGATGTGCTTTCAAAAAGCGCGGACTTTATTGCCGGGTTTCCTTACAGTAAATATGTCCCCCAGGTATATCTTTATCAAGCCGATTGTCTGTATGAGACCGGCCGGATCCAGGATGCGCTCGGTATATATCAGAAGATCCTTACCGAACTGAGTGATTCCTCACCCCGTAACGTCATCGATCAGGCTCATTACGGCCTGGCCTGGTGTTACCTGAAAATAGGAGAGTTCAAAAAAGCGATCGACGAGTTCAAAAATACCATCCAGTTTACGGCTAATTCGATCGTACGGATAAGTTCTCAGATCCAGATCGCCGACGCGTACCAGGAAAAAGAGATGCATGAAGCGGCGCTCCAGACCTATAACCAGATCCTTAAAGAATACCCTAATAACGTGTATTCCGATTATATCCAGTTCCAGATCGGGATGATCTTTCTCAGGAACGACCGGCTGGAAGAGGCGAAGTTCAGTTTTAAGAATTTAGAGAAAAACTTTCCTGAATCGAAATTGATCCCGCAGGCCCGTTATTATCTTGCCGCGAGCTATTTTTCCGAAGGGAACTATCCGGCCGCTCAGGATATTCTCGATGATTTTCCTAAAGATTTTCCCGGGAATAACCTCAGTGATCGGGCGCGGTATCTTTACGGGAAATGCGAGTTTAATCAGGGTAAATATAATGATGCGTTGGATATTTTTCAGAACCTTATTAAAACTACCGTCGATAACGAACTGAAACAGGTGATATGGATCGATACCGCGTACGTGTATATCAATCTTAATAAATATGACCAGGCAAAAAACACGCTCGGGGAGTTTACCCAGCGGTTTAAACGGTCCCGTTACCTGCCTTCGGTACTGCTTAATCTCGGCAGCCTGTATGAACGGGAACGCGACCCGGTGAAAGCGAAAAAATATTATACCGAGATCGTCGAGAACTATTCCGGTCATTCGCTGATGTATGAGGCGAAACTCGCGTTAGCCCATCTGTCCTGGCAGGAAGGCGATCTGACCGGTGCCAAAAAATATCTTCAGGAATTGATCAACAGCACCAATACGACCGCGAAACAACGGGCGACTCTTTCTCTGGCGGATATCTACGCTCAAAACGGCGATACCCAGGAAGCGTTTAAACTTTATGAAGAACTGATCAAACTGGACGGGAACTTCAGTAAAGCGGCCCTGGCAAAAAAAGGGATGTTACTTAAAGAGACGAACCGTTACGCCGAAGCCGTGACTACTATCCGCCGGGCCCTTGAACGCGGGATAAAAGACCCGCAACTGCATTTCGCGTTAGGGTATTCTCTGGAAAAGATGAATGCCGCCAAAGAGGCGCTCGCGGAATATTTTAAGATCATATATCTTTATGATGAACTCAAGTATAAAGTAAAAGCGTATTTCCGTATTGCCAAGATCTACGAAGATCAGAACCGCCTGGTCCAGGCCCGGGAGATGTATGAAAAGGTCATCGGCTTAAACGCGGAAGAGGCGAAGATCGCGAAGTTAAGGATCGAAGAGATAGATACACAGTTGGGGAAATAAATATGAATATAGAAATATGTTCACTTACGCTCGCGAAATACGCCCACAGGGCGAAATAAGTGGCACTTCGTGCCACGAAATACAATTGTATTTCGCGGAGTGAAACGGAGCATATTTCACGAGTGTAGCGAGTATATTTCGCAAAACGAAGTGCAGCATATTTCTATATATTTAAATTAAGGAGGACCCACATGGTAGAGTTGATTATTAAAGGCGGATGGTTGATGGCTCCGATCATTTTGAGTTCGGTGCTTTCTTTGACGATCATGATCGAACGGTTTATCTGTTTTGTCCGTATCCGGCTTAATGTGACGGAACTGCTGAACGAGATCTTCAGTTATGTCAAAAAGAACCGGATCAAAGAAGCGATAGACCTGTGCGTCAAGAATCCTTCGTATCTTACCAATATCCTGAAAGCCGGCTTGTTTCATTACGACCAGTCTAAAGAAATAGTGAAAGAGTCGATGGAAAACGCTTCGTTATATGAAGTGCCCCGGCTGGAAAAGAACCTTAATTTTTTAAGTACCCTGGCGCATATTACTCCGCTTCTGGGGCTTCTGGGGACGGTCGTGGGGTTGGTGAAATGTTTTGTGGTCATCGAGCAGAAAGCGATCAGCGTGGGGGTCGTGAACCCTTCGGATCTGGCCGGAGGGATATGGGAAGCGCTGCTTACTACCGCGGCCGGGCTATGTGTGGCGATCCCTACGTTTTTAGCGTACAATTATTTCGTCCATAAGGTGAATATGTATATACTCGCGGCCGAACGGGCAAGCACGGAATTATTGGAAGTGCTTGCCGAAAGAAGTTATAGCAATGAAATTTAAAAAACGCCTTACCCCCGAAAGCGGGATCAAACAGCTGGAGATCACTCCGTTGCTCGATTGTATTTTCCTTCTGCTTATTTTCTTTATGCTTACTTCTAATTTCATCGTCGTTCCCGGGATCAATGTGAAGTTGCCTAAAGCCGTAAGCAGTGACGCGGTCAATACGCGTACGGCGACGATCGTGGTATCTTCGGAAAATATCATCTATTTAGACGGCGAACCGATCAGCCGAAAAGAGCTGGAAGAGTACCTGAAAGCCGGCAATACCGAATCGGTCTTTATCAAGTCCGACCGGGATACCAGTATGGGGACGGTAGTGGAGATATGGGATATCTGTAAACGCCTGGGGATAGAAAAAATCGGTATTGCTACCACCTATGGGGATTGATGGAAGATCCAAACCTTTTTCAAGAAGGTCTTCTTTGTTCTGGGCGTTTTTTTTCGCTCTGCTTTTTCATATCGTGATCTTTCTGTCGGTCCAGCCGACTCTTTATAAGCAGGATACCCCAGTGTTGACCAGCTGGTTGGGCTTGTTATCGATAGATGACCTGAAATCGTCTTCTTTGCACAAGAGTCCGCTCAGTAAAGAATTGATTCCGTCCCAGATCTCTAAAAGTTTTTTCCTGACCTTCCATCCCGACAGCTCAGTTCCCGGGCGGGTACACCAACGCGGGATATTTTCTAAAAAAGAAGCGCTTGCGTATGTATTCCGGGAAGAGGTCGTGTTATCAAAAGAATTTATTCCGTTTGCGCCGATCACCGATACCGAGTCGAGAGAGCTTATCTATCGGGCCGAAATATCGCCGCAAGGGCGGGTATTGCTGGTGACTCCGCTGATCTTACCTATCCATGTGAGTACCGAGAATTATGTGGAAGAATACTTAAAATCGTCGTTTTTTCGTCTGGGTGAAAATGATTTTATCTGGACAAACGTATATTTGGTGATAGAATGAGACTTGATATTGGCCTGCTTTTTGTGTTATTTTTCTGTTTCGAATTAATAATAGTGTTTGCCAATATCCAGTTCGAGAATTATAGCTTTTTAAAAAGAAGGATCGCGAAAGCTAAAATAGTAAAGTGTGAAGTATGTTCATACGTGTATTTTAATTCGGCGATAACCGTGTACTCAAAATGCCCAATATGCCAGAGTATCGCAAAAACAACATGATCACCGAAATCGGGATAGTCGCGGGGGAAATATGGCATTTTCTTGACCGTAACGGCGAGGTAAATATCGATGTCCTTTTCGCCGGTATTGAACGCCGTCAGGAAGTGGTTCTGATGAGCCTGGGATGGCTCGCCCGGGAAGGGCATGTCGTTCTCTGGTATATCGACGGAAAATATCAGGTCGGTTTAAGAAAACCCGGCGATGAGTATTAAAATAAAAACTACAGTAAACAAAATCCTGCTTCTCGTATTGAAAATACACCTGTAAATATTATATAAATATCAGAGGGTCTATGAACAGCACTGCAAAAAAAGGAGTGATTTTAGCGATTACGGCGATCATGCTTATCGTCATATCTCTTCTGGCGCTTGTCGCCCTGTTTGTGATGACTCAGGAAGCCCGGGTCGCTGAACATAAGATCAAACGTATCCGGGCTTATTATGCCGCCAAAGCCGGCCTGGTCTATGCGTTCGAAATGATCAACCGCGGTTCGGCTACAGTCAATACCGTACCTCCGCTTGATGTCGGGGACGTAACGGTTTCTTTTTCCGGTACCCCGAATGCCGGCCCCAATGAGACCGATACGCTTTCAGCTACGATCACCTACTGATTCCCCCTTTTTTTACCGCTTACCTTATATAATGAGAAGGTTATTCGAAATAGACCGGTTATATCTTGGATAGGGGATACCCTTTTATACGTATTATGGGATATACTGCGTGTGACAGACTGCGGTGAGGCAGTCGTATGACGTGCTTGCCCCGTTGTGAAACTTATGAGGTGTTGTGTGGCTTGACCTGTGGGTTCTGTGGTGAGATCGCGCTTATGAGGTACGCTTTCGAGGTATACTCCTCAAGGAGGGTGGGAGCCATTCGGAGGAGGCACAATATATTGTTATAGTAAGCAGGCGGCTACAATATGTATGAGATTATAAGAAAATTATAGAGAAATGACTTGACATAGGTTAAGATAACTATTTAAATGTATATATAAAGAAAGTTAACAATATGAAAAGAAAGAGTGAAAGAGATTTAATGGATGTTGATGAATTAGCCGAGTATCTGGGGTTGCGCAAGCAGACTATCTATAATTGGCTCCATAAACGTAAGATTTCCGGGATAAAGATCGGGAAAGTCTGGCGTTTTGAGCGGGATGAGATACAGAACTGGCTCCGGGAACATCGGGTTAAAAAGATATGAGAGAAATAGGCCTATATTTAGGAAACCAGACCCTTTCGGCTGCGGCTACCGAAAATAAGAAAGTGATCTCTTTCAGTAATTATAGCCTCAGCGAAAGTGACGCGAAACCTCAGGATAACGAACTTAATTTCGAGGTTTCGCTCAATAAAGTATCCCGCGAACTGCAGCTCCAGCAAAATGAGACGATAAATCTTGCCATTGCCGATAAAGAATTTATTATCCGTTCGTTTGTGATTCCTTCGATGAGCCGTAAAGAGATCGAAAGCAGTATGGAATTCGAGATCGATAAATATATCCCTTTTAAAATGGAGGATCTCGAGTGGAATTACAGTTATGAGCGGATTTCCCGGGAAAATAAGATCCTGGTCTCTTTTATCGGGTATAAACGGAAGAATTTCACTCAATATACCGATTCGTTCAACCGGTTGGGGTTTACTCCTAAAGTGATTGAACCGGGGGGGCTGGCGCTCATGCGTATGGTCAAGAGTATGAGCCAGTATGTGAACCTGAAATGGTATGCCATTTTAGAGGTCGCTCCCAAACAGGGAAATATTACGTTCTTTTACAATACGTTACCGGTGTTCAGCCGGGTAGTAAGTGTCGATCATGAGGGTAAAATAGATGCCGCGAAAGTCCTGGAAGAAACCCGGTTTTCTTTTCAATATTTTAAACGGGAATTTCGCGCCTATGACCTGGAAAAACTGCTCGTGATTACACAAGAAGCTCCTGAAAGTCTCGCGTCTATGGGTGAAAGCCTGGAGTTACCGGTCGAATTTATCAATCCCGGTGAGCTGGTCGGCGCCGATCAGGTAGATGTTTCGCGGTTAAAAGCCTATAGTAGTGCTACTTTTGACCATTTCATCCGCCGGTTTAGTCCTTGTATCAAACTTGAATCTCCTTTTTTAGGGGGAGTGCCGGCAAAAGTCTCACCGTTTCGAACGGCGATCGCGATCGCGATCGTGGTAGTGGGGGTGGTGATCACTATTTTCATAAATGCTTCGTATCATCGTAAAATAGTCGCTCAGGAAAAGATGCTGGAACAGAAACAGAAAGAAGTCCAGTTAAGTGACGACTTAAAACGGCAAAATATAAGAAGTATCCGGCGTTATATCGAAGAAAAAGAAAAACAGATCAATGTGTTGGCGACAAGGACCAAAGCCCGTATCGAAGCAGCTCCGATCCTTAAACAGATAGAACAGGCGGTTTTGGACGGAGCCCAGGGGGTATGGTTGAGTAAGGTTAACTTCAACGGCGGCCGGGGCAAAAACGACGCGAATATACGTATTACCGGATATATCTATCTAAACGACCCTAACGAGGAGACGCTCAGTTTAGACCGGCTGATGCTTAATTTAAACCGTGACAGTAAGATCAAAGAATCATTTTCCCGTCTGGAATTGGGCGGAAAAGATAAAGAAAGTTACGAAGGATTTGAGGTAACCATGTTCCAAATCAAGTTATACTGATGCAACAGCAGATATTACAATTTATCAATGATTATAAAAAAATAGTGGCTGCCGGTTTGATCCTGGTCGTATGTCTGTTCAGTATCTACCACAATAAGGTCCGTTACCAGGAAAAAGTCAAGGCTTTAGAACGGACAGTCAAAGAGTGGAATGAGAAGATGGCTCTCGGTAAAGATCTGACCAAGAGAGAACAGACCTACGAAAAGATCAATGAATATTTATTGCGTGACTTTTTCCAGTTAAAACAGATCATCGATGCCGCTGCCCGTAAAGAGAACATCGTTTTTAATTCGCTCCGTCAATCATTAAAGGGAGAACAGGAATTGTTTCGTGAAATAAATGTCGAGGTCACCTTATTGGCTTCTTATGATCAGTTGGTAGACTTTCTCGCGGATCTGGAGAAAAATCCGGCGGTAAGCATGGAACAGTTAAATATAAATTTTAAAAATGACCCGAATGCTCTGGAAATTCAATTGAATATAGTAGGGTTGATGAGGAAGACTCAATGAGGTTATTCGCATGTATAGTGGCCGTGGTTATTATAGGTAACGGAGTGTCGTTTTTAGCTCAGGCTCAACCGGCTCCGGTCAATATTTTTGAACCAAGAATACCGCAAACCAGGAAAACAAAATCAGCGACCACCAGCGAAACGGAGAGTCCTTCAAGGTCTTCGGGTACGGTTTCTCAGTCTATGGGCTCCTCCCGCAGTACCAAACGGTTTTCTTCGGAGATAGAAAATGTCCCGGTTGCTCCGGAAAAGATCTCTTTGAATGTCGAAGGGGTGATCTGGGGTACGATCGTACCGAAGGCGATCATTGACGGCGACATCTACAGCGAAGGAGACCGGGTAATAATCGACGCGGGCAAAAAAGAAGCCCCGATTTCGGACGCGGTCATCCGCAAGATCGATAAATTAGGGGTGCATGTCGAATATGCCGGGAGGATGTATACTGTGGACGTTGTCGATAAGCCGAGTAGTAAGAAAAAAAATAAGAAAAAGTAATCTCGTTCAGCCGGATACATTCATTGATAAATATCTGTCTTAGCTCATTTGTGTTATAAAATGATAGCGAATAAGATAAAAGAAGGAGGATAATCCATGAGAAAATTACTTATAATTATACTGTTTCTTTTCTGTATTCCTCTCCTTGTCTATCCCGACATAGATATCGATAATATCTATGGCGATCATCTGATCACCCGCGCGAAGAAAAAAGTCTCGATGAACCTGGAGAACGTCGATCTGGTAGATCTGTTGAAAATATTATCGCAACAGACCGGGCTTAACTTTATTTCTACCGAAGCGGTGCAATCGCGCAGTATCACGCTTTATATCGAAAACGCCCCGCTTAAAGAGGCGATGGATATCATTTTCAAGGCAAACCATCTGTCTTACGATTACTACCCGGAGGCGAATATGTTTATCGTCAAAGAAATGGGGCAGCCGGGATTAGAATTAAAGACGAAAGTATATAAGTTGAAATATACCCGGGTCCAGAGGACGCGTATACAAAGAGAAATAGAAGAAGTGATCTCTACCGACAGCGACGAACTTGAAGATGAAGAGGGGATTGTCGCCGCGATCGAGCGGGTATTGACTGTGAACGGTAAAGTCATTTCCGAACCGCTTTCCAATTCGATCGTAGTCGTCGATGTGCCTACTCAATTTCCGGTGATCGATGATGTGATCGCTTATTTAGACGTACCTCAGCCGAAAGTGCTGATCGAAGTAGAAATGGTCGATGTGTCCAAGCAACTTATGGATAAAATGGGATTCCAATGGGGGTCCGGACAACAGCCCGGATTTACGGCAACGGTAACCGGAGGGGCTTATGATAATCCCTGGCCGTTCCCTAACAGGCTGCTGAACAGTATTGCCTGGTCGTCGACTCCCGAGCGTACGTTAACGTTAGGAACGCTTGACCTGACCAAGTTTCAGGCAGTTATGGAATTTGTCAAATCCGATACCGACAGCAAGATGCTTGCCCGTCCTAAAATACTTTCGCTCAATAACGAGACGTCCGAGGTAAATCTTACTACCGATGAAGCGATCGGGCTTATCACCACAGTTTCCGATAGCGGGACTATTACTCAGGAGATCGAACGTACCGAAACCGGTACTAAATTACGGGTTACTCCTCAGATCAACCTGCGTACCCGGGAGGTCACTCTGGTATTAGAGGTGTTTACCAAGACCGCCGAAGCCAGCGGTTTTGTGTTGACCGGGACTGCCGCGGGAACCGTCATGAACCCTACGCAACGGGGAACAAAATCGGTATTACGCTTGAACGATAATCAGACCCTGCTTATCGGAGGGCTGATCCGGGAAGATAAAGAAAATACCCGGGTAAAAGTGCCTTTCCTGGGAAAGATCCCGTTTCTTGGCGGAGCGTTCCGTCATAAAAGTAAGACCGATGACTCACGGGAACTGTTGATTTTCCTGACCCCGCGTATTATCGACGATGATATCTATTACAGCGAAGCTCCTCAGTCGATACCCCGAGAACAGAGTGAACAGGGGATGAAACGAGATTTGATTCATACGACATTAGATAGATATTCGCCACGAAGATAATTAGTAAACGATGCCAAAACACAAACGTTTGGGAGAAATTCTTGTGGCTGAAGGGATGGTTACATCTGAACAGCTGCAGGAAGCTGTTGCTTTTCAGAAAGAAGACGGAGGAAGATTGGGTGATGTCCTCGTCAAGCTGGGGTATGTCACCGAAGAGCAGATCCTTATTGCCTTAAGTAAACAGCTGGCTATTCCCTACGTGACGCTTACTTCCGGAAAATTAAAGCCGGATACCGACCAGAATCTGGAAGAGATCATCCCTTACGAGTTCGCGGTACGTAACCTTATCCTCCCGCTTTCCCGCAGTTATAATTCGCTTACCGCGGCTATTTTCGACCCGTTAGACCTGATCCTTATCGATAATGTCCGCAAGATGACCAATAGCGAGATCAATCCGGTATTGGCGACCAAGACCGATATCCTCAAAGCGATCGAAGATTTCTACGGCCGGGAGAAGATCTTTAAAGAAGCTATCCAGGCCGCCTACGGAGACGGGATCGAGGAAATCAAAGATATCTCTTCGGAAACGGAACTCAGTTTAGATAAACTTATCGCTAAAGCGGAAGAGGCACCGGTGATCAAACTGGTCGACCTTATGGTCCGCCAGGCGATCGAAGAAGGCGCGTCCGATATTCATATCGAACCGCAGCGGGATAAATTGCGTCTGAGGTACCGTATTGACGGGATCTTGTATGAGATCTCTCCTCCGACTAAAGCGTTGCACCTGCCTATTGTCTCGCGTATTAAGATCCTTGCCCGGATGGATATCGCCGAAAAGCGGCTTCCTCAGGACGGGAGTTTTATGGTGAAGATCCATGAACGGCTGATCGATCTGCGGGTCTCCAGTGTCCCGACTATTTACGGCGAAAAGGTCGTTATGCGTATTTTGGATAAATCACGGGTCCCGTTAGATCTTTCCAAGATCGGGTTTCTCGGCCAGGAGTTAGGGATGATCAAAAAAGGTATTAATTATTCTTATGGATTAGTATTTTTAACCGGGCCGACCGGCTCAGGTAAATCGACTACATTGTATGCCGGGTTGAACGAGCTGAACGGGGCCGGTAAGAATATTACTACGATCGAGGATCCGGTTGAATACCGGTTAGACGGGGTGAACCAGGTCCAGGTGAAACCGGAGATCGGGCTTACGTTTGCCAACGTCCTGCGTAGTTTCCTGCGGCAGGATCCGGATATCATCCTGGTCGGAGAGGTCCGTGATCTTGAGACCGCGGAGATCTGTATCCGGTCGGCATTGACCGGCCATCTGGTTTTATCGACACTGCATACCAATGACGCGGTCGGGGCGGTAATGCGCCTGGTCGATATGGGGATTCCCAATTATCTGGTGGCCTCTTCCCTACGGCTGGTAGTAGCTCAACGGTTAGTAAGAAAGTTATGTCCGGCGTGTAAAGAGCCTTACGAAATAAAAAAAGGAGATATCCCGGCCGGCCTTAATCTCACTGCTTCGGTGATCCATAAGCCGAAAGGGTGTGAGGCGTGCCGGTATATCGGTTTTAAAGGCCGGACATTGATCACCGAGGTCATTCATGTCGATGAAGAGCTGAGAGAAGCGATCCAGCGTAAGATGAGCCCCTCGGAGATCATGCAGATCGCGAAGAAGAAAGGGACTTTAAGCCTGCTTGAGAGCGGGATCAAGAGAGTTGAGGAAGGCACTACATCGTTAGAAGAGATATTGTCAGTTGTCGCCTATTAAAGTGTAGGATAAAGAGAGGAATACATCATGCCGTTATTTTATTATATCGCCAAAGGTAAAGACGGAAAGACCGTGAAAAACGTCGAGGACGCCTCGTCGCGTGATGAGATCGTCAGTAAATTGAAAGGTAACGGGATGTTTATTATCTCTATCCGGGAAGCCGAACAGAAAGAGCGCGGAGGAGGCCGGCTTAAGATCGGCCGCGGGAAAAGAAAACATTCCGGTATCAACACGCTCGATGTCGCTTTTTTTGCGAGAAACCTGGCGACGACGTTATCGGCGGGAGTGCCGTTGTTGCGGAGTCTTGAGATCATGGCCGCGCAGACCGAGAGTAAAGACCTTTCGAAGATCTTAAGTGAAATAGTCTTAGGAATCAAAAAAGGCCTGTCGTTGAGCGAGTCGATCGCTCAATATCCCGCGATATTTTCTCCCCTATGGCGGGGGATCATCGAAGTAGGGGAGACTTCCGGTAATCTGCCGTTTGTACTCGATAAATTATCCGATTATCTGGAATTACGGGTCGAATTCGAACGTAAGATGAAAAGCGCGATGATCTATCCGATCATCCTGATGTGTGTCGCGTTCGGAGCGGTCCTTTTATTTTTTAAAGTCATCTTGCCTAAATTTACCACCCTGTTCGATCAGTTTAATATCGCCCTTCCGTTACCGACGCAAATACTGTTTAACCTGAGTAAATTCGTCGATGCCTATTTCTTTGTCCTTTTGTTTACGATGCTCATCCTCGGCGGGGTCGGATGGTACGCGCTTAAAAAACCGGCTACCAAAAAATATCTCGACCGTCTGGTATTGACTCTTCCTTTGATCCGGGACGGAGCTTTATATAGTTATCTTGAACGGTTCTCATCGACCATGTACATCCTTCTTGAGAGCGGCGTTCCGATAGTCTATACCCTGGAAGTAGTATCGAAAAGTATAGGTAACAGCCTTATCGAGCATGAGATGCTTCAGATAAAAGAAAATGTCCGCCGGGGCAAAAGCCTTTCTTCGGAGCTGGAAAAACTTGATTTATTCCCGCCGCTGGTGACCGAGGTGGCTCATATCGGGGAGGAAGCCGGTAATCTGCCGGAGATGTTCAAAAAGATATCGACGCATTATCAGAAACAATTAACGACCATTATCGAACGGTTAGTCGCCGCGTTTGAACCGTTGATGATCGTGATGATGGGGATCGTGATCGGGTCTATCGTTATTTCGCTCTTTTTACCCATGTTTAAGATCGCGACATTGGGTGGTGCTTGATAGAGAGAGGAGAATCTATAGGAAGTGTATATATATCAATCGAGGAGGTGATGACTGTATTTGACGAACTGAAAATAATATGGTATAAATTATTGTTAGGGAGAAAAAGGATACGGTAAAACCAACATAAACATAAAAACAGGTAAAAACAGGTAAGTATAAGTAACAATACAAGAAGGAGGTTTGCGATGAGAAAAGGGTTTACGCTTATAGAATTATTGATCGTAGTTATCGTTATTGCTATCTTAGCCACGTTTGCTATCCCCCAATATATGAAAGCGGTAGAACGGGCAAAAGTATCGAAAGGCGCGCATCATATAGGACTTATTGCTCAGGCAATGAAGATGTATCGTGCCGATACGGATGAATATCCCGATGCCAGTACCGGAGATTTCGGCGATACGTTCGTAGATTACGTTGAACTGAATGAAATCGATAATGATAGTGATTGGGATTATACGGTGACCGGAGATGCTAACGGAGAGACCTTTACTATCACCGCAGATAGAACGGCCGGCCCTTATGCCGGACAGGTTCTTGAAATAAATGAGATGGGTGAATGGGACAATTCCGATCACCTTTTGTTCCGTATCCCCGGTGAATAATCGCCCGGATATTCAGAGAGAACGGTACGTAGTTATGTTACAGAAAATGACATATTCCAAGTGCGCTTTTACGTTGATCGAGCTTTTAATCGTGGTAAGTATCATCGCTCTGTTAGCTACGTTTGCCATGCCGGCATACCGCAGGGCCCAGGAACGGGCCCATGATAATGAAGCGACAGCGATGTTGAAGCTTATCCAACATTCCGAAAAGGTATATCATATGGAACGTCCTAATGAATACGCCGCCTGCGGCAATACGAGTGCCTGTAACGTCGCGTTGAATTTAAACCTTTCTGCGGCCTACTGGGCGTATAGCGTAAGCGCGGACGCAAGCGGTTTTTGTGCCGAGGCTACGCATTCGACCGGCGGCAACCCGCGGACCTGGTATATCAACGAAACCGACGAAGAGCCTAACGATAGCGGTTGTTAAAAACATTCCTGCTGAGAGTAGAGTGTGTTGAGTATGAAGAAGAAGGGATTCTCATTACTTGAGGTATTGATCTCCACGCTGATCCTTTCCATAGCGTTTGGCGGGATCATCGCGAGTTTCTCTTACGCGCGAGCCTATGTGTTACGGGCAAACCGCCGTCTGGTCGCCGCCAATCTCGCCCGCAGAGTGTTTGATTCGCTTACCCCCCATGTGCGTCAGGATGAATGGGATGATGCGGCCAATCCTCTTAATCCGGCTTATGCCGACAAGACTTTTTCGGAAACGTTTGATGACGGAATACATAACGTTACGTATACCGTGGAGGATGATCCGTTAGGATATCGCAAGGTAACGGTAACGGTAGATTATGAGGATTTATGAGGAGACCGTTCAAACCCGCCGTTACTTTAATTGAACTGATTATTTCGGTCGTGTTGTTTTCAGTGATCATGCTTGGGATTGTCGCTTTTGATTCAGCCAGTCGCCGGTTTCTACGTTCTACCGAACGCCGTACCAAAGTAGTGAATGAAGTAATGTTCATCCTCGACCATATTTCCAAGACAATGTCTACCGGTATCGGTGATATTACCGATCCGGGGATAGAAGTCACCTGGCAGGCCTCAACGGAAGATTGCAACAGCGGTTCCCATAACTGTATTATTGATGTCCGTACTGCCGATCCTGCCGATGTAGCTACTCTATCGCCTCCGTATACGAACAGTATATGGCAAAGATATGAATATGATGCTGGTTCCCATACCCTGTCTTATTTCCCGGATAGGGATTTTGGTAGTTCCGAGGTTCTTTCCGCCAACCGTATCGTTGATTTTCAGGTATCGTCTCCGGCCAGTACCGGGGATTGCGATCGTATTCAGATCGACTCGTTGGTATTACGTTACGAAGATGACGGCCCGGACGACGATCCTACGAATAATCCTACCGTAACGCTTGATGATGTCGATATCGGCCTGACCAGTTTTTCTCAATCCTGCCGTTGATTTACCGTGTACCCGTACATTTTGTTTCTTCTCCAGAATGGTTGAGTTATTTTGAGTATTAGATATAATATACTTTCCCCTTTGAGGGAAGCGTCGCTCGTGGACAGTATCTGGTGGAGGAAAAGAGACAAAAACTATATACTAGAGACCAGAGACTAGAGACTGAAATTAGCACATAATGGGCCGGTAGTTTCCCGATATCGCCCGATTTCTAGTAAGCTCATCGGGATCAGCCTGTATAAGAGAATTAAGGTCGCTGACAGTCGGGATTATATCTGTTTTAAGTACAAATGTTCATTATAGTAGTTATAAAAATGGGCCGGTAGTTCAGTTGGGAGAACACTTCGTTCGCAACGAAGGGGTCGGCAGTTCGAATCTGCTCCGGTCCATTTTAAATAGCGTATAGCGGCTAGCGGATAGCGATTAGTGATAGATTGAAAAGAGAGTAAGAAGAGAGAGGGCAGATGAGGACTTCGCAGCGAGAGCTGCGATGGAGGTCGCGAAAGCGCGCGAAGCGCGCTGGAGTCCATAGGGATTGCGTGCAATCCCGGTCATGGGAATCTGCTCCGGTCCATTTTAAATAGCGTATAGCGGCTAGCGATTAGCGGTTAGTGATAAATTGAAAAAAATCGCCTCGCTGTCACCCCGGAGTAATATCAGGCAAGAGATTTTCTTTTTTAGTGGTACACTCTGTTAAAGAGAAAATGTGCCGGCAGCATAGGTAAATATACTCCATTGTAGACAAGAGATATCCCTCTATCAGTATATGCTCACGAAATCAGAGAATAACCTTTCTTTCGTTACATCCCTTTTACTGCTTGCTTCAACTATCGCGTATTATATTTTTATCCAGTTTGTCTCGCCGGTCCTTTATGGGGTCGACGGGTATTATCATATTGCCGTGGCCCGGTGTATTAAAGATTTCGGGCTGAAATACGGTTTCCCCTGGGCTCAGTTTTCTACTTTTACGAACGCGTTTTCCGATAAAGAACTGCTGTTCCATCTGCTGAGTGTCCCTTTCCTTTATGTGACCGATAATATAATCCTGGCCGCAAAATTTTCCGTTGTTTTTTATAACCTCCTGTTTTTCTCGGTGTTCATATTCATTTTGAGAAAATATGTGCCGTACTTTTTAATCGGCGTGTCCCTTTTATTCCTTGTCGCGTCCGGTTACTTCTCAGTCCGGTTTACCTGTCTGCGGCCGGAGATCCTCGCGATCATCCTTACTGTGTTAGGCGTATATTTTCTTATCAAGAAAAACCGCTGGGGAGTTTTTATCATTGGTGTGGTCTATTCGTTATCGCATATCTCGTTTTTCACCCTGTTCATCTTTGCCGTCTGCTGTGAAACTGTCCGGTACATAATGAAAAAAGAGGTGTGTGTACCGAATCTGTATATGTCGTTTCTCGGTATCCTGTCCGGTAGCCTTATCCATCCTCATAATCCTTATAATTGGGTAAGTTTCCATCTTAACGCTATTCTGGTCCCTTTTTATTCGATGAGGGAGGTAGCTCTTGACCTGGGGCCGGAACTGCTCTCTACCGATAGCAAGAAGATCTTTATAGAAAATATATCCTTATTCCTTTGCGGGAGCGGGATCATCGGGTTTGTTTTGATGCGTACTACAAAATTGAGTGTGGATACGGCCGTGTGGTGGGCGTGTTTCATGTTCTATTTTTTCTTAGGGTTCATCGGTTCGCGTTATTGGTACCCGGCAACCGCGCTTTTTATCGTTTTTGCCGCGTCTTTTGTGTATGACTGGACCGCCGGGAGAAATATCCGGGACATAACGGTTGCATTGCGGCCGGTTGTGTTGGCAGTAATGATCTTTTTAGGGCTCCATGCTTCCTACACCATAACCAAAATGGCAGAACATATCACCTTCTATACGTTCCGTAACGACCAATATGAAGAGGCCGCGTCATGGATGAAAAAAAATCTTCCCGCTCAACAGACCGTATACCACGCGAATTGGAGCGTTTCCCCTTATTTCATCGCATTAAACCCAAAAGATAACTATCTCGTAGTGCTGGATCCGATCTATATGTTCTATCCTTATCCGGAAAAATATATGGTTTATAAGGAATTGTTCCATGGAAAAGCGAAAGATCCTTACCGGGCCATAAAAGATAATTTCGGAGTGACCTACGGGTGTGTAGATAAAAACACGCGTTTGTACCGGCAGATAAAAGGGGATAAAGATCATTTCCTTATGCTTCATGAAAATATTCGGGTTGCGGTATTCCGATTATTAGATAATAAAGAGCAATAAGGTGGATACGTATGGGGTTTGAATTAAGACGTACGCGGATGGTTTTGTGGGTATCGATGATCGGGTTGGTACTGGGAGGTATTTTTTGCCTGCCCGGGTATACTCAATTAGTGAAACCTCATGAATTTGCCGGCACGTTTTATCCTCAAAATAAAAACGATCTCACCCGGTATATTCAGTCGGTGCTCACCGAAGCGGCGGATGTCGCGTCAAAGGTGCCCGAGCATATTTTCGGGATCATCGTCCCGCATGCCGGTTACGTGTATTCCGCTCCCGTAGCGGCGGTCTCTTATAACGCGATCAAAGGTATGGATATTGATACGGTGATCCTTCTGGGCGCGTCTCACCGGTACCCTTACCGCGGTATTGCCGTCTGGCCGCAAGGCCGGTTCACGACGCCATTAGGATCTCTAGATGTTGACGAGAAGGTTGCCGAAGAATTTATGGAATTGAAATTCGTAGAGCCTCAGACCCGTTATTTCTATGATGAACATAGCCTGGAAGTACAACTTCCTTTTTTACAGACGATATTGCCGGGAGCAAAAATCGTCCCGCTTTTGTTCGGCGAGGTCACTTATGACCAGTTAGAGATGTGTGCCCGTACGCTCGCTGAGGTAGCTCGTACCAAAAAAATACTGGTCGTGGTTTCTACCGACCTGTCGCATTACCATGAGTATAAAGAGGCCTGCAGTATCGACGCGCGGACGGTGGATTATGTTTCGCATCAGGATTTTTTCAATCTCTGGACGAGCGTGCAGTTGGGAGAACAACGGGCTTGCGGGATAAAACCTCTCATCGCTTTTTTGATGTATACCGACCGTATCGGGGGTGAGGTGAACATATTGAAATACGCGAATTCGGGGGATACTGCCGGTGATAAAACTAAAGTCGTAGGGTATATGAGTGCTGTTGCTTTTAAAGAAGAGAATGCCAATAAAAAGGAGACATTGATGGACCATCCCACATTGACCGATTCCGATAAAAAAGTATTATTACATATTGCCCGGTTGACTCTGGAGAATTATCTGCGTGATCAACCGGTCCCGGAATTTGAACAAGGTTCGCCGATATTGTATGAAAAACGAGGCGCGTTCGTGACGTTGAAAGAACACGGCCAGTTACGCGGCTGTATCGGCCGGATAGTCGCCGATACGCCTCTTTATAAGGTGATCTCCGATTTTGCGATAAATGCCGCGGTCCATGACATGCGGTTTAAACCGGTCGAATATAAAGAGTTAAAGGATATCGAAATAGAGATATCGGTGTTGACTCCGTTTGAACGGGTCCAGTCGCTCGATGAGATCGAAGTCGGTACTCACGGGTTGATGATCCAGAAAGGGCCTTATTCCGGCTTGCTTCTTCCCCAGGTGCCTCTTGAATATCATTGGGACCGGGATACCTTTTTGGAACATCTCTGTTATAAGGCGGGGCTCCCTTCAGGTGCCTATAAAGATAAAGACGCGGTGATCTATAGATTTTCCGCTTCGGTCTTTTCCGAAAAAGAATTCAAGTAATCTCATGTCACGGGTGCGTATTTTTCAAGCCTTACCGGCGATAGAGGATACTCTGCGGATCAGGGATATCGAGATCGTCCGGAAGATAAAGACCGTGTTACGGATGGAACCGGGAGAGATCCTTTTCGTGTTTGACGGGGAAGGAAAAGAGTTCTCTTATACGGTCGAGACGATAAGTAAAAAAGAGCTCGTGTTACAAAAAAAAGGATTGGTACGCCAGGAAAAAATACAACCGTTTTTGCTCGTCCTTGCCGTTCCGCTTCTGCGTGATGTAAAAATGGAATTTATCCTGCAGAAAACCTGCGAATTGGGAGTGACCCGTATTATCCCTTATATTTCTGCCCGCGGCACGGTACGCAAGGCGCCTTCGGCGGCAAAGAGCGCGCGGTGGATGAAAATAGTCACCGAAGCTGCCCGGCAATCGGAACGGCTCTGGATACCAAAGGTGGATCCCATACGTTCGGTAGAAGAAGTCGCGATAGAGCCGGCTGAACTGAAAATAGTCGCGCATCAAACCGGAGATACGCGTGTCGGCTTGGTTCAGGAGAAAAAGCCGAACACGGCGCTGGTGATCGTCGGCCCGGAAGGAGATTTTTCCGAACACGAGTTGCAATTGTTTAAAGAGAACCGGTTCCATCCGCTATCTCTTTCTCAACAAATATTACGTACCGAGACCGCGGCAATATTCGCGGTGGGACTGATACGCTACCTTGAGACAGCGTATAGCGGTTAGCGGTGAGAGGATAGAGTGAAGAGAATTAGCAATGTCCAATTAGCAATTATCAGTTAGCAATGAGAGAAAGAATAGGGAGAGAAACTCCGGATTTTAAATTGCTAATTGCTAAATGCTAATTTTGCATTGATCATTTATATTAAACGTGTGATCGGCTTGTTTTCACCTGCGCGGCGGAGGTAATGAAGAATATGATGAGAGAGAATAAGGCAAAATTGAAGGTAAAGTTTGTGACGCTCGGGTGTAAAGTGAACCAGTATGAGACTCAAGTGTTACGGGAGGATTGCGCGCGTCACGGGATGGATGTGACCGAAGAGGCCGCCGATATCTATGTGATCAATACCTGTAGCGTTACCCATCGTGCCGATCGTAAGTCGCGGGATGCGATTGTACAGGCCCGGCGGGAAAATCCGAACAGTAAGATCGCCGCGGTCGGATGTCTGGCCGAACTGAACCGGGATATGCTCAAACGATTGGATGTTGAGTATATCCTCGGCCAACATGAAAAATATTCGTTAGGTAACGTGTTGGCCGGAGGCGAGATAAGCGAGATGTCGCCCTGGTCGTTTTCGGTAACCTCAAGTGGTAATCACCGGGCGTTTGTAAAGGTCCAGGACGGGTGTGATAATCTTTGTTCGTTCTGTAAAATACCTCATTTGCGCGGCCGGTCACGAAGCCGGCCGATAGATGATATCATCGCCGAGATCGAACGGATAGAAGAGGATCATCACGAGATCGTTCTCTGCGGAGTCAATCTCAGCCTTTACGGGAAAGATCTCTCGCCGGCACAGGACCTGTCGGGTCTGGTCGCTTGTTGTCTGGAAAGAAAGAGGCTCGGCCGGTTGAGGATAAGTTCTCTGGAATCGTTATACCTGGATGAATCGTTATTACGGGTTTTGATTCACCCGCGGTTTTGTCCGCATCTTCATCTTTGTTTTCAAAGCGGCGATGACCGGGTCTTACGCGCGATGAATAAAAAGGAAACAGTTTCCCAGTACCGCGATCTTATCGCTCGAGCGAGAAAAGTAAACCCTGATGTAGCGATCAGCGGCGATATTATCGTAGGCTTTCCCGAAGAAGACGAAAAAAGTTTTAAAAATACTTTTGATTTCCTTAAGGAGATCAAACCCATGCGGCTGCATATATTTCGTTTCTCGCCGCGGGAAAAAACCGTCTTTGCCGGAATGCGTCCGGGTAACGGGAAAAAGATAAAAATCCGGTATACGGTATTAAAGGCCGCAGCCCAGAGGTGGTCTTTAGAATATAGCCGCCGGTTCGAAAACCGTCGGGTAGATGTTATTACCGAAGGGAAAAACGGCGACTATTTTTACGGGTATTCTCAGCATTATGTGCGGGTGCATTTTACCGGTGATGCCCGGTTAGGTGAAATTACCAAAGTAAAAGTTACCCAGATAAATCAGAAAGGCGTATTCGGGGAATCAATTAAGGAAAAATCCTAAACTCTAAGCACTAAATTCTAAACAAATCCAAAGCTCTAAATTCAAAACAGGTATTCGTTCTCAAAATTAGGATTTAGGATTTGTTTTGGATTTAGAATTTAGGGTTTTTAATCGTGTGACGTGTGACTATGTGTCGTGTGACTTGAATATGCGTTTAAACAAGTATATTGCCCAAAGCGGAGTGTGTTCCCGGCGGCACGCTGATGAACTTATCGGCGAAGGCCGGGTGAAAGTGAACGGTGAAGTCGTCCGTACGCCGGGGATACAGGTGGTTCCCGGTGATCAGGTGAGCGTGGACCATCAGCCGTTACGGGCTTCCGAGCTGGTGTATGTGATTATGAATAAACCGGCAGGCGTGACTTCCACGGTAGAGGATCCTTTTGCCCAAAAAAAGATCGTGGATATGGTCCCGTCCCGACTGGGGAGGCTTTATCCGGTCGGCCGGCTCGATAAAGATTCACGCGGCCTGATCATTTTGACCAACGATGGCGATTTATGCCAGAAGTTGACTCATCCCCGGTTTGAGATAGAGAAAGAATATGTGGTGTTAGCCGATGGCCGAGTCCCGCAAAGCGCGTGTCTACGGTTCAAACGGGGAATAAAAGACCAGGGAGAATTATTGAAAGTGACTTCGGTGAGGATACAGGGATACCGGGGAGATCAAACCGTATTACAGGTGATCGTGAAAGAAGGGAAAAAAAGGCATCTGCGCCGGCTGTTCGCTTATGTGGGCTATCCTGTCCGCGATTTGAAAAGGGTACGTATCGGGAATATCCGGCTGGGTAATCTGGCTGAAGGGGAATTCAAAATAGTCGACAAAAAAATAATATACGGGCTTATCCGGTAAGGGAAAAGGCATTGCAATATCGTTAAGGAGATGGTAGGCTAATAACTTATATAATATGAATATAGTGTTTCTTGACCGTGACGGTGTGATCAATAAATTTCCCGGGAAAGGCCAATATGTGACCTCTCCAGGCGGATTTTCGTTTTTACCCGGCAGTATCGAAGCGATAAAAAAACTGAACGATAACGATTTTAAGGTGTATGTCGTTTCTAATCAGGCCGGAGTAGCCAAAGGATTGTATTCGCAAAAAGATCTTGATGCGATCGACCGTAAAATGACCGAAGGCCTGAAGAAGAAAAAAGCTCATGTTGACGGGATCTATTATTGTACCCATTCATCGGATGAGAAATGTTCCTGCCGTAAGCCCGCAACCGGGCTTCTCCAAAAAGCTATGGAAGGATATAAAGGGAACTCAGGTTGCGTTTTCTTTATCGGCGATTCGATGGTAGATATCGAAACGGCAAAAAACCAGAATATCAATTCGATACTGGTGCTTTCCGGAAGAGTAAAATTGAGCGAACAGGATACCTGGCGGATGAGGCCCGATTACGTATTTGATAACCTGCTGCTCGCGGCGTATTATCTCTGTAATCATTATGGAAAATAAGATCCTTATCGTGCATGCCAGTTGCGGCCGGGGACATGAACATGCCGCAAAAGCTCTGGCTGAAGAATTCGGGTGTGATTGTCATGATATCCTGGATTTCGCGCCCGGTATATTTAAAATGGTATATTGCCGGGGGTACCGGTTCCTGGTCAAACATTGCCATTGGGTATGGATACTTATATTTGAAATAAGCAAATGCGATCTTCTTAACCGGGTTACCCATTTTTTCAATACACTTATTTTTCGTAAATTCCTCGCCTATGTGCGCCGGGAGAAGCCGGCGATCGTGATTTCGACCCATTTTTTCAGTTCTTCGCTTATTTCGGATATAAAAGATGAGATTGCCTGTAAGAATGTGGTGTTGGTCACCGATCTCGGAGTCCATCCGGTCTGGGTCAATAGGAACGTAGACCAGTATTATGTGGGGCTTGAGTGCACCGCAGAGGATCTCCTCGCCCAGGGTATCCCTCCGGAGAAGATCAAAGTGACCGGATTGCCGTTACGCGAAGGTTTTTACGCCGAGAGTGTCGAAAAAGACATCTATGAGATATTGGATCTCACTCGCGATAAACCGTGCATACTTTTTTTAGCGACTGATTTAAGAAGAATGACGTATTTGCCGGGAGTTTTAAAAAAACTTGATCCGGATTTCCATCTGGTAGTGAGTTACGGCGGTAATCTTAAATTAAAAGAAAGACTTGAGCAGTTGAACCTTGCCAATCTGAAATTATTTTCTTTTTCCGACTGTATCTGGGTATTGATGCGCGGAGCCGAGATGATCGTGACTAAACCCGGAGGGCTTACCGTTTTTGAATCTTTTCAGTTGCGTAAACCGCTTGTATTCACTCATTTTATCTGGGGACAGGAGAGAAGTAATATGGATGTCGCTTGTGCCCGGGGTGTAGGGTTTTATGCGCGATGCGCGCATGAGCTCATTGAGAAAGTGTATTTTGTCCATAATAACCTTACCGCCATCACTCAGAAGATGTTCCCGGTGAGCAATGCCCGCAGCCTTATAAGAGAATATACGGATCAGTTATTCTCCTCGACCACTATTTGAGAGAGCTCTGAAAAAGTCTAAAAACCTGTGGAATTTCCTGATTACAGTGGCCGAAAAGACGAAAGTTTTTAATCTCCGGAATCATCCTTTAATCACTGTAATCAGACGCTGGAAAAGATGAAATATTCTGTCGCCCGTGTCGTGTTTAATCTTGGGGTGGATAAAGCGTTCGATTATCGTATCGGCTCCGGCCAGCATATCTTACCCGGTATGCGCGTATGGGTAGAGCTGAACGGCCGCGGGCGTATGGGAGTCGTGACTAAACTTCTCGGCCGTACTCAGCGCCGGGGGTTAAACCCGGTCCTGGAAATATTGGATGCCGCCCCTACCCTTTCTGAAGCTCAACTTGATTTTGCCTGCTATCTCACTCGTTATTATCCTTATCCTCTGGGAGAATTCTTATTTATGATGATCCCGCGTAAATTAAAAGTCAGGAAAACCCGGTTTGAACCGCAAGAGACAATGATACACGCTTGTGTTCCGCGAAAAGGAGAAAACCGTTCACGGGTCACCTATATCCAGGCCGGTTTGTTAAAAGAGCGTATTGAAGCTTACCGCCGGTATATCCGGGAAGCTCTGAAAGAAGGGTCGGTGATCCTCACGGTGCCGTTGGTGGCGACTCTTAAATATCTGCGCAAAGAGCTTGCGGGCGAGTTCAAAGATATGGTCGTCCTTTCCAGCTATCAACGCGATAACGAGATGTATTTTTCCTGGCAACACGCGCATTCTCAAAAAAAACTGATCTTGAGTACCCGGTTGGGACTGTTTCTTTTTCCGGCCGATGTGCGTCTTGTTATTGTGGAGGATGAAAGTAATAGCCATTACTTTTCTCAGGAGAAACCTTACTATTATTTCATCGATATTGCCCGGTATCTTAAGGAATGCCGGGGTATCGATCTTGTTGTCGGGTTCGATTATCCTTCATTGGAAACGTATAAATCAATAAAAGAAAAACAGGGCAATCCCGAGATCATCAGGATCCCTTTTGATTTGTGCGCGACGGAAATCATCTCGACGTTAAGTTTCTTTACTAAAAAGAAAGGGTTCCATTTTAACAATCTGTTTTTAGAATTGGTCCGTAAAAACCTCGATGAGCAGAAACGGGTGCTTATCCTTTATAACCGGCGGGGATATGCGACGTTACTCAAATGTTCACAATGCGGCCATGTATACCGTTGTAAACGTTGTGAAAGCGTGCTGAAATTTTCGGCCGCGGCCGACGAACAGAAAGGGGTCTGCCCGTTTTGTCATTACCAGGAAGATATCCCGAAAGTGTGTCCTCAATGTAATTCCGGATATATCCGGACCCTAGGGCTGGGAATAGAACGGTTGGAATCACATCTTAAAAAAGCTTTCCCGCAGCATAAGGTCGGTCTGGTTTCGCCGTCGGTTCCCCGGGATGCCGAAATCCTGGTAAGTACGTATGGGGTGCTCGACGGGCCCTATTTAGAGGCCAATAGGCCGGACGCGGTGTTTGTCTTGGACAGTGACCATTCTCTTGTCCGGATCGATTTCGAAGCGACCTTGCAGTTATATATCTATTTGCGCCGGTTGGCTGCGTATACGCGCACGCGGGTGTATATCTTTACGCTCAATAGAGATCATTATGTGTGGGAAACATTATCGGATGAGTCCGATGTCTTTTACCTGGCCGAAAGCCGTCTGCGCAACCAGGCTCATTTACCGCCTTATTGTCATTTTGCCAAGATCTCGTTACGGGGCCGGGATGAGAAGAGGCTTTTCATCGGTGCCAATACAGTATACAATAAACTACATGACAACCCTCAATTAGAAGTGTACGGCCCGATTACGGATGTGCCGTTTAAACTGAGGGGTTATTTTTATTATTCGGTTATTGTAAAATCCAAACAGAAGGCCCCTTTATATCAGGCGGTCGAGGAGATCACGAAACATTCACGAAGTAAAGCAACAAGGATAGCAGTCCAATTACGATGAGATTCGTTTACTTTGGTACTTCACAATTTGCTGCCGATTTTCTGAAATTGCTTTGCGATAAAAACATTATACCGGAATTAGTAGTCAGCACTCCCGATGTCCACTCGGGAAGAGGGCTGAAACTGCAGAGTTCTCCGGTAAAATCGTGTGCCGCCGAAAAAGAGATACCCTGTATTACCCCTCAAGACCTGTCGGATCCCCGCTGTACCAAGAAGATACAGGATCTAGGAGCCGACCTCTTTGTCGTGGTCAGTTACGGCAAGCTTATTCCGCACAAGATGCTGTCTTCGGCGGGCAAATTCCCGTTAGGCGTTCATCCTTCTCTGCTTCCCCGCCTACGGGGCGCGGCTCCTATCCAGTGGTCGTTGATCAACGGCGAAGCAGTGACCGGAGTGACGGTCTTTGTGATCGACGAAAAAATAGACTCAGGCCCTATTTTAGTGCAGGAAAAACTGGTTATTCATAAAGACGACGACTATTTTTCTTTATGCCGGCGGCTCGTCGCTTTAGGCGTAGAATGTATCGTAGGGGCATTGCGACTGCTTTCTTCAGAGAAATATGAGCTTATCGAACAGGATAAAGCTCAGAGTACCTATTCCCGTAAATTGAAGAAATCCGACGGTAAGATCAATTGGCGAAAACGCGCGAAAGATATTGTCAATCTTATCCGCGGCACAAAAGAATGGCCCGGCGCGTATACGTTTCATAAAGGTAAACCGATCAAGATCATTCAGGCTGTAGAGGCTCAAAGCTGCGAATGCCCGCCGTCACCGGGTATCATCACGGTGAAAGAGGGGATGCTGTATGTACGGGCCGGCGATATCGCGGTCGCGGTCCTTAGGCTTAAACCGGCCGGGAAAAAAGAGATGCCGGCGGAAAGTTTTCTTAACGGATATAGAGTCAAAACGGGAGACCGTTTTGAATAAATCCGAAGCGCGAAAGAGCTTTAGAAAAATGCAGTCGAAATACGATAGAAATACATGGAAATACAATCGTATTTCACGCAGCATCAGCGGAGTGTATTTCGTGTAGCGTAGCGAAACATATTTCGCGAAGTAGAACGAAGCATATTTCAGTAAAGCGATATGGAAAAGGCGTATCATTTCTATTTTAAAGGGATGGTGCAGGGGGTGGGGTTCCGTTATACGGTGAAAATGGCCGCTTTCCGTTATGGCCTGTCCGGATGGGTACGTAACCTTTCCGACGGCAGGGTTGAGGCGTTTATCCAGGGAGATAAAACCGATGTGCTGGAGCTTCTTGACGACCTTAAGAGCCGGTTTGGCGGATACATACGCGAGTATACCATGAATGAAACCCCGGCTGTCGCGGCGTTGGACGATTTCGAAATAAGGTTTTGATACTTTTAATGCTATGAGTGATAAGATTGATGCTGTCAAAAAAGAGATCGAAGACTTAAGAGAAAAGATCCGTTATCACGACCGGCGTTATTACGTGCTGGATGATCCGGAGATCTCCGATAAGGAGTATGACGACCTTATGAAACGGTTAGCCGGACTTGAAGCACGTCATCCTTCGCTTAAAACTCCCGATTCTCCTACCCAACGAGTGTCCGGTACCCTGACCGAGAAGTTTCCTCCGGTGACCCATTCGGTGTTGATGCTTTCGTTAGATAATACCTATTCGCTGGAAGAGCTGCGCGGGTGGGAAGAGAAGCTGAAACGGATGGTAAAACGGGATATCGAGTTTGAATATTTCGCGGAACTGAAAATAGACGGGGTGAGTTGTTCGCTTATGTACGAAGCCGGGGCGCTTACTATAGGCGCGACTCGCGGAGACGGCCAAAACGGAGAAAATATTACCGCGAATGTCCGGACAATAAAATCGATACCTTTAAAACTTACCGCTTCGTTAAAAAAACTTCCGCGATTTATCGAAGTGCGCGGCGAGGTGTATATGACCAAAGACCAGTTGAAAAAGATCAACGAACAGAAGGCAGAAGATGATGAACCGCCTTTTGCCAATCCCCGTAACGCGGCAAGCGGTTCGCTCAAGCTGCTTGATCCCCGCCTGGTCGCCGAAAGAAACCTGCAGTTTTTTGCTCATTCGTTCGGTTCGGTACACGAGTACACATTTGACAGCCATGCGGATTTTCTTGAATGTATAAAAAAGTGGGGGATACCGGTAAGCCCGCACAACCGGTCCTGCCGCGATCTTGAGGAAGTTATCGCGTATTGTACTCATTGGCAAGGCATACGGGATAGTTTACCCTATGAGGTCGACGGGATCGTGGTCAAAGTGAACCGGTTCTCTCTCCAGAAAGAATTAGGCCAGACGCTTAAATCGCCCCGATGGGCGGTCGCTTACAAATTTCCCGCTCATCAGGCGACGACCAGAGTGGACCGTATTGAATTCAGCGTGGGCCGGACCGGGATCATTACTCCGGTCGCTGTGTTAAAACCGGTCCCTTGCGGGGGAGTGACCATTTCCCGGGTAACCCTGCATAATTTTGATGAGATCACGCGTCTTGATGTAAGAGAACGCGACACGGTATTGATCGAACGGGCCGGTGAGGTGATTCCCAAAGTGGTTAAAGTAATTACCTCAAAAAGAGACGGGCAGGCCAGGAAAATCGTCCCTCCCAAAAAGTGCCCGGTATGTAACGGCGCGATACAGAAAGAAAAAGAAGAGGAAGTATATGTGTATTGTACGAATCCCGATTGCCCGGCAAAACTGAAACAATCATTATTGCATTTCGCCTCCCGCGGCGCGCTTGATATCGAAGGGATGGGAGAGAGTGTCGTGGAGGAATTGGTCAGCCGAGGCCTGGTAAAAAGTATCGTGGATATCTATACCTTGCGGAAAGAGCAATTCCTCGGATTACCGCTTTTTAAAGAGAAAAAAGCCGTTAAACTATGCGCGGCCATTGAGACGAGTAAAAAAAGAGGCCTTGGGCGCCTACTCTATGGGTTAGGGATCCGTCATGTAGGGGAGAAAGCCGCGCGGATTTTGGCCGAGACCTATTCGCATATCGATGCGTTTTTTACGCTTAAAGAAGAAGAACTGAAAGAGATACACGAGATCGGCCCGGTAATGGCCCGTTCGATCGTGACGTTTTTTTCTCAAGGTCATGTCCGGACAATGATCAAACGCCTGAAACAGTACGGAATGGATGTGACCGCTCAGGTCTTATCCCGCCGGCACGGGATATTGCAGGATAAAATGTTTGTATTTACGGGGATTCTGGAGCATTTTACCCGCGCTCAGGCGCAATCGCAGGTAGAGGCTCTTGGCGGGAAAGTGACCTCAAGTGTAAGTCGCTCGACTGATTTTGTCGTTGCCGGTAAAGATCCCGGTTCGAAATACCAGAAAGCCCGCACCTTAGGCGTAAAGATCATCACCGAGGACGAATTCCGTAAGATGCTTTAAAGGCAAAGAATAGTTGATTTTTCTTATAAGCCGACTAAAATAGTCTATAATGATGATACGAAAAATAACTTCAGCGGTATTGATCTCGGCCCTGTTTTTATCGAGCGGATGTCTTACTCTCCGCAAGAAATTTGTCCGTAAAAAGAAATCGGAAACCGAACCCGTCGCGTATGTCGATTTCAAAGAATATCCGGACGCCCCTTCAAAAGAGATATATCATAACTACTATATATTCGCTCAAGGCTGGTTGGGAGACCTTTATCAGGCGCTCACCGATACCGGTAATCGCAAAAAACAAAAACAGGCGATAGATGAAACGCTCATGAATGTCGAGCAGATGATTTCTTATTTTAACGAAGACGGGAAAACCAAAACCGCGGGTATCTATGAAGAACTTCTTGAGGTCAAAAAGCAGATAAGTGCTCCGGTACTGAACGAGTTGGAAGTGGATTATCTGGCCAGAAAGGTTGAGCAATTGAAACGGCGGATAATCCGGGAATTAGACTGGCGGGTAGTGAGTGAATGGGTACATTAAAGATCAAATCTTTCTGTCTGGGCGATCTGTTCACCAACGCATATCTGGTCATTAATCCCGATACCCACAATTGCGTGTTGATCGATGCCCCCTCCGGTTCGGGCGCGGTGTCTCAATATATCCGGGACCATGAGTATCATCTTCAATATATCCTTTTGACTCACGGCCATTGCGATCATATCGCCGGCCTTAAAGAGATCTCCTCTCCGGTCTACATCCATAGTAAAGATGTCCCGCTATTGAAAGATCCTTCCTTAAACTTCTCATTTCTGTTTAATCCGTTTACTATTGAACAGGTCCCTTTAGAACTTGCCGATAACCAGGCAGTATCTTTAGATGACCACAGGTTAAAGATACTCCATACTCCCGGGCATACCCCCGGTTCGTTATGTGTAGCCTGTGAAGGCCTGCTGTTCAGCGGGGATACATTGTTTTTCGATTCGGTAGGCCGGACCGATATGCCGTATTCTTCAGGTTCCCAGCTGATCGATTCGATAAAAGCGAAATTATTCGCTTTACCCGGTGAGGTGAAAGTGTTTCCCGGGCATGGGCAGGACACTACGCTTAAACGGGAAATCGAACATAATCCTTACCTGCAGGCAACTACCCTGTAGGATACATAATCCTCAGAATCGAGCGTAGAGTGTGTAGTGATGAGTAGTAATAGGGAAACCAGAAATTTCTTAAAAAATGGATTATCCGCTCACCGCTATCCGCTCACCGCTTGGAGTTAACCGGTGAGCATGGAAGTGTATGTAGAAGCTTTTCTGGATTATCTCAAAGTAGAAAAAGGGCTTGCGGCCAATTCGATCTTGTCCTATCATCGCGACCTTAAAAAATATATCCGGTTTCTCGCGGCTCGGCATATTGGGGAGATAAAAAGCATAAAAAGAGAAGAGATCGTCGATTTTCTGTTTACCTTAAGAAAAAAGAACGCGACCAGCAGTATTGCCCGGATGGTATCCAGCTTGAAAAGTTTTCACCGGTTCCTTTTCCGGGAAAAGATCACCCGGGACGACCCGGCCGAACTCATCGATACTCCCCGGATGGATAAGAACATCCCCGATATCCTTTCCGGAGATGAAGTCCAGCGTCTCCTGAAATCGCCCAATCCTAAGAACCGGCAGGGAATACGCGACCGGGCTATGTTAGAGCTTATGTACGCGACGGGATTAAGAGTTTCGGAAGTATCGACTTTGACGGTTGAAAATATTAATATGGATGTAGGGTTCTTGCGGTGCCGCGGTAAAGGTTCCAAAGAACGGATAGTCCCGCTGGGCGGTATGGCCAGAAAATTTATTTTGCGATATTTGGAAACAGCCCGTCCCCAGCTTCTCAAAAACAAAAACAGTACCTATCTGTTTTTAGCTCAAGGCGGGCGGATTTTGAGCCGCCAGAGTATCTGGAAAATGATCAAAAGACTGGTAAAAGAAGCAAAGATCAAAAAACGGGTCACGCCCCATACGTTGCGCCATTCGTTTGCGACCCATCTTTTGGAACATGGCGCCGATCTGCGCAGCGTACAGGAAATGCTGGGGCATGCCAGTATTACTACTACTCAGCTCTATACGCATATTAACCGGTCACGGTTAAAAGAGATCCATACCCGGTTTCATCCGAGAGCCTAAGGGGAGAGAATGAAGGTTAGCCCGTTGACCCGTTTGCCCGTTCAACCCGTTCTAAAAACGGGATAACGGGAATCCCCCTGTGGCGGGAAACGCGAGCACGGGCGAACCGGTTGAAAGGTTAGAAAAAGATGTTTGTAAAGAAGATCGAAAAATTACCGTCGAACGTAAAAAGGGTACTGAAAAGATCTTCGGTCCTTTCCCGAAAACTGGATGTCGCGATATATCTGGTAGGCGGGATCGTCCGTGATTTTATCTTAGGCCGGGATAATTTTGACCTGGATATTGTCGTTGAAGGGGACGGGCTTAAATTTGCGCATGCGTTGGGAGAGCATTATAAAGCCGATTTTCGTAAACACCATTCTTTCGGTACGGCAACGGTGTATTTCAAAGGATTTAAAGTAGATATCGCGACGGCCCGCCGGGAATCCTACCCTCATCCGGGAGCGCTCCCGGTCATTACCCGATCAACGTTAAAAGAAGACCTTATCCGCCGGGATTTTTCGATTAACGCGATGGCACTCAGTCTTAACCGGGATGATTACGGCGGGTTGATCGATTATTATAAAGGATATACCGACCTTCGAGACGGGATAATCCGGGTGCTCCATGACCGGAGTTTCACCGACGACCCGACCCGTATTTTTCGTGCCATACGCTTTGAACAGAGATTCGGCTTCCGCATGAGGAGGGGTACTCTTAAGTTACTCAAAAGCGCTCTGGCTAAAGGAGCGCTTAAGACCGTGAATGAACAACGCCTTCGTGACGAATTGGCGCTTATGTTTGAAGAAGAACATCCTTCCCGTTGCGTAAAAAGGGTACAGGCTCTTATCGGCTGGAGATTTTTAAACGCGCAGGTACGGTTATCGTCGAAAGAGCTGGCGTTATTCCGCCATTTAGACGAGACCGTCCGGGTATACCAAAAATCCTTTCCACATTACCCTAAAGTAGACCGGAGAGCATTGTATTTTGCCGGGTTACTTTTGCCGTTGGACGTAAAAGAGGTCCTTACGGTTTCGGCCCGGTTCGGGTTACGTAAAAACGAACGGACAGTGGCCCTTGCCGTCGGGAAAGCCTATCGTAAGATATACCGGGTATGCCGGGGCCGGATCGATCCGGTGAGATTGTATACGGTCCTTTCCGGTTATCCGCTGGAAGTGATTTTGTTTTGTTACGCGTATTATTACCGTAACCGCACTGTAAAGAAGAACCTTTTATTTTATCTGGATAAACTGTTCGGAGTATCGTTAAAAGTCCGCGGTCGGGACTTGAAAAAACTGGGGTTCGGCCCGGAAAGATCTTACAGTAAAGTGTTCACTAAACTGTTACATAAAAAGATCGAAAAGGATTTCCGTTCGCGCCGGGAAGAGTTAAAAGAGCTTAAAAAGTTGGCAAAAGACCATTTGCGCAAGAAGTGACTTTAAGGTATAATTTAGGGTTTTAGAAGGCAGAAATAGGTTCGCCCGTGTACTCGTTACCCCGTGTGCCTGTTTTTGAAGAACGGGAGAACGGGAATCCCGCCTGCGGCGGGGAACGCGCCAACCTCAGATACACAACGGGCCATATGTTTATCGGATATTTGCGGGTAGAACTTTTTATCCCTCATAGCCGGTCTTTGAAAGACAAGCGGCAAGTCGTACTCAGTATTAAACAGCGCCTGCGGCAGCGGTTTAATATCTCGATCGCGGAAGAACCTTCGGATAAATGGCAGCGGTGCCGGCTTGCCTGTGTCTATGTGAACTATCATCGTGGGGAAGTAGGCAATACTCTTGCCAAGGTCGAAGAGAATGTTCGTAATCATATCCATTTTCAGGTGATCGATTCGGAATACGAGGTGTTTTGAGAAATGGGAATGCGTCTGGATAAAGTGAATGCCGAGATCAAAAGGAGAGTGATGGAGATCATCCAGCAGGAACTGGACGACCCTCATCTGGGCATGGTGAGCGTGACCAGGGTAGACACCTGTGCCGACCTGAAGACGAGCCGGGTCTATTTCAGTGTCCTTAATAACGATGACTTCGAACGTACCGGGAAAATACTCGCCTCGATGAGCGGATTTATCCGCAGGCTTCTGGGTAAAAAAATGAGGATAAAGATCCTGCCTACACTCGTCTTTTTACCGGATACCAGTATACAATATAGCGTGGATATCTATGCCAAGATAGAGGAGGTTATGGGTGATCAGGAAGATAATCGAGATTCTCAAAAACAATAAAAAGTTTTTAATCACCGCTCACATGAATCTGGAAGGCGACGCGTTAGGGGCGCAGCTTGCGATGTATTGCCTGCTCAAACATCTTAAAAAACAGGCGTATATCTGCGATAACGACCCGGTCCCCCGGGCGTACTCATTCCTGCCTCATGTCAAAAAGATCAGGACCGAGGTCCCCGATATCCAGTTTGATGCGGCACTCGTGCTTGATTGTTCGGATTCGTTCAGGACCGGCATGATCAAGAATCATCTGAGCCGGGCGCGCTATATCGTCAATATCGACCATCATATAAGTAATACTTTTTTCGGAGATGTGAATTGGGTCGATCCCTATTCTTCTTCGGCCTGTGAGATCGTGTACCGTCTCTGTAAAAAAATGGGGATCATGGATCGTCAGATCGCCCTTTGCCTTTATACCGGGATATTCACCGACACCGGCAATTTTACCTATGCCAATACGACCAAACGAGTCCATAAGATCGCCAGTGAACTGATCGAATACAACATCTCACCCCATAAGATAGACGAACATCTGCATAGTTTCTGCGATATGAAAGATCTCGACCTTATCGGCAGCATCGTGAAATCGCTCAAAGTAAATTCTAACGGTAAGATTGTCTGGGCGGTGATTCAGCATTGGCCCGAAAAAGAGTACGATCTTACTGAGATAATTTTTTCTATTATGCGTTTATTGCACGATGTGGAGGTGTTCGTGCTGTTCAAAAAAGTCTCGGCTCACCGAGTACGGGTAAACCTTCGCTCCCGTTCACGGGTTGATGTAAACCGGGTCGCAAAATTTTTCGGCGGCGGCGGGCATAAACGCGCCAGCGGCGCGACCGTTGACGGGACGTTACCTGTGGTCGAAAAGCAAGTGATTTCATTCATCCGCCGTTTTACGAACGGACGGGGACGGAAATCATGAAACGCGAAGGCCTCATTTTGATCAATAAACCCAAAGGTATTACCAGCCATGATGTCGTCGACGTTATCCGTAAAAAATTTTCTATCCGGAAAGTAGGCCATGCCGGGACTCTTGACCCTCAGGCTACCGGCCTTTTGCCTATCCTGGTCGGCCGGTATACCAAACTTTTTCCTCAATTCGTAAATTTTGATAAAGAGTATATCGGGATCATGAAACTGGGCGAGGTGACGACGACCGGCGACAGCGAAGGGGAAATGATTTCCCGGTCGCCCTGGGAGCACCTCGGTGAAGACGAGATCCGGGACGCTTTTTCTAAATTCCACGGTGAGATCGAACAGATCCCGCCTATGGTAAGCGCGTTGCGCGTGAACGGTAAACGGCTTTATAAACTTGCCCGGCGCGGGATAGAGGTCGAACGCAAACCGCGTAAGATCAACATCTATCAATTAGAGATCCAGCGTATCGACCGGCCGTTTATAGAATTTTATGTAAAATGTTCCAAGGGAACCTATATCCGTAAGCTTGCCGAAGATATCGGAGCAGAACTTAAATGCGGCGCTCATGTGGTAAGTATTACCCGTACGGCGATCGGCCCGTTTCGCCTGGCTGACGCGGTAGGGCTTGAGGAATGCGGAGACGCTCATCTTACCGCATATACTTTTAAATAACCTGTATTATTAAGAAAAAAGGTCGATAAGTACTCATAACCAGGTTGATATTTTTTCTTTTACGCGTTACGCATGTCGCGTTACGCGTTACGGGTAGCACCAATGATCCTTCATTCCAGTACCGGCGGGAAAAAAATAAAATGTGTCGCGACCATCGGCGCTTTTGACGGAGTGCACCGGGGACATCTGTATCTGCTTAAACAGGTCCTTGATTCTTCCCGTACCATACGCCTGGCTTCGGTCCTGATCACTTTCTGGCCGTTACCGTCGGTAGCTTTGAACAAAAATCCTCATGGATTCCTTACCGATCTTGAACAAAAAATAAAGATCATCAAAGACCTCGGGTTCGATCATTTTTTAATACTTAAAACCGACTCCCGTCTGTTACAGACCGAAGGAGAAGATTTTTTCAAAAAGATCGCCAGGAATCTGGATATCAAAAAACTTATTGTCGGCGAAGATTTCCGTTTTGGCCGGGGCGCGAAAAAAAACGCCATAAGCCTTAAACAAATCTCCCTGCGGAGCGGGTTCTCCGTGGATATCGTCAAAAAAAGAAAGTATCGCGGAGCTATCATCAGTAGTTCTTTTATCCGCAGGGCGCTCGCCGGCGGCGACCTTAAAAAGGTAAAAGCGTTCCTGGGAAGAAATTACCTGGTCATCGGAAAAAGGATCCGGGGAAAAGGGATCGGGACTCAAATAGGATATCCTACGGTGAACCTTGATCTGGGGGGATTTGTCGTCCCGGCCAACGGCGTCTATGCGGTACGCGTATTCAGCGGTACCCGATCGTTCCTGGGGGCGTGTAGCGTGGGAGAGAACCCGACGTTACAAAAAAATAAAAAGATCCGTGTGGAAATACATTTATTACATTATTTTAAAACCGTTTTAAAAGAACGGCTTGGTGTCGAATTTCTGGAATATATCCGCCCGCAGAGACGTTTTTCTTCACTGGCTGAATTAACAGGAGCTATTTCCCGCGATATTCATCATTTTATCCTGCCTAAATATAGTAGGTAGTCCCACCGATATCCACAACTTGTTGTGTTCCAATGATTTATTTAGAAAAATTCTTGACAGAGAAAAAGAGGGGTATTATTATAAATATGTGTAATAAAGTGGAGTGAAGTGGAATGTGGTACGGAACCTATACTCATACTCTGGACGTAAAAGATCGTTTTATTCTTCCTGCTAAATTCCGCGAAAAGATTAAAGAATTAGGGTCAAGAAAGTTTTATTTAACCCGTGGCCTCGATGGTTGTTTATTCCTGTTTGCGTATGAGGTGTGGAGAGATTTGGAAGAAAAGCTTAAAAGCCTTTCGTTTACCAAACAACAGTCACGGTTTTTTAATCGTCTCTATTTTAGCGGAGCATCCGAAGTCGAGATCGATTCTCAAGGGAGAGTTACGTTGCCTCATTACTTGAAAGAGTATGGGGCGATTTCCAAAGATATTGTGATTATCGGGGTCGCTGACCGTATCGAAATATGGGATCGTAAAAAATGGGAAGAATTTGATGAAAATAATAGAGAACGATTTGAAGAAATGGCCGAAGGACTCTTTTAGTGACGGAGAGATACATTATCCGGTCATGTGCCGTGAGGTGATCGAATACCTTGCGCTTGCCGATAAAAAGGTAGTGGTCGACTGTACCGTCGGAGTAGGGTCTCATGCTCTTTCTCTTATTCCCCGGATGGCTCCCGGCGGGTTATATGTCGGGATCGACAAAGATAATGATTCGTTGGAAATCGCCAAAGAACGGTTAGGCGATTTTGTCGGTAGGTTCATATTGATCAAAGAAGATTTTCGGGCAGTGGACAGCGTGCTTGAGCAATTGCAGATATCCCGGGTAGATGCGTTTTTATTCGATCTGGGCATTTCCAGTTTTCAGTTGACTCAAGCCGAACGGGGATTCAGTTTCCTGAAAGAAGGGCCGCTCGATATGCGGATGGACCGGGAATCTTTTTTATGCGCGTATGACCTGGTCAATAATCTGAGTGAACGGGAATTACGCATGATTTTCGAGAAATTCGGCGAAGAACGGTATTCCCGGCGGATCGCCCATCACCTCATCGAGAAACGCCGTAAGACCCCGCTCTATACTACCCGTCAGCTGGTCGAAGCTATTACCGAATCGGTCCCTTACCGGAGTTTCCGGTATAAGATCCATCCGGCTACACGGGTATTCCAGGCGTTACGTATTGCCGTCAATCGTGAGCTGGACTGTCTTTCTCAAGGATTGGATAAAGCGTTCCCTTATTTATCGGCACAGGGGCGGATGGCGGTTATTTCGTTCCATTCTCTCGAAGACAGGGAAGTGAAACATACGTTTCGCAATTATGCCGCGCAAGGGCACGCGCAGATCATTACTAAAAAGCCGCTTACTCCTTCAGAAGAAGAATTGGTTGAAAATAACGCTTCTCGGTCGGCGAAATTACGGGTCATAGAGAAACTGTAAAAAAGTTTTTTGATATGTTAAAAAAAGTTATCTCGACAATCCTGATCTTCCTGTTTTGTTTAGGATATCTTCATCAAAAAATAGCCCTTTCCGTCGAAGCTTACCGGCTTACCGACCACTACCGAAAGTACCGTCAGCTTGTTGATAAGCGGGATGTTTTGTTATATAATCTTTCTGAAAAAACATCCTTAGCTGAGATCAATGTCTGGGCCCGTCACCACCAGTTTGAATTCGCTCCCAGTGAGAAAGTCATCGCGTTACGGATGAATACTGAGCCTCAGCGTAGTACGCATCAAGGGGTCGATACGATCATGCAACTGGCGACCCGCTTATTCAAGGTGCCCGGAGAATCTGAGGTACTCGCAAAAGAAAAGACCAAAAAGGGACTCCCGCAAAATGCTTCAGTCCCTGATTACAGTGATTGATCTAAGATTACAGTGATGAGAGACTTTAGTGTTTTTAATCGCTGAAATCATGTGTGAATTATTGAAATCAAGTGCTGGTGTTATTATCCACCAGCACTAAAATAGTCCCCTTGTGAAAAGTGAAAAAACTTCGAGTCTCAACGCGCTACCGTGTTATATACCTTTTTTTCTCTGCGCTTTTCATTATCCTCTGGATAAAAATTTTTTATCTTCAGATATTGCGGGTCGATTTTTTCCATAATTTGGCTCGTAAACAGTACAACAGTATCGTATCGATTACAGGGGGCCGCGGCCGTATTTATGATGCCAAAGACAGGATTCTCGCGACTAATATTACCTCTTATTCGGTATATGCCGATCCCCAGATCGTGACCGATAAAGAACATACCGCCCGGATACTGGCTGAAGAGCTTTCTCTCGATAAAGACGATGTACTGGAAAAACTTAACCGTTCCCGGCGGTTCGTATGGATCAAACGGCAGATCCCCTGGCCGGAAAAAGAAGCCGTCGAAGAACACAATCTGCCGGGAGTGGGCTTGAGGCGTAAGATAAAACGGTTTTATCCTCAGAAAACGATCGCCGCGCATGTGTTGGGTATGGTCGATATCGATAATCAGGGATTGGAAGGAATCGAGTTGAAATATGACGAAGTATTGAGGGGAAAAGAAGGGTTTATCCAAAGATTTAAAGATTCGGCGGCCCGGGGGCTGATCTTTCTTCCCGAGTCGCTTACGCCTCAGGAAGGGGCTGATGTGTATCTTACTCTTGACGGACAGATCCAGTATTGGGCCGAAAAGTATTTAGCCGAGACGATAGACAAGTTCGGGGCAAAAGGCGGGTCGGTGGTGGTGCTCGATACTCAGAGCGGAGGAGTGCTGGCGTTGGTGAATTTTCCTGATTTTAATCCGAATAAGCCGGGTTCCTCTCAGGCATCTGAACGCAAGAACCAGGCATTGACCGATATGTTCGAACCGGGTTCGGTCTTCAAAATCGTGACGTTAATCGCCGCCCTTAATGAAGGGGCGTTTAATGAGGATGATATGTTTTTTTGTGAAAACGGAGAATATAAGATCCCCGGGACGGTCCTTCATGATTATCATCCTTACGGAAATTTAAGCTTTCGCGAGGTATTCAGTAAATCATCTAATATCGGCGTGGCAAAAATCGCGCAAAGTCTCGGAAAAAACACCCTGTACCGTTATATCAAAAAACTGCAGTTCGCAAAAGCAACCGGTATCGACCTGCCCGGCGAGATCAACGGATTTATGAAAGAACCGAACCAGTGGAGCAAGACCTCCGGGTACATTGTCCCGATAGGGCAGGAAGTGGGAGTGACCCTTATTCAGTTAGCTCAGGCGATGTCTATTATTGTTTCCGAAGGTGAGCTTATCCAGCCCTATGTGGTCAAAAAAGTAGTCCATGAGCATTATACCAACGAAATACCGCCTATAAAGAAAAACGTCCTTTCACCCCGGGTATGTGAACGGGCTAAAGCCGTCCTTATCGATGTCGTGGAAAACGGGACGGGACGCTCTGCCTGGATCGAAGGAGCTTTAGTCGGAGGCAAGACCGGGACGGCCCAGAAGTTTGATGTTTCGATCCGGCGATATTCGCCTAATAAGTACCGGGCTTCGTTTGTCGGGTTTATAGAAAAAGAAGATATTTCTTTAGTGATTGCAATAAGTATTGATGAACCGCGTAAATCGCATTTAGGCGGTACGGTCGCCGCGCCCTTGTTCGGGATGATCGGGAAAGAAACGCTGCGTTATTTGCGGTATCAAAACAGTTCGTCTCGATTACAATGATCATAAGTGAATTGTTCAACCAGCTTCCTCACGGGACTCCTTTCGCGCGACGAGAGGTGAGGGGTATTTCCCGGGATAGCCGTCAACTGAGCGGAGGCGAGGCCTTTTTCGTCATCGAAGGAGATAAATTCGATATATTCAAAGCTCTTGAAGATATCAGCCGGAAAGTCTCTTTGTTGGTGGTAGAGGAAAAACATAAAGGGAAAATACCGTCTTCGATCAAAGATGTTCCGCTGGTGTATGTCGATGATGTCAAAAAAGAGTTTAACCGTGCCGTCGATATTTTTTATCCGGTTGATCTTAGCCGTTTCGGATTTATCGGGGTGACCGGTACCAACGGTAAGACTACGACTGCCCATATCATGTATCAATTGATCCGTCATTTCGATCTGCCGGCTTCGCTTCTGGGAACGGTCCATTATTGTATCGAGGACGAATGCATCGATGCCCCTTATACTACGCCGGATTATTTTCTATTACGTAAACTTCTCTCGACGATAAAAGAAGATGATATCCGCTATGTGGTAATGGAAGTCTCCTCTCACGGGCTGGTGCAGGAACGGATCTGGGGGATCCCTTTCCGACGGTGTATTTTTACCAATTTAAGCCATGACCATCTTGATTATCACGGTACTATGGAAGAATATTTTCAGGCAAAAACATCGTTCTTTTCGATGAATCCGCAAAGCCTGGCAGTCTTGAACGTGGACGATCCTTACGGGCAGAGGCTCCGGGAACGTATCCCTCACAAAAAGATCACGTATGCCACTTCCGGTGATGCCGATTTCCTGGCCAAAAATATCAAACCGTATCCCGGCGGTACGGATTTTACGTTACGGTTCAATCAGGAAGAGTTTCCGGTCCGTACCGGGCTTATCGGGATCCATAATGTCTCTAATATCCTGGCCGCCCTGGCGACCCTTTATTCTTACGGATTCGATATGAAAAAATGCATCCGCTATGTAAAATGTCTGAAAGCCCCTTGCGGGAGGATGGAGGAGGTTATCGAGAACGTGTATGTGGATTATGCCCATACTCCCGATGCGTTGGAGAAAGCGCTCGTGACGTTAAAACAATCGGGATATAAAGAAGTGATCTGTGTATTCGGGTGCGGGGGTGACCGCGATAAAAGTAAACGTCCGGTTATGGGACAGATCGCGACCCAATATGCCGATGAGACTATTATTACGTCCGATAATCCCCGCAGCGAAGATCCTCTGGCGATTTGCCGGGAAATCGAAAAAGGATGCTCACCGGGGAGGTACTCGGTAATTGCCGACCGTCGTCAGGCGATAACTCAGGCGTTGATGAGCCGGGATAGGCGTCCGCATTCGGCAGTATTGATCGCCGGGAAAGGCCATGAAGCGTACCAGATCGTCGGAGCCCGAAGGTTCCCGTTTAAAGACCAGGATGTGATCAGCGAGGTATATTGTAAAGAAAAATGAGTATGTTTACCTATGAAGCTATGGAAGGGGTGATCCGCCCCAAAAAAGTCATAAAGAGGTCATTGTGGCGGACACCGCAGAAGATCTCTATCGATTCACGGACGATTTCGTCCGGTGACGGGTTTCTCGCCCTGCGCGGTAAGTGGCATGACGGCCACCGGTTTATTAAAGAAGCCTGCCGTAGGGGAGCGCGATTTGTTATCGCCCAGGACGAAACCGCGTGCCGTGACGTGAACGCCTGCTCTTATATCGTCGCCGATCCTTACCGGGCGTTAGAAAAGATCAGCTGTTATATAAGGAAAACGGTGAATCCCCGCGCGATCGCGGTGACCGGCTCGATCGGGAAGACCACGACGAAAGAAATAATCGCCTATCTTTTACAGCATACGTATTCGGTCCTTAAGAACGAGAAGACCGAGAATAATTTTCTGGGAGTCTCAAAGACCATATTACGGCTTGCCGATGAGGAATTCATTGTGTTAGAATTAGGGACTAATTCTCCCGGTGAGATCAAACAGCTTACTGCTATAGTGCGTCCGGATATAGGAGTGATCACCTATATCAAACCGGTGCATACTGAAAAATTACCGACACTCAGGGATATTTTTGAAGAAAAAAAAGAAATAGTCACCCGTTACGCTCACACAAAAGCGGTCCTCAATTATGATGATCCGTATTTAAGAAAGATAAAGGCGAAAAAGAAAATCGTCTGGTTCGGTACTAAAAAAGGGGCGACGGTACGGGGCCGGTTTTTAAGCGGGAACGAAAAAGAAACGGTATTTTTAATCAATGGAAAATATAAAATGCGGCTTAAGACCCCGTTTCGTTTTTATATCTATAATACCCTGGCCGCCCTGGGCGCGGTGTATGCTTCAGGCGAAGAATTGCCGGGATATATCGCGATGATGGATGAGTTCGGATTTAATTTCCCGATGCGGATGGAGGAGACCAGAAAACGAGGCATGTTTTTTATTAATGACGCCTATAATTCCAATCCGTTCGCGCTCAAAACGGCGCTTGAGAATCTTGATTGTTACCGTTACCCTAAAATAGCGGTGATCGGCGATATGCGTGAACTGGGCCGGCTCGCCTTTGCGTGCCATCGTCACCTTGCCGCGGATATCCTGCGTCAGGATTTTGAATACGTGCTTACCCTGGGCTTTTACAGCCGGGTATTAAAAGAGAAACTCGACGCGTTAGGGTATCGCCGCGCGTTTCATTTCGCATCACATGATGAGGTGGTCGCTTTTCTTAAAAAACTGTCGCGTAAAAAATATCTGGTGTTCGTCAAAGGCTCCCGGGGAATGGAGATGGAGAAGATAATTGAGAAATACTGATAAATAGTCGCTGGTCGCTAGTCTCTAGTATTTAGTGAAAAATGAAATAAAATACCAGAAACCAGAGACCGTAGACTGGAGATTTTAAAAATGTTATATCATCTCTTCTATTCATTAAGCGATACATTTGGTATGTTTAATCTGTTCAAATATATTACGTTCCGCAGCGGTGCCAGTTTTATGTGCTCTTTTTTCTTGAGTTTTGTCCTCTGGCAATGGTTTAAAAGATATTTCCGCCGGCTTAATTTCAAGGAATCTATCGATATGTACGGCCATGTCCATCTGGAAGCGCTGCATAAATCGAAGAAAGGGACCCCTACGATGGGCGGGCTTATCCTGATCGGCGCGGTCGGGATCTCTACGTTACTCTGGGCAAAATTGACGGTAAGTTTTGTCTGGTATGTGCTTTTGATTATGATCTTACTGGGAGCGTTGGGGTTCAGCGACGATTATCTCAAAAGTACCCGGGGGAAAGGATTAAGCCGGAAACATAAATTGATCGTGCAGATAGGGATCGGTGTTTTTTTAGGGTTGGTAATATTCCTTGACCGGAATATTTCTACTACTCTCGATGTCCCGTTTTTTAAAAAGGTCGTATTTGATCTGGGATTTTTTTATATATTCTGGACGGCGCTGGTCATAGTCGCCACATCGAACGCGGTCAATTTTACCGACGGCTTAGACGGGTTGGCGATCGGCGGGATCATTACTAATTCTCTGGTATTTGCGGGTTTGAGTTATTTAACCGGCCATCTCGAGTTCGCCAATTACTTGTTTATCCCGCATATCGCCGATGCCGGAGAACTCGCGGTGATCTGCGCGGCGCTCTTAGGGGCGGGGCTTGGGTTCCTCTGGTTTAATTCTTATCCGGCTGAAGTGTTCATGGGCGATACCGGAGCGTTGTCTTTAGGCGGGATCATCGGAGTGATCGCTCTGTTCATAAAAAAAGAGTTTCTTTTGATCATTGCCGGAGGGATATTTGTCCTTGAGGCTTTGAGCGTGGTATTACAGATATGTTCGGTAAGGATGAGCGGGCGGCGGATATTCCGTGCCGCGCCGTTACATCATCATTTTCAGTTGAAAGGATGGCCGGAATCAAAGATCATCATCCGGTTCTGGATAGTCTCTTTGATCTGCGCGATGTGTGCGCTCTTAACCCTTAAATTACGATGATGCTCGATTCATTTTCCCGTATCGGAATAATCGGTTTTAAACGGTCAGGTATCGCGCTGTGCCGGATGCTTCTTGATTATGGCAAACAGGTGAAAGTGAGCGATACGGGGTTTGAGGATTCTTTTTCGAAGATCCTGATCGAACGGTTAGGCGCCCGGGGGGTCCGGTTCGAGTTTGAAAAAAATTCTTGTGAATTTTTAAGTGATTGTGATCTCGTGGTCGTCTCACCCGGTGTCGATGTGGCCGCCTCAGGTATCGGTGAGTATACCTGTGCCCGCGGTATCCCGGTATACGGGGAGATGGAAGTGGCGTCCTGGGTAAACCGTGCCCGGATCGTCGCGATTACCGGTACCAACGGTAAGACTACCACTACGTTTCTCGCCTATAGCGTGCTTAAAAGTAAGTTTCCCGGTAGAGTCTATCTTGCCGGAAATATCGGGATCCCTTTTTCCGAAGTAGCTCCCCGTACTAAAGAAGGAGATATCGTGGTGCTTGAGGTGAGTTCTTTTCAATTGGAAACGATCAGGGATTTTCACCCTGCGGTGAGCTGTATTACCAATATCGAACCCGATCATCTTGACCGGTACGCTCAGGTTTCTGACTATGTCCGCGCTAAAAAAAATATTTTTTCTAACCAGACCGCAAATGATTTCGCCGTACTGAACAGGAATTGCGCTTTTTCTGACGAATTGAAATCGTCGATACATTCCCAGGTCCGTTATTTCAGCGATGAGTTCGAAAACGAAAATTATTCGGCGGTATCGGTCATTGCCGGAATATTCGCGATGACTAAAGAAGAATGCGCCCGGGTTTTCTCGGAATTTCGCGGCCTACCGCATCGGATGCAGAAAGTCAGAGAATTCGGGGGAGTCACTTTTATCAATGATTCTAAAGCGACGAATCCCTCTTCGACTATCTGGGCATTGAAGAATACCAAAGGTCCCGTGCGATTGATCGCCGGAGGGAAAGACAAAGGGTTGGAATACGGCGAGATCGCACCTTATCTTAATCAAGTAAAAAAGATATATCTTTACGGGCAGGCCCGCACGGCGATTACGCAGGCCCTCTCTTTTTATCCCGATATCGCCCGGTATGACGGTGTAGAGGAAGCTGTCCGTTCTGCGGCTCAGGATGCGCGTCGCGGTGAGGTGGTCCTTTTTTCTCCGATGTGTTCGAGTTTTGATCTTTTCAAAAATTATCAGGAACGCGGTAAATTTTTTATCCAAGTAGTAAATAATCTTAATGCAGAAACTTCAACGAGAACGTAGAAAAATATTTCTTACCGTTTTTGCCCTTTCTCTTTTCGGTCTATTAATGATTTACGAGGCTTCTTCGATCTATGCCTTGCGGTTGACCGGGGACAGCGGCTATTTTTTTAAACGTCAACTGGTATATTTCCTTTTAGGGATCGGTTTTTTCTTCGGGACACTGGCAGTTGATATCGAGTTTTTGAGAAAAAGATCGGCCGTTATTCTGGGAATCAATCTGTTCCTGCTGGTGCTTGCGCTTCTGGTGGGAAAACAGGTCGGCGGCGCGCGGCGCTGGTTGAGTCTATTCGGGTTCGGTATTCAGCCTTCGGAATTCCTGAAATTCTCTTTTCTGCTTTACGCGGTAGATTATCTTTATCGTAAACGGGGTTTTATCCGTAATTTTTCCCGGGGAATCCTTCCGCTTTTGGTGATCGGCGGGATAAGCGCGTTTTTGATAGTGTTAGGGCCGGACTTGGGTACGGTGATGTTCTGGTTAGGCTGGTTATTTCTCATGCTGTTTATTGCCAATGCCCGTAAAAAACACCTTTTGTATCTTGTCCTGGTCGGGATGCTTGCCGCCGGGGCGCTCGTGAAAGTGTATCCTTACCGTATGCAGCGGATTACTTCTTATCTTAATCCCTGGGCGGATTCGCAAGGGTCGGGATTCCAGCTTATTCAGTCGCAGATATCGTATGGTGCCGGAGGGATTGCCGGGGTCGGGTTAGGGGAGAGCCGTCAGAAATTTCTGTTCCTGCCGGCAGCACACACTGATTTTATTTTTTCGATTATTGCCGAAGAGTTTGGTTTTATCGGGGTTTCAATAGTGTTAGGATTGTTTTTTTTCCTGTTTTCCAGTATGTTCGAACTGACGTTACGGATCGGTGACCCTTTCCGACGGATGCTGGTCATGGGTATCGTTCTGATAACAGGATCCGAGGTAATAGTCAATATCGGGGTCAGCTGCGGGCTGTTTCCGACAAAAGGGCTGTCGTTACCATTTGTAAGTTACGGCGGAAGCAATTTGATCGTCCATTATATATTGTTAGGGCTACTGTTTCGTGCGACTAAAGAAGATGAAAATATTATTAGTCACTGACCGCAGTGCCGGCCATCTTTTTCCTGCCCTTGCGCTTGCCCGGGCGGCCCAAACGGCTGGACATAACGTGACATTGTTTACGACATCGGCTTATCTTGGCGAGTATGTGCCCGAAGATATTGCCTGTATTGTCGGTAAAGACCTGAACCGAGCCTGGCTTTTAAGAGAAATGTTCCTGCGCAGCATCGAAGCGGTCCGGATTATTTTTTGTATGCGGCCGGATAAGATCATCGGGTTCGGCGGCCGGGGCAGTTTATTTTTTATCCTCTTTGGCGCTCTCTTTTTACGTGATACCGGATTATACGAGCCGAATGTCCGGATGGGGAAAGCGAACCGGTTCCTGCGGCACCTGGTAAGGGCAATATGGTACGGGTTACCTCCGCACAATATCACCGCTACGATGAAATCTGCCGGTATTCCCCGGCATCCCGGTATCCGGCATTATGAGAAAGACCAGGCCCGGAAAAAACTGGGCCTTGATCTTTATCGCCCGGTAGTATTTTGTTTCGGCGGAAGCCAGGGATCGGAGTTCCTTAATGAGACGTTTAAGAAAATAATTCAGGAAGATGTTTTTTTCCAGGCGATCCATCTTACCGGAGAGAGAGACTATTATCAATTTTGTGAGTTTTATGATAAAATAATGAGAAAAGAATATTTTGTTAAGAAGTCTTATAAAGATATCGGCTTGTTATATTCGGCAGCTGATATCGTGATCTGCCGGGCCGGCGCGTTAACTATTGCCGAAATCGTCTTTTTCCGGATCCCGGCAATTCTTATTCCTTATCCCGGCGCCGAAGGCCATCAACGGGCGAATGCCCTTTTTTTAACCGGGAAGGGAGCTGCGTATTATTGTGAACAAAATGAATCGGCATATGCCGGTTGCGCCAGTATATTACGTGAGGCCTTTGCCGATAGGCAAAAACTGGATATGATCAGAGAAAAACTGTCTTCAGTTTCGATAAGTGTCGATGACGGCACGTTCTATTCCAGTATATTTTCTGGCGAGAAAAAAGATTAAAGGAAGAAAAACCGGCAATAGATGCTCTGCGGGACCTGAACGCAGAGTGGTTGATAGAATAATGCAGCACGAGAATATCCTCACACATATCAAGAACATACATCTCATCGGTATCGGCGGGGTCGGGATGAGCGCCCTGGCGATGTTATTAAAAGAAAAAGGCTACCGGGTAAGCGGGTCCGATATCAGAGAGGGGTATTATTTTAAAAAGGCCGAAAGTTGCGGGATCAATGTCCTTACGGGACATCGTGCCGCCCATATCGAAGGTGCCGATATCGTCTGCTATTCTTCGGCGATCCGGCCGGATAATCCCGAGATAGTCGCTGCGCGAGCAAAAGGGATCGGTGTATACCGTCGTGCCGAGATCCTGGGGATGATCTCTCAGGGAGAGCGGGTCGTTGCGGTATGCGGCAGTCACGGTAAGACGACTACTTCGGCACTCCTGGTCTTTTTAGCGACGAGTTTAAAATATAAACCGACCGCATTCATCGGCGCTCAACCGTTAAATTACGAAAAAATGGCATGGTGGGGTAACGATTTTTTTATTATCGAAGCCGATGAGAGTGACGGGAGTTTTCATTCCTACTCGCCCTGGGTATCGATTCTCACCAATATCGATAACGAACATCTCGATTTCTACGGAACCCGAGAAAAACTGGACGAAAACTTCCTTGAGTTTGCCCGGCATACTCAGGAGCTTACTATCGGGTGGGGTGATGATGAAGCAGTATCCGGTATCCTGCGGCAAGTCCCTTCACTTTCTTACGGGAAAGATCCCGGGAATCCGGTCCGGGCCGAAGGGATTCACTACCGGGGCGGATATACTTATTTTGACCTTTATATAAAAGGCCGCTGTTACCCGCAGGTATGCCTGCCGCTTTTAGGCGAACATAATGTGCTCAATACCCTTGCGGTAATAAGTTTTTTTGAATTTATCGGCGCGGATATAAAAGAATTGATCCGAGTGTTGCCGGAATTTAAAAGTACAAAACGGAGGTTCCAGCTTAAAAGTTGTGCCGAAGGGGTTATTTTTATCGATGATTATGCGCACCATCCTACCGAGATAAAAGCTACCTTAGCTGCCGCGCGTGCGCTTGGGTCCCGTCGACTGGTTGTGTTATTTCAACCCCATCGTTATTCCCGCCTGATGCGGCTTTTGAATGAGTTCGCTTTGTGTTTCGGTGCTGCCGATTGCCTGATCTTTACCGATGTGTACGCTGCGGGAGAAGAGAAACCTTACGATTTCGATGAACTGGCTCTGGGGCGCCGCCTGCAGGAAGGATTTAACGGTGAACTGCATTATGTAGCTAAGGAAAAGTTGGCGGGGGAGGTATCGGGATTCATCAAAGAAGGAGATGTCGTGATCAGTGTAGGAGCCGGAGATATCAGTAAGATTACCGATGAAGTTATCAGCGAATTTACCAGAACAAGAATTAAAGCCTGATTACCCTTTAAGTGGTCTGACTACGATGAAGATCGGGGGGAATGCCCGGTATTTCCTTGTACCTGCTACTCAGGAAGAACTTATCCGGAGTATCTTGAGATTGACCAAAGAAGGTATTCCTTATGTCGTGTTGGGGCGCGGGTCGAACATCCTTATCTGCGACGACGTCATCCCCGCGGCGGTGATCAAGCTGGGTGAGGGGTTTAGGTGTATCAATCCTGTCTCATCCTACGTGTGTGCGGTGGGGGCTGCTACGGCTTTAGCGACCGTATTACGTTATTGTATCGAGAACCGTCTGGGGGGCCTTGAAATGTTCGCCGGGATCCCGGCGACAATCGGCGGCCTGGCCTGTATGAACGCATCGTGTTTCAAACGAGATTTCCTTTCGCTGGTCGAAGAAGTGCGGGTGATCGACCGGAAAGGGAAAGAACATTCGTTATCCCGCAATGTCATCCGTTACGGGTATCGTAAAAGTAATTTAGACCGGTTTATCATTACAGAAGTGGTCCTTAAATTTAAACCGGAAGAAAATGTAAAGAAAAATATTGCCGCTTTTCTCGCTCAAAGGATCGCTACTCAGGATTTCCGGTTTCCCAGCCTGGGATGTATTTTTAAAAATCCTCCCGGTTATTCGGCCGGGGCTTTGATCGATGAATGCGGACTGAAAGGGTTGCGTATCGGCGATGCGGCGGTATCGGATATCCATGCCAACTTTATTGTGAATCATGGCCATGCCCGTGCCGGCGAGGTCGATCAGTTGATAAAAACGATTAAAGATAAAGTCTGGGATAAATTCAAGATCATGCTTTCCGAGGAGATCCGCCGATGGGGTTGTTGAATAAAGACAGAATACGTATCGCGATATTACAGGGAGGAGTCTCCGGAGAACGGGAGATTTCTTTCCTTTCGGCACAACAGGTATACGTTTCCTGCCGGCATTTGGGATTAGACGCGGTGCCGGTCACTATCGATACCAGAGACGCCAAAGAAATAGAACGGCTGTTGATCGATCAAGGTATTGAATTCGCTTTTATAGCGTTACATGGCGAATTTGGCGAAGACGGTTCGATTCAAAAGATTCTGGATGGTATCGGGATTCCTTATACCGGTTCAGGGGCGGCCGCAAGTTACCTTGCGATGGATAAGATCGCTTCAAAAGAGCTGTTTTTGACTCACGGGATACCTACGCCGGATTTTACGATAGTAGAAAGAAAGAACCTTTCGGTCAAGGTCGATTGCTATCCTAAGGTCATCAAACCGCATTTCGGCGGGTCCAGCCAGGGGATCCATATAGTGCATAATATCGGAGAGCTTAAAGAAGCTTTGGCCGATGCCGCTTCGTTCAGTGAACGGGTGTTAATCGAACAATATATCGAAGGTACCGAGTATACCGTAGGGATACTCGATGAACAGCCGTTGGGGGTAGTCCAGATCGTCCCGCGCAATGGCTGGTACGATTTTACGGCAAAATATGCCGATGATATGACCGACTTTATCGCGCCGGCGCCGCTGGAAAAAAAGTTGTACCGGCAGGTACAGGAGTATGCTCAAAAAGCGCATACAACCCTTGGCTGTCGTCATTTCTCCCGGGTCGATCTGCGCCTTGATGTCCAGATGCGGCCGTACGTGTTGGAGGTGAATTCTATTCCCGGGCTTACTTCGCACAGTCTGCTTCCTCTTTCGGCCCGGTGTGATAATATCGGTTTTGATGAACTTATGCGCAGGATGATAGAACTCGCTCTTAGAGATACGTTCAAGATAAAGGCGGGACGATAGGGATGGGACGCCGCCGCGGCCGGCCCAGGTCATTTAAACGTCGGATACCGAAAATCCCTTTTCCGGTTGTGGTGGCCCTTTTGATCCTTATCTTTACGGCCGTTGCCGCCAGTTACGCCCTCAAAAGGATTACTCCGCTTACCTTTTTCAGAGTGAAGACCGTTCGTATCGACGGGAACGAGGATGGGCGACAGATCAAAACAATCGTAAGCGACTATGCGTTGGGTAAATCGTTACTGTCCCTTGATCTGAAAAGTATCCGCACTACCGTCATGCAACGTTATCCGGATCTTGAGGAACTTACTTTTCTTAAAGAATTTCCCGATACGGTTGATGTCAATGTCTTGCGCAGTAAAGCTTTCTTACAGATAAAAAGCGACCGTTATTATATTTTAAACGAAGCGTTGAAGATCATCGAGGAAGAACGGGGCCCGCGATCGGGACTGGTGACTGTGGAAGTAGACGGGTTTACCCAGGATATCGCTGCCGGAGCCTATATTGATGACGAACGGGTAAGGCAGGCCGCTCGTCTGTTAGAAGTGCTGTTACGTTCCGACTTATTTTCGCCTACCACCATTCTTGCTCATCGTTTGGATAATCTGTCGTTTTTTACTCACGGTACAAAAGTGATATTAGGAGAGCAGGATTTCGAAAAAAAGCTTAAGATATTAGAAGCATTAATGCGTGAGAATTACGATAACGATTTTTCTACATTACGTTACATCGATCTGCGTTACAGTAAAGTATATATTGGGAAACGATGAAGCAGGGAATGTGCGGTATTGCCCTAGAAGATGGGATACTCTCGGTATTGCTTTGTGCCCGTGAGCGGGCCCAGTTGATCCCGTGTGCCGAATTCTCTCTGCCCGCCGGAAGTGACGATCTCCTTGAGGTTCTTGGTAAAAATATCGAGAAACTCGACGAAGAAATCACAAAACACGAAGAAGAAAAATCGATCGTCGTAGATCAGGTATATTGTGTGTTGCCGTTTGGCTGGCAACGGTTCAAGATCGCCGACGATATATTCCCTTTGGCGAAAGATAAAAAGAAAGCCGTATTCGCAAAAGAGATCGTTCAGGCTAAAGACCATATGGAAGGGGTAATGCTGGATTGGAACGAACGGTGTATCCATAATATCATCCTGGAATATCATCTTGATGGGGAGGTCTTCCGCCAATTGCCGGCACAGGTTTCCGCCCGGAAGCTGAAACTTAAATCACTTCTGGTGTCGATCGAACGAAAGATCTTTTCGGAAATTCAAGCTCTTTTTCATAACATTGACCGGCAATTTATGGCGTTTATCTGGTGGCCGCTGGCTGAGTTGAGCGTAAATGCTTCCGATAAGATCCCGGTCCCTTATGTAACCGTAGATATACGCCGTCACGAGACTTATTGTTCGATCCTTTCTGATGAAGGTATCGTGTTCGAGAAATTCGATATGAACAGCGTGCAGATCCAGCGTAAGATCGCCGAAAAATTTTCGCTTTCACCCCAGGTATGTCAGGATATCCTTGACCATTACGTAGGGTTTCAAAGTGTGATGTCCGGTAAAGAGGTGGTGATGAAAGAGGCCGGCCGTTATGTGAGTATAAATACGACGGCGATCAGCCAGTATTTACAGGAAATCCTCAGAGAAGAATTATCGGAAATAATCGAGTTTATAAAAAGATATATCAGCCAGGAATATAAAATACTCTTTTTGGGGCAATTTGCCGTATTAAAAGGGTTTACCGCATTTATCCGCGGCCAGTTCCCGGGATTACAGACCGAAATCTCTTCTTTTCGTTCTTCTTCGTCTTACCTCTTAGGATGTGTGAAATATGGCTGCCAGCGGTATCTGGAACGCACCATCCCTCAGGCCGGCATCTTTAACCGCCTGATGAATATGTACCGCGATTATTTTTGAACTATGGTAAATGAGATTTTACTCAAACAATTATTGCGTACTATGAGGATTGCCTTTATCAATGCCGGGATGTATCATGAAGAACATCCCTTAGTGGCAAAGTCGATCGATGCGTTAAGTGACACGTTACATGAAGTGCTCAAAGACCAGATGTCGGTAGAAATAGGGTTTACTTCCGAACATATTATGGTCGGTACAGAAGAGTTCAAAGGCGACCGGTTATATGAAGAAGAGGCGCGTTATTTTCATATCCGTAAAGTGAAGTCTATCCGTATTTCGACCGGTGTCGATACGTCGGAACTGGCTCTTTTTGTGAAGGAATTATCTGCTTCGCCCCGCGCCCTCGATGAAGCCGGAGGATTGAAGGTCTTCATAGAAAAAAATGACTTACCTCATATCCATATCAGCGCGCTCGATTATTCTCCTTTCTTAGGGAGCAGCGGCCAGGAGATCTCCGAAGACGTGTGGAATTATCTTTTGGGAGAAGTAGGAACGCTTCAAACCCAGGAAGACACTAATGGATTCATTTCCCGGTTAACCCAGGCGATTGAGCAAATGAACTTCCATGAATTGAAAAGCGATTCAGAGGATTTTCTGCGCCTGCAGGATATTGTCGGGCAATTAAAAGAAAAGATGCCGGATGTCTCTCAGTCGCTGGGAAAAGAAGTGCTTAAAGCGGTCCTTAAGAAGCAGGAACAGATCCAGGATGAAAAAGTGTTAGAGCAGGTGCGGTCTCTTTTTTCCCGGTTAAGCCGTAAAAGTCAAATCGATACGCTTTGGAACGAAGTGTTCGGCAGCAAGAGTTTCAACCCGGTGATCTTTTCGGTTTTTGACCGGTTGGTGGAAAAAGATAATAAAGAAGAATATCTCCAAGAATGGGATCAAAAACTGAAAGACCATACCGAACTTGTCAACGACCCCCATTTGCGTGAAAGAGTGAAAAATATGCTGGTGATGGAAGAAACCAATGTCTATATGCCCCAGATGTACCGGTATACGCTTACGTTGCTGTCATCTCGAATAGGGGTCGACCTTAAGATGATGCTTAACAAAAACGCTTTATTCCGTAATTATCTTTTTGCTCTTTTGAACCTGTTGTCATGGGAAGGCCACTGTGAAAGCATTATCCCGCTATGTGATGAGTTGCTCAAAAATACCGAAGAGGTTTCTCATGTCCACCAGATAGAATTATTGCGCCAGTTTCATCAGGCGCTGAGTATGAAACTGGTTCACCTCGACGATGCCCGGATAAAAGAAGAGATCCGTCAGCGGGAAGGAGTGCTGTTAACTAAGATCGAAGAAGTCATAGTGGAAGGAACGATCACGATAGACGAGGATACGTTCGAATATTTTATCGGTATCCTTGAACGTAGCCAATTTTCCTCAGACCTGTATTTTAAAAAAATATTCGGATTACATCCGCGGCGGCAACATGTGGTGCGGCTTTTTTTGAAGTTCTTCCCGCACCTCAATAATGCCTTCCTTGAACAATTAAAAAAAGAAAGTACAAACGTAGGGTTTTTAAAAGAGGTCATCGAGGCGTTGAACAAGGTAGATACCCGCCAGGTATACTCTATCCTGAAAAATATTTTTTTAACGGCAAATCCTCTGGTAAAAATAGAGGTGCTTAAGGCGATGCAGAATTCTTCTTACGTCGAAGATGATTTTGTCCTTGAGAATTTACGGCAGGATAACGTATTTCTCAAAAAAGAATTGGTTGCGATAGTAAAGAAAAAAACTCCCGAAGTACAGAAGAAGGCGGGCGAACTGTTGCTCTCGGTGTTTAACCTTTTCGGTATCAATAACCGTATTCTTCTTGAGAACATCCGGCTTATCCGTGACGCGCAGCTCGCCAGCAGCCGGGAAAAACTCGCGGATCTATTGAAATGGTTTTTGTGTTGGGGCGGTACTCCTTTAAAAACCGAGATTGAACGGACCCTTTCCGAATTCAGGAAACTGTAATGGCTCAAGAGATCGAAAAACTTATCCACGAATTGTTTGCTTTTATGCAAACGTTTTATGTCTACCCTCAAGGGCATCCTAAACTTAAGGAAGGGATTGAACGGGTCTACGGGATGCTTAAAGATGCGTTTGCCCAACGCGACGAACTCGTGATCGGTATCGTCGGCGATGAAGTCGCATTCGAGAAAGAAATATTTTTTGAATTGAGTAAACGGTTCGAGACACTGATTCATCAATTGAATAACAAACAGATAGAAAGAATAGTTTTTCTTAAAAATGTGACTCCCGACGAACTGGTGCGGTTTCTGAAAGCTTTGACCGAACGCAGCAAGGACTTAGAGTCTTATCAGGAATATTTGACTATGCTGGGCGTGGAGAACATCCGTATCGGGAAAATGACTCATGCCGGGCAACTGCTCCCTCCCGGCGCTCACGGGGAAATAACCGTCCCGATAAAGAAGCCTGATCATAAAGAGGAGGGAGGGGAAATAGATACGGTATTCGATTCTTTCTCTAATATCCTTAAAGGAGAAGACCTGGATTTTATCAAACTCCAGATGACTTTGAACGGTTTTTTAACCGATGCCTACCAACAGAAGAAACTTTTTAGAGAAGCCGGTTTTTTAAGGAATTATGATGTAAGTACGTTTTTGCATTCGGTGAACGTATCGCTGCTATCGATGTATTTCGTTTCAGCGTTGGGATACAGCAAAGAAGAGATCTTACAGGTCGGAGTCGCCGGCCTCCTTCATGATATGGGGAAGATCGCGGTGAGCCGCGATATCATCCAGAAACCGGGGGCTTTGACCGAAGAAGAGTTCGGGAAGATCAAAAACCATTCTCAACTGGGCGCGAAGATCCTGCTTAAATACGTATATTCTTTAGGGGTGTTGCCGGTAGTGGTGGCGCTGGAACATCATGTCTCTTATGATTTAAGCGGGTACCCTCAGCTGGATTATCCCGTAAAACCGAACATAATCTCTTCACTGGTGGGGATTTGTGATTTTTACGACGCGTTACGTTCCCGGCGGGCCTATAAAAAGGAATATCTGCCCGAGAAGATCTATGAGATCATGATGCAGGAGAAAGGAAAACGGTTCGATCCGTATCTTATAGACCGGTTTTTCCAGGAATTAGGCGTGTATCCTGTCGGTACGAACGTGAGATTATCCGACGGAAGTATCGCCATCGTCAGATCCCAGAATAAAGAGGATATTTTCCGTCCCCACGTGGAAATAATCAGTCCTGCCGAATTACACGGGACTTACCGTGACCTGAGTAAGCTTCAAGAGATATCCATTAAAGAATCGGTATCCTCAAGCCCTGGACCATAACATTTCCCTGTTTCTATGTATTTTTTCCGGAGAAAACAGGTATTGCTGCGGGATATAGTCTATGGTAAAATTAACCGCTATAAAGTAGTAGTAATGCCGATTCAACACTTTATAAAGGGAAAGCGTTATGAAACTGAGTTCCAATCAACTTCAGAAAATACCGGGAAAATTTAAGGGGAAAAAAGTGCTGGTCGTAGGGGACCTCATCCTTGACCATTACATTTTCGGTGATGCCGAACGTATTTCTCCGGAGGCTCCGGTCCCGGTAGTATGGGCTAATAAAGAGTCATTTGTCGGCGGGGGAGCGGTGAACGTGGCCCTTAACCTGATCGATCTGGGTGCTCGGGTCTCGTTGTGCGGAGTAGTCGGGAATGACCATTTTGGTAAGGTGTTGGTATCGCTCGTGAAAGGAAAGGGGATCGATACCGGTTTCGTCGCAAAAGACCGTAGCCGGCCCACTACCTTAAAGAGCAGGGTAGTTGCCGTACAGCAACAGGTTGTCCGTATCGACTGGGAATCTCAGGAATTTCTTCCGCTTTCTATCAATAGCCGGGTACTGGACCGGATTAAAAAGAGCATTCACCAGTTTGACGGGGTCATTATTGAAGATTATGGTAAAGGAGTGATCAACCCGTCGTTAGTCGACCAGTTGGTACGGATATGTAAAAAATACGATAAGATCATTACCGTCGATCCTAAAGAAGAGCATTTCGATTATTATGAGAATGTAACGGCAATGACTCCTAACTTAAAAGAAGCCCAGATCGCCGGCCAGATGACGGTGCGCAGTAAAGAACAGATCAACCTTCTCGGTGAAGTCATTATGGACCGGTTTAAACTAAAAGGCCTTTTGATCACGATGGGAAAAGAGGGGATGCGTTTGTTCTTAGATAATGGTAAGAGTTTTCATATCCCTACGTATGCGTTGGAAGTGTATGATGTCACCGGAGCCGGAGACACGGTTGTCGCAGTATTTACTCTTGCGCTTTTGTCCGGAGCTTCCTATCTTGAGGCGGCAGTAATCGCCAATTTTGCTGCCGGAGTGGTGGTCGGCAAACTGGGAGCCGCTACCGCGACTAAAGATGAGATCATTCAGCGTATCAAAAAAAATAAAGATCCGATTTATCTGCATACAAAATGGAAATTGTAGGAATTATTCCGGCTCGATACCATTCGCAGCGGTTACCTCAGAAACTCCTGAGGCTGCTTCTGGGGAAGCCGCTTCTCCAGTGGACTTGGGAGAGGGCGCGGCAGGCGCGTTGTCTTGACCGTTTGATCATTGCCTGTGATAACGTGCAGGTCCAGCGGGCTGCTTGTGATTTCGGTGCCGAGGTGGTGATGACTTCACCCGAACATTCTTCCGGCACTGATCGTATCGCGGAAGCAGTCCGTGATCTCGATACAAAATATGTGATCAATATCCAGGCTGACGAACCGCTTATTCACCCTACTACCATCAATGTCTTGGGCGCTACGATTGCCGGTGATAATCATCCCGTAATGGCATCGATAAAAACGAAACTCATTGACCCCGATGACCGGGATAATCCTAATGTAGTGAAGGTGGTCGTCGACAAAAACGACAATGCTCTTTATTTTTCACGTGCTCCGATCCCGTACCGGCGCGAGGCGGATCAGGAAGCCATCTACTATAAACATATCGGTATTTACGCGTATACCAAAGATTTTCTGTATACGTTTAAGAACCTGCCGGCGTCACAGCTTGAGGGGGCCGAGAAGCTCGAACAATTAAGGGCTCTGGAAGCAGGATATAAGATCAAAGTCGTGACCACACAATTCGATTCTCACGGGGTCGATACCGAAGATGATTTCAAAAAAGTCGAACGGATATTGATCCAGAACGGGCACAGCAGCGTTATAGAATAATTGGACAATTAGCAATGATCAATGCTCAATGAGCAGTGAGCAATGAGAAAAACAATAAAAAGAGAAATATCGGATTTAGATTGATAATTGCTAAATGCTAATTTTGCATTTTACATTGTATCCTTTTGAGGAGGCCAGATGATAGAGACTGAGACCAATACAAATCCGTTACGGGAATATTTCGAAAAAAACGACAAACGTCTTATTCACAAATGGATGCACTATTTCGATATCTACCACCGGCATTTCGCTCGGTTTTGTAACCGGCAGCCGGTCGTGCTTGAATTCGGGGTCTCTCACGGAGGCTCGTTACAGATGTGGAAAGAGTATTTCGGCCCCGGCGCCAGGATTTATGGTGTGGATATCGAACCTAAATGTGTGCACGTCCAATCTGACGGGGTAACCGTGTATATCGGCGATCAACAGGACCGCAGGTTCTTACGGGACCTTAAATCCCGTATCGAACCGGTTGATATCCTGATCGATGACGGCGGACATACGATGAAACAGCAGATCGTGACGTTCGAAGAGATGTATCCGGCGGTAAAAGAGCCGGGTATCTATCTGATTGAAGATCTGCATACCAGTTATTGGAAGAAATACGGCGGGGGCTTGAGAAAACGCCGGACATTTATTGAATATTCAAAACGTTTGATCGATTATCTTAATGCCTGGCATATCGAAAGCCGGCAGGTGCGGGTGGACGATTTTACCCGTTCGGCCTATTCGATGACCTATTACGACAGCGTCCTGGTAATCGAAAAGGCGAAGATGGGGCCTCCGGTCGTCAGGCAAACGGGAAACTTGTCGTTTTAGAAGGATAAGATGAGATATCAAAAAGAAAAGTTCATATTGATCGCCGGGCCGTGTGTGATCGAGAACAGGCGCCACACGCTTGAAATCGCCAAACGATTAAAGGATATTACTGCGGCTTATCCGGTACAATTTGTTTTTAAAGCCAGTTTTGATAAAGCAAACCGTACTGCGCTTTCGTCTTACCGCGGCCCGGGCCTGACCAAAGGGCTTGAGATTTTAGAAGAAGTCAGAACCAAAGTAGGCGTTTCGATATTGAGCGATGTGCATGAGACCCGGCAAATAGATCTGGTCAAAGATGTATTGGATGTGATCCAGATACCGGCTTTCCTTTCCCGGCAGACGGATCTGCTTTTAGCTGCTGCCCAGACAAAAAAAATAATAAATATCAAGAAATCACAGATGATGGCGCCCGGGGATCTGAAATATGTAACAGAAAAAGTGGCCTCGAGGGGGAATAAGAAGATCTTTCTTACCGAACGGGGGACGTCCTTCGGATATAATAATCTGGTTGTGGATTTCCGTTCGCTTTTGGTGATGAAGACGTTTGGTTACCCGGTGATATTCGATGCTACTCATTCTCTGCAACGGCCTTCGGGATCATCCGGTATGACCGGCGGCGACCGGCAGTTTATCGAACAGTTCGCTTTCGCCGGAGTAGCCTGCGGCATAGACGGATTGTTTTTAGAAGTCCATCCCCGTCCCGATCGGGCGCTGAGCGATTCTACGACTTCCTGTCCTTTATCGAAAGTGGACGGTATTCTGAATACTACATTTAAGTTGCGAAAGGTGCTTCATGAAAAAAAATAACAAAAACGCCCGGATCGTGAAATGGGCGAAAGAAGTGATCACAATAGAAGCTGACGCTCTTTCGGCGTTACGTAAGAACCTTGACGATAATTTCCCTTGTGCGGTCCAGCTGCTTGCCGATTGCCGGGGCAAGATCATCGTCACCGGAATGGGTAAAGCCGGGATCATCGGGCAGAAATTTTCAGCAACGATCGCTTCATTTGGGTTCAGTTCGTTCTGGGTACATCCGGCAGAAGCCGTGCATGGGGATCTGGGCCGGATCTGTCAGGATGACGTGATCGTAGTGTTGTCTTATAGCGGGGAGACCGAGGAAGTCCGTAACCTGATCCCTTTTCTGAAAAATATGCGGTCGAAAATAATCGCGATCACCGGGAATAAAAAGTCGAACCTTTCAAAATTTTCTCACGCGGTAATCGACGTGAAGGTGGAAAAAGAAGCCTGCCATCTGGGTCTTGCTCCGACGACGTCGACGACGGTCATGCTTGCGGTATGCGATGCGATCGCGGTATCTTTACAGAAACTGAAGGGGTTAAAAGAAAAAGATTTCGCCTTTTTCCATCCGCGCGGTTCCCTGGGGCGTAAATTGCTCCTACAAGTAAAAGATATCATGCGTCAGGGTAAAACCAATCCGATCGTCTCCGGGCGTACCCCGGTACAGGAGGTGCTGGTCAGTATTACTTCAGCCCATGCCGGGGCGGCTTCGGTAGTAAATAAAAAGAAAAAATTGATCGGTATCTTTACCGACGGCGATTTAAGACGGCATTTGGGAAAAGATAAAAATATCCTTACCCGGCCGGTAGAAGAAGTGATGACTAAAGGGCCGGTAGTAGTAAGAGAAGATGATCTGGCTTCGGCTGCTGTCGAGATCTTAGAGACCAAAAAGATCGACGAAGTGCCGGTAGTAGATAAACTCGGCCGTCCGGTAGGGATGCTGGATGTGCAGGATCTGATTGCTGCGGGAGTAGTATGAAGATAGGTCACAAAGTCACAAGGTCACATAGTCACACGTCAAATTTATTAGATCCAAATATCAAATACCCAAATTTTCAAGATACTGTTTCGGATTTTTTAAACGTGTGTCGTGTGACGTGTGTCGTGTGACTTTAAATAGTTATATGAAGATGACGAAAAAACAGAAAGAAGCGTTTAAAAAAGTAAAATTATTACTGCTGGATGTTGACGGTGTACTCACCCGCGGCGAGATCATTTATGACAACGCTGGCCGGGAACTGAAAATATTTAATGTGAAAGACGGGCTCGGAATATATCTTTTGAGTAAATTCGCCGTTCCTGTGGTCATTATTACCGCTAAAGATTCACCGGTGGTGCGGCGTCGCGCTCACGATATGCGTATTGATAAGGTGATCGGAGGGGAGCTTCCCAAAGCTAAGATGATCCCTCAGTTGCTCAAGAAATATAAAGTAAAAAAAGATGAAATATGTTTTGTCGGTGACGATTTGATCGATATCGGAATCATGAACATAGTGGGAGTCCCGGTTGCGGTACACGATGCGCTCCCTGAGGTGAAGAAAGCGGCGCTTTATGTGAGCCGGTATAACGGGGGGCAGGGCGCGGTGAGAGAGGTAGTTGAATGTATCCTGAAAGCGAAAAACAAGTGGGCTGGATTGATCAAGAATTTCGATTCAATCGTGAAAAAGTAGCCCCCCGGTGGGTATCATAAAATAGATTGTTTTCATAAAAAGTTGAAATAAAAAAGAATTCAAATTACGGTGGGCTACAGTCACAAAGTCACAAGGTCACATAGTCACACGTTCAAGGGAACCAATATCCCTTTCTATTTTCCGCGTGTGACATGTGTCGTGTGACGTGTGTCATAGTAAAGGAGGTTTATAAAATGTTTGATTTTTCAAAATTAGGCGATATGGCTGAACTTGCCGATAAAGCCCGCCAATTGCAAGCCCACCAGGAAAAAAAACAGTCCGAACAGCTTGAGATCATGAAGAAAATATCCCGCCAGTTAGATGAAGTCCTGGATATCCTGCGTAAGAAACAATAGTCTATTCTGCTCGGCAAATACCTTTTCGGTCTCTCGAGGGGGGGCCTTCCAAAGTAAAAGTGGATAGCCAAGGAGAAACGTGGTTTTAAAGGAGCCGATAGCAGTGGTTAGACTGAAAAAATATATTGTCTCATATCCATCAGGACGGTTCTATCAAATCCGCGATTGTGTCTTAACATAGTGGATTTTCCTATTTTCTTGCCAAATTTTCCCGTTGACAGAATATTGTCTTCGCAGTAGAATTACCTCACTGCAAAGCCACGGGGAGGTGATACAATCAGTAATAATTTAGGGGCAAGGCAGCTTGCTGTAGGCTGCTTTGGGTGTATCGGTGAGGGTCTAGGAGGAACCTTCCTCATATCTATGTCACGGATTGAGTTTGTCATCTTTGCGATTCTTCCAGAGATGGCACCAGAGTAAAGGAGGGATGTGTGATAGAAAAGACCTTTCGTGTGTTTACCAACCGGGATGAACAACTTACTTCTGAGAAGATCGCTCATGCGCTCTTAAAACAGGAAACGTTAAATCCCGAAGGTTCGGGAGCATCATACGGAGTTATCGAGGTACGCGAAGAATCAGGGCCTCAGATTTCCGACTGTCCCGAATGTGAAATGTTAAGTAACTAAAAATATCCCCTCTATATAAAAAAAGATATTTCTTTTTTAGGTAGAGGGGATTCTTTTTGCTTCCGCTAAAAGAGTTGAAAAAGCCGGGATATTATGTTGTAATAGTAAAAGAGACTGTCGCAAAATACCACAGTCTCTTGGGATTATTTTTCAATCATCAAAATCAGGCACTGAGCTTATTGTTTGCCGGCGACTAAAAGGGTTTTGTTATGCAAAATGAAGGAGGAAGACGGTGAAATGGGAAACGTTTTTACAGATTGCTCTATTGATCCTTCTTGTCGCGATCTTGACGTATCTGATCTATCCCAAATATGATTTTCACGCGCCCAAAGAAAACGAGATCGTCCGGGCGAATGTGATTACCGGCAGGATCGTCAACTTGCGTATCGAACAATGATCTTTATTAAAGAGAGAGGATGATTATGAAGTCTGTGCCACCGCAGAGATTAGTGCTTTTATCGGTCCTGGCGGTCATTCTGTGTGTGGTGGCCATGGTCCTTCTGGTATATAGCGGGATGAGGAAACCTCAAAGTTCCGGAAGCAGCGAAAAAAGTACAGTTTCGTCATCCACGCGTCCCGTGGCCGTTCCGGAGGAGACCGGAGAACCGGCTAAATGCAGCTGGTGTGTTAAGTAAGAAACGGATAATCTGGAGGAATGAACATGCAATGGTCGGGTATTCTTGTGGTAGTGATGGCTAACGGGATCGTGCTGGTCGGGGCGATTTTGTTTTTGCATTTTGTACTATGGCAGAAGATACGGCCGCAGACGCCTTCGGTTCCCGTTGCGAATCCCCATCCGCCGCATTATGATAAGCTGCTTGAGTTTGCGATGAAAATGAACCAGGTCATCGCTCTTTCCTGGCTTCTGATCGAACAAGAAAAAAAAGTCGATCCCAATTCTCCTTTAAAAGTATGGCGTATGCCGTTTTCGGTTATTTATAAAGGTGATAGGATGGAAGCATCGATCGGCAGCCTTATTCAGGAATATTCGATGTTTCTTCCGTCACGCATCTGCGAGATGTGTATCGATATCGATACCCGTGCGGCGAGAGGTAAATTTGATGAAGCTCAGGAAAAGATATTCGACGTCTATGAATGGTTTCAAAGAATACTCGGAGTAAATCAGAACCGTCAGGAAATACGTTCTATTTTAATGCTGATCGCCCGTAACGGAGAGAAAGTAAAGGCCCCTGTCCTTTGATGAAAAGGAGGGGGATACCCTTTTTGGTTTAAAATAAAGTAACGCTCACATAGTGCGCGTTTTTTATCAGGCATTATATGCCGAAGGATAACATGATAAAGAAAAAAGTGCATTTAAAAAAAGAGTGGGGTGTGTTGAAAAATATCCTGCAGAGCCCTCAGGAGTTAAAGAAAAAAATCGATACGCTTGATAAAAAACTGATGAAATTTGATAAAAAAGTAAAGAATAAGTGGAGCCAGTAGACCTTTAATGAAAGGATAGGAGAAAAACATGGTAAGACGCCAGGCAATTAAAAATGCATGTGTATTTTTATGCACGTTTTTTTTCATCTCAATGGTTTCTGCCGATACTATACGGTTTAACGACGGCCGGATCGTGGAGGGGGATATCTTGGATGAGACCTCCGATACGGTCACGGTCGAATACTACGGAGAGCCGATCACCTATTCACTTGAAGATATCGCCGATATAAACGGTAATCCCGCGACGGCGCAAGGCGCCCGTAACAGAGGAACTGTTCCGACTCGGTATCAATCTGCTTCTACGCCGGCTTTTTCTTCGAATGCCTATGAATACGGATCTTCATCAGGCGATAAAATCGATCTGCAATTGCGCCTTAACCAGGGAGACAGCTATAATATCCGTTATACTGCCGCCCAGGAAATCGTCCAGAATCTGGGTGGTGAGGTGCAAAAGATAGACCAGAATACGGAATTCGGTTATGTGTATACCGTAAGACAAAAAGATTATGACGGGAATGCCGAGATAGAAGTGAAGTATCATTCGATAATCTTTAAACAGCAGGGGCCGTTTGGCTTTATCGATTACGATTCTTCTCATCCGCCTCAGAAAATACATCCGTCCGCGATGGGGTATGACGTCATGGCCGGAGAAAGTTTCGTTATTACGGTTTCTCCTTCCGGAGAGATCCTGAATGTGCGCGGGATGGATAATATCCTGGATAAACTCCTGAGCCGCATGTCTCTTCCTGAGGGAGTATCTAAAGATATGGTAAAAGAAAATCTACGTAAACAGTTCGGCGATGAAGCGTTGAAAGAGAGTGTCGGGAATATGTTCGCGGTATATCCCGATCGTCCGGTCGGGATCGGTGATTCCTGGACTAAGACAGTATATACTTCGATCGGATTTCCCGCGCGGGTGGATACTACCTATACTTTGGAAAGTATACATGATGGGATAAGTAAAGTGAAAGTCTTTTCCGATATCCGTTCCCAACCGGACGCCGCTCCCGTACATATGGGGAATATGGTTTTACGTTATGAAGTAACCGGCAGACAGGAAGGGATCATTTCTTTGGACGAACAGACCGGTTGGACTAGGGACGGGTATATGAATCAAAAAATCGAGGGAAAAGCGGTAGTTGTTTCCGGTTTGGATCAGGTTCCCGAAGGTACCAGTTGGCCGATAGCGATAGTAAGTAATATCAAATTTGAACCTTTTAAGTGAGAAAATAGGCTGCTATAGGATAAATCCCTTTTAAATACAAGCTTTTTTTGTCTCTTTTAAAAAACCCTTGCCTAAGCTATTCGATATGCTATAATTTCCTATCTGTTTGCCGGAAGACATTGAGCGAACGTCTTCCTTCCCGTTGATAGTGCCGAGATAGCTCAGTAGGTAGAGCGAGGGACTGAAAATCCCTGCGTGGGCGGTTCGATTCCGTCT
>JAFGQU010000017.1 GCA_016935525.1 Candidatus Omnitrophota bacterium
CTTTCGAATTTGTTTAGGATTTAGGGTTTAGAATTTAGGATTTAAAAACGGTATCTTGGTTATTGGTGATTAAAAAGTAGCCGTATCCGTAAGACGGACATTAAATTACGTGTGACCTTGTGACCCGAAACTTATCTCCGAGATAATCTGCGCAAGAGATACCAGCGTTTAAGTCTCTGGACAGGGTTGCGGTTACCGCATACCAGGTAACCGTGTTTATAGAGGTGCCGGTAAGGATCGAACTGGAAATAATGCGGGGCGCATTTGACCGGATTACGCTCAAGAAGGATATTTACCGCCTCGGTCGCGGCGATCGCGCCGCAAAGAGTGCAGGCCGATACCACTGAGGGGCCTTTTTTGCGCTCTAAGTCCACGTTTCCTAAAGAAAGGTATTTAAGATGCAACGCCGCCGGAGCAAGGCCCACCCCGAAGGCGACGATCTTCTCTTGATAAGACATCCCGTCGGTGATATCGAAATATTCATCAAAACTCATCCCTTGTCCTCGCGGCGCGAAGATCAAAAGCGCGCTGCCAAACCCTAACGGGCCGGCAGTGATCGTATAGATCCCTTTTTCGCGGGCTTTATTGAAAAGGAGCCGGCGGGCATCGAACGAGAAAAAATCGATCCCGTCGATGACCACTTCCACCCCTTCTAAAAACCTATCGATATTTTCCGGGGAAATACTTTCGGTAAATTCTTTGACTTCAACGTGAGGATTTATCGATACCGCTATCTTTTTCATAGTAACCGCTTTATTTTCTCCTAACGTATCCACAAACGCCCCGCATTGACGCTGAATATTGGCGATCTCATACTGATCGTAATCGGCGAGGTGGAAATGCCCTACTCCCAGGCGGACAAGAGTCGTAAGATGAAACCCGCCTACTCCGCCGGCGCCGACAATACCGACGCGGGCCTGACGCATACGAGCCTGTTCTTTTTCGGTCAAAAGCCCGATGTTACGAGCAAACGCCTCCCGGTAAAATGTATCGGCATCCTGAGTGTATTGCGTCATATCAACCATATTACACCTCCCTATAAATTAGCAATGTTCATTTAGCAATTAACAATTAGCAATGAAAAATTAAGAATTTATTATTTTTTATTTTCTTTTGCTGTAAAGATGCTTTTAGCAATAATCGCGCACAATTCATGAGATTCTCGCTGAAGGGCTTCTAGTTTTTCCGATTTTACGAGACGTGTTCGAACAATAAGATTCAACCAAAACCGAGACTCTTTCAATTCCTTCAATACGATGCCTAATTTGTGGATAAAGTCTGCCCGTGATTCCGCACCGCAGGCTTCTTCATAATTGGCACCGGAAGAGGTCCCCGAACGCATAAGTTGACTGCCGACGTATTTTCCCACATACGTTTGAGGCAAAAATCTGACCAGTTCAATTATTTTGACGGCAAAATCAAGCAGCCGGTCGGCAAGCTGTTCTATACCATTTACACGATCTTGTGCTTTATACATTTTTATTCTTTAAAATATTGCTAATTGCTAAATGCTAATTGACAATTGATCATTGCGATCGGAACCTCGGTTTAATCCACATCAACACGCACGGTAAAATGACCAGATCGGCCCATAGAGCGTTCAGCATAAGGATACTGCTTAACACACCGAAATAAAACGACGGCCCGAACTCAGAAAACATCACCACCCCGAACCCGCAGCATAATATCAAAGACGTAAGCACGATCGGGCGCCCTTTCTGGATAAGCGCGGTATACATGGCCCGGACATAATCGCGAGATTGACGTAGTGCCGCTTGATAACTATGCAGATAATGGATCGTATCGTCGACGATGATCCCGATGGCGATGGCCGATATCATCGAAGTCGCGCTGTTCAGCCTTATGCCGCATGCGCCCATTATCCCAAAATTCACCAGTAACGGCAACGCGTTAGGGATTATCCCGACAATCCCGACCGGAAAAGATTTAAAGACAAAGAAAAACATCCCAAAAATAAAAAACATCGCCAAAAGCAAACTCTTGATCTGCCCGTCAGTTACCGCGTTATTGGTCTCGACCTCAAGCACGGTCTGCCCGACGAGTTCGACGGCGATCGATCCGCCGAATTTCTCTTTAGCGTACCGTTCGATATCGTCCATGACCTGGTCCAGTTTTACCGTACTGTGCTCGTTAAGACGGATACGGATCGTCGTCCATTCCCAGAGGCTGTCGACATAATCGTCCAGGTCATCGGCATCATATAAGAGCACGTATTGAGCGACCAGTTGTTTCGTATCGGGCACGCGGTAATAACGGGGATCTTCGGCATGAAACGACTGGTTGATCTCTTTTAAAAAATCTACGACCGATATCGTCTTATCGACCTCGGGTATCGCAGCGAGAAATTGCTGGGTATCATCTATTTTCCGTAACAGGTCCGGGTCCCGGAAATAATCTTCCCGGCCGGCTTTAAGGGAAATATTGACAAAATGCACGCCGCTCAAGTTTTCTTCGATAAACGTCGTCGCTTTATATATCGGACTGTCTTTTTTGAATAATTCCAGGATGCTGGTCTCGACTTTTATCCGCGACATGCCCCAGCCGGCGAGGACGATCAAAAATACCGCCATCAGCATGAGCTTTCTTACATGCCGTTCATTAAATCGGCCCAACCGATACAACGCCTTCTCGAAAAACGGATAACTCTCGATAGACCCGGTCGCCACTTTTTTCTTGCCGGTCTTTGAGGTAAGGAAACGGCTTAACTTGGTCAATGCCGGTAAAAACGTGAACGTAACGATAAACGCGAAAAACACTCCCACCCCGACCACGACACCTAATTCCCGTATCGGCGGGATACGGCTGATCGTCAACGAGAAAAACCCGATCGCGGTAGTCACGGTAGTAAGGGCACAGGGTAACAGCAGCTCTTTGATGTTATTCGAGATGATCTTGTCGGTCGAGCCGTCGGTTGCGGAGCTTATATATACCCGTTTCTGGACACATTCAGCCATGAAATGGATACTATCGGCAACGGCGATCGCCAGGATGATCGGCGGGATGATCGTCGTGATGTTATTGATACTGAACCCCAGGAAATAAAGGAACGCAAGCGTCCAGACGAAACTGACACTGATCGCCAAAAGCGGCAATACTACCCCGGCGACACTCCGGAAACTTAACATAAGGATACCGATGATGATCGCAAAGATGAGCGGCATAAAGACGCCGAGATCCCGCTGCATATAGACCGCGTGAGCGGTCTCGATCGCCGTTAATCCGCTTATATAATATTTCTTATCTTGCGGGAACTCTTCCTGAAGGATATTCCTCACCGTATCGATGACTTCCCGTTGATGAACGCCGCCAGCCTCATCCGGCATATATTTCAGCTCAATGATGACCGCGGTAGCCGTCCCGTCAGCCGATATAAGGTTTTTGACATACAGCGGGTTGTCGAGCGCTTCTTTTTTTATCTTATTCAACTCGCCCTGATCCCGGGGAATATCTTCGATGAGTTCCCGCACGACAAAATAATTATCGAAACCGGTGACATTATTGACATTGGTAAGCGAGGTGATTTGATCGACGTATTTGACAGTTTCGATACGCCGGGTGACCTCCTCGATCAAAGCGAGATTATCGTACGTGAAGATATCCTTATCACGAAACGCGACGATAATGACCTGGTCACTGCCGAACTGTCCTTTCCAGCTCTGAAAATCGATATAACTTTTACTTTGTTTATCAAAGAAAGCGTCGATACTATTATCCATCTGAATACGGGAAAGAAAAGGCAGGCAGGAAACCGTAAGTAAGACCGTAATGAGGACAACCCAACGGGCGTGACGCAGGATAAAATCAATCGTCTTATTTATACTACGCGTAAGCACACCATTATCATAACGGAATCATCATGTTTTTTCAACGGATTTATACCGCGGGAAAGATAGCAAGAAGGGTTACCTGAAAATATTCAACAACTTCTTACAGGAATCTCTTTACTCGTTTACCAATTTAATGTTCAATTCGTACAGATTGTCTTTATCTTTTTTCATCTTCGGAAAAACGCGTTTGATGTTCGCGCAATCAAAGAAGTTCATGATAAAATCTTCGCTTTTGGCGTTATAAAGAAACCACTGCTGGTTCGGTTCGACCCAACGCATAAGCCCTACGAATTTCACTTTTTTCTTAAGACCGGTTTTTCCAGACATCGCACACTCTCCTTTTCGAAGCCTTGTCCCCTGGGATCCGTTGTTAATAGCCGCCGGTTTGGTGGGAATAATATCGATAACCGGTATAAAGTTTATAACCCTCGCCTTATATTGTCAACTCTAAATTTTGTTTTTTTATTATATAAGCGGATACGCGCGGATATCTACGCGGCCCCCACGCGGAATGTATATTATATTATCCAGGAAATGTATTGACTCCCCTAAATCTGACAACGGCGGGGTACACAAAATAAATGTATTCCAACCACAGAGAACACTGAGGGCACGGAGTAAAAATGAGAGGTTTCAATGAGAAGATATTTGGTTTCTTCCCATCGCTGTTCGATGGGGCATCTTTGCAAAAACGGGAGAAAACCGGCAAAATATTTTCCGTTTTTCTTTGTTTTTGCAAAGAGATACGCTTTTATGATATAAAAGAACGAAACCAAATATCTTCGTCTCCTCTCTGTGTCACTCTGTGAGCTCTGTGGTTAAGATCTCTTTGGTGATTGTATCTTGGTTATTGGTGATTAAAATACAATTGTAAGAGGATGCCTGCCAACCCCGCACAGCGTGGGGTCTAGCGGGCGGGCTTCCCCGATGGAATAATCGGGACAGGCGTAACCGATATCCGTAATACGCATATTAAATTACGTGTGACTTTGTGTCCTTGTGTCTTTGTGACACGCCGAAGACATATGTGTGACTATGTGACCGCCCCGCTCCGTAATATTTTTATACAGCGGGATCCCGCTAAATATGTACATATCGGTGCGGGATGTGTCGTGTGAGTTTTGCAGTTTAGCGTGAGGTTTTTCGCAGAAAAGAAAAGCCGAACAGACCGGTAAGAAGCAGAAACATAGTCGCCGGTTCCGGGACCACATCTCCGGTCGATGACACAGAAACATTATCGATATATCCGCTATACGTCGGGGTACCGGCACCCCCCATGGCGACTTGCTTGATCGATTCGGCTTCGGTAAACCCTAATCCGATACGGAAACCGACATCTTCTATCGCCTTTGTCCCGTTGACATAGATATCATACGTATTTGAAGGGATATCGATATCGAATTTAATATGATACCACTCATTTAACGTGAGCGGAGCGACATTGACCCGGGTAGAATATCCCGTAATAGCTTCTATTTTCGTAGTAGAAAAATACACGTTCGCGCCGTTGAGATTCCCATCCTCGGCATAAAAACTCAGGTCATCATCGCCGGATAATTGCATCATATCGAACTCGACGATCAGCTGGGCGTATTGCGGGTCAAATTCACGGTAAGGGGCATACCCGTTAAACCGGGTCGCGTCGATATATTTCGCGCTATTTCCGGAACGCAAAGGGTCTTCGGCGATAAAAAATATGTCATCCCACACCGGAGTGGAATTTATACTTCTTTTCTCCCAACTCGCGGGAAACGCGCCGGGCGTCTCGGAATCGAAATCCTGAAAAAATATCAGCCCGGCATACGCCGGGACAATCATCACACCAAAAATAAAAATTGTGAGGATAAGCTGGATCTTCTTCATACCATAGGCGATTAAGACGGCAAAGAGGCAGAACTAATTTCTTAACCCTGCCCCTCCGCGCTCCACAAAAAATCCCACCAAATCGAAGAGCTTTCTATGATTTCTTTTTACGAAAACCGATTCCGGCAAGGCCTAACAAGCCGCTGCCTAAAAGCAATAATGACGCCGGTTCGGGAACGACTACTTTCGATAACAGCAGGTACATATCCTGGTAATCGTTATCGGTCCAATTACGTGCGAGAGTCGTCGCGTCAAGATCTTCCCAAATGACCAGCCATTGTTTACCAGGAATCAATTCATAAATCAATGCCTGTGGATCTCCACCCGGGTTATATGAAGGATCATACTGCATGGTGTTTTCAAAACGGTCAGTGAACCAGGTTTTACCGGTCCCGCCGCTCCCCATATAGAGGCCAAAAGTATCACCGACGGTAACCGTCTTGCTCGCACCGGGACCTTCCGCCCCTGAAAAGATCTCACTCATCACTTTACCGGCACCGGTCCCGGTATAATAACCTAAAGAGTTAATGTTCGCATATCCGGCAATCTCAAGCACAAGTTCGGTAGGATATGATCCGCTGTCATAAAAAAACGGATCAGAATCACCGGCATCATGCCCGATATATCCGGTCAGAGCGAACGAAGTAGCTGAAGGAAGATCAGCGTAATAACCATTTGTTACCAGCCAATCGGCAAGGATATCGTATCCCCACCGCCCGTCATCCCAACTTTGCCCCCAATTTACCGTAAAATTAGCAAATGCGTGAGGGGACATCGCGATCAACGCTGTGACTACCAGAATGAATAACCCTAACTTTTTCATTGTTCCTCCTTTACCTTTACCCATGTACTATTGTTGCAATATCTATTTTTCTTCGATTCTTTAAGGATCTATTTGTTTTCAATGAAGACTTAAAAAAGGCAGAGACACAGTTTGAGTGGCCTCTGCCTTTTCATATCACACACAGGAGATATACGCCTTACGGACGTATATCCTACCTGGTTATGATCTTTTACGTCTGAAACCTATGCCTGCTAAACCCAAGAGGCCACTACCTAAGAGTAACAAAGATGCTGGTTCCGGAACTGTGTAGGTCACGTCACCGGTATTACGGCTAAGAATATTTGCCGGGCCATTGATCGGGTCACCGGTAACAGTAACATCCGCCGCAACCAAAGTATTTACTTCAGCGACGCCGTACAGTTCAAGATACGCTTCTAAATCATTTCCCATGGTGTCATACCACATACCGGTCGGAACATCGACGATATCCCATAACAGATAGGTGAATCCACCATCCGGTATAGCATTATTATCGACCAACGCGCCGTTTCCTCTGATGAGCTGTAATGTTGCAATCGACATACCATCGGTGAATCCGGTGTCATCGCCTGATCCGGGACCACCAAAAAACGCATTCGGCGTATTATCGGCAAACAAGGTTGCGGTACCTGAAGTATAGTCAAAGAGGTAAGTAGTCCCTAACGCTCCCGGAATGATCTCGGTGATTGATCCACCTAAACCAGCCCAGTTACCGGTGAATTCCCATGCGGTATTAAGATTCTGTGTACCACCGATAGCTACTCCGTTTAACGTGAAGGTCCCGATCTGAAGATCGCCGATATCACTGAAACTTGCTCCCGGGTAAATACCGTTCGCATAACTTGATGTCGCGTCGATCGTGGTGAGTACCTGACGGTCAAAGATGCTGGTCTGTCCTAATCCAATAGCTGATAAATCATAGTAGAGGGAAATTCCCGCGTAGGCGTTGCCTAAACCTAACACTAACAATGCTGCTAAGATTAAAAGTAACTTTTTCATTTCTCTCACACCTCCTCTCGTGTTAAGATTTTTTATTGTTTCGTAGTTAATTTTCATATATGTCTTCTTTTATTTTTTTCTTCTTAAACCGGCTAACCCTAACAACCCCGAACCTAAAAGAAGCAAACTTGCCGGTTCCGGAACAGTAGGATCGACCTGTTCGATACTCCCGATAGTCATATCATCGAACCCGAAGAAATCCACTCCGGACGCGGTATTCCCAAACGTCGCCGAGACAAACGGATTGAGCGTATCAATATACCCAAAATAAAGAACTGATCCGCCGGCGATATTAGTGCTATTAGGGATAGTTACATTCGTTGTGGTACCACCCTCATCCAGCAAAGCCAAAGTAAGTTGGCCGTCAAAATCTCCGATATCAATACCGTAGAATCCGAACGCCGCGACCGGATCACTGAAAGAAATCGAAAAACTACTGCCACTTTCCCAGTAGTTACTTCCGGAAATCGCGTAACGGCCATACCCATTCGTAGTCCCCGGAGTTACCGTATCAACTAAACCGGTCCCCCCAAGAGTTGCCGTACCTGCTCCGGGAAACGTGATCGCAAGCGGCGACGTACCCCCGGAAAGGCCTTCAAAATCTTCGGTACCAACCCCGACAAGATACGAAAGAAAATTGGATTGTGCGGCATCAGCGTTAGGATGAGTCGCCAGCGGTGTGCTTTCACCTAACCCCAGATCTTCACCGAAAAACGTAAGCGGCGCGGCCTGAACGGCACCCGCCAATAAAAACATCGAAACCAAGAGCAAAAATAATCCTTTTCTCATCGTTATCCCCTTCCTTTTTTTCTAAAATTAATACCGGCCAACCCTAAAAGTCCCGATCCCAGAAGAAGTAAACTTGCCGGCTCCGGAACAACCGTCCCGGTAGTAATACTGATCGTATCTACCCGTGTTCCCGGATAACCATTGCCTATCGAATCTCCGGAATTGAAACTATACGCTAACTGGATATCGGTCCCGGCAAATAGGGTCAGGTTTATGGTAAGGTTATTGATCATTTCCTCATAAATCGGAGCAATCCCTACTCCTTGTTGAGAAGTCGATGCTAATAATGTCGACGCGCCGGTTACATCATAAAGATAGAGATTGAACTGATCCCAATAAGTGGGATAGGTACCCGCGCTATGTTCTCCATTATTGTATACTCCCAAGGTAAGAGTGATCGCCGGCGCGCTAGGAAGAGAAATAAACGGCCCATACGCGGTACCGAATACCGTAGCGCCAGTATCGAAATTACCGTTAGGAGTACTTCCGGCAGTCTCCCCCTGGACAAACCCGAGCGCGTAACTGCCGCCGAGCGGATAGTTTTGAGTCACATGCCAGAGGCTATTGAGGGTAAACCCATCAGCCACGCCGTCTTCAAAATCTTCCATATAAATAGTACCGGCATGAGCTTGTCCCCAGATCCCTACGCACAATGCCAAACAGAATAATAAGACTATCTTCCTCATTGTTCCGTCCTTTCTGGTTATTGTTATTTTATCCATAGGATTTCTCACGCCAAAGTTATAAGCAAAAGCCGTGCCAGTTATGCATTTCAAAGGAAAAAAATAAGTTTTATAAGCCTTTGAAATGCAAGCGGTTAGCAGATAGTGAATAACGGTTAGAAATAAAATTGAGAAGAAAATGAAAACGTTTTCAGAAAATGTGTAAAATTTTCTGATAGTGTAAAGAAAATCGACACAAATGGGAGATCACAAAGACACCCCGTGAGCTTCGCAACGGGGCAAGCACGTCATACGCCCCCCCACCTACACTCCGGGGGTGTAGGCGCGTAATATTTGGTTAGAAAACAACAGCTGGATTGAGGGGCAAACGAGATTTTCCCCCGAAAAGAAGGTTGTCTAAAAACTCATCGGTCCGGGACGGTTGAATATCCGTCAGACACATAATCCCGACCACATCCACTCCCAGAGTGGCGGTAGGTTCACCGAAAGCATATGGAAATAATTACAAAACCGAGCCAAATGTTACATATAAGGTCTGTCCTTTTTTGTAACATTTGCAGGGTATATTGGCTGGAAATCAGGCAGTATTTTCAGAAGAAAGGATATCATCAAGAAGGCCGCGGGCCCGCGCGCGGTTGAATATTCCGCAGGTACATAATCCAGAAAGCCGCTCAACAGCATGTTCCATCTTTACCCGGCCGGCTTTCAGGTCGTTCACGATCTTTTCTACCAGAAACGGCGAAATACAATGATGCCCGCACATCGTTGTGATTGCGAGTATTCTTTCATCCGGTAACCGTTTTTTATTGCCAAATATTCCCAGGGATATATGCGCCGAATTTAACGGCAACCCTATCCTTTGTCCCATACGGATAATTTCTTCACGGCAGCCGGTAACGACTACCGATATCCCTAATTCAGCTCGTTTTAAGTCAACCAGTACCTTTTCCAGAGAATCCATACTCGTATAGACCGCGTGAAATACCGACTTGCTTTGCCCGTAATTATCGGGATCATGCCGGATACAGATATTGGCAAGTTTTTCAAGATTTTGGCATTTTTCTGACCAAGACTGACCGGAACGTGATTTGGCCAGTAAAGCGATGAGAACGAAATCATTTTTCAGAGAGGTCTCTTTTCCCTGACGATGCAATGAATGGCTCATCGATCCCCTTCCGACGACGGTATCCCTAACCCTACATTGATCTTCGAATGCGTTGAAGGACACAATCCATATTCAGCTATTTTTTCAAGGACAGGGGTCTCTCCGTGAAGATCAATCGTACTTATCACTCCGACGGTAAATACGGTATCGGTTTGGCGGTCTAACCGTTTGATCAGCTCGAATATGTTACCGACGTCATCAAAGTTTACTTTACATTCGATGATCGCCGAAAGCACACGTTCTTCATGATATTTTTTTTGCAGATGCCCCCGGGTATCGCGTATCAACCGGGTCATCGGATTGTCCGGTTCAAAATAAACTCCCAATTGAGCTAACGCGACCGTGAATTGTTCGACTTCTTTCATCGTCGCCCCTATTCCCGGCCGGCCTACTTCGATACAAAACCCTATTTCTCCCGGCCGATAACGGCCGGTCACATCGTTCGTCTTTATTTCCGCCGTTCCCCGGCCGCTGATCTGAGTCAAAATCGAAGTCGTAAATGGATCGCTGAATGTCTCCCGTATCCTTCGGGGGCTCCCCAAATGCGTCATGCCGGGCGTATATCCGGCCAGTATCCTCAAAACTCTGCCGGTTACCCGCGATATAAAGGGAATGGGTTTACAGGAATACCGCCGTGAGAAAGGGGCCAACGCGCCGGATTTACATATCCGGCTGCGATAACATACGCCGCATTCAACACAAAGGTCCTGGTCGATACAAACCCCCTTTGGAGTATCCTTAATCGCCTGTACCGGACAATAGGGAATGCATTGCCTACAGTTTTTACATTTATTTCCATCAATCTTCATAGCAACTTATGTTTTCACGGCCGGAACCGGTCAGCGATATTTCTTTAAGATCCAGCTGCGGGACGGTTTCCTGAAGAACCGGAAAAATATTCCGAATTTGACCGGTTTTGAATCCAGTTTCTTTTTAAATTTAAGTGAAGCTTTATTGAAAAAATTACTGATACTGTAGAAACAGTTTTTCCCTTCCGCGGTCAATACCTGGTACGTCCGGTACCGCAGATAAGGCGCGATGTTCTTGCCGCGAAACCGTTTATCGGTATACATATCGAATAAATACGCTTCATTGTTTTTAAGCGGCTGACGGAACAGGCCTGAAGATATCTCCTGAGAATCGATCCAGTTAAAAGCAATTATCTCATCATGATATCTCATACCGAAACACCGGTTCCCTTTGGCCCGTCTTGACCGTAACTCTTCAAGCGAAGGCCCGTCCCCGCGTATCGCCGAAATCTTCTCCATCTCGATACTATCGAGAAACTCACAGGTATACCCTTCAAGCGAAGGTTCATCTACTTTTAAACGGGTACGGTCTACCGCTTCTCTGATGACATAAAACGGCGTGATCTCACACCCAAGTTTTGTCAAACGGGACTGCAGATATTCCAGGAAAAGCCCGTAACGGAATTTATTGATGAGCCGGTTGAATCTATACCCTAACACATCTGCCGCCATGAGTTATTCTACTCCTAAGACTTTACGGGCTTCGTTATGAGAATACGGCTCCCGCCCCATCACCCGGGCGATCCCGATAATACGTTCAATGAGTTCCTTATTGGTCGCAAGACGGGTCCGTTCATTGTCAAAATAGATATTATCTTCTAATCCGACCCGCACGCCGCCTCCGGCGATAATGCTCATCGCGTTCATCTTAAGCTGGAAATCGCCGATACCCCCTACCGACCAGACCGATTCTTCCGGTAATTCTTTGACCATCAATCCCAGGCTTAACAGGTTCGCCTGCGCGCAAGCGATATTACCCAATATAAGGTTGAAATAGTAAGGCGCCCCGATCAGTCCTTTTTGGATAAGATAGTGGGCATAATTGATCATCCCTAAATCAAAAGCTTCAAGTTCCGGACGGATACCGTTTTCTTTCATCTTTTTCGCCAACGCTTGGATCATCTGAGGGCTGCTGATACTTGCCTGTTTATTAAAATTGAGCGAACTTAACGTCAAACTCCCGAAATCCGGCTTCAATTCGCCGGTTAACTCAAGACATTCGGACCGTTTTTCAAATTCGGAATAGGCGCGGCCGCTGGTAGAAACGCAAAGAACGATATCTTTATTTTTCTTGCGGATACCCCCGATAATCTCGCCGTAGATCTCTTTTTTATAGGTAGGTTCTCCGGTATGAGGATCTCGGGCATGAAGATGGACCATATTGACGCCCAGGTCAAGGACTTCTAATACCTGTTCGACTATCTCCGAAGGCCGGACCGGAACTTTTTCGGTCATCGTTTTTGTGGGGATCATCCCGGTGGGAGTGAAATTTAAAATAAATTTACTATCCATAGTTATCATTTTTTATAGGCCACAAGGTCACATAGTCACACGTCACATGTCTAATACAAATGTTCAATGCAAATTTAGCATTTAGCAATTATCAATTTAAATCCTGTATTCCCGTTCCTATTTTTCCATTGTTAACTGCTAATTGTTAATTGAACATTGCTAATTTCTTATCTCTCTCTAACCGCTAGCCGCTGAACGCTATCCGCTATTCGGCCACTTCTATTCCGTACTTTTTCATCAGATCATAAAAGGTCGGGCGGGTAATACCCAGCATTTTTGCGGCAAGGGTCATGTTATTTCCGCTGTCGGATAACGCTTTCTTGATCAGATTGATCTCTAACTCCTGCCGGGCATCTTTTAAGTTAAGTTTCTCTTTCGCGTCATCGAGTTCATTTTCTTTCCCGAACCCCAGCTCCTGCGGGGTAATCAGGGAGTTTTCCGCCAAGATCACCGCGCGCCTGACTCTATTTTCCATCTCACGGATGTTTCCCGGCCAGACGTAACTTTTGATAAAATCTTTCGCTTCTTTAGAAAACCCTTTTATGTCTTTATTGACCGCTTCCTGACGGTAATGCTGGAGGAAATGTTTTGCCAGGAGATAGGCATCATCACCTCGTTCCCGCAGGGGCGGCAGTTCGATATTGATCACGCTTAACCGGTAATACAGGTCTTCCCGAAAACTGCCGTCTTTGATCTTTTTCTTCAGATCGCAATTAGTCGCGACGATCACCCGCACGTCAAGTTCAAGCGGAATATTTCCGCCGACCCGTTCGATCGTCCGCTCCTGCAGGAACCTTAATATCTTTACCTGCAGGTTAAGGCTCATCTCGCCTATTTCATCCAGAAATACCGTACCGCCGTGGGCGGCTTCCAATTTTCCGATACGTTTTACGTGCGCGTCGGTAAAAGAACCTTTCTCATGGCCGAACAATTCGCTTTCCAACAGGTTCTCCGGTATCGCGCCGCAATTGATGACCATAAACGGGTTCTCGTTACGCGGACTCAATTGATGAAGCGCCTGAGCTACCAATTCTTTACCGGTCCCGCTTTCCCCGGTGATCAATACCGTCGCGTCGGAAGGCGCGACCCGGCGGATAAGTTTAAAGATATCCTGCATTTTGGGCGAATCACCGATCATACTCTCGAACCCGCCGGCAGTATGGATCTCTTCATTCAGCCGTTTATTTTCTATTTCGAGTTCCTGCATATGCAGGGCCCGGCGAAAAATGATCTTCAGTTCGTCGATATTTACCGGTTTCAAATAATAATCGTCCGCGCCCCTGGTGATTGCCTCCAGAGCCAGTTCTTTTGAATCGTTACCGGTGATCATGACCACTTTCAGAAAAGGGTTGTCGGTTTTAAGCGCTTCCAGGATATCCATCCCTTCTTTGTTACGGAAATTAGCGCCGTCAAGGTTGATATCTAACGCGAGCAGGTTCGGACGGATCTCTCGCGCGATCGCGAGCGCTTGCTCTTTGGACGTCGCGGTTTCTACTTCATACTCATCTTGAAGCGCCCATTTAAGCTGTTTCAGTATTCCCTCGTCGTCGTCTACGATCAGGATCTTCGCTCTTTCCATTGTTACACTCCTTTAAGTCACATAGACACAAGGTCACAAGTCACACGTCATAAAACATGATAGAACTTCCACAGTAAAGACCCAACTTGTTTCCTTGCTTTTTCTATATTAGTATATTCTTCATCTCTTAAATAATTCATTTCTTTAGAAAATTCCAGCAGATATTCTGTTTCGAATAAGGATCCTAAGGCAACATTGGCAAATTGGTTCAGTTCCCTTTTACCCTGTCTACCTGTCCCTTCGACAATATTTGTCGGGATAGACAAAGCCGCTCGGCGCAACTGAGACGTAATACCGTATATTTCTTCTTTAGGAAACTGTTTAGTAATCATATAAACTTGTTTTGCCAATTCATTTGCCTTTTGCCAAACTAATAATTTCTTATATCCTTTCTCCATCGCCCTCTCCTTTCTTTTTCCTGGGCGACATTCGGTTAAAACCTTCCCATCTCTGCGTGTGACTAGCCTGCCATAAGGCAGGCGTGTGTCATGTGTCGTGTGACTTTGATGCGGGCATTTCTATCGTAAACGCAGTCCCTTCTCCGGGAACACTTTCTGCCCGCATCGTACCCCCGTGAGCTTCAATGATCGTTTTACACTGATAAAGGCCGACGCCTAATCCTTTCTCTTTGGTCGATTGAAACGGCCGGAATAAATGGTTATCGATAAATTCTTTGCTCATACCGCATCCGGTATCCTGTATCTTCAGCGATACGGTATTATCGCCGGTTTCGGCCTTTATAGTAAGCGTACCTTTAGTATCCATCGCTTCTATCGCGTTGAGGATCAGATTGGCTAATACCTTATTGATATAATGGGGATCGGCATCGATAATACCGCCGGGCGCGCATTCTTTGACGACTTCGATGCTCTTAAACCGGTTTTGCCCGAGCTCCGCGAGCGCCTCATCCACCAGACCGGATACAGCGCAGGGCCGCTTCTGGAGCTGCAGGTCGCCCCGTAAGGCGCGGAACTCTTCGATCAGTCTTTTCATCTTTTCGATAGTATGTTCAAGCGTGAATAACGCGTCTTTCTGGAATTCGGGATTATCGAATTTATCTTTATTCGCCGATAACATCGAGAGGTTGTTCACGTAATTTTTCACGTCATGGATGATGAATGAAGAAAGCTTATACAGCGATTCCTTTTTTTCCGCTTCCCGGATCTTCTGATAGGCGAGACAGTTCACGATCACACTGGACGCCTGTAACGATAACAATTTAAGAAGTTCCGAATCAAAAAACACTTTCTTTTCAAAATCCAATCCGATGATCCCGATGACTTTTTTATCTCCGTATAACGGGGAAACTATCTCCATGTGTTGCGCGTGAAAAAAAGCCGCCGCGCGGGGATATTTATCGCCTAACCCGTTATATAACGTATCGGACAGGTTAAACGGCGCGGCTTTACGGAGCATCCAATCATAAAATTCCGCTTCAAACGGTATCTGCGCGCCGAAGATGATCACTTTGACCAGACGGGCGTCCATTATGTTTTTTACCGCGCGCTCCAGCTTCTCTTCGATCTGGGGCAGTTCGGTGACCAGCGATATCTGGTAGGTGAAATCTTCCCACAATTTCTGCCAATCATAGGTCTGCCGGGTAACACTGCGTAAAAAGAAATATTTTATCCGGTCTTTTACGGCCGAAGAGAACACCAGCACGAAAAACACGATGACCAGGAATAATCCGGTGAGGACCGAGAACAGCACGTTCAGGTTCCAGCCGAACACCTGGAATATCTTGATAAACGCGCCGATAAAAAACAGGTACCCGCCGATCATCGATAATGTCAACGAAGTATTCACGGCGGTGTCTTCTTTGACCATCTCGGCCGCGATCCCTCTCCGCGAAAGCGCCAGATAACATGCCGCGCCGATAAAGATACTTACCGAAGAATAGAAAAAAATGTCCGCGTTTATGGTTTTAAACAAAAACGCGTAGGTCGCTAAAAACAGGTACGGTACCAATATGAACAACGTCCCCAGGAACAATACGCGCACGTATTTTCTACGGCTAAGGGTCATGCTTCGTTCAAGATTGGAAAGGGTAAACGCGAGATTGATGATGAACAGAATAGAAAAATACTGGGCAAGATGAGAAAGAATAACCACAGAATCATGTTTCTCAAAATAAACGGCAGGATGGATCCATAAAATAAGGAAAAAGATAAGCCCGGCAACACCCAGTATCGGCGCAAGGATCATACGGTACATAAATTTCTTTTTCACCGGCAATATCCCTATACTGAAAATAAACCATACAATCGGGAGAATAAACAAGCCGATACCGAACAATACGCTCTGGTGAGCCCCTTCCAGGAAAGAAAGCTTGGAACACTCGATGACGGCTACGCTCAAAAGAGCAAACCCCGCAAGGAGATTCGCGATATGCCGACGACGCAGAAAATTATACGCCGCGACGATCAACAATACGACATTGATCCCGGGTACATAGGTAAAAATAAGATTATTGATCATTTTTTTTATCTCTGTTCCGGTTTACATACCAGGTAACCATTCGTTTCAATCCTTCCCGCAATTCTATATTCGGCACAAACCCGTCCTGACGGATCTTTTCGGACTTAAAATGGGTCGGGGTATTGAATTTTTTAATACGGTAGGCGGTAATAGGGAAATTTATACCGGTGATCTTTCCCAGTATATCGAATATCCCGGCAAAGCACATCGTCGGCTCAAGCGGCAATCGGCACCGTAACGGCGGATAGCCCAAATGTGTGAGGATCGTTTTTACGATATCGATCGTCGTCATCTGAGGATAATCGGAATAATTATACACGTTCAAACCCGGCCCTATACGGTTCATGGCAAAGACGGTCGCATCGACGAGGTTTTCGACATACGCGATAGATTTTATATTTTTGCCGGGCCCGACAAAAATAAACTGTTTTTTAGCGATCGAGTTTATAAGATTATACATGTTCGCGTAATTTTCCGGTCCGAATACCACCGCCGGGCGGATGATCACCGCGCTACGTGAGGGGTCCTGTAATACCCAGCGTTCGACAGCGGCTTCCGCGGCAAGTTTCGATTCTCCGTAGGGGCTCACCGGGAACGGCGAAACTTTTTCATCAACCGGTACGGTCGCATTTCCGTATACCGCGACCGTACTGTAAAAAATGATCTTTTTAATACCCTCGGCTTCCGCGCGCTCGAGGATAGTACGGGTACCCTCGAGGTTTACCCGAAAAAACTCATCCCGCGATACCCCGAAATCGTGATGGGCCGCGGCAAGATGGATGACCATATCGCATCCGGAAAGGACATCGCCTACCGTATCCCTATCAAGCAGGTCCCCTTGCCGGAAACGGGTAAGACCGCTTCCCGGGTAAGATTCCCGGTCCAGCCCGCTTACGGCATGGCCGTTACTCGCTAAAGCCTTTACCATGAACTTTCCGATAAATCCCGAAACTCCGATTACAGCTATATTCATTTATTGCGCTCCGGTCTCTTCTCTCAATATTGTAATCGCCGCCTCCCGATGAGAGGGGCAACGAAGTGTGTTTAAATAAGGCAGCCAGAACTTTTTGTTTCTACGTACGAATATTTCCGGCAAAAGTTTTCGACGGTTAAGCTTTCTGAATATCCACGGCGCGTTCATCAAGGAAAGCAGATAGCCTTTACGCACATTTTGGCACACTTTTTTCCATTCCTGCTCTATCTTTTGAGGATCGGAGATCGTTTCACAATAAGAATCTATGTTACGCCAATACTCTTTCTCTTCTTCTTGAGACATTAACCGTACCCCAGTAAACCCTTTATTCTGAAAATAAGGATATAATTGGGCCTGTTTCACTTTATCGCCGGCAATGATCAATTTGATAAAATATCCCTGGTACCATAACGGCGATTTTCGTTTACCCAGATCAAATATAAAATTACCGAGATTATAGAATATCGGCACCCCATGGTAATATTCATACCCGCTGGCGCAATGCGCGTGATGCCCGATTATGGCGGTTACTCCCAAATCGGCGAAAAACCGGTACGTCTTCATCATATCCGGACTGGGGAGCGGGTGATATTGATATCCGCCATGGATGACCACCAACTGGATATCGGAATGTTTCTTTATCTCCCTGATCTGATAATAGTTCAAAACCGTATCCAGCGGCGCGGCTCCCGGCCTATTTTCGGCCGCGATACTGAATTCCTGTTCGGCGACATTGAGGACCGCGATACGTTTCCCTTTCACTTCCAGATATAAAGGTGTACACGCCGCCTTGAGGTTCTCCCCTATCCCTACGGTTTTGATATTGTTTTGCCGGAAGATATCCAGTGTCGAACGGATACCGTCAGCCCCCTGGTCGAAGATATGGTTATTGGCTAACGTCACGGCATCAAACATCCCGTATCTTAACGCTTCGATCACACCGGGGCCAGCATAAAGGTTCATGCCGGTCTTGGATATCGGACGGACATTTTCGATCAAAGGACATTCAAGGTTCGTGATCGAAATATCTTTATCCTTCAATACCGGTAAGACATCGTTGAATATTTTTTCGTATTCTTTGTGTTCACAACATTCCTCAATCACTCCTCCGGGATAAAAATCACCGGTCACGATGATCCGGATATCCTCCTGATTTCGGCCGGTAGTATCGCTTAAAAAAGAAACTGTTTTCATCGTATGTTACTCCTTGATTTCACCTGATATAAAAGTAAGGACACCGTTATCCGTAGAAACATATGTGCCGTCTTCTGATTCATAAATAGTAAAAGTATTCTTCCGGCGGTCAATACGGTATTTCTTCGCGGGAGACATCCCGAAGATCACCTGCCGGCAGCCGTTTTGCATCTGTACGCTATAAGTTATTTTTCTATCCGCAGGATTCTTTTTTTGAAAAACTACGACCCATTCCTGGCCCCCATTTTTTACATATATTCCGTCGAGCGCATCGTTATGGACGATAAGTTCGCTAACCGGAGCTTTGGCGACATCAATACTTGCTGCATAAAGAACATGTAAAAACTCATCATAGATGTTATTTGAAATCGGTTCAACCTCGATACGCCATGCCCCGGGATTTTCGTCCTGTCTCTCTTTAGAGATGCGGGAAGACGAAAGCGACACGTTTTCCCCGTCAACCCAGAACTCATATCCCGCGCCGCCGATCCGGCGTACCAGAGATTTTTCCGGCAAAAGAGTATGAACAAATAATTTTCCGTTTCCCTCAACGATAGTATAGGAATCGGCTGTGTTCGATTCTACGATCCCGGCATCTTCGGCGCCTTGTATCACCTGATAAGGCCCTTCCAGAGAAGGCTTACCGCTCTTATCATAATAATTCCCGCTATGCAGGAGCCATTTTTTCTTAAAATACGGCCGCGCAGCATCGATACGGTCATACACTATTATGAAATCCGGACGTAAAAATACGAATTCTCTCTGAACAAAATCGACTTTTTTCGGCTGATTATTCCCCCGACCGGAATATGTATTGGTATACGCGTTGGTAAGATCCGTTTTGATGTAATCATACGGCCCGGAAAACTCATAGGCGGTGATCTCGCCCATTTTGAAGTTGTCCCATTCATTCTTGATGTACTCATAACTTACCGGATTATGGGTCGCCCCTTTTCCGCGGGCCGGCGGGGAATATGCACGAAACACCATCCGTTGGCCCCCGTCATTACGATTCAGGTTGCCGCGAGGATGTTCCGGCCAGGTTTCTTTCCGGTCATACACCAATACCACGTTATGAGCTATCGACCGTTTCCAATAATCCCATACATGCTCACGTCCGTGCCGTAAAGAATCATAAAAACCCGAATCTATAGCCAACGGCGCGTATTTATATATGGTAAACGAACCATGATCAAGCTGGGAATGAAATCCCCAATGAGTCCCGCTTTTAAACGAAATAAACGTATCGTCCTCATCAAATCCCGTGCGCATGATGATCACGTCCCCGAATTTACGTGATAACGGGAGTTCGTTTAAATCCGCTTCTTTCTGATCGGGATCATACCACAAAAGGTAATAGATGAGCGGCGCCCTCGCTCTGCCGGTCCATACTTTTGTCTGGAGTTTTCCGCTTACCCAACGGTAATATTTGTTTAAAAACGCGGTGAAATAAGGATTTTTAAATGCCGACTGAAGCAACGCAATGCTGTTGATATCATAATAAGAAACCCGCGGATACGATACATCCGACAGATTCTCATATTTATTATCAGGACGGATGCTATAGAGGATATAATATCCCGCGTTTTCTAAAAGCGAAAACTTCCCTTTCCAGAGGTTTACTTTCTCTTCGGTTGCCGTCCGCCAGGCTTCGGCATATTTAAGGCAACTGAATATCTGATGACGGGCATAGGTCGCCCCTTCCCAGTTACAGGCGCCGTCGGTCGCGACAATCGCATCCCACAGGTTATAACGGATACCGTTACGAACTTCGCCTTCTTCCACCACCCGGCGGGCTTTATCGAGATATTCGGGCGCTTTCGGATTTTCGCCATAGGTAGCAAGGCCGGCGGCCAATATCGCGAATTCAGTAACCGCCGCGTAATTATGGAAATCCGGCAACCCGTGCAGATTTTTTATATTACCTTCATAATACTTATCGATCAGATCGATGAAATATTTTTTTTCATCGGGAGTAAGCGCGTCATAACACCAGTCATACCCTATCGATAAGGCTTCCAAGGCAAATCCATATCCGCCGTTCCTCCCGCTATAGGCTTCGATCCATTTCGGCATACTTTTCATAGCGGTAATCGCATATTCGGCCCATTTTTTCTCGCCGGTCATCTGATAAAGATACCCGTATTTATAGATATAATCGTTGATATTCCTCATCCTCCCGGGAATACGTTTATGGTTCGTCCTTTTCGTGAGCAGTTCGAATCCATCGGAAAGCCAATAATTCACTTTATGTTGAAACCCGGCTTTATTCTGGTTATTGATGAATATCCGGGGATGAGAAGTAACGATATATGAATACCGTGACCGGTCGAGAGGGACGGTACTCGCAGGATCTTTTTGTTCAAACGATCCGCAGGCAGACGGTATGATCAAAAATAGACACAAAAATAAAGTTTTCATTGCCTGATACGTACACGCCTTTTTTTTATCCATATATTTTTCCATCATCGAATCCCCAATATAAATTTCAACGGTTTTATGCGGGTCTCCACCAATCGAGATATCGCAACCGGCAGAATGACCCCGCCAGCCAGCATAGTCAGAAAGACTACCGCGTAAGGTAATGAGGCGATCTGGTATAGCCCGATACGCAAGGGGATCTGGATGAACCAATGCAATAAGAAGATCTGATAAGAATACCCGCTGATCCAGTCCATAAACCTTTTTTTGTTATTCGTAAAAAGATGAATAAAGGCAAAAGACATGCCGATCCCGCAAAGGGCGCCAAGGAACCGAAGCATCTCTACCCGTTGGCCGAAAACATAAGTACTCACATAAGTAATCGCTAACAATACGGCCAAAAAACCAATACATAATTTTCCGGGATGAACCTTAAGGGCATTCTCTCCGAAACGGTTCGCATAAAATATGATTCCGATCCAAAAATAAAAAAAATAATACATGACCCCTTCAATATTAAGCAGTTTGAGATGTACCGGTCTCATCAGGGTAAGGATTAAAAATAAAAAGGTGAGGGCCAGTGTCCTCTTATTGTTATTTGTTCCGATAGAGATCTTATAAAAAAACGGCATCACCAGAGAAATCATGAATAACGTAGGCAAAAACCAGAACAATATCACCGGATTATCCCAGGGGTAAAGCAGACTTTTGATATAATCGATAACCGTCAACCGGATCGGCCTCATCGCATATTCCGAAAAAAAAGCTTTAGGGAAAAACGCGAGAGTACTTAAAAACACATAGGGAAGAATAAGCCTCTTAAATCTTTTCTGCACATATCCCCGGTAATCGAATACGGATGGCCCTTCCTGTGAATGAGCGAAAAGCATGCCCGAAAGAAACATGAACAGGGGGATGATGAAACTATAAAAGAAGTTGTAAGAAAAAATCACCGGCAATCTATTGGTCAGAGAATAGTTCATATCCGCGGTCAACGCGTGCATGAAAATGACGATAAGGCTCCCCAGATTCATCAGATAAGTAATCTCTTTTATATGAGCACTCTTATTCTTGATTGTTATCTTTCCGGTTCCCATGTCGCATCTTCTTTCTTTTGCGTGAATTTTATTAATCCCAATAGAATGCCGAGGTTCGTCGTACAAAAATAATAAGGTACCACTATGACTTTTGGTTTTTTATCTTTATGAAAGATAAAACCGGCAACTGCCGCGGCATACAACATATCCTGCAAAACGAAGATAATTCCGTACACAAATGACCGTGAAATCAGCAATATATTGAGTAAAAACAGAAATATCATAAAAACCGGTATCAGTTGACGAAGCAATTTATGGGAAAAAAGAATAAAGGCGGTGACCGGATAAACAAAGATATTGAACATCTCTTTCATGTACAGTATTCCCCGGATGTTCTGATTGGCGATCCGGGCCCGTTTACTGAGTTCCTGCGATCGATGGACCACGGTTTCTTCGATACATAACGCCTGCGGCTCATATATCACATGGTATCCCTTTTTACGGGCACACAGCGGAATGATAAGATCGTCGGCCAACTTTTCGGGAAAATCAAAGTACAATTCTTTCCTTACCGCGTAAATCGAACCCGACACCGCAACCAGACTTCCTAACCGGCTTTCGAGTTTTCGTACCATCACCTCATACTTCCAGTACAATCCTTCGCCACCGCCCAGGTCCGAATCGGCAGGATCGACATATTCAAGCATACCGCCGACACACCCCACTTTTTCATCGGCAAAATGACGTACGAGCTTCCTGAGCGCGTCTTTTTCATACATCCCGGTCGCGTCGGAGAAGACAAATATCTCGCCTTTCGCCTGCCGTACGGCAGTCTTATGTCCGGTTACTTTACCGGAGCGTTTTTCCATCTTCACCAGCTTTACCTCGCTATATTCCCCGACGATCGAATCGGTAGAATCGGTCGAACCGTCGGATACCACCATGATCTCCAATTTATCGCGGGGATACTCTAATGATAACGAATTCTCGATCTTCTTTCTGATAACCTTCTCTTCGTTGTACGCGGCGATGATGATCGTCACCGAAGGAGTAATATCATTCTTTTTGACAGATACAGACTTCCTTCCGGCTATAACGGACAGCAGGAGCGGATAACCGAAGTAGGCATAAAAAACAATCCCCGCGCATAACCAGAATAATAGCTCGATCATCGGGCGCTCTCCTCTATGGTTCTCATCACATCTTCAAACGGCGCCAAACGGACCAAAGGTATGGTCACCGATTCTTTACCGGTTGAATCTTTCGGGTTTTTTTGAATATCGACCGGATGACCGGCGATATCAACCGACGCCCGGCGAACATCGGGGACGTAAAAGGTAACGCCTTGGAGTTCGATTTCGGTCGGGATATAATCCCCTCTTACCGGGTCATTTACTTTATCGATATGGATTAAAACAGCCCCATCTTTCTCTTCAACCCGCCATTTGAGGTATTTCGTAACGGTATAATACTGCAACAACTTACCGGTCGTAGTCACATACACATCTTTCCTGCTTTCTAAAGCCAGGTTGGAAAAAGCATCGCGGGTACGTTGAGAAAACGGCTGACCGTTTTTCGCGGACTTGCTTTTCGCCAGATGAGCAAATACGACCATATACCCCTGTTTTTGTTTCAGCCGTTTTAATGTCTTTTTTGAAAGCAGTACGGGGATGCTGTCGGCATCATCAATGCCGAATCTCCCGTACCGGGTAAAAGAATATACTCTTTGGCCGTCACGAAGAGTGACTATCCTCGCTAAATCATTATCACCGTCATATATCTTAGCAAACAGTTTTTGCCGTAACGACTCCGCGACAATACGGATACCGGTCTTCTTCTGTACGACCAGCAGTAATGAAACGCCTATCTGAAAAAAACGGTAGATAAAAGACCTGCTAGATACACAGCGGTCTAATTTAGAAAATGCCGCCTCAATGACCCCGCAAGGCCTTCCCTGCCCGATGATCTCCGTCAACTTATCTATCCAGACATAACGAATGCCGCCTGAGACCGTAATATCGCTATGGTACATGCTTTCTTCATACTCACAACATTCCCGTTTGTCTCCGTCGGCGCCCACGATACAAGAAGTATCGCCGCAGGCATTAGACAACCCGATATTCTGGAGATTGAGCATATTACCGTGGTTAGTCCATACCGCAATATTCATAGATTTATTCTTCATCAACTCAACGCCCCGCTGCGCTAATTTCCGGCGAAAACCGGGATATTGGCTGAAATTACCGTAGGTATGAAGAGAATCTATATACCCGTGTTGGACCATCTTCTCGATCAAAGCGGCAATCGCCGAAAGCTCATCGCTGAGCCCTTTAAAATAAGAAAAACTCCCGGTCAGGTCGTTTTCTATCGCGTACATCCAGAACGAATCGGCAATTTCTAACCCTAACCCTTCATCTTTTGAGGAAAGAAACGAATGGATAGCGATAAACTTCTCTTTCGTCATATAATCGATATCGTTACAGATCGATAATGCCGCTTTATAAGGATAAGGGAATTTCCTTAATATTATTTCCATGGTTTTTTCTTGTTACTTGGAAACTTGCTATTTTGCGATAATTCTTCCTCATGGTCGTTTATTTTCTTGAGCGCCGCCGAAACCGGAAATATCATCCATATGCTTTTATTCAACAGGATACCGCTCATAAACCCGCACAGTAAAAACACGATTACAGAGGTCTGGATGCATACCACTATGGTCGTGATAAACGTATCTTTTCGGCGCAGTGAAGAAATTTTCGCCGCCCGCAGGTCCCGGAACACCGACAAGATGAACAGAAGATACAAGAACAATCCTACCAGGCCTATTTGAGAACCTACCTGCACGTACAGGTTATGCGCGACTAACGCGTGTTCACTCACTACTTTTACATCATCGGATGTCGCAGCCATATTGATATATGTCCCCCGGAACCTGCCCAGCCCCACACCGAACAAAGGATTTTCCATCATCATCTTTATTCCGGCTTTACCGGTCTCAGCTCGTCCCGCATCAAGCTCTTCGGCAGAATCAGCCCGGGTAATAGTCCGCAAGCGCCCCCACATCGTGTACTTGGCGTGCGACGGGAAAAAGTCGATCGCGATCAAAAGGCAAATAACCGTAATGACCCCGGCAACGATCTTTTTTTCTCCTTTAAAAAAGAGAGCGACAAACAGAAAAATCGCGGCGATAAATCCAATAAACCCCGAACGGGAATAGGAGATAACTACCCCCGCGGTAAGTATGGCGAGAAACCCCAGGATAAGCGCCCGGACCCGAGCCTTATATTTGCCATAGACTAACAATCCCATCGCAAAAGGGATCAACAGCGCCAAAGAGATCCCTAAGGCGTTAGGATTATCAAAAAAACTTACGATACGTCTCACTCCCCGGTCATAAATACCCAGATTGAATTTAAACTGGTATATCCCGTACACGGCGGTGATCACCCCTAATAGTAAAAAGATCCAGGTAATGATCTTTAATTGTTTCTTGGATTGGATGATACAAATGAACAGAAAATACGGCAAAAAAGAGCGGGTAAGAATGATCTTAAACATCTCAAAACTGAAACCGCCGTGTACGATTGAAGAGACCCCCATCCAGATAATAAAAAAAATCATGAATTTTATCTGTCCTGATTTGGGATTGATAAAATCTTTAGCGGAACATACATGGAGAATATACGCCGCAAGGACAATAATTCCTAACGTCATAGTAGGGTTATATTGGACAAACTGAGGGAAAAATTGTAACGGTTCGGTATAAGAACCGGCGACAAAGATCGGTAACACAAAAAAAGGGTTTATCATCGTCACGATAAAAAGGAACATTCCCGCAATAATGATTATAAACATCAGGTTCTCCCTTTAATTACGCAGTGTTTGATACACTATCGTTATTTTTTGAGAATTTTCATCCCAGAGTAACCGGTTATCATTAATATATCTTTTACCCGCAAGAGCGATCAATTCAGCAAACAGCTTATCCTGAGAAAACCGGATAATACATTCTTTTATTCGAAGAGTATCTTTCGGATCAATCAGGAGGCCGTTTTCCTCATCAGTTATGATCTCCGGGATCCCTCCGACCCGCGATGCAATTACCGGCAGGCCGCAGGCCATTGCCTCATACAGCACATTAGGCATACCTTCATTAAGGCTCGGTAAAAGAAGCATATCGGCGGTGTTCATCCAGAGAGGGATCTCCTCAGGATTTATCCGTCCGGTCAATTTGAAACAATCCTCCAGGTTTTCCTTTTTTATCCTTTCGGTGATACCCCGTTTTAAATCCCCGTCTCCGACCATCACAAAGAGATATTTTCGGCGTTCTTCTTCGGGAATCAATAGTGCCGCATCGATCAGGCTTTGGGGATTTTTTATCGCGACCAGGTTTCCCACGTACAAGACAATCGTTTTGTCTTCAGGTAAATCCAGCTGTTTTCTCATTTTTTGCTTATCCATAGGGAAAAATATTCCGGCATCCACGCCTTTAGGCATCACCTGAACCTTATTTTTGCCCCCTAACGCCGTTATTTTTTCTGCCAACTCTTTACTTACCGTGATTATTGCATGCGCGTGTTTGATCGCGTATCTGATCAAACGGCGCACTATGAAACTACGGGATAATACATTAATATCTGAGCCGCGGGCGGAAATGACTACCGGTTTTTTAACCATTCTGCCTAAAAGCACCGCGGCAAATCCTTCCGGGTATACCCGATGGGCGTGGATGACATCAAAGTCGAAACTGGTTTTTATTTTCCGTATTACTTTTTTCGTAAAAAGGTAAAACCAAAACCCTTTTACCGGATTAAACAACGGTCCCGGCAAAGGGAGATATTTCGGATAAAAAATCTCTATTGCACCATCCTTGCGACTCGCCATGCCATTTCCCGGCCACCCCGGACGCGGCGATATGACACGGATATCGCAATAGCCGGACAATGATTCTACCTCCCGCTGGATAAAAATACCGAAAGAGGGATTTGCCGTATCGGGATACATAAGCGATAGTATTAATACTTTATTTTTCACGCGTTACTTTCTATCGGTTTCCCGTTCTTTTTCGGCGACACCGGCCGGCGCGTTTTCTCCTGCCACAGATGGACGGCAAACTTTTTCATCTCCATTATGATGCCGGTTTTTTTATTGATATAAATGATAAGCGGGATATTCAGCGCGAAAAACAATAAAGACCGGATTAAAAAAGTAATAATGTCACCGGGTATTCCCTGATATATTCCAATCGAAACCATACTTACCGAAAAAAGGCATCCGATCATATACACAAACGGAACGTAATTCTGAATATAAAATCTTATCCGGGACCGGAACCCCACTTTATAATGATGCAGGAAATTATTGCTTAAAAGAGTGGAAAAGACAAATGAACTTGCCATCGTACAGAAAGCGACTCCCAACAACCCCTTATTCAGCCTTACGGCGATATAAATAAGCACCGCGTTAAGGATGATTACCGCGGCGCGAAACGGATAGATATGATGGATCTTTTTCGTGACGATCAAAAAGTTGGGAATACCGGCCTGCAGGATACCAAAAAAGAAAGAGACGACCGCGATCTGGGTAATAAACGTCACCGGAGTATATTGCGGTAAAAAGTATTTGATCAAAAACGGGATGACCAGCGCGATCGACCCGAGAAAAAGCGGCGACAAATAAGCCGAAACGATCATCGGTTTAAGGACGTAATTTTTGATACTTTTGATATCATTGTTGTGTTTCCCCAATTGTTCGGCCAGATTAGGAAATATCGTCATAAAGATCGACATGTACAGGACCCCCATGAACTGTTTGATCATCGTTGCCAACCCGTAGTACCCCAAAGCGGTAGTATCAAAGAACTTAATGATCATGAATTTATCCACGCTGGCCATAAGGTTATTGGAAACCCCGTTACCTAAGATCGGCACCCCTATTTTAATAAGACGTATAGATTCTTTGATATTCACTACAAAGCGCGGTTTGAACTTACCCGCGCGCATCGTATATTGATTCACTATCGCAAACGATAAAAACATCGCGACAAGAACCCCCGGAAGTTTGAAAAAATATCCAAAGACACAAACCCCGACTAAATTGGCCATAGTATAGATGACTTTCACTCGGCTGCGCAGAGAGAATTGTTTCTGAGCAAGAAGATAATGTTCCAGATAATACTGAAAATGCTGTTCGATCGCGATGAGAGCGACAAAGGTCACGCCCAGCATCGATATGCTGGCCGTCTTTCGCAGGAAAAAGGCGATGATGACGATCAGAAGGCTCCCGATACACGCCAGGGCCATATTCGTGCTAAACGTGACATTCTTGATCTCTTCGATCTTATCGAGTTCTCCCTTGCCTTTGTGAAACGGGATCTCCCTCAGCATCGCCCAGAGTATTCCTAACCCCGCGTGCATGGAATACATCAAAATAAGACGATATATCTGTAAGACACCATACAGAGCCGGGCCAAGGATACGGGCGGTAATAACCGCCTGAAGTATAGAAAAAACGGTAGCGATCATCATGCTTCCCGTATACACCGAACTGTCTTTCATTAAGTTTTGATATTTCATAAAATTAAGGTCACAAGGTCACATAGACACATAGTCACAAGTTGAAGGTCACACGTTGCACGACACATAGTCACACGACTCCTCTCAGGATTTCTACAATACGAGATGCTGCTTTGCCATCCCACACACAAGTCACAACGTCACATAGACACATAGTCACAAGTTGAAGGTCACACGTTGCACGACACATAGTCACACGACTCCTCTCAGGATTTCTACAATACGGGACGCGGCTTTGCCGTCCCACACACAAGTCACAACGTCACATAGACACATAGTCACATGTCTCCTTTTAAAATCTCCACAATGCGCTGGGCCGCTTTCCCGTCCCATAAAGAAAGAGAAGGTAGCATTGCCGGGGGATTGTCAAGAATACGCATAGCATCGGTAATTATTTTCTCTTTATCACAACCGACGATGATATTAGTGCCGGCATCGACCGTGATCGGCCGTTCGGTGTTCTCGCGTAACGTAAGACAGGGCACGCCTAAAACCGTGGTCTCCTCCTGCATCCCGCCGGAATCGGTGAGAACCAGACGCGCTTCACTCATGAGTTTCAAGAAATCCAAATAGCCCAGAGGGTCTATTTGGATTAATCCATAGTCCATAGTCCGTAGTCCGTGGTTTATTTCTCCTTCTTTTCTCCATTCACGTGTGACTATGTGACTTCCCCGTTCCATAATATTTTTATACAGCGGGGTCCCGCTTAGATATGTACATATCGGTGCGGGATGTGACTTTGTGACCTTTGCCAGAGCTTTGCGGGTACGGGGGTGGACGGGAAAGATCACCTTAATATGCCGGGATATCTCCTCTATTGCCTCCATTATTCCCTCTAAAACTTCGGGGTCGTCGACGTTTGAGGGACGATGCAGGGTCAATACCGCGTATTCTTTGGGTTTTATCCTAAGATCCTCTACTATTTTGGAATTTGCAGCTTGCTGCTTGTGCCTTAACAAAGTATCAATCATGACATTCCCCACAAAATAGATCTTATCTTCATTTACTCCTTCCCGAAGCAGATTTTCTTTGGCATCGGGTTCGGTCGTAAAAAGGTAATCCGAAATTGCGTCGGTCAATACCCGGTTGATCTCCTCCGGCATCGTCCGGTCGAAACTGCGCAGGCCCGCCTCGACATGAGCCACTTTTACGCCTAATTTAGAGGCGACCAGGGCGCAGGCAATAGTGGAATTCACATCACCAACGACTACTACCAGGTCCGGTTTTTCTTTTATCAATACCGGTTCAAACCGTTTCATGATTTCGGCGGTCTGGGCCGCGTGAGATAAAGAACCGACCTCTAAATTGATATCCGGTTTAGGTATCCCTAATTCATCAAAAAACAGTTTTGACATCTTCTCGTCATAATGCTGGCCGGTATGGACAAGTACCGCTTCTATCTCGGGATGTTTTTTGTATTCATCCATGAGCGGCGCTATTTTCATGAAATTTGGTCTTGCCCCCGCCACATTAATAATCCTCATTATGTCCTCCTCAGTAATATTACAAAATTACAAATTACAATAAACAAACTACAAACAAAAAGAAGAATAAACAAATCACAAACAGAAATAATACTATTTTGATTTATCAATAATAGCCGTAAAAATATTCCTAATCTCCTTGGATTCTTTTATATTAACGTTAATCTTATCCATAAACTCTTCACCGACTTCTTTTAAAAGTTCTAACCAGTATGAGCTTTCTTTACATTCCTTTCTCGCGATCCGCATCCTATGGATAAAATCTTTTTTACTTAACTTTTCATTTGCTTCCCGGTAATTTGCTCCGACAGAACCGGATGATCGTATCAGTTGGCTGATAATCTTTGAACTGATTACACTCTTAGGCAACATCTTGCATAACTTGATTACATCTTTAGCAAATTCAAGGGTTCTTTTCTCTAAATCGTATGGTTTATTTGCATCCATGTTTATCTCATTTGTAATTTGTATATTGTCTATTGTTTATTTCGCATTACCTCATTATATATATCAAGGTATTTCGGCACTATTTTAGGCCATTGGCGGTTGGCAACCACTTCTTCCCTGGCGGAAACACCTAATCGGCGGCGTAATTCTTCATTTTCGGACAAAGCGAGAACCTTATCCGCAAGGTCACTTGTATCGCCCGCTTTAAAATAGACTCCCGTCTTGCCATCCGTGACCAGTTCCTTTAATCCGCCGACATCGCTCACGATAACTGCCTTTTCCATCGCCATGGCTTCCAGCGGTTTTAACGGCGTTACCAGTTCGGTAATCCGTTTACTGATACGAGGGTATACCAGGATATCCATTACCGAATAACAATCCATTATCTGTTCATGCGGAACTTTACCGGTAAACATCACGCAGTTTTCAAACACACCGAGCTCTTTGGCTAAAGCGCGCAGGTATTGATCTTCCACCCCACCGCCGACGATAAGGAACTTGATATCACGATCCTTTTTAGTGATCCTCGAGGCGGCTTCGATCAAGATTTTAATCCCTTCGAACGTGAAGAACGAACCGATAAAACCTACCACAAGTTTACCGGCAAGGTCGTATTCCTGAATTACTTTATCGGCTTTAGGCCGGGGTTTAAATTTTTGAGTGTCCACACCGTTTTCAACGATATATACCGAATCCCGTTTCACTCTTACCGATACTTCATTTGTGATCCCTTCACAGATCCCGATTAAGGCATCGGCACCCCGCAGAAGTTTTGCTTCCATATACCGGCTGACCTTATACTTGAACGACCCCTCACTGAACCGGCCGAGATCCACCGCGGCATCTTCCCAGAACGCGCGCATCTCATACACAAATGGGATCCCTGCTTTTCTCGCGGCACTCATCGCCGGCAAGCCGTTTAAAGAAGGCGAATGGGCGTGGATAATATCTATCTTTAACGGATCGATAAGCCTTAATATTTTTTTCTCAAAGAGATTCATCACTGCTTTTTCCCGAATAAATGGCACCTGAAAAACTCCCGAAACATCCGCGGTAAAACGGTAATACGCGACTCCCTGGTTTTCTTCATAAGGAAAAGGCCGGAGATATTTGGGAGAGGTGATCACCGTAGGAATAATCCCTACCTCTTTCTGGAAATCGACAATAGATTTACTGCGGATACTGTACCCGCTCAAATCAGGAACAGAGCGGTCAAGTACGTGAAGGACTCTCATAGTCTCAATTTTCATCCTTTCTTAATCGTTTTTTTTATCCAATTAGACGGATACCCCATCCCTTGCCGCAGGAAACGAAACATTGACACAAGAAACGGCATAGGATCATCAAACGCGAATGTCGCACACGACCGGACACGGAATAGAGACAACATCCAGGGCAAAAACTTTAAAACCCCGGTACGATATTTTCTTCTAAACGAAGCGAAGTCCCGGATAAGATCGAGCCAGTACATATCATCTTTTTGATTAAAATTTATCCCCGCTAAAGACGAAGGAGAGACTATATCACAATAAGCGATATAGTTAAAGTCGACCCCGCAATCCGTAAATAGCTGATTGACATAACAGGACCTTAAGTTTGCTTCCAACAGGTAATATTCGCCGGTCGCCCGGCATTCGGCAAACTCCAGAAGGATAATACCCTGGAATCTTAGTTTTTCCAGAAACGGCACGGCAATGTCCCGTATTTTGGGTAACGGTTCGGTCTTTAAAAAACAGGCGATCCCGTAATCCGGCGGATACTGGCGCACTTTGCGTACGGTACTTGACGCGACAACTTGAGAATGCGCGTTGAAATATAAAGATACCATTACGATATAATCATCTCCTCCGCGTACCACTTCCTGGATCATCGCGTTATGGAACAAACCAGGGACAGCATCGTACATCTTTTCCAATTGCCGCGGGGCATCGACAATCATATTCTTCTTTTGTCGAAAATACACATTATTGAAAGTAACTCTCGGCTTTACGATCAACGGGAAAGAAAAATTTTCTTTTATATGGTCCACATCTGCCGAAGAGAGAACCTGTCTGGTCTGGGGTATCTTGACACCCCGCTCTAAGGCAAGCTCACGGATTCCGTTCTTTGAATTCAATTTATGTACCAGTTCTTTATCGGCCATACGGATCAAAAAATATTCGGAAAGCTTTTCTCTGTGTTCCGACACAAACTCAACATACCGGTCGTTCGTCGCAAAAAGGACGGCCTGGGTCAGTTTCCCGCCTAATTCGCATAATTGCGAAAGGAACCGGCCTTCATCATCTCCCAAAGGGGAAAACCTTACTGGCCGACAATACCGGCTATACCGGCCTAATTCTCTGGGTTCCGAGTAGGCACCGACTACTTCAAGGCCTCTCCTCGCAAGACTACGCACCACGCCGAGGCCGTTTACACCTAAGCCTAATACTACGCAGGGAATTTTCGTTTCACTTCTATTCATAATTTAACTTTGGATATTCACGAGTTTTTGTATGAAAACCGGGGTTTTCCTGTTGGCGGTCTTAAAGACAGAATCGGAAAATTCAATCGTCACCTCAAGGTTATCACGGAATTTCTCGTCCAATTCTTTTTCAATCTTTTTAAGGTCTTCCGCCCGAAACCCGGTTTTTCTTACAAGCCTGAGAGTCATTTTCCCCTTTTCTTCCTGAATGAATTGGAACTCAACGACCTGATCGGTGACTTTGGGAATAGTCACATTCGCAATAGGTATAGCCGCGTTATCTTTGCCGACGGCAAAGTTGCGTCTCCGGCCGCCGCTAAGTTCAAACAAGGGAAATCCTCTTTCGCAACTGCATTTCCTCTCTGATAAACGGCCGATATCGCCGGTTTCATAACGGATAAACGGCATCGCGTAATTGGTCAATCCGGTCGCAACGATATTTTTATATCCATTCTCATTATCGATAAACTCAGTAATCCCATATTCCGACGCTAAATGAAGCCCTTCATGTTTTTCACATTCAATACCCTGGACAACCCCTTCGTTAAGCCCATAACGGTCAAAACATTCGCAACCCCAGAAACTTTCTATTTCTTCTCTTTGCCAGTCGGAAAGATATTCCGCGAAACAGAAGATCGCTTTCATATCCACCGGACGCGCTATGTTCCGGTCTTTCAGAAGTCTGGTAAATAACCCGATGATACTGGGATAAGCTTCGATATATTGAATACGATACGATCTTAATTTTCGCGCGTACAGTTCGGCACTCACGGGATTAAGAGTATATGAGGACAATACCAGGACCCTGTTGACGGGATGATAAAAAACGGGTCGCCTATCAGCCAGAGCCCATCCGGACATGATCGCCCGCCGCTCCCCTATCCTATGGCCGCCCCAGCCGAAATGCCGCCAGATAAACGGGCCATGGAACCCGGAAACTTTAAGTTTCTGGTCGGTAAAAAATACTAACGGGGTTCCCGTAGTACCGCTTGTCCCGGACCGTATTAAATCATTGTCTTTGAAATTTTTAGCTTTTAAATCGTCTACGCGGGCCCGCACGATATCTTTCGTTAAAATCGGCAGTTTCGGCAGATCATGAACAGTGTGAATGTCTGAAGGGGTAAGTTTATTGGTACGAAATACTTCATGGTAATAGGGAACATTATTATACGCATGATGGATGAGTGCCTGCAGGTGTTCATTTTGATAGTTTTCCAGCTCTTGAGAAGACCACCATTGCGATTTTTCCAGAAAATCCAATTTTCTAAAAAAATCTTTACCTAATAAAGTTTTCAGGGGGATCAAATTTCTTGCGTACCGGGTGGCCATCTTCACTATCGATATCTTTCCTAGAGAATCAATCATATCTTTCCTTTTTAGCAATTACACCGGCAAGAATAAAAAATAACAACCCGCGCAGATGATTAATACGGATAGCCAGCGCTTTTTTGAATTCTTTTTTTGCTTCAAGAAATCTTGCCTGCTTAAAGTAAATCCGGCCCAGACGGTAATGGGATCGCATAGCCTCTTTTACGAGAAACCGGCGGCACTCCGGAGACATCCAGGGGTACTCTTTCGCTCTCTCACATACTTCAATCGTAGCTTTCATCACCTTCCCGCTGTCCAGGGTCAGGTTGTTTTCGTGAAGACGCCTTTTTACCATCGGTTTATCGATCACCCCGATCTTCAATTTATGGAGATTGCGGGTACAATATTCATACATTTCCCGCGGATTTTGAGAAGTATTGAAAATATCCAGGTGCCGGCATACAGCAGTACGCATCATAAGTGTGGATTGCAATATAAAATTACCTTGTAAATACTCATACATGATATCGCCTTCAAAAATCTTATATTCCGGTACGTCAGGCGCGAATATTCTTGCCTTTATCTTCCGAACAGGGTTACCGGTAAAATAAGAATCTTTCATTTTTTCGATATCTCTAAAATTATGGAAATCGGTGATCACCATATCGATTTCCCGGCACCTATCCAGGAATTCGGCCTGCTGACGTAATTTATCGGGTGACCATAGGTCATCGGCATCAAGAGTAGCGATATATTCGCCTTGAGCCTCTTTTAACGCGTGAAGACGGGCTTTCGCTACTCCCTGATTCTCCTGATAAAAATATCTTATTTTTTTAGAAGCGGAATCCCGCTGATCTAAACGCGGATTCACGCTGCTTTTGTCTATGGACTGTTGACTGTTGACCATGGACCGGATGTAATCCTTGGTTACATCCGCCGTATCGTCGGTAGAGCCGTCATCTACGACAATCACCTCGAAGTCCCGATAGGTCTGAGCAAAAACCGAATCAAGGGCCTCGGCAATGTATTTCGCGGAATTATATGTGGGAATGATGACGGTTACTTTAGGCATGTCTCATGCTCCTTAGATCGATATTTGCTCAATTGTACCAGAAATGTTTCGATGATCTCTTTCGACACACCTTCTTGAGCAAAAGCGCTGTGATGGGTAATCAATACGTTATCGAGACGATAAAATGGATAGCTGATAGGTAACGGTTCTTCATTACATACATCAAGACAAGCCCCGGCAATCTCCTTATCTTTTAAGGTTTTGATCAAATCGGCTTCATTCACGATCTCTCCTCTTGCCACATTGATCAACCAGGCGCTTTTCCTCATCACCTCCAATTGGGCCGTACCGATCAGATCTTTCGTTTCAGAAGTCAACGGACAGCTTAATACGATAAAATCTGCCTGAGACAGGAAATCGTTCAATCCGTCCATCAGGAAGAACCGATCGACATGTTCATCGGTTTTTTGCACATTATCTATTGCCATAACATGCATACGGAGGGTTTTGGCATACGCGGCGATTTTTGAGCCGATATTGCCCAGCCCGATGATCCCTACGATCACATCCGCAGTCATTCTTGACGGTAACACTTTCCATTGACGTTTACGAAAAAGGGCAATATGGTCCGGTATATTTTTGGCTATACTCAAAATAACTCCGATGACGAACTCGGCAATCCGGTTACTATGAAGATTGCCGATATGAGTCAAAGTAATATCTTCCCTCTTCTCTAAAGCCGGTACGATATGTTCTACGCCGGTTTTGGTAGAATGTATCCACCGCAAACTCGGGAGTCGCGGTATCAACTCTTTCATCATCCTTTCATCAAAAACCCAGGTCGCTAAAAATACCTCCGCATCGCTTAAAATCCCGGCAGGTTTCTTCCCCGGAATAGAAAACTTATACCGCGTTTTCTCTTCGCTCCTCCGGCGCACCCAGCGATAGAATCCGTAAAACGGCAGGTGAAAAGCAAGCACAGAAAGAACCCGCCAGAAGACGGGAACTTTTTTATCCACAACAAGCCGTTCTATATCGCTTTTCGGGAGGATCTCTCTTATCCGGTCGATAAACTCATTTTTTATATGATCGGGGATAAGCACTTTCATGATTATTGGTTTAATAATACTTTTTCCATATACGCACGCATGACGAAAGTAGTTCCTATATGGATATTTTTCTTCTTAAGTTTTTTGCAAGCCACGTAACCGATACGGCCTAAATTCATTTTCTTAAATAGGCTATTTTTCCCTTTATCACTCATTAGCTCAAAATTGCGCCGGGCAATAGCCCTCGCCGCGTGAGCAATAGAGATATTTTCTTTTTGAGCTTTCTTAAGAAGCATTCGCACTTTCCGGGAAAACCCATTATGGAATATTTTTTCGATCGCATCGGCATCAAATCCCTGTTCTCCCAGAAAATACCCTAAAATACCTCCGCAATTAGAGACAAATCCCGGTACATATTTAATATTCCGCTGGGCCAGCATATTCTCTATTTCTTCGGTCACCGCGATATTGGCAATCGGGACGATTATCTTCGTCTTTAACCGACCCACATTGTCTTTTGTAATCACATCAGGCCGGGCGCCGGGAATGACAATATCGGCTTCTTTAAAAAGCAATTCCTCTTTGGAGACCTTTTGGGCCAACTCATAATGGTCAATACATCCATCGCCATATAGTTTTTTAAGGTCGATAAGTCTTGGTATATCCAGGCCGGCTTCATCAAAAATCCCCCCGCGTATAGTAGAGATCCCGGTTATGATCGCACCGGCCCGGGAAAACAATCGAGCGGCCTCTCCCCCTACCTTCCCAAACCCTTCGATGATGATCCTGGCTTGATCAAACGATTTTCCTTCATTTTTCAATATTTCCTGCGCCGTTAAAAATACGCTCAACGCGGTGAAATATTCACCTTTCAAAGATGTTTTTTGCGATTTCTTTTCGATTCCGGCTCCGGAGAGGATCACCTTTAAATCGTCCGAATCGATCCCCATATCTTCTCCGGGAAAATATTTCTTAGACTTAAGCATATCTCCGATCTTTTCACCGAACTTGCGGCACAACGCCTCTTTCTGTGATTTAGAGAGCTCTCCGGGCAGGACAAAACCGGCTTTGGCTCCGCCTTTTCTTATATTAAGAAAACTGAATTTAAGCGTCATCTCATACGCAAGATTGGCAACCTCAACGAGCGAAATATTCGGAGCAAGGCGTATCCCCCCGGTACCGGCACCGCCGAGGTATCGGTCGACCACAAGATATCCTTTAAGGCCGGTCGTTTCGTCTTCTACTTCCCGATAAAATACCGGTCCTAATTTTTGTAGCGGTTCCATATATCTAAATACTCACTTTCTGTTGCTCACTATTATTCTGCGATAAGCCTCCGGCAGCATCCTGTATCACATCAATCTTCATATTCAATCCACAGATATCCAGGCGTGATAGGCCCGGCATTGAATAATGGTGAGACATTTTTTCCTGCGATATGTTTTCGGTAGCGTCGTAAAATACATTTCCCACCAGCCCGTCTTTCTCAATCGAAATAAACGGATTTTTCAAGAGAAACTGTTTTACCGGCTGAGAGTAACGGTTGATCAAAAAAGCATAACTATTACAGCGTTTGGGATCATATTCTACATACGCATTCCATTTGTTTTTATACCGTAAAGTGCCGTCATTCAAAAATGCCCGGCTTAACCCAAAATCGATCATTCGATAATTGTGTTCCTGGGTAAATTTGAAATAGAAATAGTAAAGGGCGGTGACCACATGTTTTTTCGTCAAAGAGATATCGCCGTTAAGGACACCTATAAACATCGGGTGGAAAACGGCCCGTTGAAGTTCCACTACCGCTCCGGCAAGATACCGGCCGTTTTTCTTGACAAAAAATAATCCGCCCCGGCGAAAACCTTTCCGGATCATCCGTAACGGCGGGATGACTTTATTTTCACCATGCCGGGTATCCATATAGGGTAAATACATCTGCCGGTAAAAAAAGTCGAATAGCCCCGGGTTTTTTGTGAATTCATACTCAAATCCCCGTTTCTCTACCGCCTTGATATCATAATAAGCGCTGCGGTTTTTATTCTGACGGATCTTTCGAAAACTGTCGAGCTGAGTAAAAGCGGTGGTTTTCTGAGCGACCCATTGCGGCATAAATCTTATATTTTCTAAAGCCGCCACTTTACGCCGCAAATGCCGTAAGGTACTGTCGATAAAAATCATATCTACTCTCCGGGAGAGGCGCTTGATTTCCCGGATCAATGTCCGGTTTAAAATATTCTTTTCACACAATATCTCCTGCCCACCGGGGAAAATCCTGTAAAGCAACGAACGGTCCGGCTTATTCCGGCAGATGACCGCTACCTCGGTTTGGTCCATACTTCCATACGCCCGTACAATAAATATTTTCCAGCTCCGTTTTTTCAAAAATCGGGATATTCTATTGAATAGTTCACCAGATATGGAAATCGATGCCGAAACAGATGATCTGAGAAAAGCCAATAATGCCGATATCAAGAAGAATAGGCACCTCCTGGATACGCTATCCATGATTATAACCTGTTTCCACCCGCACAGTTTAACGAGCGCGATATCGTTTACTTTCTTGAACCCCAAGTTCACGACCAGCTTATTTGCGATAAAATTATCCTTATCTACAAACACCGTCAGTTGTTTTTTAGTTTTTTTAAGAAGACAGAAAGACTCACGGTAGAGCTCCCGGGCGAACCCTTTCCCACGGAAAGGCTTCTTCACATAAAGCCCGTACCCGTATACCTGGTCTCTTTTAAGCGGTAATGACCAGGAAAAAGGCACCCGTAAAAACGCTTGACCGGTAAGGTCAAAAAGGAAACATCCCGCCGGGATCCCCCGATAGAAGACGACCACTCCCGACGGATCAGAGCCGACATGGTCATTCATCTTACTGTCGAGGACACTCAGTAATTCGGGAGGCAGTTTACCGTAAAACATGAATGCGATATCCTTATTTTCTGTATCTTCGGAACTGCCAGAAAGGCATCCTTCACATAAATCCTTTTCATAGAAAATGACCTTCCTGATAACACCCTGAGAAATTATCCATTTTTTTATTTTTTCCGGACTTATATTCATACACAACACTGCCTATTTATTTGTTATCCATTATGCGAAACCAACGGTCTTCCTTTGATGTTTTGTATAAAAATCGGGGTTTTATTATTCTCGGTCTGGACAACCGAATCGACAAAAACGATATTCACATCGATAGTGTCAGAGAATTTTTCCAATAATTTCGTCCGGATATTCTGTATATCATTCTCCGAGAAATCTTCTTTAGGAACGATACTCAACGACAACCGGCCTTCTTCTTCCTGAATGAACTGGAATTGCCTTACGTTCTCACTGACGTTAGGGATATCTATATTCGCGACCGGGACATACGCGCCGTCTTTGGCGATAGCAAAGTTACGGGTCCGTCCTCCCCAGACTTCCAACAGAGGAAATCCGCGGCCGCAGCTGCAATCGCGATCCAGTAACGAAGCGTAATCCTCCGTATTGTAACGGATAAACGGCATGGCATAATTAGTCAGGCTTGTCGCAACGATCTTTTTATACCCGTTCTTTTGGTCATCAAGAAATTCCGTCACACCGAAATCCTCTATCAGATGCAGGCCTTCGTGTCTCTCGCAATCCATTCCCCAGACCACCCGTTCGTTAAGGCCGTAGCGGTTAAAACACCGGCACCCCCAGTATTCCTCGATATTCTTTTTTTGCCAGTCATAGAGATATTCGGCGAAACAAAAAATCGCTTTAAGATCAACCGGACGGGATATTTTTTGTGAACGAAGAAATTTTGTAAACAGATCTATGGAACTGGGATACCCATCCATAAACCGGATAGCATATTTTTCCATACTTAATGCGTATTCTTTAACCACCTGAGGCTTTAAGGTATATGCTGAGAGGATCAGGACTTTATTCAGAGGATTGTAAAGAACATTTCTTTGAGCGGGAAGGGTCCAGCAGGAAAGCGACGCCCGGGGATCATTCACCTCGTGCCCGCCCCAGCGGTATTGCCGCCATACAAAGGGGCTTTGGAACCCTATTCGCGAAAGATTCCTGAGCGGATTATAATAAAAATAGAGCGGATTACCGGTCGTACCGCTGGTGTTTAACCTTATCATATCACGCGATGATATATTCCGCGCTACGAGCCTCGAGAGGTTCTCACGGACGATATCTTTGGTAAGTACCGGGAATTTATACAGATCTTTTTTCGAAGAGATGTCCTGAGGAACTAATCCTCTCTCTTTAAACACCTCGCGGTAATACAGAACATTTTCATAGGCATGTTTTATTACATCTTTTAATCGTTCATCCTGGTAGTTTTCCAATTCTTGTTTTGACCACCACTGCGACTCTTCAAGAAATTCCAGCTCTTTGAAGAATTGTTTCCCCAGCCGTTTTTCCAGAGGGATCAGGGAATAGGCATATTTGCATACTTGTTTCAAATTTGATTTCAATCCACCAGATAATTTCATACTATTTAATTATTTTTAAAATCGACAGGGACATTCGAGATTACCACCTGGAACTTGCCGGAACAGGTTAAAGGGATATTGTCGACAAAACGGAAATCGACGCGCACTTTATCGCCCATTATCTTCCGGATCACATCCAGAAGGCTCTTCTTTCTTGATTCGGCAAGAGTCCGCCCGGGAACCATAGTAACTGTTATCTCTTCCAGAGAATCCTGACGGACCTGAAACTGTTTTATTTCATCGAATCCCATAAACCAGTAGATAAAGAATTCCCCGGGAATAAGTTTCCCCTCCGGTGTCTTTATCGTATTCAGTATCCTGCCTTCTATCTCTTTGACCAGCTCGAGCCCGCGGCCGCATTCGCACCTGCGTTCTGAGAATGCCCCGATATCATCGTTTTTGTAGCGGATAAACGGCATACAGTAATTCGTAAGGTCAGTCAATACCACCTCGCCCAGCTCACCTTGCGGCGGGCATTCCCCGCCTTTTACGATCTCCATATAGATAGTCTCCATATTGACATGCATCCCCTGATGCTTCTCGCATTCCGCAGCGATCGACGACACCTCACGACAGCCATAGGTTTCAAACACTTTACATCCAAATACACTTTCAATAAGCTCCCTTTGATAGGGATATAATTTTTCCGCGGCGGCGATAATCGAACGCGGCGAATGGACACGCTGTTTTTTTTGCCGCAGATATTTGGCAAAGTTAAATAACGGCATGGTGTACGCGATAATATGCGCCGGATGCGCCCGGTTAAGATACCGAAGGCATTTCTCCATCATGGTTTCGTCAAAATAAAATGTATTAAAAATGACATGCCGTTTAAGCGCTTCATCGAGATCGTGTTTGAACTTCTTAAAAAAAGGCTGTTTTGTCACCGGCGCGCCCCAAATAAAAAGGGTTTTTTCTCCGTCACGATATCCGGCCCACCCATATGCCCGTTTGACCCCGGCCGCACGGTATTCATAATTGTCATGGTCATGCTTGAAAAACAAGGGGGTACCGGTCGAGCCGCCGGTAGTTTGATTGTATTTTTTTCTATTACGATAATTTAACGCAAGGAGTTTATCTTGATTATTACGTATATCCTCTTTAGTCAAAAAAGGGATTTTCTGGAAATCCTGTGGGTCCTGAATATCCTGAGGATGCAAGCCTATTGCGTCAAACCGTTCTCGGTAAAAAGGCACATTTTCATAGGCATGAGACAGCAGGCGCTTTACTTTTTGCCATTGGACCTTTTTTAAGTCTTCAGCCGGTAACCACTGGCTTCTTTCGAGTTCTCTGCGGTAGGAGAGAGTATTGCGGCGGCGCAACATCTTCTCATATAACGGGAACAACACATTCTCATATATCGCTGAGTACATCAATATCTCCGTTTGGATTTATAACTGCCAATACAGCAATTGTGAACCCTTAAAAGTTCTTTTTGAAAAAAACCCTTTTACATCGATGAGCACGCCACGGGCCCCGTTCGAATTGAGATGCTGTACTAATACGTCAGGTGTGATCGATTCTTTAAAGAGATTATGATTTACCGCCAGGATAACGCCGTCGGCCCGGATGTCTTTATTGTAAGAAGTCAATTCGATCCCGTACTCATGGCGGACTTCTTCTTTATCGGCTAAAGGGTCGCACACGATGGTTTCGATACCATACTCTTTGAGTTCATCGATAATATCGATAACTTTTGAATTACGGATATCCGATACGTTTTCTTTAAACGTAATCCCTAGTAACAGTACTTTTGTGCCTTTTACGGCTTTACCGGCTTCGATCAGAAGTTTTACCGTCTGTTCGGCGATATATTTACCCATCCCGTCGTTGATACGCCGGCCGGCAAGAATGACCTGAGGATGGTAGCCGATCTCTTCGGCTTTATAGGTGAGATAATAGGGATCAACACCGATACAATGGCCGCCGACAAGCCCCGGCGACATCCGGATAAAATTCCACTTTGTTCCGGCGGCTTTAAGGACCGAAAGGGTATCGATACCCATTTTATTGAAAATAATGGCCAGTTCGTTCATAAGCGCGATGTTCAGGTCACGCTGGGTATTTTCGATTACTTTGGCGGCTTCGGCGCATTTGATCGATTCGGCTTCATAGACCCCGGCTTTTATCACTAACGCATATACCTGGGCTATGACTTTAAGCGCTTCCTCATCACAACCGGAAACTATTTTAAGGATATTCGGCAAAGTATGTTCTTTATCGCCGGGGTTGATCCGTTCGGGAGAATAGCCTATTTTAAAATCAGCGGGATATTTTAGTCGGGAATTTTTCTCCAGTACCGGAAGGCACACCTCTTCGGTCACCCCGGGATATACCGTCGATTCGAAAACAACGATGCTTCCTTTTTGCAGGTTTTTGCCGACAAGTTCGGAAGCGCTGATAAGACAGGATAGGTCCGGACGTTTGTTTTTTGTGATAGGTGTGGGGACCGCGACGATGATGAATCGCGATTCTTTCAGACGGGAAGGATCGGCCGTGACTTCAAGCTGACGGGACGATTTCAGTTCTTCGGTCGGGGTGTCGCCGTTACGGTCGATACATTTTTTTAACTCTTCTACTCTCCTTCGGTTCAGGTCGAAACCGATAGTAGGAACGACCTTACCGAATTCAACCGCTAAAGGTAATCCGACATACCCTAATCCGACTACGGCAATCTTTGTCTTTTTCTCTTTGAGATCCGTGTACAGTTTTCCTATCATACTCTTCATATGTGGTGGTGGTTTTGTGTTGGTTAATATTTAAATTGTCCATGGTCCAGAGTCCGTAGACCGTGGTTTATAGTCAATGGTCCGTAGACCATAGTTTATTTCAGAGATTTACGAAGACCGTGAAGCATTTTAATGATGGTCTCTAAATCTTCGTATAAAGAATTAAATTCTTCTTGATTGAGCAATCCCCTCTTTCTTCCAATATGCAAACATGCCACAGTCTCAATCCCTGACCGTATGGAATAGGAAAGAAATTGTTTGAATGTCGCGTTGCTTTGGCCGGTTGATCCTTCCGCAATATTGAGGACTATTGAATCCGCTGCTCTTTTGATCTGAGATGTAAGGACATACATTTCCTCTTTGGGAAATTTCTGTGTCAATTGATGTATGTTATAACACAGATCCATTGCTTTATTCCATACTTCCAAATTTTCAAACTTAAATCCCATCGCTCTCCCTTATCCTTATTACCTGCCTATAATCCATAGTCCACAGACCACCGACCACCGTCTATCGACTATTGACCATCGACTATGGACTATCATCTATCGACTACTGACTACCGACCGTCGACTGTCCTCAAAATATTCTACTGTCCGCCTTAATCCCTCTTCGAACCCGATCGTCCCTTGAAAATTCAGAAGCCGACGAGCTTTCGCGGTATCGGCAAGGCTCTTCGGCACGTCTCCGGCACGCGCGGGAGTAAATACCGGCGCGATGGATTTCCCTAAAATCCGGTTCAAAATATCGACAAGGCTCAGGATGGAATGGGTGCGACCGTTAGCGACATTGAATACTTCACCGCTCGCATTGTCCGCTTGCGCCGCGCAGATATTGGCGGTTACGACATCTTCGATATAAGTAAAATCGCGGGATTGTCGGCCGGTACCGTGGATGGGCGGCGCTTCATCGTTCAGCATGCAACTGATGAATTTAGGTATTACTACCGCGTAATCGTCGTCCAGAGCCTGCCGGGGACCGAATACATTAAAATATCTTAACGCGACCGTATGGAGGTTGAAATTGCCGGCATAGATCTTACAGTAATATTCTCCCACCAGTTTGGTCAACGCGTAAGGAGATATCGGCATCGGATATTCGTTTTCATTTTCGGGAAACTTATCGGTTTTCCCGTAAATAGAACTGGATGAAGCGAATACGAATTTTCTTGCGTCAGATTCGACTGCCGCCCGCAGAAGATTAAGCGTGCCGTTGATGTTTACGTCATTATATTCCTGAGGATATTCCATCGACCTCGGGACACTGCGTAACGCCGCCTGGTGGAATATCACATCTACCCCTCTACAGGCTTTCGTACAGGCTTCATAATCGCGGATATCGCCGCGGATCAATGTAAAGTCCACAGTCGATAGTCCGCGGTCCATGGCAAAAGAGAGATTTGATTCTTTACCGCTGAAGAAGTTATCCAGCACAACCACAGAATGGTTCTCTTTGAGCAATCTCGCTACGATATGGGAGCCGATAAATCCCGCTCCGCCGGTCACTAACATCTTCATAATTATTTTCCTTTCGTTAATTTAACGTCACATAGTCACAAGGTCACACGTGAAGGAAACAGGGATTACACGTGTGACGTGTGTCGTGTGACTAGCCCGTAGGGCGTGTGACTTTTCAGAATGAACAGACGGCTTCGGTATAGCTGTCGATATCGCCGATATCGAACCATTCACCGTCAAAAACATGTCCGTATACCGGGTCTTTTTCTATTAACCACTGGAAATAAGACCCGATCTGGTCTAAATTCAAGCCCTGCTGGATATACTGCTGGATCCAGTTTACTTTTTCTTTCGGCAAATAATAAAGACACATCGAAACCAGTTTCGCTCCGTTAAGTTTTTCCGGTTTCTCATAGAACGCCGAAACCCGGCCTTCCCTGTCTAAAGCGACCATACCGTATTTTTTCGCTTTCAGACGGCCGTTCATATTAAACAGCCCGATATAGGTATGCTCTTTTCTTGTTTTGGCCGTATCGATAAACTCTTTTAACGAAAAAGAAAAGACATTATCTCCGCCGGCGACAAGGATATCGTCATTCACCGCGTATTGGTCAAGGACCAACGCCAGGTCTTTTATCGCGCCGAGACGGTTGTTCGGGTTGGTCGATCCGTCATCGATGATATGGATCGGCACGTTGGCCACGAAATTATCAAGCCATTCCTTGAATTGGGCGTAAAAACGGTGGTTACTGACGACAAATATCTCATCGACATGTTCGATATGCTCTATTTTACGGACGATATATTCTATGATCGGTTTACCGCGGATGGGAAGAAGCGGTTTTGCCCGTTCTTTGGTGAGCGGGTATAACCTTGTCCCGTACCCGGCGGCGAGGATTATGCTTTTCATGTATTAGTCTCCAGTCGCTGGTATCTAGTCTCTAGATTTTCAGAATATATTTTTTTAGCAAGAGATGATATCATTTTACATAAAGACCTGATTTCAGATATTAAAGAATCCGATTGTTCTTCATTGATATAATTAAGATTCTTCGCGATAAGGATCTGAGTTTCAAGCTCAGCCGAAGACGCTGATGCAACATTCAGAAATTGAATATATTCTTTGGGATGTTTTCTTTGAAACCCCTCCGCAATATTAGAAGGGATAGAGACGACCGCTCTCTTCATCTGAGACGAAAGGGCATATAATTCCTCTTGAGGGAATTTCTTTACCATATTGTAGGTGTTAGTTACTATTTCCATTGCTTTTTGCCACACTTTTAAATCTTTAAAATCTTTTATTTTTTCTTTCATTTCTCTACCAGATACTAGAGACCAGAGACTAGCGACTAGAATACATACTTACTAAACACAATAATGCCGATAATCGCCGCTCCGAGAGCGGTAAGCAGGACCCCGGCCGCGGACAGGTCCTTTATTATTTTTACCGTAGGGTGGTATCTGGTCCCGTTCACCATGTCCAGGACAAGCTCAAACGCGGTATTGATCATTTCAGCGAATATGACCGCGAAACTCACGGCAAGCACGATCGTCATGTCCAGCGCGCGTATGCGCAATATTAATCCTGATATTAAAACGCCCGCGAAAGCAACCAGATGGATTCGGACGTTACGTTGGGTCCTGATCGCGTACATAAATCCTTCGCCGGCATGGCGAAAACTATCGAAAATGGTATGGGCGCGGATCACCCGTTTTCTTCCTTCAGTACGGATGATCTCCTCGGCATGCTTTACGATATCATGGTCATGAGGGAATCCGTTCAGTATTTTCTTCATTCTTACTTTCTCCTTTATTCAGTCTCGAGTCTATAGCCTTTAGGCTATAGTTTTTAAACTGTAGACTATCGACCAGCGACTAACGACTTTCTTCAGGCGCTGCCTTCTTCGACCACATCTCTGACTTCCTCAAGGCCGATCTCTTTTTTGATCTCATTGGCAATGATCCGGGCGATATCTTCAATAAGCTCTTTATTTTTGCCTTCGACCATTACCCGGGCCAGCAGTTCCGTACCGGAATAACGAAGCAAGATACGGCCTTCCTCCTGAAGGAGCGAATTGAAATAGTCCAGTTTTTCGGCTACCTGAGGCAACGTTTCAAACGGGACTTTTTCTTTTACCGGGATATTGATAAGGATCTGCGGGTATTTGGTCATACAGGCCGCAAGCTGACTTAACGGTTTCTGAGCCTGGCCCATTACTTTCAGTATCTGTAACGCGTTCAGCAGGCCGTCGGGGGTAGGCAGATAATCCAGAAAGATGATATGGCCCGATTGTTCTCCTCCGATATTGAGTCCGTTTTTCATCAACGATTCCAACACATATTTATCTCCGACTTTAGTATAGATGATCTTCCCGTCTACTTCGGCCAGAGATATTTTTAAACCCAGATTGCTCATCACGGTCGTGACGATCGTATTTTGAGGAAGTTTTTTGTGCTGGATGAGATGACGGGCCACGATCGCCAGGATATAATCTCCGTCTAACACGTTACCTTTATCATCGACGATAATGCCCCGGTCGCCGTCACCGTCTAAAGCCACACCGATACCGGCACCGGTCTCTTTTACGACACTCTTCAGGAGACTGGGATCGACGGCCCCTCCTTCGTTGATGTTTTCGCCGGAAGGAGTATCGTTGATCGCGACGACTTCGGCCCCTAACTTCTCGAAGATCTGACCGGCAAAACCGCAGGTAGCGCCCCACGCGCAGTCAACGGCGACTTTAATACCATTAAGACGCAACCCTTTTACGGTCGATAACAGGAATTTGACATATTTCTGCTGACTGTTTTTTACCGGAATCACCCTCCCTTTTCGTTTCACGGTGATCCCGTTAGGAGTATTGATCAGTGTGGTAAAAATAATGTCTTCTATCCATTCTTCGTCTTCTTTCAATAATTTATAACCGCCGGCATTAAAGAATTTAATGCCGTTATCGCTCGGTTTGTTATGGGACGCCGAGATCATGATCCCCGTATCGGCGTTTAGTTCGTCGACCAGGTAGGCAAGCCCCGCGGTCGATATCGTACCAGCCAGCAATACATCTATTCCGTAAGAGGTAAACGCGTTGGTCAACAAAGTCTCTATCCTCTCTCCGGTCAGGCGCGTATCTTTGCCGATGACGACGCGTAACTGTTTGCGTTCGTCTTTACGTTTGTAGTAAAGAAATTTCGAAACACTGCGGCCGATCTTAAAGATCATACCGTCGCTTAAGGGATATATTCCCGGCGTACCCCGTATCCCGTCGGTCCCAAAGAGACGCTCACGATTTTTATCCATTATCTTTACTCCTTATCATATTGACGATTTCGGTGATTAGTATAGGGATTACGGTGATCGCCCAAGGATTACAGTGATTGGCTTTATATTCGCTTTCAACTCCGGCCGTTCTTATGTTCCTTACTCTACTCATTGTAATCTCTCCTTAATCACGTAATCGGGAAAGACAGATTTCTGTATTCCCCCGGTTGTTACGCAGTGGCTGCCACCTGTTCTTCGTTACGACGGTGATAGTAATTATAGTAATACCCATACAGGATGGGATTATAATTTTCTATCTGAGTAAGTACAAACCCTAAGAATCTGCTGTGCGAATGGGCCAGGAAATCCCGGGCTTTCTGGACGATGGGAGCATGGGTACGGTAAGATTGTACCACCATCAACACCCCATCGGTCTGATAGCCCAATAATCCGACATCGGTAAAATGGATGACCGGCGGCGTATCAAAGATCACATAGGTATAGGGTTCGGCGCGCAGGCGTTCGATAAACGTTCTCATTTTCCGGGAACCGATAAGTTCCGAAGGATTTTCCGGCACGTGCCCCGCCGGGATAACAAAAAGGTTCTCTACCGCGGTATTCTGTAAACCGACGCTATAATCAAAATCGTTCTCTAAAATATCGGAAAGGCCGTATTCGCCGTTTACGTTAAACAGTTTATGGACCGTACCTTTACGCATATCACAGTCTACTAAAAGCACTTTCGAATCGATCTCTTTCGCTAACGCTACGGCCAGGTTAGCCGAGGTGACACTTTTGCCTTCGTTATGGAGGGCGCTGGTGACCGTGATAAATTTAGTCGGGGACACCAGACGGTTCATGCTTAATTTCGCCCCGTTGGACATCTTTTTAAGCTGAGATTTAAGGTTGGTACGCAGGATCCGGTATTGCTCGGAAACCGGCGAAGAATAATCATGGTGCACCACGACGCGCGGGTCGACGCCGGAAGAATCTTTTACTTTGGCTACACTCAATTGTTCGCGGATCCTCAGTTTTTCTTCTAAGGTAAGGAGTTTTTCTTTCCCTTTCTGTAATTTTGAGCGCGGTTTCGCCGGCTGACGAAGAACCGGGTCCTCCCCTTTAGGTTTATCTTTAATAGCGACGAAATCTTTGGATTTCTGCGGCTGTTCGGTTTTCACCGGGATAACATCAACCGCGGCTTTCCTGGCCAGGCCGCGTTCCTGTTCCCGCTGTTCCTGCACTTTTCTTAACGCATCACTGATCTTTCCCATATTTTTCTTCTCCTTCTTAATAGCGGTTAGCGGATAGCGGTGAGCGATTAGAATCAGATTCTTGCTCATCACTAAACTTCCCTATTCTCTTAACATACGTCATCAATAATTTTATAACCTCAGACAATAGACTTATTGCCTGATCATACTCTTTCTGATTGCACAAGCTGATATCTTTGCTTAAAGACAATTGAGTTTCCAGCTCAGCACAAGACCCCAACGCGATTTTGAGAAACTGAATATATTCTTTTGAACCACGCATATACCCTTCAGCGATATTTGAAGGGATAGATATAGCTGAACGTCTTATTTGTGATGTCATCGTATACATTTCGTCTTTAGGGAATTTTTGAGTCATTTTATAGATCATAATGACTAAATCGTAAGATTTTTGATATGCCCCTAATTCTTTATAACTTTTTATTTTCATCTTTTTCTCGCTTCTCTATCCGCTAATCGCTATACGCTAGCCGCTATTTAAGCGCGTAGGGCAGAGTAGCGAACGAGCCGCCACTCCGCCACTACCGCTGTATTCACATATGGATTATCAACTCATCGATCTCTTTGGTGACCTCTTCGATGATCGTCGCGTCTATTTCTTTACGTTCTTTAATAAAACCGGTTAAAAGCGCGCGGTCACAGATGGAATTTACCAGACGGGGTATCCCGCCGGAGTGAGCGTATATTTTATCAAGCGCGCTGTCGTCAAATACCTGATGGCCGTTCGTACCGGCGATCTTTAATCGATGCTGAATATATTTCTGCATCTCTTCCTGGGTAAAAGGGCGGATATGGTAATATACCGCGACCCGTTGACGTAATTGCCTTAATTCTTTCAATTCAAGGATGCTTTTCAGTTCCGGCTGGCCGATAAGCACGATCTGCAGTAATTTTTCCCGTTCAGTCTCTAAATTCGAAAGCATCCGTACTTCTTCCAGGACACTGGCGCTCAGGTTCTGAGCTTCATCGATCACCACAACCACGTTAAACCCCAAAGTGATCTGTTCTAAAAGAAACCGATTGAGCGCGTTCAACATCTTTATCTTCGGCCACCAATCTTTAAACGGTACTTCGAATTCATCGAGTATAGCCATGATCATCTGTTTTGAAGTCAAATGGCTGTTAGTGATCAAGGCGACCTTTGTCCCGCGGATAAGTTTATTGAGCAGGGCGTGCCACACGGTGGTCTTTCCCGAACCGACTTCGCCGGTCAATACCGCGAACCCTTTTCTTTCCAGTATCCCGAACAGCAAGGTGTTCAGCGCTTCCTCATGCTTTTCCGAAGGAAAGAAATATTTGGTATCCGGGGTCACGCTAAACGGTTTTTCTTTGAATCCGAAAAATTGTTCGTACATGGTTTAGTCTCTGGTCTCTGGTCTCTGGTCTCTGGTCTCTGGTCTATAGTCTACCGCCTTAAAGCACTTTTACTATCAGGGTCACGACGATCAAGACCGCTATTCCGATACCGATCATGATCCATATCTTTTTTGAACCCTTTTTCGTCAACGCCATGTCTTCTTCGGTAGTGATCTTGGAAACAGCGCCCAAAACCGGTTCCTGAAAATGTTCATGCAACTGTTCTTCGTTTTTAAACGAACTGTCGGTATATTCCACAAGATATACAAATCCTACGCCGATACCGCCGCCTAAAAGTAACCCCATGATGTTCATTTTAAGTTTATTCGGTTTTATCGGCACCAACGGCAGCCGGGCCGGTTCGATGATCCGGAATTTGGTCCGGTTATCGGAATTATCCAGGTTTTCGGTGATCTTGGCCGATTCCAGCCGTTCCAGAAGCATCTGATAGATCTTTTCATTAATCGATTTATCGCGGGTAAGCCTGATCAGCTCTTCCTGTTGACGCGGCATCGAGTCGGCAATCGCGACATAGTTATCCGCCTCGACTCCGACTTTTTCGGCTACCCCTTTGATATATAATTCCCGTTTTTCCTTCAAACTACTTATTTTTCTTTTGAGAGAGACTACCCGGGGATGTTTATCGGTGCAATCGATCGAAGCCATCACCAGATCCGATTCGGCATCGGCAAGTTCCCGGTTGATATCCGCCAGGGTCACTCCGGCCGGGGTCTCATTATCGGTAAGCACTTCTCCTCCATTTTCGACGATCTTTATGGTACGTTTGTCCGATAATGTCCCCATCCCGTAGATCTCACGGAACTTTCTCAGTTCTGATTCCGATTGGTTAAGTTTTTCTTTATAGATCTCCAGCTGGGTATTAATAAAATCGATCGCTGATTCGGTATCTTCGATCTGGGAGGTAATATTCTGGCTGATCAGGATATCGCACAGTGTATTCACGAGATTTTGAGTATCCTGAGCATTTTCGCTTTGATAAGAGATCACGACTACGTCCCGCGATTTCATAGAAAGCTTGATGTTCTCTCTGATATCATGGATCAGGCGTTCAAGTTTAATCGGATCACGGATATCGTCGTTTAACCCTAATTTTTCCACCAACTGGAACAGGCGCGGCCACGACAGAATCTCTTCTCTCAACGCGTTTATCCGGTCGCCCACAGAAGTAGACACGGCAAGATTCTGAAGGAGCGGGTTCACCATCTTTTTATCTTCTACCAGGATCACCGCGCGGGCCTCAAAGATCCTGGGCAAAACGAACCCGCTTAAGAAAAATGAGATAAAGATGATGATCATCGGAAACACAAACCAATTCTTGCGGCGAAGAATGATCTGCAGGTATTCGGTTACGTTAAATTGAGGTTTATTATTCATACTATTATCTCCTTATCCCTGTTTCTTATAATCCACCCGAAAGAGCGCCTTCGACCGCGGCAGTACGGCTGATCGGAGCGAGCAGGTTGGTCAAAGCTTTGTTAAATTCGCTGGGAACGGTCGAAGGAACAACGACGAGGTCGCCGGGAGCAAGCATGACGTTGTCTTTTAATACTCCCCGATATAATAACTGATAAATGTCGATTTTTTCTAACGTAGGTTTTGTTTCGTCAGGATGGATGACCAATGTCCGCCGTAACGCGGCGGCATCAGTAGGAAGACCGGCGTCAATAAGCGCGTCTCTTAATGAGATCTGATCTCCGGCCATAGGATATCTTCCCGGGCTGCGTACGGCTCCCAGGATATAAATGTTTTTACTGCGGTACGCCAGGATCATCACGCTTACTTCCGGAAGTTTTATGTATGTTTCCAGCTGTTGGACGATTACCTCTTTTAATTCGTCTTTCGTTAATCCTTCGGCTTTGATATCGCCGGTAAAATTGTACTGGATACTGCCATCGGGCCCGACTACAAATTGGCCGGAAAATTCCGGCTGATTACGCACTGAAATCTCAACGACATCGCCTTTTCCCAAAGTATAATCCGACGTCACCTGAGCTGAAACGATCTCCGAAAGCGCGTCTACCTGGGAAACCGGGGTATTTTTCCCCATATTCGCATTTGCCGGCATTGTTTGAGCAAAAACGGAAAAGGATACTGCCGTACATGCCGCTAACACCAACATTGTGAAAAGCTTCTGTATACCCATGTTCATCCTCCTTTTAATAATATTATGTAATTTCATAAAATCTATAATAATTCCTTTAATAAAGCGTTTCGACAAAGCTCACCAGATCGTTAAATTCTTCTTTAGTATACACCCGCCAGCCCCGCCAATCCCGTTTGGCTTTACGGACTTTTCCGGAATTTTCCCAACGGATGATCGTTTTAGGGACCACTCCGATCTTTTCGGCAACTTCGGTAATCGTCATTCTTTCTTCAGCTATCATATATCCTCCTAGTTACGTAACGAGTAACGCGACACGCGTAACGCGTCCAAGAAAACCAGGAAATACTACGCATTCCGGATTCCGCGTTTCGCATTACGATATTTGATTATGAATGAACCTTTGTCCTGGTATGTCACGGACTTTCATAGTAAGCAATTTTAATGCCAGTTTAAGAAAAACGCAAACAATAGCTAATAAGTCATTGCGAACGAATGAGTTATAAAAAATATATTTTGTAAGCGCTTTCAGAGGTATTTTGAGGGGCCTTTAGAGAAGCTGTTTTTGTTTAAAAAAATGGATATATTCACCATATATCAAGCCGAAATCCATGGCTATATCTACAAGCATTTGCACATCAATAGGTTATAAACGTCGCTTTTCAAGGACACACTGTCTAAAAAGATGGACACATTTCCCCGCCGAAAAGATTGATTCCGGCGGGGAGTCACAAAGTCACATAGACACATAGTCACACGTACGCCTTTTCGGCAAGTCACAAGGACACAAAGTCATACATATTCGGTTTCACGTGTGACGTGTGTCGTGTGACTAGCCTGTCAACAGACAGGCGTGTGGCTTATACTTTAGAGGGAAGGTATTTCGGAGGGGATTTTAGAGCGGATAAGCAATAAAATAGCGGAATGAGGTATTACATAGTACTTCTTTTTCTCAAATTCCACTTCAACTCCCGAATCACGTAAAAACAAGCAGAAATCTCCGGTTTTCACCTGAAGCGGGAAATATTTAGTACGCTGGCGGGATACCGCCCAGGGTTCATCTTCGAACGAAGACGGATCGAAAATAGGGTAACCGGGGCCGCTGCGGACGATCTTACCGCTTTGGACTTTCTCTTTATCTTTTACGGTCTGAGGAAGATAAAGCCCATAATCGGTCACCGAATCCCCCTGGCCGGGTTCGATGAGCACCTTGTCCCCTACTAATATGATCTCTTTTTCCATAACGCCTTAATTGTACCTTTTGATAGTGGTTTGTCAACCCGGACAAAATGATCAATAATCAATTAGCAATTATCATTTAGCAATGATGGAAAAAATAAAATACTGTCCGTGAGTGCCCCTCATTTAAATTTTTCATTGATAATTGCTAAATGCTAAATTTGCATTGAGCATTTATTAGAAGTAGTATTGGGCTCCCGCCTGCCACCATCGCCCTTGAGCTTTCACATCGGTAAGCTCATGATAACCCCGGTTAAAGATGTTCGTACCCTCTAAAAACAGGCTGAAGCCTTCTTTTATCTCTTTGGCAATCCTTACGTCGGTGGTCACATAATTATTTCGTTGCCGGGGACGGACCAGATGATTGAAGATGTGAATATCGGCAGAAAAAAGAGAAAGGTTCACGCCCGTAGTCAATCTATGTTTGTCATAATCGAAAAGGTATTTAGAGAAATGGTATTCTTTATCCGCCGAATGCAGATACGTATAGTTGGTGGAAATATTTCTCATAACGGGATTATCGATTTTCCAGATAAAACCGCACTCGATGCCTTTTGCGGTATTATCCCCGATGTTTCGCGCGCGCCAGGGAGCACCGGCCGCGTTTTTGACCCAATCGATAGTGTCAAAATAGTCTTTTAAAAATATTCCGGCATGGAACTTCATCTGTCCGGCCGAAACACTTGCCATGATCTCAAAATTATTTATTTTCTCAGGATCTAACGAAGAATCACCGATATTTGCCGGAGAATTGTAGTAAAGTTCGGTAAAAGAAGGGGTCCGGATGAGCCGGTTATAGATAAAGTCTATCTCGAAGCCTTTTTGCGGTAAGAACCCCAGTTTAGCGTTCCATTCCATATCTCCCCCGGTCCCTTGAGAATGAATAAACCGGTTACCCGCTTCTATAAAGAAAAAGTCGGAAAAAGCCGGATGTACCCGTATCCCGGCAGTTTTACGTATCCGGGAATGGTTGCCGAGTGAAGTGCTGGTAAGTTTTTCTTTGGCGATATCGGTATGGATATCGATAGCGTCGTATAGCGTAAGGAGCGATTGGCCGCCATACACATAGGTAGTATGCTGGTTTTCGAAAAATGAGGGGTTATGACGGTCAAGTAAAAACCGGTCGTAATGACGGCGGAAATAAAGGGCATTATGTAATGTGAACTTTTTTTTCTTTAGTTGATGAGCGAGTTTAAAAAAACGTTGGCCGGTGGTTTCGGCCTGATGCGGAAAACCGGCCGAATAGAACGTGCTTGCGCCGAAATCTTTTTCCTGATCGGCATAAAGAAAAGATAACTCGTTGTCTTTTTCGCCCAATACGGAATAAAAAGTAAAATTGTAATGATCGAAATCGGTATCCTGACGCCCCCCCGATGAAGCTTTATGGTCAACGGAAAGGCGGTTTTTTATTGCATCGTTTCCGAAATTGAACGAAAAGGTCTGGGTGCCGAGCGCGTGCTGACCGAACGAAGCGCGGAACGCTCCCCCATTCTTATCCGGCCTTTTTATACGGTAATCGACGGTATGAGTTCCTTTATTTACTTCTATTTTCTCAATATCATATATCGTAAACGGTATTTCCATACTGAAATGGCCGGTCTGCGGGTCATTGACTCTTATCCCGTCAAGACGGATATCGACGTCTTCAAAACTGGAACCACGGATAGAAAGATCCTGTTGCGTTCCGAAAGAGTTTCGGCGTTTTAATTCGATACCGGGCAGGAACCGGACGGCTTCATCGACGGAATGTACCGGTAACGATTCGATATACCGTCCGGTAAGCGTGTTTATCGAACGGGATGAAAACTCTTTATAGGTCACCGTGATCGGTTCAAGATCGATAGTCTGAGAGAACACGCGTTGAGAAAAAATAAAAATAAATAAACATGTTAAATAAATTTTTCTCATAATCTTCTTTAAGTTTAGAGAAATCATCTACAAAGATATATTCACCACAGAGATCACGGAGTCCACAGAGAAGATACAGAGGATATTTGGTTTCCTTCATCGTTTCTCGATGGAGCATCTTCGCGAAAACAGCCGAGACGGAAAATATAATTTTCCGGTTCGATCTGATATTCGCGAAAGACGGCGCTTGCATATTTGAAAGCGCGAAACCAAATATCATGGATCTCGTCGGATCTAAAACTCTCATTCTCACTCCGTGCCCTCTGTGTCCTCAGTGGTTAAAAATCCTTCTGTTAATATCTTCTTAGAATAATACATATTCGGGAAGTAGAAATGTTTTATTTAGAATTATGGATTCTGGTAGGTGAACAATGCTTTCTTAATATTTATTTTACCTTCATAAAACGCTTTTCCGATGATCACTCCGTATACAAACGGCGCTTCTTTCCGGACCAGCGCGAGGTCTTCCATGCTTCCGATCCCGCCGGAAAGGATATATTCCGGACCGGTAATAGTTTTAAGTTTTTTTACTTCCTCGATACTGGGGCCGGCCAGTGTCCCGTCTTTGGCAATATCGGTATAGATCACCGTGTTCACTCCTTTTCCGGCAAGGTAGCGGACAAATTCCAGAAACGAAACCGTTGAGGCCTCCTGCCATCCTTTGGTGCGGAATATCCCGTCAAGCACATCGACACTGACGGCGACTTTTTCTTTGAATCCGGCTAACAGAGAGTCCAGGAACGCTTCATCGGTCGCTTGAGTGCCAATAATGACCCGTTTGACTCCCAGATCGATAAGCCGTTCGGCTTTTTCAAACGTACGGATCCCTCCTCCGGTCTCAAGAGGAATACCGGCGTTGGCAATCGTATGGATTACTTTTTCGTTCTCACCGTCACCGAAAGAAGCGTTGAGATCAACGATATGGATGAGGGAGGCTCCTTCGTCACGCAATTTCTCGGCCATTCCCAGAGGATCGTCACTGTAGACGATGCATGATTCCTTTTTGCCCTGGTAGAGACGGACGACTTTACCGTTATAGAGATCTATTGCGGGTATGATCAGCATACCGATTGAAAGTCACATAGACACATAGTCACATGGTCACACGTTAAAACCCAGAAAACATTATTTCTTTCCCCCGCGTGTGACGTGTGTCGTGTGACGTGTGACATGTAATTAGTCTATTATTCCCTTTGTGGACGGAATCCCCTGCCGGCGCGGGTCGATCTGAGTAGCTTGATCTAAGGCTTTCCCCATCGCTTTAAATAAAGCTTCAAGAAGATGATGGAGATCTCCTTGAATGGATTTTATGATGTACACCAGGCTTATTCCCGCGTGGTTTACAAATCCTTCCAGAAATTCTTCGGTATCTCTAAACGTGAAGTTTGTATTATCAAATTTACCTTCAAGTATATCAGGCCCAACTTTAATGTAAGACCCTTCCGTTGCATCATAGGACTGAGGTCCTGTCGGAACATATGTTTCTCTATGCAACGAAGGCCGGCCGCTGATATCAACGTTGGCCTCGACAACTACCTTATCCATAGTCGCCGAAAACGAACCGTACCGGTTGATACCGGATTTATCGCCCAAGGCTTCTTTAAAGGCTTTACCTAACGCGATACCGATATCTTCGATAATATGATGAGGAAGATCTCCCGCTGCTTCCAACTTTAAATCAAAAAGGCCGTGAAAGGCAAAAAGAGTGAGCAGATGGTCCAGAGGATCAAATCCGGTTTTTATATCGGTCTTACCCTGGCCGTCAATAATCAATTCGCCTTTAATGTCAACTTCATTCGTTTTACGCATAATATGAGCTTTTCTCATTTCTCTCCTCGCAAGTCACATAGTCACAAGGTCACATAGTCACACGTAGGAAAGGGAATCTTACGTGTGTCGTGTGACGTGTGTCGTGTGACTCATTACTTTATTCTCTTCTTTACACTTTCTAAATGTTTAACCATTCCCTCAAGTGTCACGATCTTTTCCAACGCGTCATATTCTTCGATCAACGCCTTCTTGGTATAAGAGATCACGTGGATCTCTTTTAAGAATTCACGGACCGAAAGGCCCGAGAAAAAACGCGCGGTACTTTGAGTAGGGAGCACGTGGCTTGGCCCGGCGACATAATCTCCCAGGCAGACCGGTGAATTTTCTCCTAAAAATATCGCGCCGGCGTTCTTTATTTTCTTTAAAAGTTCCGCGGGTTTCCGGGTAAGTATCTCTACATGTTCGGGGGCGATACGGTTTACCACCTCACAGGCGTCGTCAAGGTTTCTTACCCTGATCACGAACCCGTTAAGGCGTTTTTTACGTAATTCGTTAGCTATCTTTTTGGAATTAGTCACGACAATGCCTAATCCGCCCCGGTGTTCGGTCTGGGCTTCAAGGTCCGCGTTGATATATTCAAGGTTCGCTCCTTTTGAAGCAATGATCACGATTTCCGAAGGGCCGGCAAGCAGGTCGATCGCGGCCTTACCGAATACCTGGCGTTTAGCTTCGGTGACGAATTCATTGCCCGGGCCGATGATCTTATCGACTTTTTTTATCGTTTTAGTGCCGTAGGCAAGCGCGGCGATAGCCTGGGCTCCGCCGATCTTATATATCTCTTTTATTTTTAACATCGAGGCGACCGCGAGAATAAACGGATTAATAGTCTTATGCTGGTTAGGCGGAGAGACCAGAACGATCTCTTTCACTCCGGCGACGATCGCCGGTATTGCCGACATATATACACTGGATACCAGCGGGAATTCTCCCGCCGGAACGTATATACCGATACGTTCTATCGGAGTATATATCGAGGAAAGCATTTTCCCGTTTTCTTCTTTTAATTTGACCGGCCGCGGCAGATGAGCTTTATAGAATTTGGTCACGTTGTCAATCGCGACTTTGATACTTGAGATGATCGCCGAATTCAGGTCGTTGAAGGACGCGCTGATCTCCGATTCGGTCACGGTAAGTTCTTTTATTTTTAATCTCACCTTATCGAAACGCCGAGTATACTCGATAAGGGCATCGTCCTGGCGTTCTTTTACGTTACGCAGGATCTTCGTCACTTTATCCTCGACCGTGCGGCGGCGGTTACGTTTGTTGTAAAGCAATTTTTCCAGATTATTGAGGTTTCTCAGTACCCGCATTGTTCAAACCATTCTTTTATACAGCCATACAGTTTTTGTTTGAATTCGTCCCGGTCTTTCATCTGGGTGACCACTCCCTGGCAGAGCGCCGGCCTCCCTCCCCCGCGTAAAAAAAGCGTATCTTTATATGTTTCAATAAATTTTTTACAGGAAAAACCCTTTTTTTCAAGCGTATCCCCGCAGGCGGCGACAAAGGCAACTCCTTGCGATGAAGAAGAAATAAGGAAGATGAACACATCGGCCATCTTTTTACGGATCACATCGCTTAGATGAAGAAGCTGGTTTGCCCCTTTGTCCTGAAAATTGACGACAACCACATTCGACTTCCCCGCCGGTTTCAATCCCGACCTGATGATCTCATCAACGTTTGAGGCCAAGGATTCTTTTTCAAGATTATCGATCATATCGGATTTCTGTTTCAAGTCCGCCTGTAACACTGTAATCCGCGCCGGAAGGGAAGCTTCACCAGTCTTTAACTCCTGGGAAAGTTCGTTCACCAAATCGCGATAGGAGGTAAACTTTTCATAGGCCAATTTCCCCACCAACGCTTCGATGCGGCGGATACCGCTGGCTACCGAGCTTTCCGAACATACACAGAGGCTGCCGATCTGGGAAGTATTATCCAGATGCGTACCGCCGCATAATTCTTTACTGTAATCGGCGATAGTCACTACCCGCACGAAATTACTGTATTTTTCTTCGAAAAAGGCTAACGCTTTTTCCTGTTTGGCGTCTTCATAACTCATCACTTTTTTTTCGACCGGAGTATTCAGCAGGATATAGTCGTTCACGATTTCTTCAATACGTTTCAGTTCTTCCCGGGTAACTCCCTTAAAATGGGTAAAATCGAACCGAAACCGGTCGACATCGACTAAAGAACCCTGTTGAGTGACATGAGTGCCTAATACCTGCCGTAACGCGGCCTGAAGAAGATGGGTCGCGGTATGGGCCCGCATCAATCCCCGGCGGCGTTCCGTGTCGATACGAGCGTAACCTGAGCCTTTAATGACCTTTCCGTCAATGACTTTACCGAAATGAACGATCGTTTCATTGAATTTCTTGACCATATCTACCTTGAATTTCCCGGATGAGGTTTCAATCAGACCGGCGTCGGTAAGCTGTCCTCCCGATTCCGGGTAAAACGGTGTTTTATCCAACACGATGGCGCCGTCTTGAGTAGTGAGTTCGGATACTTCGTTTTTACCTTCCAAAATCATCACTATCTCCACCGGCGCGCTTTCGGTATCATAACCGACAAATTCGGTCTTTATATCAAACTGTAAATCTTCCTGAGCGAATATGGTACCTTCAAACATGCTCCGGCCCCGTGAAGATTCTTTTTGTTGTTCGAGTAATCCGTAAAATTCGGTCTCCTCCAAAGAATGGCCGGTACGACCGGCGAGGTCTTTTATCAACTCCAGAGGAAACCCGTAGGTGTCATACAGTTTGAATATCTCCTCTCCCTTAAGCAGTGTTCTCTGTTCTTTCCCGGCTTTCTCGATGATCACCTGGAATTGGGATTTACCGGTTTCTACCGTCTTTAAAAACTTTTCTTCTTCAGCCAATATTACGCTGGAAATATCCTCTTTTTTATCCCAGATCTCAGGGTAAGGGACCCTCATCAATTCGGCATATATCGGAACAAGCCGGTACAGGAACGGACTTTTTTTACCCATAAGATACCCATGATAGAGGCCTTTACGGATAAGTTTACGCACGATATATCCCCGTTCTTCGTTTGAAGGGAATACCCCGTCGGCAATACAAAACACAGAAGCCCGGGCATGGTCGACGATCGCATTGATCAGGCGGCGGGGATCATTATCCGACGATTTCTTTTTGCTCATTGTCTTTTGCACGAACTCTACGGCCGGCAAAAGGATGTCGATATCGAAATTCGAGTCTTTCCGCTGTAATACCGAAACCATCCGTTCCAGGCCCATTCCGGTATCGATATTCTGTTGACCTAAAGGATCGAGCTGATTGACTCCTACCCGGTTGAATTGAGTGAACACCAGGTTCCAGATCTCGACAAACCTCCCGCAATCACAGGCCGGGCTGCAGTTACTCTTTCCGCAGCCGATATGGCTTCCTTTATCGAAGAATATCTCCGAACAGGGCCCGCACGGGCCGTTGGGGCCGTCGGCAGGAGCGTTTGCCGGCCAGAAATTATGTTTAGCGCCCAGGCGCACGATCTTCTGTTGAGGGATACCGATCTTGTCTTTCCAATAGGTATAAGCTTCGTCATCATCCTGGTATACCGAGACCCACAGCACGTCTTCTTTGATATTTAACTCTTTGATCAGAAATTCCCAGGCGAATTCGATCGCTTCTTTTTTAAAATAATCACCAAACGAGAAATTCCCCAGCATCTCAAAAAAAGTATGGTGAAACGCGGTCTTCCCCACTTCATCAAGGTCTCCGGTCCTTAAACATTTCTGACAGCTCGTCGCCCGCAGGACATCTTTTTTCTCGCCTAAAAAGTAAGGTTTAAACTGGTTCATCCCGGCTGAAGTGAACAGTACGGTAGGGTCAAGCGGGACAAGAGAATCCGACGGGAACAGGCTATGCTGTTTATTTTGAAAAAATTGTAAAAAACGGGCACGTAGATCGTCAGTCTTCATCGGTCAATCCTTGCATGATATCTTCATACTGAAAACCCCGCTGGACAAGATAACGCATGATCGCTCTCGGTGTTTTATCGCGGCATTTTTTTTCAATAAGTGTTTTAATCATATCGGTTTTATCGAATTCACCCCGGGCGGCGGTCACCGCCTGGCGTATCGTCTCATGATCAATACCGAATCTTTTCAGTTCAAAGGCGACTTTACGCTCTCCGAACGCGTCCCGGAATTTCTGGCGGGCATAAAGGAAAGCGAAATCACGGTCATTCACATAACGATTCTCGACCAGATATTCGACCGTCTTTTCAACGACGCTCTTAGAAAACTTTTTCCGCCGCAAGCGAGTCTTCAGCTCAAATGTCGTGCGGTCCCGGTATTTTAAAAGAAGAAACGAATATTGTAAGGCTTTCTTATACTCTTCCTGCAATTACTTATTTTCTTCTTCTCGTATGACTACGTAACCTTTATTCGTCTTGATCAGGCAACTCCCCTTTACCCTGGAAGTCACACTTTCGAAATCTCTTTTATTTTTGATGGGTTTACCTTCGATGTTCACGATAACATCTCCTGTTTCTAACCCGCCTCTATCGGCCGGGGAATCCGGCTGGATAAAGGACACGACAACCCCTTCTTTTTCCTGGATCATGAACCTTTGCTGCGCGTAAGGAGTGATCTCTTCTACCTGCATCCCGCGGAACGAAGATTTTTGCGTACCGGAAGGGTTTTCTTCTTCGCGAGTGGAATCCGGCCGGACGCCGATTTTTACCCGTACGGTCATCTCTTTCCCTGCGCGAAGTATTTTTACCGGGATTTTTTCACCGACCGGGGTCGCGGTCACGATCCGCACAAGATCCCGGGTCGTCTTTATATCCTGATCATTATATCCTAAAATAAGGTCGCCTTCTTTGATCCCGGCTTTCTCTGAAGGTGAATCACTGAACACTTTCACGACAATGACTCCGGTGCTTTCTTTTATCCCGAAATAACTCCGCAGGTCATCATTAAGGTCCTGGATATTTACGCCCAGCCAGCCATAAGAAATAGTCTCCCCGCGGATCAGTTTTTTGAGAATATTTTTCACCTGATCGACCGGGATCGCAAATCCCAGCCCCTGATATCCGCCGGTCGTCGTAATGATCGCCGTATTGATACCGATGATCTTTCCTTCCAGATTCACCAGCGGCCCGCCGCTATTACCGGGATTGATCGCCGCGTCGGTCTGAATAAGGTCGTCGTAAGAGCGATCACGACGCCCAAGAGCCGGCAGAAAACGATGTAACGCGCTGATGACCCCCACGGTAACAGTAGGTTCGGGATTATTGATCGCAAACCCAAACGGGTTACCTACCGCAACGACCCATTGCCCTATCTTTAAATCAACCGAATCTCCCAGCGGTGCCACCGGCAGATCCCGGGCATCGATCTTGATCACGGCCAGGTCCGAACGGGGATCGCTCCCTTTTACTTCGGCAGCGAATTCTCTGCCGTCAGAAAGCTTCACTTTTATATCGCTGGCTCCGGCAATAACATGTTCATTAGTAAGAATATACCCGTCGTTATTGATGATCACTCCGCTGCCTAACCCTGTCCGCTGGAATTCTTTCTGCGGTATTTCTCCGAAAAATTCATCGAAAAACCTGCGGAACGTATCATCTTCCATACTGCCGAACGGAGCGTTGAAATAGACGCCGCCGGCTTTTTCTTTAATGACCGCGCTGATCGATACGACCGCCGGGCCGACCTGGGTCGCGACTTTTATCGTCGCGTTCTCCAGATCCTTATACCCCTGGCCGTAGCCGCATAAAGCGAACATGCTGCATATGATACACACAGACACTATAGCGGTTATTCTCATCCTCCATCACCCCCCGATTGCAATTCCGGTTTTTAAGGCTTCCTCGATATTCGCACGTAATTGGGCGTCAGTCTTCAAGAGATCTCTTAGTTGTTCGCGGCCCTGGCTGATATTTTTATCTTTGAATGAAAACCAACTTCCCGATTTTTTCAATATCCCGTTATCTATCGCCGCATCGATCAAAGCTCCGGTCTTAGATACTCCTTCGTTATACAGGATCTCAAATACCGTTTCTTTAAAAGGCGGAGCGACTTTGTTCTTTACGATCTTCGCTTTTACCTGATTACCTACCACTTTGCCGTCGGCTGAGGTGATCACCGCTTTACGGCGTAGATCTATCCGTACCGACGAATAGAATTTAAGCGCCCGGCCCCCGGGAGTCGTCTCCGGATTTCCGAACATCACCCCGATCTTTTCACGGATCTGGTTAATAAACGCGACACAAGTCTTTGATTTACTTATTGCCGCGGTAAGTTTACGTAATGCCTGACTCATCAGCCGGGCCTGAAGGCCGATCCGGGCATCGCCCATCTCTCCTTCGATTTCAGCTCGGGGGGTGAGCGCGGCTACCGAATCGACCACAATAAGGTCGACCGCGTTACTCCGTACGAGGGTCTCGACGATCTCTAACGCCTGTTCACCGGTATCCGGTTGAGATACAAGCAGATCATCAAGGTTCACTCCGATCATTTTTGCGTACGTAGGGTCGAACGCGTGTTCGGCATCGATAAACGCAGCTACCCCGCCGGTCTTTTGCGCCTCGGCAATGATGCTCAAAGTAAGGGTAGTCTTTCCTGAAGATTCCGGGCCGAATATCTCGATTACCCGGCCGCGAGGGATCCCCCCTACGCCTAAGATAACATCCAGAGAAAATATCCCGGTAGGGATCGCGGCGACATCGAGGTGCATACTGTCCCCTAACCGCATGATCGCTCCTTTACCGAATTGTTTTTCGATCTGGCCTAACGCTAAATCCAACGCTTTTGCTTTGTTTTGTGTCGGAGAAGATTTCGCTTTTTGCATATATGACCTCCTATTTTTTTAAGTGTTCAGTCTTTAGTCCAGAGTCCGTGGACCGTGGTCCATAGACCGCAGTCTATTCTCTATTGTCTACTGACTATCGACTATCCGCTGTTCCAAGGGAACCTTATTATACCGTGCAAAAAATACAATGTCAAAAATCCAAAATAATGTTTATTTACAGTATTCAGGAGATGGATTTTCACAGAACGAATACGTTTTAAACCACGGAGGGCACTGAGACCACAGAGAGTATTCGAGGTTATTTCTCGTTATTTGAAAAAATCTGTAATGCTCAAATCGCTCATAGAGCGTTTTGATTCAAGGCACACAGGGCGTGGGAATAAAAAGATTATTTTATTTCTCCGCCCTGCGCGCCCTGAATTTCTCTGCGAGATATTTATCGCAGGGAAATTACAGATTTTCTCCTCTGTGTACTCTGCGCGCTCTGTGGTTGAATCTCTTTGGTACACACAGATATCTTAGATCCTCTAGTTTATAAGTTTTAAAACCTATGCTCTTTTTGAGAAAGAAGGCTTGTAATATTTTTATGATGACGGGCTACTATGAAAATAAATATAAAAAAACAAAACCCTTTGATCTCCCAGGGTAACGGCGTAAAAAGAGCGCTCACAAAAAATATCCCGGCAGCCGATAACGACGATAACGAAACGTATTTGAAACCGTAAAAAAGTAAAATCCAGGAAACGATACCGGCGCAAAGCGGAATTATCAGCACCGGAAATGGAACACATAACCCGCATATCCCTCCGGCACTGGTTGAGACCCCTTTACCGCCTTTAAATCTTAAAAAAATCGTCCAGTTATGGCCGGCAACTGCCGCAAAAGTCACGAGCACATATATACCGATAGGACAATCTTTGGCCACTAACATCAGTAACGGGACGACGATAAATCCTTTTAAAAAGTCCAGGATAAATACTAACACGCCCCATTTTTTCCCGATCACACGGGTCACGTTCGTCGCACCGATATTACCTGACCCGTGTTGACGGATATCCAGCCCGCCGACACCCCGGGCGATGAGATAACCGAAAGGAATACTTCCTACCAGATAGCTGATGACTAGAGCGATTATGTACATAAGGATATTCAAATACGAGTGCGGGCCACTTCTTGATTAAGAGCTATGATCCCCCGGTGGATATATCCCAAGCCGGAAATCAACGTGAACAGGATAGCAATACGCACCATCCATAACGAAAACGGCCATTCAAAAAGGATACACAAAATCGTCAACATCTGGAAAAAAGTAGTCAATTTGCCCCATAACGTAGGATTGATCGGCGCGTCGATCTTCATGAAATGCAACACCCCGATGCCTAAGAGGATAATAAAATCCCGGCTCACGACTACCAACACAAATACCAGTGGTATCGGGAATTTCAATAAATACAGCACTACGCAGGAGGTAAGTAAAAACAGCTTATCCGCCAGGGGATCGATTACCTGCCCTATTTCTGATTTTTCCTTTTTAATACGAGCGGCAAGACCGTCGAGGAAATCGCTCAATACCGCCAGGATAAACGTTGCTATCGCAAAATATTTTAGATAAGGATAATTTTTCGAATAGATAAGTAACGATACGAATACCGGGATCAAAATAATACGCAGTACAGAAAGTTTATCGGCTAAGCTCATATACTATAGGTCACACGCTTGTCTATCGACAAGCAAGTCACAAGGTCACATAGTCACACGGCATCTAAATTGCGTAACCGTAGGATGTAGACCGATACGGGTTTCGTTACCATTAGATTAGTTGCTTTTATTGCCTATCAATTCAAGCGATGTCCCATCATACGGACAATATTCCAGAGAAGAAGTGAATCTTCTGCCGCAGACCGGACAGAATTTTTTCTCTAATTGTTCACCGACTACCGCACCGGTCACGGCTCCCACACCGGCCCCGATAGCGGCTCCTTCGCCGGTATGTCCGGATTGGTGTCCGATAATCGCGCCTAACGCGCCGCCGGCAACGGCACCGGTTCCGGCTCCTCTTTGCACAGTAGTACATCCGGCTACAAGCATACAGATCAATACAAATAATGCGATTTTCTTCATTGTCTCCTCCTCTTCTTGCCTGCTTCGCAGGCAGTCAGGCATCTGCCTTCGGCAAGTCACAATGACACATCCCGCACCGAGATTTTTCTTATCCAGCGGGACCCCGCTGTATAAAAATATTATGGAACGGGGAGGTCACATAGGCACACGTATTCGGTTTCACGTGTGACGTGTGACGTGTGTCGTGTGACATGTGACGTGTTTTACTCCAGCATGGTGACCCGTTGAGGCGGCCACCAGATAAAAAGAGCTTTTCCGACCACATCCTGTTCGTCAACAAACCCCCAGAACCGGCTGTCTAAAGAAGCATAACTATTATCACCTAACGCAAAATATTTCTCCTGGGGGACGACGATCACAGCGCCTTCTTTACCATAATCACCTTGATTATAATAAAAATTGCGGGCCACCCGGGCATCAGTGACAAGGGTCCCATTACGGTACACATTGCCTTCTTTAATCTCTATGGTGTCTCCCGGTAACCCGATCACACGTTTAATATAGGCCTTTTTACGGTCATGAGGCGGGATAAAGACAATAATTTCGTCATGGACGGGGCTGCGCCATCCGGGGATACGTAACGGAGTAAAAGGGATCTTAGGGCCGTAGGTGACTTTTGAAACAAAGATCTTATCGCCCGGTTTGAGCGTAGGGACCATAGACGTAGTCGGGATCTTATAGATCTGGAAGAAAAACGTACGCAGGAATATCGCGATTGCCGCGGCAATGACTATCGATTCGACCCATTCTCTTACAACACCTTTTTTTCTCGTTTCCATAATATAATAAGATTAACAAATAACTTCTAAAGGAGCAAGCAAATAATTCCTTATTATAAGTCACAAGGTCACAAAGACACAAGGTCACATGTCAAAGAGAATGATAAAATTTCCACAATAAAGCCCCGACATGTCTACGTAACATCTCTATTTCACTATATTTATCAGCATTCAAATATCCCATTTCACGGCAAAAATCCAATAGATATTCAGTCTCAAACAATGAGCCTAAAGCAATATTAACAAATTGCTTCAATTCTCTTTTACCCTGCCGGCCCGTCCCCTCGACAATATTTGTCGGAATAGATAAAACCGCTCGGCGCAATTGAGAAGTGATTGCATAAATTTCTTCTTTGGGAAATTGTCTAGTAAGAGCATACACCGTCTTAGCCAGTTCATTAGCTTTCTGCCAGGCTAATAATTTTTTATACCCTTTCTCCATCGCCCAACTCCTTTCTTCTCCTGGGCGATCTCTGTATTTTTCACATGTGACTTTGTGACTATGTGACGTGTGACCTTGATTACATTTTCAATACTTCCCAGAACGCTTCCTGAGGCACCGTTACCATACCGATCTGTTTCATCCTCTTTTTCCCTTTTTTCTGTTTTTCCCACAGTTTGCGTTTTCGGCTGATATCTCCGCCGTAACATTTCGCGGTTACGTTTTTCTTTAAAGCCGATACTTTTTCGGCAGCGATGATCCTTGCGCCAATACCGGCCTGAATACTCACCTCATACATCTGACGGGGAATAAGTTCTTTCAACTTTTCTACTACCCCCCTGGCTTTCGTATACGCTTTCTCTTTATGGACTATCAGCGAGAACGCCTCAACCGGCTTCTTATTCAAAAATAAATCTATCTTCACGATTTCGGTTTTACGGTATCCGATAAATTCATACTCAAAGGAAGCATATCCTTTACTGGCCGATTTAATCTTATCGTAAAAATCTACTATAATCTCAGCCAGGGGGAGTTCAAACACAAGGTTAATCCGGTCTTTCCCCAGATAATCGCTTTTAATAAATTCGCCGCGACGGGATTTTGCCAATTCACAAATAGCATCCATCGCGTCGATCGGAGTAAGTACCGTCGCCTGGATGTAGGGTTCAAACACTTCCGCGATCTCGGTCTCTCCCGGTAAATGATGCGGGCTGTCGACGTTGACAGTTTCTCCGTCGGTTTTTTTCACCTGGTACATTACGCTGGGAGAAGTAACGATCAAATCCAAAGAGAATTCCCGTTCCAACCGCTCCTGGACGATCTCCATATGTAAAAGGCCCAGAAATCCACAACGGAACCCATAGCCTAAAGCCCCGAGGCTATCCGGTTCAAAGACGAACGAAGAATCTGAAAGATGCAGTTTCTCAATCGCTTCCCGTAATTGCGGATAATCTTTAGGCGCCGTCGGGAAAATACCGCTGAATACCATCGGCGACATCTTTTTATACCCTTCAAACGGTTTTTCGGTAGGGTTATCTTTTAACGTAATAGTATCGCCGACATCCACTTCCTGAGGATTTTTGATGTTACAGCAAATATAGCCGACATCTCCGGCGCGTAATTCATTCTGTTTAAGCTGTTCGGGGACAAAAAAACCTACTTCTTCTACCCGATAGGTCGCGTTTTTATGCATCATCAGAATAGTGTCGCCTACCGCGAGTTTACCGTCAAATACCCTGACAAACACTATCGCGCCTTTATACAGATCAAATACCGAATCAAAAAGGATCGCTTTTAACGGTTTGGTTTCATCAGCCGCCGGTGGCGAGATCTCCTTGATGATCCGTTCCATCACCGCTCTTACTCCGGTGCCTTCTTTTGCCGAAACATAGGTGACCTCTTCTTCTTTAAATCCGAAGATATCATGCAGTTCCTCAGCGGTCCGTTTACGGTTCGCACTGGGGAGATCGATCTTGTTCCCTACCGGGATGATACGCAAATCGTTTTCCAGAGCAAGATAAAAGTTACCCATAGTCTGAGCTTCAATCCCCTGTGACACATCGACCAGCAATAGCGCTCCTTCACAGGCTTTCAATGATTTTGCTACCTCATAGGTAAAATCGACATGTCCCGGAGTATCGATAAGGTTGAGGATATATTCGTTCCCGTCATCGGCTTTGTAGGTAAACCTTACGGCTTTAGCTTTGATAGTGATGCCCCGCTCTTTCTCCAATTCCATGCTATCAAGCATCTGATCGGTAAATTTACGCTTATCGATCGCTCCCACAAGCTCTAACATCCGGTCGGCAAGCGTAGACTTCCCATGATCAATATGGGCGATTATACAGAAGTTTCTTATGTCCGGACGATTACTCATAACGCATTATAGTTGAAATAAATAAGTCACAAAGTCACATAGACACATAGTCACACGTGAAAAAATATTAAATCTTAATACGTGTGTCGTGTGACATGTGACGTGTGACCTCCCTTTTATTTTTGGGTGATATAGGAAGCTAACTTTTCGACGACCTGTTCGATCGATAATGAAGTGGTATCTATATACGTTACCCCTTCGGTTTTTTTCAAGGCCCCTACTTCACGGTTCATATCAGCATGGTCTCTCTTTTTTACTGACTCAGACAACTCTTCTCTAGAGAGCACGATCCCCTTTTGTTGTAGTTCTTGATGCCGGCGCCCGATACGCTCTTCGATATCGGCATCAAGATAAAAACGGTATTCGGCACCGGGAAACACTACGGTAGTAATATCTCTTCCTTCAACAACACAATCCCGGTTACTGGCGATAGTACGCTGGATTTCGACCATAACCTTCCGGGCACCAGGGTTAGCGGCAATCCGTGAAATCACATCGTTTATGTATGGCTTGCGGATCTCTTCAGTCACGTCTTCACCGTCAAGATACATGCGGTCATCTTCCATCTTTAACGATAAATTCTGAGCGGCATAACTGACTGCCTTTTCGTCATTGAGGTCGATATCGTCACGGATACATTTAAGGGTCAGCGTCCGATACATCGCTCCGGTATCTAGATAGAAAAAATTTATTTTTTTTGCCAGGAGCCGTGAAACCGTAGTTTTACCCGAACCGGCCGGACCGTCAATAGCGATCAGCATACTTACTTTAAAGGTTTTATCTTTTTATTCGCTTGTTGCAATGAAAAATATATCTGATTAATATGATTTTTTTCCAATTGGCCTTTAAATTCCTCTAACAAACGGATATAGCGAGTGAGATCTTTGATGAGGTTGTTACGATTCACAGAAAATATGTCGCACCATAATTGCGGGTTTGAAGAGGCAATACGGGTCATCTCTCCGAAACTGGGGCCGGCAAACTCGTGGTAAGAAGTCGGGACGAGCTGAGCAAGAGTAAACGAGAGGATATGCGGCAGATGAGATACTGCCGAAAGCATCTTATCGTGAGTGAACGGATCTAAAAATTTCACTTTCGCTCCTAAGCTTATCCATAGTCTCTTTATCTTTTTAGTCGACCGGTAAGATTCCGGAGAAGTGATCACGCATAAGGCCTGTTTATAAAGATTTTTATCGGCGGATTCCGCTCCGTGTTTTTCACTTCCGCATAAGGGATGACAGCCGACAAAGTTTTGCGGATATTTTAACTGTTTTTGCGCGGCAAGAGTGATCGCATGTTTAGTACTGCCCAAATCGATAATAATCGCATCTTTTTTAAGAAAAGAGCTGATTTTCTCAAGATATTCCTCGATCAGTGTCACCGGAAGGCTCAGGACGATCAAATCGCAATTCTTTGACACATCTTCTAATCGCTTCGTCACCTTATCGGCGATGCTAAGTTTTTTGAGCCTTTTAAACGAAGAGTCGCTGCGGGCAAAAGCCACTATTTCCGTATCGGGATGTTTTTCTTTTAACGCGAGAGCAAAAGAAGCGCCCATAAGCCCTGCCCCGATAATACCCACTCTCCTGAACATCTATACCGTCCTCCCTACGGCCTGCGCGACCGGACGTAATTCCTGCATGAACTGATGGAATTTTTGCGGAAGTAATTGTTGCGGCCCGTCACTTAACGCCTGTTCGGGGGTCGGATGGACTTCGATCAATAATCCGTCTGCTCCGCAGGCAATCGCGGCTTTTCCTAACGGCGAGGTTAACGCCCATTTCCCGGTTGCGTGAGACGGATCAACGATGATGGGAAGATGAGTCACGTTTTTTATATAAGGAACCGCGCTGAGATCGAGAGTATTGCGGGTCGCGGTCTCATAGGTACGTATTCCCCGTTCACAAAGGATCACATTAAAGTTTCCTTCAGAAAGGATGTATTCGGCGCTCATCAGAAACTCTTCTACTGTCGCGCATAAACCCCGTTTAAGGATAACCGGTTTTTTTGTCTGGCCGATCTCTTTCAATAAATTAAAATTCTGCATATTACGGGCTCCGATCTGCAGGATATCGGTATACTGAGTGACTAACTCCACATCACGCGGATCCATCACCTCGGTCACCGTAGGGATATTGAATTCTTCGGAAACCCGTTTAAGGATCTTGAGCCCTTCCAATCCCAGCCCCTGAAACGCATAGGGTGAAGTGCGCGGTTTAAACGCTCCGCCTCTCAAGACTTTCGCTCCGCTTTCGATGACCGCCTCGGTAGCCACCCTTAATATTTCTTCAGATTCTATGGAACAAGGCCCGGCAATAACCGTAACGGTTTTTGTCCCGAAAGCTACCGTATCGGTTATCTGGATGATCGAATCTTCTTTTTTGAATTCACGCGACACCAGCTTGTAGGGCGCCAGGACCGGCATGACCTGTTCTACCCCGTCATATATCTCAAACGGCTGGATACGAACGATATCTTCATGTCCGATCACTCCGACAATAGTCCTTTCGATTCCCCGCGATACCATCGCTTTTAATCCTAACTTTTCGATCCGTTCGATCACATGATTGATTTCCTGTTCGGTCGCGGTCTTTTTAAATACGATAATCATTGGAATATCCTCCTTTGTGAATACGATTACGATGATTTTTAAATGATCACGGCGATTCTTTCCCCTTTTTACTTATTTTTTAAAAATCCCTTCAGATGACGGATAAACGCCTCGTTCTCTTTATGCAATCCGACCGTGACCCGGAAAAATTCCGGCAGGCCCCATTCGGCGAGCGGCCGGACGATTATCCCTTTACGTAATAAATATTCGTTGAGACGAGCCGTATCTTTTTTGAAATTGATAAGAATGAAATTAGTCACGCTTTCGATATATTCCAAATTAAGTTTAGCTAATTCCCGGTACAGATATCGTTTTTCTTTGACTATATGGTTTTTTACTTTCTCGACAAACCGGTAGTTATCCAATGCGGCACTCGCGCAGGCTTGAGCAAACCGGTCGATATTGAACGGTTCCCGTACGTTATTAAGGCATTGAGCGACCTCAGGATCACAGACGGCGTATCCGATACGCACACCGGCAAGCCCATAGGCTTTGGAAAAAGTACGGCTCATGATGATGTTCTTCCTTGTTTTAAGTAAGGCAAGGGTCCGGGGATAATCCTTATTCATCACGAACTCAAAATAAGCTTCATCAAAAAAGACGAGCACATTTTTCGGCACCTTATTTAAGAATTTCACCACTTCTTCATGAGTCACGTACGTTCCATGAGGGTTATCGGGATTGGCGATAAAGATCATTTTCGTTTTTTTCGTGATTGCCCGGGCTATTGTTTCAAGATCGTACCGGTAATCGCGCAGAGGGACTTTTTTTATCCGCGCCCCGGCTACCTGCGACTGGATCTCATAGATCAAAAAAGTAGGTGTGCCGATAATCACCTCATCCCGTTCTTCCACAAACGCGCGCAACGTCATCACGATAAGTTCGTCGGAGCCGTTACCGAAGACCAACCGGTCGGGTTTTACTTTCAACGTACGGGCGAGTTTCTGACGTACATAATGCGAACTCGCTTCCGGATAACGGTTGATCTGAGGTATCTGGGAAAGTACCGCTTTGAATATGTAGGCCGGCACAAACGGGATCTCATTAGAAGCCAATTTGTAGACCTCTTTTAGATCCAGTTCTCGTTTGAGCTCTTCTACCGGTTTGCCCGGTTTATACGCTTTTAGATTTTTAAGTGACCGCCGCGCCGACACCATGGATCTTAATTTTCTTTCGGGTATGAACCTAAAATCTTCACAAAACTACAACGTGCCTGAAGTTCTTTGATCGTTTTTTTGATGAGCGGATTACCCTGATGGCCCTCAAAATCAACAAAGAAGTAGTATTCCCAAGCTTTCTTCTTTGAAGGACGGGACTCGATCTTGGTGAGATTTATCCGGTATTTTTTGAAAGGTTGAAGCGCTTCATAAAGCGCGCCCGCTTTATCTTTTACCGAAAACAGTATTGATGTCTTATCCGACCGGGAGGGATTACTCTCGTTTTGAGCAATGATCAAAAACCGGGTAATATTCGAAGAAACATCCTGCACGTGCGGACTAAGCATTTTCAAATCATAAAGCGAAGCAAGAATCTTATTGCCGATACAGGCGCCATGATTATCTTTTTTTGCCTCACTCGCGGCCCGGGCCGTCGATAATACCGGCACCAACTCTGTCTTAGGGAAGTTTTTCGCGAGCCAATTACGGCATTGAGCCAAGACCTGAGGATGAGAATAGATCCTTAATATTTTATTCCGGGGATAAGAGGTCAAAAGGTTATGATGGATATCCATGGTGACTTCCGAGCATATCTTTAATGCTGATTCGAAAAACATATCCAGGGTATAAGTCACGACTCCCTCTATCGAATTTTCAATAGGGACAACGCCGTAATCCGCGCGTTCTTTCTCGACCGCGTCAAACACCTCATTGATACTGTCACAGGCGATATATTCTACTTTCTTACCGAAACGTTTTACCGCGGCCAGGTGGGTAAACGTACCCTGGGGCCCCAGATAAGCGATCCGCAGGTCTCCCTGCATCGCCCGGAACACCGAGAGGATCTCTTTAAAGATGATCTCGATATCGGCGTCACTCATCTGTTTTTTATTCAGTTTTTTGATCCTTCTCAGGATGTCCGCTTCCCGGGCCGGTGAGAAATTATGAATATCTTTAGCCTCTTTGACTACATTGACCTTCTTGACCCAATCGCTGCGCTGAATAAGCAATTTCAATATCTGGTTATCGATCAAATCGATCTTTTCACGTAATTCGTCAAGTCTCATGACATTACCTCATAAATATTTTGAGAGGTCATCTTTTAAAATATTCTGCACTCTTTCTTGAAGAAAAGCTTCCATTTCTTTTGCCGTACCGTATTGAAAACATTCATCGGCGATCTTTTTTGCGTCGGAGTAACGGATCTTAGAGATTATCTCTTTGATCCGCGGGATACTGCGCGGAGGCATACTCAATTCATCGATACCAAACCCCACAAGTAACACCGCAAACAACGCCTCGCCCGCCATCTCTCCACACATTCCCACCCAGATATCATTGGCATGGGCCGCGTCGATCACTCCTTTGATCAACTGAAGGACCGCCGGATGAGCCGGAGCATAGAGATGGGCGACTTTTTCATCAGCCCGGTCGATAGCCAATGAATACTGGATCAGATCGTTGGTCCCGATACTGAAGAAATCGCACTCTTTGGCTAAAATATGCGCGGTGAGCGCGGCGGAAGGGACTTCGATCATGACTCCTACCGAAATCTTGTCGTCGAACTTTTTTCCCTCTTTTTTAAGCTCTTTCTTGCACTCTTCTAATATGTTTTTTGCTTCTCTCACCTCTTCGACTCCCGAAATCATCGGGAACATGATCTTGATATTTGTGCCGTACGATGCCCGTAATATTGCCCGCAATTGTTGTTTGAAAATATGCGGGTTGGCAAGACAGAACCGGATCGCCCGCCACCCTAAAAAAGGAGTCATCTCCCGCGGCAGGTCTGGTTTAGAAAGGAATTTATCTCCTCCGATATCAATAGTGCGGATAATCACCGAATGCGGTTTTATCTTCCTGGCTACTTGAGAATAAGCTTTATATTGTTCTTCTTCGTTCGGTAAATCTTTTTTACCGAGGAACAGATATTCGGTACGGTACAGGCCGACCCCTTCAGCTTTATATTCATCCACCATGGGAAGCTCTTCCGGCAACTCGATATTTACCGAAACGATAAGACGTTTCTTGTCTTTCGTCTGGCTTTTAAGCGTTTTGGGGATATGGATCTTGAGCGCCTGTTTTCCTTCGGCTTTGATCCGGGCCTGATATTCCTTGATGGTCTTCTGAGACGGATTGATGTACACAATCCCTTCGGCTCCGTCAACGATAAGCGTATCTCCGCTCTGGATATGTTCGGTAGCGCTTTTAGTCCCGACCACCGCAGGAATCCCCAAGTTGCGGGCAATGATCGCGGTATGCGCGGTCCGCCCGCCCACGTCGGTCACAAAACCGAGAATGTTCGCTTTAGGAAGGCTCGCGGTTTCCGAAGGAGAAAGGTCATGGGCCACGATGATCACCTTCTCTTTCACATGTTCAAGCGTCTGCATGTCGAGGTTAAGCATCTTACGTAATACGCGTTTGGCGACATCCTCAATATCGTACGCCCGTTCTTTAAGATAGGCGTCATCTAATTTCTGCAAAATATCGATGTATTTTTTGACGCTTTGCGAAAAAGCATATTCGACATTGATCCGTTTATTCTTGATCTGGTTGATAATATCTTCAATAAGCAGCCGGTCCTCCAAAACGAGCATGTGCGCTTCAAATATCTTGGCGTGATCATATCCCAGTTTTTCGTCTATCTGACGCTGCAGGCTTCCGATCTCCTTACGGGTCTCGATCAAAGCTTCTTCTAAGCGGTATATTTCCCGGGAAATGTCTTCAAAGGATATTTTCTTCTTAGGGACATCAATATGTTCAGACTGCACATAAAATGCTTTCCCGATCGATATACCTTCCGATGCCGCGATACCGATAATTTTATTCATGGTCTTTTTCTAAAAATTCTTTTAATTCTTTGAATGCGTCCTGAGCGTCATCGCCTTCTACGATCAGAGTCACTGCCGATCCCCTTTGAATCCCTAAACTGAGGATAGCGATAATCGATTTTGCGTCTACGATCTCCTCTTCTTTTTTCAACCATACGGCCGAATCGTATTTATTGGTGATCTGCACAAATAACGCTGCCGGCCGGGCATGTAAGCCGTGAGCATTATTGACTATGATTTTTTCTTCAAAACGTTCCATTTTTTCCTGAATTGGTTATAAATATTTATTATATATTTCGCCGTCTTAAACGGGTCATGCCGCAAATAATCCGTACGGCTGACGATATCGTCTTCAAACACCAGAACATTATTTTTTTCTATCCTGCTTACATCCGGCAATACCGGAAAAGATTTTTCCTGAGCGTATTTAAGAAGTAACTCGGGGTCCAATTTTCCGCAATTTACCAGACAGGTGTTGAGCACCCCCCGTCCGGCATGGCCGATCAATGTCTCCAAATGGTCCGACGCGGTATAGCCATCGGTTTCTCCGTGCTGGGTCATCACATTACACAGATAGATCTTCATGATATCTGTCCGCTTAAGTAACGCGTCCTTTACCGCTTTAATAAGCAAATTAGGTAAAATACTGGTAAACAGACTTCCCGGGCCGACAATAACGATATCAGCGTCTTTAATGACCTCAAGCGCCTCCGGATTTGCCTGGACATCTTGAGGAAGAAGCGAAATGTTTTTAATCGATTTGTGCTGCTGATTGATCTTATCTTCCCCTTCCAGACTTGTCCCATCGACATATTCGGCTTTCAGGCGTACGTTAGCGAGACTGGCGGGAATCACCCGTCCCCTGATCGCTAACACTCGGCTCGATTCCTCGATCGCGTCACGAAAACTTCCGGTCACCTGGGTCATTGCCGTAATAAAAATATTGCCGAAACTATGCCCTTTAATGCCGTTGCCTTCCTGGAAACGGTATTGAAAAAGGTCACGCATGAGCTGGGGGACCTCAGCCAGAGACACCAGACAATTACGGATATCGCCCGGGGGCAAAATACCGAATTCTTCCCTCAACCGGCCCGATGACCCCCCTTCATCGGCAACCGTGACGATCGCACTTATGTTAGCCGTGTATTCTTTCAATCCTTCCAGGATACTGGAAAGCCCGGTACCTCCTCCGATGGTGACGATTTTGGGGCCTTTGGAAAGATACCGTTTCTCATAAAGGATATCAATAAGCCCTTTATCTTTTTTCGGATAGATCACATCAAAAAAACTTCTCGCCAGCGAAATAGTCCCCATGATCACCAGGATCAGGGCAGAAAAAAAGATAATACCGTCAATGATCTTAATCGGCAGCAACTCGTCCAAAAAAAACCTGATACCGAATAAAATCAGGCAGACAACACCACCCAGCATCAAGATTATCCAACGTTTTATCTTGAGTCCCGGATAAAACCATTTTATAAACTTTACAATGCTTTTCATTAGACAAGAGATTGTTGCTTTTTAATTGCTGCAACAACTTCTTCTTCTTGACTATGATTTTTCATGTTTTGGACAAAATATTTATCACGTAGAATCCGTGCCAAAAGGGCAAGCATTTTGAGGTGTAACCCGGCTTCTTTCTGATTGGAAAGAAGGAGAACAACGATATACACCGGTTCTCCGTCAAGCGATTCGAATTCGAGCCCTTCGGTGGAAAGCCCAATGCATAAAATAATATCTTTAACACATTCGAGCCGGGCATGGGGAAGAGCGATTCCTCCGCCGATGGCCGTCGACCCCATATCTTCCCGCTGAGTGAGGAATTTCAGGATTTCACGCTTATGAGATTGTTCTATCTTTTTTACCGAGATAAGATGGTCGATGAAAGTCGAAAGGATTGCCCGTTTACTCTTACCCTTAAGTTTCAAAACAACATTGTCTTTATCAAGATAGTTCAGCAGATCTAAAGCCATAGGTATTGACAACCCTCCTTTACTTTAGAAGAACTCTGAAAAGGCGTAAAAGCACAGAGCTCTCTATACATCGCCGTAATCTTTTTCATAATCTCCGTAATCAAGAAGTCTCAGTGATAATTCAACATTTCCCAAAGACCTCTTTAAGAAGTCCCAAGTGTTTACTCTCTACATGGAAAAGAAGCGAGGGACGGGGCTCGAACCCGCAACATTCACGTTGGCAACGTGAAGCTCTACCGTTGAGCTACCCTCGCGCGGCATCGTAATGAGTAACGCGTAATGCGTACCCCGTAAAAACTACAAAGACCGATTATTTTGGACGCGTTTCGCGTTACGCAGAACACGTTACGTCTCTCGAGTGCGGATGGGGAGAGTTGAACTCCCACCCCATAAGGACAGGATTCTAAGTCCTGCGCGTCTGCCAGTTCCGCCACATCCGCGAGCGGCATAGTCCTTACGGACTGATTTTCAAATAAAACGGGTACCCTCAAAGAACAGTTTTTCTTCTGGGATCCGCCTCCTGCGGATGCCTTTCCTCATCACTTTCTCACTCAAGAGCGAGGTGATTCGTATGCCGCTTCATGGGGACTCTGTCCCCTCTGACGCGGCTCTCGGAGATTTTTCAAAGAAGAGACGCCCTCGCGCCGCTGTCTCCCCTGAGGTAAAAGCAGAGAAGAAAAACTATTCATACGCAGCGCGCGGGACTACCCCGAAGACTCTCAAAGAAGAAAATTTCTCTAACCGCTGACCGCTGACCGCTTTACGCTATTCAAAGTTCTCGCCTCGGCGGTTTCCTTTTTCAAATAGCTTCTATTTTCTCTTAACGCGTTCCGCGTTACGCATATCGCGTTACGTATATTCAATGAGCCGCCCGAGGCTCGAACTCGGCACCCTCGGCTTAAAAGGCCGATGCTCTACCAGATGAGCTAGCGGCTCGTTTATTCGTAGATCGTCGTACGTGTTTTCTCAGGAAAAAATCAGAACTCTCTGAGTTCTCTTTCTTTATCTTCCAGAACCTTATCGGTCTCTTTCACATAACGGTCAGTAAGTTTCTGTAGTTCGTCTTCCAATTTAAACCGTTCATCTTCAGAAATAGTTTTATCTTTCTCCAACTGTTTTATTGCTTCTTTACCGTCCCGGCGCACCGTCCGTAAAGAGACCTTCCCTTCTTCAGAGATCTTTTTTACCATTTTGATCAACTCTTCTCTGCGTTCTTCCGATAACGGCGGAGTAACTAAACGGACAACCTTCCCATCCACCATCGGAGTAATCCCCAAATCACTCTGTAAAATCGCTTTTTCGATCTCTTTGATCGAGGAAGGGTCCCAGGGAGTAATTACGAGCAGTTTGGCTTCCGGCACGCTGATCGTCGCTAAATCCTTGATCATTGTAGGCGTACCATAATAATCAATACGGATTCCTTCCACCATCTTGGGATTTGCCCGGCCGGAACGCACTTCATGGAATTCACGTCTGGTAGCTTCTACCGCTTTCTTCATATCATTTTCGATCGTTTTCAATACTTCTCTACCTGACATACACAGCCTCCTTCTCTAACCAATACGCGTTCCCACTTCTTTTCCGTTCACAATATCTTCCAAATTCTGAGAGTCGGTATAATTAAAAACAATGACCGGCAGTTTATTTTCCCGGCAAAGAGTGATCGCGGTCGCGTCAATCACTCTCAACTCCTGGTTGAGAACATCAATATAACGCAATTTCTTATATAATTGCGCTTTTTTATCCCGTAACGGGTCCGCAGAATATACCCCGTCGACTTTTGTCCCTTTAAGCAGGATGTCCGCTTCGATTTCGATACTCCGCAATGCGGCGGCGGTATCGGTAGTAAAGTAAGGGTTACCGGTGCCGGCGACAAAGATGACTACTCGTTTTTTTTCTAAATGCCGGATCGCTTTACGCCGGATATACGGTTCCGCGATCCGATTCATGGCGATCGCGGTCATTACCCGGGTAGGAACTTTTATGTTTTCTAAGGCGTTTTGCAGAGCAAGACCGTTTAACACTGTGGCCAGCATCCCCATATAATCGGCGACCGTACGTTCGATTGCGAACCCGTCGGACTGCCTTGCGCCCCGAAAAATATTTCCTCCGCCGACGACAAGAGCGACTTCAATCCCGCTCGCAGCAACCTTCTTTATCTGTTGAGCAAGAGTCTCACACATAGCATGTTCAATGCCATGAGCGTTGTTTTTCAGAAAGGCTTCGCCGCTTAACTTGAGCAGAATCCGTTTATATTTACTCTTCTTCATTCGAATCGCCTAAAGCAAAACGTGCAAAGCGTTTAATATCGACTTTCTCACCGGTTTGAGCGATTACTTGTTGCAGATACTCATTGATAGTGAGTGAATTGTCTTTTACAAAAGGCTGTTCAAGCAGGCAAGTCTCCCTGTAGTAATCCTGAGGGTTTTTATCGCCGGGGATCTCATCCTGGGGAACATCTTCTTTACGTATATATCGGGGGTTTGACGCGGCAATATGCATCGCGATATCTTTTGCGAATTTTTTAAAGGCATCGGTCCGGGCGACGAAATCAGTTTCGCAGTTCACCTCGACCAATGCTCCCATATCCTGGCTGAAATGGATATAAGATTCAATCCTCCCCTGAGAAGTCTTGCGGCCTTGCCGTTTTTCCATAATCGATATACCGCGCTCTTTCAATACTATCAAAGCTTTGTCAAAATCCCCGTCCGACTCCGCAAGCGCTTTACGGCATTCATTGATCCCCAGGGAAGTCGTCTCCCTTAATTTTTTTATTTTGTCTAAACTCATACTTAACTCCTCCTCATACCATCTCGATAGTTATTCGGGTACGTTTATCCCGACACGATAAAACTCCGGCCTTTAAGCCGGAGATGAAAACGCTGGTCGGGATTCCGCTCCTGCGGAATCATAAAGAGAAACCACGGGCTTTTCCGTAACCTTATTGTTTTTATCCCGGAATGTCCGGGATAGCCCGTGGAGCTTCATTTCTGACTATCTTCTACTACTTCCTGGTTTGACTCCTCTTTGGCTTCCTGGTCCGCGGCTTTACCAGTTGCAGTAGCCTGCCCTTTGCGGGCATTCTGAATCCCTTCAACAAGATAAGAAGCAATAGCGCGTACTGATTTGATCGCATCATCATTACCGGGAATAGGGTAATCAATCGTTTCGGGATCTCCGTCGGTATCAATCAGGGCAATAATCGGGATCCCCAGTTTATTTGCTTCCCGTACACAGGCAAGTTCTTTTTTAGGATCAACAATAAAAACACATTGCGGTATTTGATTTATCTCGGCAACACCGGAATAGATTTTATGCATCCGATCCAACTCTTTACTTAGTCGAACTTTTTCTTTATGGGGAAGTTTGTTCAACCCTCCAGTCTCTTTCTGCTGTTTAAGACCGGTATAGGTCTTGATCCGGGAAACGATCGTAGAGAAATTGGTAAGAAAACCGCCGATCCAGCGTTCTACGATATACGGCATCTCACATTGTATCGCCAGGTCCTTTACCGTTTGCCTCAGTTGTTTTTTAGTCGCAACGAACAGGATCTTTCCGCCGCCTTTCACAAGTTCTTCAACGAATTCGCGGCTTTTCTGTAATTGGTCGGAAGTTTTCTCTAAATCAATAATATAGATATTTTTCTTCTTTCCAAAGATAAATTTCTTCATCCGGGGGTTCCAATGTTTCCTCAAATGCCCAAAATGAACCCCGCTTTCAAGCAGGTTCTTTATTATTTCCGGTAATGCCATAGTCCTCCTTTTTTAAAGAAAAAGTATACCACAATCTTTTCCGGTTGCAACTGTTTTATTCTATTAGCTTTTTCCACCATCCCCCCCCTCTTCCGGCGACACTTTTTGCCCGGTTTTCTCAAAGCTTCCTTATACTATTTTGTATAAATATAAGGGAAGGTACAGGACTGCTTTTACACGTTAAACTGCAACTCGTAGAGTTTCTTATAAATCGTGCTGCTTTCGAGTAACTGAGCGTGAGTACCTTGTTCGACTATACGGCCTTCATGTAAAACTACGATCTTATCAGCATTTTGGACTGTAGCCAGCCGATGAGCGATGACAAACACGGTCTTACCCTGCATAAGGTGTTTAAGGGCATCCTGGATCAATTTTTCTGATTCAGAATCCAGATGGCTGGTTGCTTCATCAAGGATCAATATCGGAGCGTTTTTCAGGATCGCACGGGCAATAGAGATCCGCTGTTTTTCCCCGCCGGAAAGCCTCACTCCCCGATCACCGATCTTGGTTTGGAACTGTTCGGGAAAATTGTTGATAAATTCATAGGCATGGGCTTTCTTGGCCGCACTGATGATCTCTTCTTCGGTCGCATCAAGTTTTCCGTAAGCGATATTCTCTGAAAGAGTCCCGTTAAAAAGGATCATTTCCTGAGAAACCACGGCGATCAATTCACGCAGCGATCTGATCGTTACCTCGCGGACATCCTTGCCGTCGAGATAAATCGCCCCCTTGGTCACGTCATAGAGACGGGGTAAAAGATTGACCAGAGTCGATTTTCCCGCCCCGGAATGGCCGACAAAAGCCACGATATCGTTCTTTTCGACCGAAAGCTTGATATCCGAAAGCGCATTCTCTTGCGCATCCGGATAATGAAAAGAAACGTCATCAAAGACAATGTCCCGGCTGAATTCTTTTAAATCGACTGAATCTTCTTGTTGGCGGATATGGGGTTCCTCTTCTAAAATATCATAAATACGGCGGGAGGCCGAAAGCGCCTGCTGATTGATCGAATGCACGTTCGAGAGCCTTTTGAACGGACTAATCATCGACATCAACGACCCCATGAAAAGACCGAATACCCCGAAAGAAAGCGTCCCGTTGATCACCTCACGACCGGCAATCATCAATATGACCACCGCTCCCAAAGACCCGACAAACTCGGTGAACGGAGAAAGGAACAACGTCCGTTTGATCGTTTTGAGCATATATTTGTAATATTGAAAGTTAATGTTTTTAAACCGTTGGTTCTCATAGTCTTCCCGGCAAAACACCTTTACGATATAAGCGCCCTGAAGAGTTTCGGTAAGCAGGGAATTCAAATCCGCCATCTTTTTCTGCAGTTCCAAAGTATCTCTTTTGATCCGTTTACCGATCTTAGCCAAAGGAACAAGCAGCAAAGGGAAAAGCACTAAAGAGATAAGCGCGAGTTTCCAATAGAGATAGAACGCCAAAAACATGAACAGCATTATCTGCATCGTTTGATAGATAATATCGGTAAGGCCGGAAGAAATAGCTTGGGTGAGAAAAGTCACGTCATTGGTAATCCGGGAGATAAGCTCTCCAGTCCGTTTCTTTGCATAGAAATCCAGAGAAAGCTCGTGCAGTTTAGCATATATCTTATTACGCACATCCCGCACACAAGCCTGCCCCACGACACTCATAAGGTAATTTTGAAGAAAAAGAGCGATCCCCTTGAATAAAAACAGCATCATTATCCCTATTGCCATACTTTTCAATATTGTATAAGGAGGAAGGGCATTTAAATGTTCGACAAAATCGGCAAGAAAAGGCGGGAGTTGTGTCGGAACAATGATTTCTTTATTAGTGAGGACCCGGTCCGATAACGGGACGATCATCCCTAAAGAGACCCCGTTAAAAAGGGTCGTCACTCCCATGCATAACGAAGCCAGAAAAAGCAAAGGAAGATGCGGTTTTACGAATCTAAGTAGTTTCAGGTATTCTTTCATCGATAGGGGCAATTTTACCACATAGATTGACATTGCTCAAGCTCTTTGCTAATATAGCTTACATTATGAAAGGAAGCTGCAATAAATGAACGCGGGTATTATCGGTGTCGGGAATCTTGGTTCGATCCATCTCCGTATCTTAAGAGGCATAAAATCCGTCAAAAAAATCTATCTGGTCGATATAGATCCAGGGAAACTTCACGCGTATCCCGAAGATAAGCTTTCCGATTACCGCCAACTGAACGGTAAAGTGGACTTTGTCATCGTTGCCGTACCGACCAGCCTCCACTACCCGATCTCAAGATTTTTTCTTGAACACAAGATCCCGGTACTGGTAGAGAAACCGCTTACCAACCGTCTGAATGAGGCGAAATCACTCATCCATCTGGCAAAAAAGCATCACACCCTTCTTGAAGTCGGACATGTCGAACGTTATAATAATGCCCTGATCTCTTCAAAAAAGTTCATCAAATCGCCGCGATTCATCGAATGCCACCGTCTGAGCCCGTACCCCTGGCGTTCACTGGATATAGGAGTAGTCCTCGACCTGATGATCCACGATCTTGATATCATCCTGGATATCGTAAAAGATAAAGTAAAAAAGATCGAAGCGGTAGGAGTCAACGTCCTGTCCGGATATGAGGATATCGCCAATGCCCGGCTCACTTTTTCAAAAGGCTGTATTGCCAATATCACCGCATCGCGCATCTCTCACGAAAGATTGCGGAAATTCCGGGTATTTTCTCAAAATTCCTACCTCTCGCTGGATTATGCCAACCAGAAAGTCGACATCTACCGCAAAGAAAGCAACCGGATCGAGAAAAAATCTCTAGACATCAAAAAAGGCGAATCGCTTAAAAACGAAGACAGTGAATTCGTTCAATCGGTAAAACGCAAGATGTTTTCTCTTTCGTCCTGCAATAAAGCGATGGATGCCCTTGCTCTTGCCTTGAAAATACAGAAAATAATCGCTAAATCCACGTCATGAAAAAGATCGTATTCGTTGCCGGAGATAAATCGGGAGATGTATACGCCGGGCTCCTAAGTCAGGAGCTAAAAGAGCAGTTCAAAAACAATATCGCCATTTATTCTTTCGGGGGAGAATCGCTCGCCCAGCATTCTCAGCAATTATTGGACCTTGTCAAACATTCAGTCTCCGGGATCTTCGAAGTCGCCCGTCATTTCCGGGAAATACTGAACGTATTTCGCTTCATTTTAGACCGTATCCGCCAGTTAAAACCGGACTTGGTCATCCTGGTCGATTTTCCCGATTTTAATCTGCGCCTGGCAAAAGAACTGCACGGAAAATTTCCGCTTTTCTATTACATCAGTCCGCAGGTGTGGGCCTGGCGAAAGAAACGCGTGCATGATATCAAAAAGTTTGTCGAAAAGATCATTGTGCTTTTTGAATTTGAAGAAAGGTTATATCGACAAGCCGGAGTCGATGTGTGTTATTTTGGACATCCTCTCCTTGAAATCATCGCCAGGGGACTCCCCTCTGATCCACCGCAAAGTACGCCGGATAATACTATCCTCCTTATGCCGGGCTCACGAAAAAATGAGATCGCCAGGCATTTGCCGGTAATGCTTTCGGCAAAAAAGATCATTGAGAAACAACTTCCCGATTATCGGTTTAAAATCGTCCGGCCGGAAAATATTCCCGAACATTTTTATCTTTCGATGATGCCCTGTTCTCTACCGATGATAAGACATTCTTATCAAGACATGGCCGGCGCCCGGTTCATCATCACTTCATCAGGTACCGCGACTTTGGAAATAGCTATTTTAGGCACTCCGTTTTTGATCATCTACAAAGTCAATCTGGCGACCTGGGTAATCCTGAAAAATATTGTACATATCGATTTTATCGGGATGCCTAATATAATCGCCGGCAAAGAAATCGCTAAAGAACTGGTACAATTTCAGGCGACCCCTACACAGATCGCATCATTTACTCTTAAAATGCTCCGGGATGAGAATGCTTATTTGAATATTAAACATGAATTACAGGCGATAAAAGACCGCCTCCGCCCTCAATCGGCTCTTACCAATACCGCAGGTTTTCTGGGAAAATATCTGGGACTTAAACAAAGTCACACGTCACACGACACACGACACACGTAAGCCTGCTTTGCAGGCTTGTCACACGTCACATGTATTATTCTTCACGTGTGACTCTGTGACTATGTGACCTTGTGACCATGTGACCATGGGTTTTGCCTTTTTGGGCTTTGACGATGTACGTATACATGATCATTACCGCGGCCGGAGTGATTCCGCTGATCGCTAACGCGTGCCCGAGCGTAGCCGGGCCAAACGCCTGAAGTTTTTCTTTTATTTCCGCCGAAAGCGAAGGGATAGATTTAAAATCAAAATCGGCCGGGATTTTGATCCGATCCATATTTTTGAGTTCTTCAGCCTGTAGAGCCTGACGGCGGATAAACGTATCATATTTTACCAGAATCTCGATCTCCCGCCGTAAAGACGGATCCGTGACTTTAAACGGGATCCTATCCTGTAATTGTTCGAAACCGACTTGCGGCCGCTTCAAATATTCAAACAGGCTTATCCGGCCCCTGTTCTCGATGAGTACGGTCTCGGTCTTAAGTACCTGCAAAGCTTTCTTTAACTGTATTTCTTTTTCTCTCAAAACCGAAAGTTCCTCTTTCCCCACTAACCCTAATTTTCCGGCAATCGCGAGTAAACGCATATCGGCGTTCGATTCCCGTAAAGAAAGACGAAATTCCGAACGGGAAGTGAACATCCGATAAGGTTCATCCGTACCGCAGCGAGTAAGGTCATCGATCAATACGCCGATAAGCGCTTGGTCACGCCTCAGGATAAACGGGTTTTGTCTTTTAATATTTAAAGCCGCGTTAATACCGGCGATTACTCCCTGAGACGCAGCTTCTTCATATCCGGTAGTACCGTTTACCTGTCCGGCAAAAAATAGCCCTTTTACCGATTTCGCCTCCAGAGTAGGATACAGTTGACGGGCATCGATCACGCCATGTTCGATGCCATAACCGGGACGCATCAACACCGCCTGCTCTAACCCGTCAATAGTACGGATAAATTTTTCCTGGACATCAAACGGCAAAGAAGTAGACACCCCGTTAGGATAGATCTCTATCGAATCGAATCCTTCCGGCTCGATAAACACCTGATGCCGGTCGCGGTCACCGAACCGTACGATTTTATCTTCCAGGGAAGGACAGTAACGGACCCCCCGGGCTTTGATCCGACCGGAATATAGCGGCGACCGAGAAAGGTTTTTACGAATGATCTGGTGAGTCCGCTTATTGGTATGGGTGATATAACAGCTCAATTGCCGGGAGGGAAGGCCCCGGGTATGCCGGGAAAACGGTTCTACATCGTATTCGGGCTTCTGTTCCGTCATTTTCGAAAAATCCAGAGTACGTTTATCTAACCGGGCACAAGTCCCGGTCTTAAAATGTTTCGTTTTAAAACCAAGGCGTTTGATGTTTTTGAAAAGGTCATCGGAGGAAAGTTCATATAACCGCCCCCCGGAGAAACTTTCCAGCCCGATATGGAGAGTGCTCCTCAAAAAAGTGCCCGCGCATATGATCACCTGCCGGGCTTCGATCACCTGGCCGAAATTTGTGACTATTCCGGTAACTTTTTTATTCTTTGCTAAAATATCGTGTACCTGGACTTGCAGGATCTCGATGTTCTTTTGACGTTCAAGGTGTGTGCGGGCGGCTTCAGGATAACGAAACCGGTCGACCTGAGCCCGGGTCGACCACACCGCTTTACCTTTACTTTTGTTCAAACAACGGTATCCTATCGCGCACTCATCGGCAAGGCGGCCGATAAGTCCGCCGAGAGCATCTACTTCCCTGACCAGATGGCCTTTCGATACCCCGCCTACGGCAGGATTACAGGAAAGTTTGCCTATAGTATCCAGGCCTAACGTCACCAGCAATACCGAAACATCAAGCTTTGCCGCAGCATAGACCGCTTCAATCCCGGCATGCCCACCTCCGACGACTATCACGTCCCAACGTTTCATGCGTTGCTCACCTTTAACCTGTTCTTTTTGATGATCCCGAAGATATATTCATAATGACAGACATTTTACCACAGAGCATAGAGAGGTCTATAGTTATTCGACTAAGGGGAACGCCTGCGGAATAGGCGCCCACTCTCCCGTACACCGCGTTGAGGGAGACGAAGGACGACCGCTCACGTTGTTCTCTGAGTGAATTTTGTATGAACAAAATTCACAGAGGAAGCCTAAGAAATACAACCCGCATAGCCTGACTTTCGCTGGGACGCTGTATTCATTTTTCATCTCACCGTATACTTCTAGCTTGAGGCAGATACCCGGACGACTGGGATTTATTTAAAATATATGTTTGATTTTAAAATAATTCAATGTTAATATATATTGTGGTATATGGCCCAACAAGATAATACATATAGTGAGCACAGTGAGCTATTAATGGATAGGAAAAGATATTCACCTTCGTTTTCTCCTTCAGACATCAAGAGACTGGAAGAAGCTTTTCTTGACTCTCCTCCCCGCACCCAGAAACCTTCTCATAAAAAATTTTCCCGGATGCCGTTTTTTATAGTGATCGGATTGATTTTGATATTACTTATCGTCTATTTCCGGTATTCGGTCATCTTCGTCCCGAAAATGAAACATCCCCAGCGCAGCCTGCTCAATTCGCAATACCTTGACTCTATCTCGCTTATCAGCAAAGAAGGTAAAATACAATTTGCCCAAGGGATCATTTATCTGCCGCTTCTTCCCGGGCAACCTCAAGGGTTCGTGATCAACACGAAAATGCCTCTTGATCTGACCAAGAACGATATTTACATCCAGGGTTCATTTCTGGACGGTTCATCCGTCAAAGACAATGTAGCCATGAAAGCCATCATCCGCGACGACAAGTTTTTTTCCAACTCCCTTACTCCTCTTGAGAGAAAACTCGCCCCCGAAAGTTCCATCCAGGAAGACCGCATCATGAAACCGCTCAAACTTGACTTTCAAAACACAACTCCGATCCTTTTAAACCTTTCCCGTATTACCCAGATCCGTTTCGAATTCTACAATCCCCGGAACACTCCCGTTTCTCTTTTAATAAAAGAAATTAAATTAATGCGAAAGGAGGAAGAATGAAAGTCATTTCTATACTCAACCAAAAAGGTGGGTGTGGAAAAACAACAACGGCAGTCAATTTAGCCTACGCCTTGAATAAACAGGGTTACAAGACCCTGTTGATCGACCTTGACCCTCAAGCTCATACGACTTTCTCTCTAGGGATAGCTCATGTTCTCGGAATTCCCGATCTTTTAGAAAATTACCTCGATTCCCATTGCACAGGACTTGACCAATTTCTGACTCAACGTGATCAGAATCTGTTTGTGATCACCTCTTCTATCGGGTTAAGCGCGCTTGAGCATAAATTCTCTTTACGTGAAGACAAATTGTTTGTTCTCTACAAACTCCTCAACCGTTATGCTTCGGAATACGAATATTGCATCGTCGATTGCCCCCCTAACTTAGGCGTACTCACCCTTAACGCTTATTTTGCTTCAAATTATGTCGTGGTCCCGCTTACCAACTGTGATTTCTCACTTAAAGGCATGGAAACACTCAATCAAATCATCGATATGACCCAGGACCTCTCGCCCACAGCTCCGGCTATTTATTACTTATTCACTCAGTATGACAAACGGTTCCGATATTCGGTAAACTTTCTCGATAAAATCAAGATCCTTCTCGGAGAAAATCTCTTAAAAACCATCATCAGGACCAATATCAGCATGAGAGAAGCCGCAGCCAACGGGCAGACCATTTTTGAATATAAACCGTATGCCCGGGGAGCTCAAGACTATATGCTCTTAGCCGGTGAAATTGCCGAGATCACCAAAGATCAAAAATGGGCCCGGTTTGTACTTAAAGGGAAAAATTACAAAAAGGTCTATGTGGTCGGCGATTTCAATCAGTGGCAGAAATCAGAGACGTTCAAGCTGAAGAAGCTTGATTCCGATACCTGGTGCATCAATCTTCCGTTGCGAAAAGGAAAATACAGCTATAAATTCTGCGCGGATGAGACCTGGTGCACAGATCCGTTTAACACGTTCGAAGAAGACGACTCGTTTGGTGGGAAGAATTCGATTCTCCACATCGAATAGAAAAACCTGTTATTTGTAACGAAAAGACTCACTCGTCTCTGAGGTGGATTATTTTTTCAAGATGAGCGAGAGCGGCTTTCTCGCCCCGCGTGATAAACTCTTCGATCCTCGAGAATTCCGTCCAGCGCAGGTTTTCCATATCGGGATGTATCACGCAATCCGCAGCGCTTAGCGCTTTTTCGATAAATTCCCGTTGCATGGTCTCGATACTCCCGAATATAAAATCAAAGATGGTAAGCTTACCGATAGAAGTCTTGCGGTATTCCCGGACAATTTCCTCTCGGGAAGGAGTAACGTTTACCGCGATGATCTTTTTCGCGTAATCAGTAACGGAATTTACCGGGACCGGGTTAAGGACTCCTCCGTCAAGTAATATAGTATCTTCAAAAAGTATCGGTTCGACCAATCCGGGCATGGCGCAACTCGCCGCAACCGCTTTGTATACCAACCCTTCTTCGATTATGTGCGACTGCCGTTTCAGGAAATCAAAAGCGACAATACGTAATTGGGTATTGGTACAACTGAAATCTTTCTCAGCAAACACATTCCTCAAGAAAGCCTCTACTTTCTTCGCTTTAAAAAACCCTTTAAGGGGTAACGTGAAAAAAGAAAACGGGCTTACCCTGATTAGCCGGCCGAATTCAGCCGCATACCGCGTAATATCCTCATCAGAATACCCCAGGGCCCATAACGCGGCGATCAATGCCCCCATGCTCGACCCGGAAAGGATATCGATAGGCACCTTATGGGCCCGTAAGACTTTTAACACTCCGATATGAGCGTATCCAAACGCCCCTCCCGAGCCAAGGACGATCCCGATGGTCTTCTCCCCCAGGCTGCGAGCAAGTTTTTTTAAAAAATAGGGGTATCTCGAAGAATCCGCCTCCGGGAGAACCGGCCGGACGGCAGCCGGAGCAATCTCCTGACCGGATAGGTCCAGTACATTCATTCTTCCTTTTCTTTTTTCCAGGATCTGTTCTATCCTGTGGATCACCATGAGTTCGGAAGATCTCTCGATAGACAGGAAATAGACGACATGAGCCATATGTACCAATTCTAATAAGCTTTCCTGGGCTAACGGCGGTAACGTATAAAATATAAAATGGTAATTTTCGGCGAGATAATTGAATAAAGCGAATATCGGCCCGATCTCCGCTAAAGGAACTTTTACGCAGAGAATGTCTATGCCTTGGTGACGAAAAATATAACGGCCTAACGATTCTTCTTCAAATCGTACAACGTCTAATACCGCGGGCATCTGACCGACACACTCAGTCATGGCAAAGGCGCCGTCAAAAGAGATCTCAACCGCTATTATTTTTCGTCGAGTCTGGACGGACAGTTCTCGCGATACATCTACGAGAAACCGGATACGTTGTGGGGAATCAGTCGAGCTGACCGCGCTTATTGTCAATGATTGAAATATTTTTTTGGGCCGGCCGCTGCGTTTTTTGACCCGTTTAGAAAGCATCTGCGAAAAATCGAACGCAAGATGAGGCGAACGCATGAGAAATTTCCTGAACTTCTCTTTTTCAATAGTAAGCACCAGCGAATTCTCGATAGCTTTTACCGTGACCGAATGAGGTTCTTCGGTCAAAACCGAAATAATGCCGAACGGTTTCCCCTTTTTGATCAATTCTATCTCGACTTCTTCGGTGCCTTGCGAGGATAAAGCCATTAATCTTCCTTTTATCAGAATATAGATACTATCAGGCGCAGCTCCTTCTTCATAGACGATCTGGCCCGCTTTATATTCTTTGGTCTCGGTGACGGCAAATATCTTATCGAGCTGTTTTGGAGTCAGCTTAGTAAACGGGTGTGTCCGGGCAAGTATCTCTTTAACTAACAATTCCATTTTGTTCACAAATCTGTTTGTACCGGCGGGCAAACGGTCTTATTTTTCTTTGAAAATTATCGAAATCGACTTCGATCAATCCGAAACGATGAGCATACCCTTTATCCCACTCAAAATTATCTAAAAGCGACCACCAGAAATATCCGCGAATATCCGCCTTATTTGCCAATCCTTTTGCCATTGCCGTGACGTGTTCAATAAGATACCGTTCATATAAAGCGTCATCGGTTTCAGTCGTACCGTTCTCGGTGATAATAAGCGGAAGTGTATACCTACGGTATACACACATCAGTATTTTCAAAAAACCTTCGGCACTTACCCGCCAGCCTAAGGTGTTTTTACGCTCGGGGTGATGAGCAAGACGGCATTCTTTTCCGAAAAAAGAAAGGGCGGGACGGACATATTCTTTACAATAATAATTTACTCCCAGAAAATCGAGAGCGTTTTTTTTCATGCAAGCATCGAGGAAACGATAGTTGAAAAAGTATGAACGTAATCCGGCAAAAAGATGGGTAAGCCCCACCCCGGTATACCGGCAAGGATCAAAAACCCGGACATGTTTGGCGATACTGACTAAAGAGGATGGTTTTATCCGTTTGATCTCCTGATAGGCAGTAATATACGCACTCAGGAGGTTATTGTACACACCTTTGGCAACGCGTAATGAGCTCACCCCCGGCGGCCAGATCCCTTGAATAAAACCGTTATATATATATACTAACGGTTCGTTGAATACGATCCAGTAATCAATCGTCTCGCCCAATTCCTTGACCGCGGTTATTACATATTTCAGGAAAAAATCGATGTTACGGGCTGATTGCCAACCGCCCTGTTCTATAAACCAGGCCGGATTGGTAAAATGATGAAGCGTCACCAACGGGATAAGGTTGTGTCTTTTGAGTGAAGAAAAAACCTGACGGTAATGCTCGATCGCCTTTTGAGAAAAAGTGCGGTTTTCAGGGCAGATACGGGCCCATTCTAAAGATAAACGGATCGATTTCTGAGAAAGCGATCGAGCGAGTGCGAAATCCTGATCGAATAAATGATAATGCCGGCAGGCATCGCCTGCCGGCATAAGATTCCTGGTTTGTTCCCACCGATACCAATCGGCAGTAAAGTTCTGACCTTCAGTCTGATAACTGGAGATACTCGATCCCCACAAAAAATCGGGAGGAAACCCGCATTTCATTTAATGGTTATTTTGAAAGGATCTCCAACGCTTTATCGTTATTGTCCGATGAGAAAATAATCGAAGCCTCATTCTGAGAACTTGACGTAGACCCGTAGATGTATTTTAAATCGACTCCCGCATTCTTTAATTTCAACGATATCCCGCACAATTCGCCTACTTTATCCGGCATCTCCACAATCACGACTTCTTTGATCTCAACGGTACACCCACTTCCGGTCAACACATCTTTCGCTTTATTATTATCAGAGGTAATAATCCGGAAATAAGCTTTATCATCGACCACATAAGCAGACACCGCACGCACGTTGATCGCTTCATCACGCAGCCGTTCGGAAATATCTTCCAGAGTACCTACTTCATTCGGAGCCGTCACGAACAATTCATTACCTTTTACCGCTTTCACACTACACCTTCCTTTCTTCCAAAGGGTCACATAGACACATAGTCACACGTATGCCTTCGGCAAGTCACAAGGTCACATAGTCACATGGTCACACGTGAATAAAAATACGTGTGTCATGTGACGTGTAACGTGTGACTGCCTGCGTAGCAGGCGTTCGTGTGACGTGCTTACCCCGTTGCGCAAGCTCACGGGGTGTCGTGTGACTAGCCGGACGATAGACCGGCGTGTGACCTTCCATTTACATATCCAATAATTTTCTCGCGCCGTCTTTAGAAAGAGCTTTTTTGAAATCTTCAAAATCAATAAACGAACACCGCGGATGTTTCTGGCAGAAACGGATAAGGACATTGGCATCAACCTTACGGCGAAACCCCACATATTTGAAAAAAGCCCGGCATTGAGGGCACGCATCAAGATTGAGGTCAAGCCCGATGGCATGACAATGATAACATTCCGCCGATAACTCGCCTACCACCATCAGATGCTGTTCGATATCTTTTATGTCGGCTTCCTGCCAGATACGTAAGAAGGCCTTCATTTTTTATGTTTCTTATAGAATTGGTTGATCGCGGCAAGTACCTGCCCGGGAGTATCGACTACGGTAAAGTGGCTGAAATCCTTTTGGATCAAAGGGCCGGATTTAAACACTTCCTCTTTCAGCCAATGGATCAGTCCGGACCAGAACTTTTTATTTACCAGAACGATCGGAAACGGCCGGATCCGTTCGGTCTGAACCAGCGCTAATCCTTCGAATAGCTCATCCATGGTGCCGAACCCGCCCGGAAACACCACAAACGCGCAGGAATATTTGGCAAACATCACTTTACGGATAAAGAAATAACGAAACTCCAAAAGGTAATTGATATAGGGATTAGTCGTCTGTTGTTCGGGAATCAGGATATTCAGCCCTATAGAATCCTGAGAGCCGCGTTTAGGGCTAAACGCTCCTCTATTGGCCGCCTCCATGATCCCCGGGCCGGCGCCGGTAATAACCTGATATTTCTTCTCTACCAGTAATTTTGCCGTTTTATAGGCGGTTTTATAATTAGGATCGTCTTCGGGAGTGCGTTTAGAACCGAAAATAGCGACTCCTTTTTTTACTACCGAAAGCCCTTCAAACCCTTCGACAAATTCGCTCATGATGCGAAATACCCGCCAGGTGTCCTGTTTGATAAAATTGTATTCGTACTTATCCATTTTTATGTGCTCCTTTTGATTTATATCACCAGTTTGGCGGCGATATCGCTTACCAGAGGGATCTTTACCGGCTTTCCGGTAAGGGCGTTGTAGATCCCTACCAGCGAAAGGATAAAGAACAACAACATTCCCAGTTTAGAAAAAAGACTGCCGAACAATACCGCAAGAAACGCGAAGATCACCTCGCCGACAAAGATCACCAGGCCCTGACGGGCATGGTAGTGGGCGAATTTATTGTCTTTTTGAAAAAGGAATACGAGGATCCATAAAAAGAAGATATACGACAACGCTCCCAATCCCGCCCCTTCTCTTATTTCTTTATCGCTAAATTTCAACTCTGCCATCATCGCCTCCTTTTTTATGTACAGTTCATAGTGCCAACAGGTATATTATGTTATTATACCGGAAATACCGCTTGCCGCAAGAAGTTAGTCAATGGTCGATAGTCCATAGACGATAGAGAATATACTACAGACTATGGACAATTGACTACGGTCTATGACTATGGTCCACGGACTATGGACTTTATCCCCCACCCAAAAAAGACAAAAAAATACCCCTGGAAAATGAATGTTTCCAGGGGTATAAAACTTCTCTATACTTAGAAGGTTACTTTCATCGATGCTACGGCCTGAGTCGCAGTGTCATCGTTTACTTCGTTAAACGCGTCTCCCGGGAAGAAGAAATCCATATCTAATCCGAGTTGTACGTCTTCGGTATAATCATAACGTAACCCCAGATCAAGTTCGTTACCTAACGCTTTGCTGTCATCCATAACGTAGGTCGCATAGTTATTGACCAGCTGACCGGTCATAACTTCATCGACCAGACGCAGATTAACATAGCGTATTGACGCCATCAGGTCTTCTCTGGGTTTCGCGGTCAAGGTCAATCCGATAGTAGAAATATTCATGTTGGGGAAAATAGCGTTGGCGATATGAGCTACCGTGAGGTCTTCATACATCGGGTCCCAGTTTCTTGAAAAGTAGGCCCAGTCAACGCCGATAGTAGGTACCCAATCGATATCGAGAAACGCGTAGTTCGCGCCGACCAGAACGGCAATGTCACTGGAATGTTTTCCGTCAGCACGGATCCCACCACCAGCCGGATCACCTTTTTTGGTCTGATACGCGAATTCACCGACAAGCGTAAGCGCGTCCAGAGGGTTGGCTACCCAGCGGGTACCGATTACATTAGTAATATCTTTGGCGGCATTTTTTCTCTGGTCATTCTTAGATACGACGTAGACTTCTCCGATAAGGTTCGCATCAAAATCATAACCGACATTCACAAACATCGTGTTGGTATCATCAATCGATGTAGTGACCGCTTCGGTATCTTTGATATACCCTACCGTGATCGTCATCGGAGCAAGATCGATAATGCCGACGATAGCATCAAACGCTTTACGGGCGCTGAAATCATCAAGGCCGCTCATCACAAGCTGTGAACCGGCATTGGTTCCGGCAAGAGATACATAGGGATTATAAGAATTGGTGTAAGGATCACCAATGATCATTCCCTGACCTAACTTGATCTCCTGACGTCCGACTTTTAAGGTGACCGGATAACCAAGAAAATCTTTCAAGGTCACATAGGCCAGATCGATATCGACTCCGGTATCCTGAGCGCCTCCGGCAGCTTCAGTATCAATCGTACCCCACAATCTCTCATTGAGCAAGCGTAAGGTGACCATGACGTCTTCAGTCAGGTCGGCATCAAACTGTAACCGGATAGCGCTTAATCCCACATCGATCCCGTCATTAGGCTGAGCCACACCGTCTAAACCGAAATCGAAATCGCCGCGGTGTATCCCATACGCCGAGATATCTCCACTTACTTTAATGTTCTCTACCGCAGCAAAACTTGATGCCGCAAGGCTCAAGCTGAAAATCGCTGCAAGAATAATTAACTTCTTTACCATTCTCATACCTCCTTCTTAAGGTACACGTGTGTTCTCCAAGGTATTTATTGCTAACAAGGTAATTAGGCCTTGAAATTCTCTAAAACCAATCTATAGTTATATCACCCACTGTGTAGACAATTTCCGGTCGAAATTTTGTGTGTTTGGGATTTTCCTCACCTCCTTTCGTTCGGGGATTGAAACTGTCTGCGGATGGTATAACCTTAATTTAATTAAGGCTTTCCCTTTTAAACCAAGTCAAAGAACTAAATATTATATTAAATTATAACTAAAACAGTTTTAACAAAAAACGTACTTATTGTCAAGATATTTTTTGGCGGATACCTCTATCCCTAGCGACCTGCCCCCCATAACCACTATATATCGCTGAGGCAACTGTTTTTTTCCCTAAAACAATACTCTTTGGCGCCGGCACACATAGATCCCGACGCCTGATTTCAATGATTAAAGAGAGATTACGGTGATTAAAACCCCCAATATCCATCATGTCAATCTCTACACGGAAGCGCTTTCACCATTGGCGTGGACACTCCTCCCCGCCTTTTCCTACGCGTTACGCAGAACGCACGACGCGTTACGAGAAGTGTCCCCGGGCCGAATCGAACGGCCATATCAGGCTTAGGAGGCCCGCGCTCTGTCCTTTTGAGCTACGGGGACAAGCAAGGTCACATAGACACATAGTCACACGTTGAAAAAAAACCGTCATTAAGATGGTTAAACCATATACCGACGTGTGACCTTGTGACATGTGTCGTGTGACGTTGTTTAGAATTTAATGAGAGAGTAGACCGGGTATCGGTCAAGTTTCTGGCGGCCGCGGAGAAATTCCAGTTCGATGAGGAAAAGAACCCCTACGATCTTGCCTTTCAATCTTTTCGCTAACTTGACCAACGCTCGCGCCGTACCGCCGGTCGCTAAAAGATCATCGATCACCAGCACCCTTGCTCCCGGCTTAAACGCGTCACGATGGATCTGCAGGGAATCTTCACCATACTCTAACGCGTAGGTATGGGTATACGTTGCCGCCGGCAATTTCCCCGGTTTACGTACCGGGACAAACCCGCATTTTAATTTATACGCTAACGCCCCGCCAAAAATAAATCCGCGAGCTTCCGCAGCAACAATATAATCGACTCGTTTCCCTTTTAATATCTTCGCCATCTCATCGATCGCCGATTTAAATGCCTGAGGATTATTCAAAAGAGTGGTGATATCTTTAAACAAGATACCTTTTTTGGGAAAGTCAGGGATATCCCTTATGGTCTGAGCAAGTTTCTTTTTCATGACGCATCCACATCCTGTTTTTGTTGCTCTAACGCGTATTTTTTAAGTTTTTTAAGCGCGGCCTCTTCGATCTGCCGGACTCGTTCCCGGGAAACTTTTAATACCTTGGATACCTCGGCTAACGTATGGGCTTTCCCATCGGTGATCCCGAACCGCAAATCGAGCACCTTTCGTTCCCGGTCGTTTACGATATCCAGAAGCTGCATGACCCGCTCATGTTGAAAAAACTTGTCGACTTCGCTTTCGGTATCGGAATATCCGGTCGCCCGGATGAAATCGCCTAATTCCGACTCACCGTCTTTGCCTATCGGCGTCTCCAGCGACGCTTTCTTGGTCCGCCACATCTCGATTTCATGGATCTTTTCAACCGGTAATCGCATCCGCCGGGCGACTTCCGACGGGGCCGGTTCCCGTTTTAATTTCTGGCGTAACTTTTCTATCGTCTTTTTATATTTCGCGATAAGTTCGCTCATATAAACCGGTATCCGGATAGTTTTACCCTGGTCGATAAGCGCCCGGGTAATGCCCTGGCGGATCCACCAGGCGGCATAGGTCGAAAACCGGTACCCTTTTTTAACATTGAATTTGTCGATTGATTTCATCAGCCCGATATTTCCCTCGGCAATCAGATCCATGAGCGGAAGCGCGAACCGTGAATAATGTTTGGCGATATTGACGACCAGTTTGAGGTTGGAATTGATAAGTTTGCGTCGAGCCGGTTTGTTCCCGCGTTTGGCTTTGATGATGAGCTCTACTTCCTCTTTTTTAGTGAGAACCGGGATATTTTTAATCCGTTCAAGATACGCTTTGATTGCTTCCATAGGCCGACTTTTCTTTATACCAGGAGTCCCTCTCTGTCCCTCGGTTAATTCTTTCTAAAAAAGTTTACCGTTTTTTCGTCTTTTTAGGCGATCTTTTCTTTTTGATCACTTTAGGTTTTGATTTTTTTGACTGTTTTTTTTCTTTCTGTTCTCGAAGTACGGCCTGAGCCGCAGAAAGCCTGGCGATCGGCACGCGGAACGGAGAACAACTCACATAGTTAAGTCCTACTTTATGACAGAACGCTACCGATTCAGGGTCTCCGCCATGTTCTCCGCAGATACCCACTTTAAGATCACCACGGGCAGCGCGGCCTAAGGTAGTAGCCGTTTCTACCAGTTTACCTACGCCATCAATGTCTAACGACTGAAACGGATCGGAACCGTAAATACCGTGTTTCACGTAATCAACGAGGAATCTTCCGGCATCATCACGTGAGAATCCGCATCCCATCTGAGTCAGATCGTTGGTGCCGAATGAGAAAAATTCGGCAAGTTTGGCGATCTCATCGGCGGTGATCGCCGCACGCGGAACTTCGATCATCGTCCCGATCTTTACCTCGAACGGAAGTTTCTTTAATTTACGTTTAGTCTTGACCATCTCGATCGTCTGGACAATAAGCGCTTTTTGCATTTCGAATTCTTTTACATGCCCGACCAAGGGGACCATGATCTCCGGTTTTACTTTGATATCGCGGGTATGCACATGTAACGCCGCCTCTATGATCGCCTGGGTCTGCATTTCGGTGATCTCAGGATAGGTGATCCCTAACCGGCATCCGCGATGGCCAAGCATCGGGTTAAACTCATTCAATGATTCTACGGTCTGTTTGACTCGACGATAATCGATCCCTAATGCCCGGGCAAGTTCTTTCTGTCCGCGTTCGTCATGAGGCAGGAACTCATGTAACGGCGGGTCAAGGAGACGTATAGTACACGGGTACCCGTTTAACGCTTTGAATATCCCCTCGAAATCACTGCGTTGTAACGGTAACAATTCGCTCAATGCCTGCAAGTATTGTTGTAACGGCGCTTTTAATTGTTCTTCTAATTCCGCGCGTTCTTTAGGGTCACGAGCGATCGCAATAGAATCGCGTAACCGTTTGACCTCGGGCGCCACCAGGATCATTTTTCTAAAAGAAACGATCCGGTCACCTTCAAAGAACATGTGTTCGGTACGACATAACCCGATACCTTCGGCGCCGAACTGGATCGCATTTCTGGCGTCATCGGGAGTGTCGGCATTGGTCCTTACCCCTAATTTTCTTACCCCGTCGGCCCATTTCATCAAAATCCCAAAGGGACCGGTCATCTTCGGCGGGATAGTCTTGATCTGGCCGGAATAGACGACCCCTTTGCTGCCGTTTAAGGAGATCATATCTCCTTCACGGATAACCGTGTCGCCTACGTTCATCTGTTTATGCGATTCATCTATGGTGATGTCACCGGCTCCGGCAACACAACATTTCCCCATTCCTCTGGCGACTACCGCAGCGTGAGAAGTCATTCCGCCCCGGGCAGTAAGGATCCCTTTGGCCGCGTGCATGCCCCGGATATCTTCGGGAGAGGTCTCCAGACGGCAAAGAATCACATCTTTACCTTTTTCGGTCCAGACTTCCGCGTCTTTGGCGGTAAACACCGCCTGTCCGACTGCCGCACCGGGTGATGCCGGAAGGCCTGAGGCGGAAAAGAGAACCGCTTTTTTCTCCTCGGCCCCGTCAAACATCGGATGCAATAACTGGTCGATCTGTTCCGGCTTGATCCGCATGATCGCGGTCGACTTATTGATCAGGTTTTCTTCTACCATATCTACGGCGATCTTAAGTGCCGCCTGCGCAGTCCGCTTCCCGGCACGAGTCTGTAACATGTACAAGATGCCTTTTTCGATAGTAAATTCAAAATCCTGCATATCCGTATAATGTTTTTCCAGCTGGCTACGGATCTGGATAAGTTCATGATAAATATGCGGGTTCTGTTTTTTAAGTTCTTTTATCGGTAACGGGGTCCTGATCCCGGCGACGACATCTTCGCCCTGAGCATTCATCAGGAACTCACCGTACAATTCGTTTTCTCCGGTAGAAGGGTTACGGGTAAATCCTACCCCGGTACCGGAATCGTATCCCATGTTCCCAAAAACCATGGTCTGGACATTCACTGCCGTACCGATCAATCCTTTGATCTTATTGATCTCACGATACGCCACGGCCCGGTCATTATTCCAGGAACCGAATACCGCATCGATCGCATGCCACATCTGAATAAGCGGGTCTTGAGGAAATTCTTCTTTGGTATACTGTTTGTATACTTTTTTATACCGCGTAACCAGCGCTTTTAAATCGTCTAATTCTAACGCTGTATCGGGAACCGCGCGGTTTAACGCTTCCTGTCGTAAGTTTGCCGCATTTTCAATATTTTTTTTCTTGGCAATAGATCTTTTAATCTCTTCCAGTTCATGTTCAAACGAGTGATGAGGCACTTCCATAGCGACGTCACCGAACATCTGGATGAACCGGCGATAAGAATCCCAGGCAAAACGGGGGTTGTTGGTCAACCAGCTTAATCCTTCGACTACCTCGTCATTTAATCCCAGGTTCAAAATCGTATCCATCATTCCCGGCATCGATACCGCAGCACCTGAGCGGACCGAGACTAACAGCGGGTTGGTTTTATTTCCGAATTTTTTCTTGGTCGCTTTTTCTAATTTACGAAGATTAAGTTCGACTTGCGGTTTTAATTCTTTAGGATATTTCCGGTTATTTTCATAAAACAGTTTACAGACTTCCGTGGTAATGGTGAATCCCGGAGGGACCGGAAGACCAATACTGGACATTTCAGCTAAATTGGCTCCTTTACCTCCCAAAAGGCTCTTCATTGTCTGATCACCGTCGGATTTCCCCTGACTGAAAAAATACACCATCTTTTTAGCCATAGTAAATTGCCTCCTTTCGCTTTACTGACTTATTATGTTATCCGGTTTTTGTCTCTCACACAACATCATACCGTACCTTTTACTGTTTTAATGTATTCGGCGATACGCCCGATCTCAACTCGTTCCTGTTGCATGGTATCCCGATTACGGATTGTAACTTTCTGGTCGGATACACTGTCGACATCAACTGTCGCACAGAAAGGCGTGCCTATTTCATCTTGCCGACGATAGAGTTTACCGATTGCTCCGGTATCGTCATAAAGAACCGGCATCTTTTCTTTTATATCATAAAAAATCTTTTTTGCAAGGTCTACGATCTCGCCGCGGTTTTTCAGGAGCGGAAAAACCGCTAACGTATACGGGGCAAGATGGGGTTTGAGCCTCAAAACTACCCGTTTCTTACCCTTTACCTCTTCTTCATCATAGGCATCGCAGATAACCGCGAAAAACGTCCGGTCTACCCCGGCGGACGGCTCGATCACGTAAGGCATGAACCGTGTATCCCGGACATTATCGAAATAAGACAGATCTTTTTTACTCACTTTGGCATGCTGCGTTAGATCATAATCGCCCCGGTCAGCGATCCCTTCCAGTTCGCTCCAGCCAAAAGGAAAAAGGTATTCGACGTCGGTACAGGCCCGGGCATAATGAGCTAATTCATCCGAGGAGTGCTCGCGCAGGCGTAGATTTTCTTTTTTAAGGCCGATCGTCTCGATATAAAAACGGAACCGTTCAGAGACCCATTCCCGGTAACACTGGGCGGCTTCTTCGGGATAGGTGAAGTATTCTATCTCCATCTGTTCAAACTCTTTCATGCGAAAGATATAGCTTCCGGTGGTAACTTCGTTACGAAACGCTTTCCCGATCTGAGCTATCCCCAAAGGAAGCTTTTTATGATACGTGTTCATCACATTAAGATAGTTCGCGAAGATCCCCTGGGCCGTTTCCGGACGCAGATAGGCGTATTGAGGTTCGTCTTCGGTAGCACTCACATTGGTTTTAAGCATAAGGTTGAATTTTCGCGGTTTGTTCTGGATGGTATTTATTTCTCCGGCACATTCCGGGCAGGTATAGAGGTCGGGAGCGATCTTTTCTATTTTATCGATACGGAACCTTTTTTTGCATCCCGGGCAATCGACAAGATAATCTGCGAATCCTTCTAAATGCCCGGAAGCGACAAACACATTTTCATGCATGATGATCGCGCTGTCTAACCCGAAAATGTCCGCGCGGTTCTCCACATATTCTTTCCACCAGATATCTTTGATCTTTTTTTTGATCAACGATCCCAACGGGCCGTAATCCCAAAAACTGGAAAGGCCGCCGTAGATCTCCGATCCCTGAAAAATAAAGCCCCGGCGGCGGCAAAGAGATATGATCTGAGCGAAACGGTCTTGTGGCATAGTTGTTTTATTATAACTTAAAAAATATTTTTTTATAGATATTTTTGTATTTTTTGCAGTATTTCCGGATTAAGTAAAAAAGAATGTTCTTCCCCCGGAAACGAAAGGCCTTTCACCTCTTTTACATACTCAGCCACTGCCTGTTGTATACGAACGTCGAGGTTTTCAAAAGTTTTCACGAACTTAGGCCGTCGACCAGGATAGATACCGAGTAAATCATACAGCACCAGGATCTGCCCGTCACACCATTTTCCCGAACCGATACCGATAGTCGGTATCTTTACCGCCCGGGTAAGAGTCTGGGTGACTTCTTGGGGGATACATTCAAATACGATCGCGAACACTCCCAGATCTTCAAGAATACGAGCCTGTTCTTTCAAGCGTCGCGCCGATTGAAGGTCTTTCCCCTGGACTTTGAATCCGCCCAGTTTATCTACGGTTTGAGGAGTAAGCCCGATATGTCCCATTACCGGTATCTGTTTACGGACCAATTGTTCAGCCACCTGCGGGCACCGGGAGAACCATTCCAGTTTTACCGCATGCGCCCCGGCGTCATCAATCAATTTACGGGCATACTCATAAGCTTTTCCGGGATTCCTCTGGTAAGCGCAGTAAGGCATATCGGCGATTACCAGCGCCCGGTGTACCGCACGGGATACCGCTTTGGTATGCGCGTGCATTTCGCGAAAACTTAGGCTTTTAGTGCGGTCCAGCCCTAAGACGACGTTGGCCAGAGAATCACCGACTAACACCGCATCAATCGCGGTCTCGTTAAGGATATGAGCAAAAGAATAATCGTAACAGGTAAGCATTACGATCTTTTCCTTATTTTTTTTAGCGATCAGTTGTTCGATTTTATCGGAATACATAAATCTCCGGGCCCTTTTCAGTCTGGGCAACAATATAGATCTCTAAAGTAGACAATTGCCCTGCCAAAAACGTCCGCACGTTCTCTATTCCCATCACAAAAAACGCGGTCGCCAGGCTGTCGGCAGTCGTCGCATTGCCGGCGACGACACTTACGCTCAAAATATTATTTTCGACCGGCATCCCGGTGCGAGGATCTATTAAATGAGAAAATCTTTTTCCGTTATACCGGAAAAACTGTTCATAGCTACCGGAAGTCGCGACCGATTCATCATACAAGAACAGCGGAATAATGACCCCTTCGGTTTCGCGCGGATCTTTGATGCCGACTTGCCATAATCTCTTAAAATTTCTGCCCAGACAGTATAGATCTCCTCCCGCGTTGATCAGCGCGCTGTCAATGCCCTCTTTTTTTAATCGCTGCACCGCTTTATCGACCATATATCCTTTGGCAATACCACCGACATCGATACTCATCCCTTCACCCGTCAACATCAAGGTATTATTCTGCTCATCAATGACAATCCGGTCTATCCCTCCGGCATTTTTGGCTTTATCTATTTCTTCGGCTCCGGGGAATTGGATGATTTCTTTATTATTTATTTTGCTTTTCCAAAATTGATAAAGATTACCTTTGCTCACATCAAAATAGCCTTGAGTCAGAGTGTATGCATTTTTCGCCAGTTTCATCAATTCAATCAATTCGGGAGCGACTTTAATCGGTTGATTATGACTATGGTTGACCCGGTAAAGGTCCGACCCGGACAGGTATCCGTTAAGGATCCCGTCTAACCTTTTAAACTCACCGGCGACCAGACTCCCCGCTTCCTTGTAAGGAGAAACGACACTGATCACGGTTCCCGCGGCAACGAATTTGTCGCGGTATACCGGCGCGGCGAAATCTTTACAGGCCCATGTATACATACAGATCAACCCTAAAAGAATTATTTTTTTAACCATTTCAACAGCTCCCCTTTAGGCCAGCAATTAAGAATATCTTCTTTTTCCAACCACCCTCGACGAGCGACAAAAACTCCGTATTTCATATTCTGCAACTGCCGGAGGCTATGGCTGTCGGACCCTAAAGCGATTTTTATTCCGGCGGTTTTTGCCGCCCGGCAATGGATATCATCGAGATCTAACCGTTGAGGAAAACAATTAAGTTCCAACGCGACCTGATAATCGGCGGCAACTTTAAAAATCTCTTTATAATCTATCTCATATCCCGGTCGTAACCCCATGAGCCGTCCGGTAGGATGCGCAATGATATTCACATGTTTATCCTTACAGGCTGCCACGATACGTTTGGTAAGCTGGGTTTTGGTTTGTTTAAATCCTCCATGGATCGCGGCAATAACCACATCAAAGCCGGAGAGCACATCAGGAGGATAATCCAGAGTACCGTCGCTGTGTATATCGACTTCAGCCCCCGAAAGTATCTGTATTTTTTTGTGGTTACGGTTTACTTTTTTTATCTCGTCTATTTTCTTACGTACTTGGGCAGGATCAAGCCCCCCGGCGATCTTAAGCCCCTGAGAATGATCGACCACGGCAATATATTCGTACCCAAGAGCCTCGCCGCCGGCGGCTATGTCGGAGATACTGGCTTTTCCGTCGCTATATTCGGAATGGACATGAAGATCGCCGTATACATCTTTTAACCGGATAAGGCGAGGGAGATGTTTTGCTAAAGCCGCCTCGATCTCTCCGGTATCCTCTCTTAATTCGGGAGCGATATGCTGCATATCAAAAAAACCGAAGATACGTTCCTCGTCTCTGCTGATTTTTTCTTTTTTGGTCTCTTCCTGGGCAAACACTCCGTATTCGTTGATCTTATATCCTCGCTTGATCGCCAGTTGCCTCAATTTAATATTGAACGCTTTGGAACCGGTAAAGTAAATCAACGCCGCGCCGAAAGAATCTTTATCGACTACCCGCAGGTCGACCTGCAGGCCATGTTCCCGTTCGATGACCGATGTTTTCGTCAAACCCTTTGCCTGGACCTGTTTCACAAAATCGAGACCGACACACTCATCCATCACCGCTTTAGGTTTTTTTGAGACGACCAGGAGGTCGATATCTTTTACCGTTTCTTTTCGGCGGCGCAACGACCCGGCGATTTCGGCCGCCGCGACGTATTTGACGGCTTTCACTTTTGCCAAGATCTTCTCGGCCAAAGGTAACGCGACTCCCAGAAGGGTCGTTTTTGCCGATTGTCTTACATGAGCGATCCCTTCTAAAATATTTTTCTGAGTTTTCTCTCTTATTCCGGGAAGAGTCATGATGGCGCCACCCCGGACAGCTTCTTCCAGCTTAGCCAGGCTATCTATTCCCAGTGAATCGTAAAATAATTTGACAGTCCGGGGGCCAAGCCCGGGAATAGTCAACATCTCCAGCACACCTTCAGGGACTCCCTTTTTCAATTCCTGATATTTCTTTAACGTACCGGTTTTGATGATCTCCTGAATCTTTTCGGCGAGATCTTTTCCGATACCGGGAAGCTCCCGTAACGTGTCGTTTTCGGCCAGGGTTTCGATGTCTTCGGATAACCCTTCGATGATCCGGCCGGCTTTTTCATAAGCCCGGATCCGGAACACGTTTTCGCCTTTTATTTCAAGTATCTTAGCGATCTCTTTGAATATACCGGCCACCGTTTTGTTATCCATATATTCCCGCGTCTCTTTATTACCGTTCCCCTCCTCAGGATGCCTCCGTGAAAATCACCCTGAAGCTTCGACCCTGTTGGTGATTCCTCCTCGAGAAGTAAATTCGCCGATCACGGTTATCTGCCATGGTTGTAATATTTTTTTTAAATCGGCAAGGATCTTATTTACTACGTGCTCATTATACACTTTCACGTTACGATAGGCATACAGATAATATTTGAGCGCTTTCAGTTCGATCAATTTCCGACGCGGCGTATAGCGGATACTCACCGTCGCAAAATCCGGTAATCCCGAGAACGGACAGATACAGGTGAATTCCCGCGATACCAGTTCTACCGTGATCTTACGCTGAGGGTATTCATAAGGGATCGTCTCAAGGAGTGTCGCATCGATATCGGCGGAACGAAAGGTTTTCCCCTGTACTTTTTTCGCTTTTTTTTCTAACGCTGATTCAATCCTGTCTTCATATACCATTTTTTTATCATCCTCCTCAATACAGGTCACAAGGACACATCCCACACCGAGATTTCTCTTATCCAGCGGGACCCCGCTGTATAAAAATATTATGGAACGGGGAAGTCACATAGTCACATATAAATGTTCAATGCACATTTAGCAATTAGCAATGGACAATGAAAGATTCCAGGATGATAGATTATCCTCTCTGAGTTTCCTCATTGCTAAATGATAATTGCTAATTGACAATTGATAATTTTCACTCACCGCGCTCATATTCAGGAATAAACCCGGTCAAATAGTTTAAATTCTAAATGATACGCAAGAAACGTATCCAGAAGATTTAAAATACGCTCTTCGCACGATACCGAAGGTTTGATACGCACTACCTGAGGAAAATCGTGCTGCTGCAGATAACGCAAAGAAGCGATCACCTCCGGAGAAAGAGAATGCACATCGGTATGTTCCCGCCGGCAACGACTGCATACCAGCCCCCCTTTTGCCGGAGAGAAAAAGATCGCCCGCGAAAGCGGTTGATGGCACCGGATACAAAGATGGAATTCCGGTTTTACTCCGCAAAAAGTAAGGAATTTGATGAAAAAAATATACAGCATCTTGCGGGCCTCATTGCCGTCAATATAGCGGAGAGTCTCCTGGAGCAATCGAAATACTTTTTCATTCTTATCCCATAACGGCATCACCGCCTCTACCACACTGAACATCTTCCCTACGGCGAAATATTTTTCGGGATCTTTCCCTAAAAACGGATAGGTTTCTATTAAATCGGCAAAAGATATCAGCCAGATTTGAGTCTTTTTCGGATAGAACACGATTTCATTCAACGTGAAAAGTTCCATCGGGGTAGTAAATTCTTTTTTAGGCGAATAGAATCCTTTCAGGATACCGGTGATCTTCCCGTAGGTCTCGGTGAAGATGGTCACAATCAGGCTCGTTTCCCTAAAATCGATCTTCTTCAGTATAAATCCTCGGTCTTTAGCGATCATTGGTTAAAAGATCTTTCCTATCAATTCCTGTTCTTTCTGACGCATTTTTGTCCTCTGGGCGGGGGTATGATCGTCATAATCCAACAGGTGCAAAATGCCATGAATAATATAGAGGGTCAACTCCGCCTCAAACGTCGTATTAAACCGCCGACTGTTCGTGCCGGCCGCATCAACCGAAACAACCACCTCGCCCAAAAACTCTTGGGGATCATGCCCGGGTAAGGGAAAAGCGATCACATCGGTAGACCGGGCCTTCCCCAGATACTGTGTATTCAATCGGGTAATACAGTCCTTGTCACAGAAAACAAAAGAAATCGCCCCGGGCGAAAGAGAAAGCAGTTTGAAGATTTTACGGATATTCTTCCTGATCAAGGCAAGATCAATCTTCTTTGTTTTTTGGAGATTTCTTATTTGCACTTTCATCTTTAGGGTACGATACCCTGGTGTGGAATATAGCGTTTAATACCCGGACAAAACTCTGGGTTATTCTCTCTAAATCACGAAGGGTCAGGTTACTCTCATCCAGTTCTCCTTCCATGAATTTCCTTCTTACCACATCGGCAACCATTTCTTTTATCCGGGCCGGAGTCGGCTCTTCCAGTGTCCGGGAAACCGCTTCGATCGTATCGGCCAGGCCCACGATCGCTACTTCTTTTGATTGGGCTTTCGGACCGGGATAACGATATTCTTCCTTATATTCTTTTTCCCGTTCGGGATCGAGTTCTTTTGCCCGTTGATAGAAAAAATACACCAGGCTGCGGCCATGATGCTGTTCGATAAAATCGATGATCCGCGGGTTCAGCCGGTGCTTCTGCCCAAGCTCTGCTCCTTCTTTGACGTGATTCATAATAATGATCTTACTGATCGAAGGTTTAAGGTCTTTATGGGCATCACGATACGGGATAAGGTTTTCGACAAAATAGTTGGCTTTGGGTATCTTTCCGATATCATGATAATATGACCCGACCCTCGCCAGGAGCGAATTGGCTCCGATCGCTTCGGTAGCGGCTTCAGCAAGATTCGCGACTACCAGCGAATGCTGGTAGGTACCAGGCGCCTCCAGAATCATCTTGCGCAGGAGCGGATTATTGAAATCCGACATCTCTAATAACGAGATGTTCGTCACCACTTTGAAAATATATTCAAAAATAGGCAATATGCCGATCACGATGATCGAAGAGATCAAGCCATTCAGCACATTCAACTGCAGCAGGCTCAGGTTGATCGGAGTAAGTATGAAAAAGTCTTTGGATTGTTCGACCACCAATGCTACAAAAAACTGGATGAGTCCGCTCAAAATACCGGCACGGATGATCTGTGACCGCCGGCGAATACGATAGCTGAACATCGCCGCACACCCGGAAGCCGAAAACAAAGAAAGCACAAGATTAAAGTTGCCGCCTTCGACACTGCCGGCCAGAAAAGAGATAAATACCGCAAAAATAAGCGATAATTCAAGGTTATCAAACAGAAGCGTTACCAGCATGATGAACCCGATTGCCGAGACCGCATACCCCGACATCTTAAAGGTGATCATCGTAAGTAAAGTGATGATCACCGCGATACTGGTCAATAGCAACAGGTCGACATAGGAAGGCAACCCTTCTATTTTACGTACACTTCGGGCATACATAAAAAGGATGAGCGCCAGCAGAATCGGAGAGAAATCGATGGAATAAATAAAAAATAACGCGCCGATCACCAGGAAAAACCCCGTACCCAATAGAATCGGACCGATATGAAAATTATTCCTCTTGAGTGTGATCTTCATACGCTTCAATAATCTTCTGAGTTAAAAGATGCCGGACGACATCTTTACGGGACAGATACGTAAAGTTAATACCGGGAATTTTTTCTAATATCCGGACCGCTTCCAACAACCCGGCCGGACGGCCGCCGGGAAGATCGCTTTGCGTAATATCCCCGGCCACGATCGTCTTGGAATCAAAACCAAGACGGGTAAGAAACATTTTTAACTGTTCCGAAGTGCAATTCTGGGCTTCATCCAGCACTATGAATGCATTATTCAGTGTCCGGCCCCGCATATAGGCAAGAGGAGCTACTTCAATGATCCCCGCCTGAGAATACTCCTCGATGATGTCCGGATCGATCATATCGTAAAGCGCGTCATAGAGCGGACGCAGATAAGGGCTTAATTTTTGATACATGTCTCCCGGCAAAAACCCTAACGATTCTCCGGCTTCAATCGCCGGGCGGACCAGGATTATCCGGCTTACCTCTTTTTTCATCAAATAGTGTACCGCCATCGCCATAGCTAAATAGGTCTTACCGGTCCCGGCCGGGCCGATGGCGAACGTCACATCGTGTTCGGATATCGCTTTAATGTACTCTTTTTGACCGGACGTCCGGGGAAAGATATACTTTTTCTTTATGGAAGGGACTTTTATTTTAAGAGTTTCCTCAATAGATTCCCGAGCTCCTTTGACCGAAAGTACCGACAGATCTTGGGGCGGGACCGAGATTCCCTGTTGATAAAGGTTCATCATCCGCTGCAGGAGCACCTCTCCTTTTATTACCTGTTCACGTTTCCCTTTAAGAAGCACGCCGTTATTTTTCAAAAAAATATCGAGGTCGAATTCCTTCTCTATATCTTTAATATTTTTATCCTCTACGCCGAAAAGTTCCTGGAGAAATTCGTTATTCCTTATTTCGATAAGTTTTTCCATACTCCGTATACGTGTTCAAAAACACCCTAGTGGCTTCGGTTAGTTAAATAAGGGGACTTTCAATTTTATCCCCGGGCGGATCTTATCCGGACTTTTAAGCGCCGCCTCGTTTTCGTTAAAAAGCATCTTCCATTTGCGGGTCGTACCGTAAAACTTTTTAGAGATCTTCTGCAGCGTATCCCCCTTCTGAACCGTATACAGGGTAAATTCTTCTTCCGGATACACAAGTTCTTCTTCAGGAGCGACCGGTTCTTTAAACACATCGTTTTCCGAAAAAGCCGATTCACCGGATTCAGGACTCCGCGAAGAAAAGTTCGTTTCGATCCTTGAGGCACGTCGAGTCTGGGTCTCTTTTATATATTCTGTCTTCTTTTCTGTCGTCGGACCGAATTCGACCTCAAAAATAGTGTGCGGACGCGTTTGGGTTAGATCTTCCGATGCGCTTGAGGTCCCGGCAAGATATCCCCGGTTACCGGTAAGATCCAGGTCCGTACGCGGTTTACGGATAGTATAGGTCCTCACCAGGCAGCCGCTGAGAAGAAAAATTGCGAGCAATAAAACGTTTTTTTTCATAACTAATCCTCCCCTTATTTTTCTGGTTTTTCCTTTATGCTAAGATTTAATTCATCTAATTGACGCTGTCCGACTCCCGAGGGAGCTTCCGTCAACGGACATATTCCTTTTTGCGTTTTAGGAAACGCGATCACTTCCCGGATACTTTCACAACCGGTAATAATACTATACAAACGATCGAGCCCCACGGCAAGCCCTCCGTGCGGCGGGGCCCCGTATTCGAATGCCCGCAGGAGATGGGCGAATTTCTGTTGTGCTTCTTCGGCCGTCAACCCTATTGACGAGAAGATCTTCTGCTGAAGGTCCCGGGAATGAATCCGGATCGAACCGCTGGCGATCTCGACCCCGTTTAATACCAAGTCATACGCGCGGGACCGGATGTTTTTCATGTCTTTCCCTAACAGAGCGATATCTTCCTCTTTCGGTGCAGTAAACGGATGGTGAGCGGAATTCCAACGGCCTTCTTCTTCATTATACTCAAAAAGAGGGAAATCACATACCCATAAAAACCGGTATTGCCCCTGGCCGATATCCGGCTTATCCGATTGATGGGTTGCCATCGCTTCCTGATAGGAAATACGCGTAAAAGGAATCGTAAGGTCTATCCCTAACGCTTCTTTAAAAACGAATCGGAACATCTCTTCCACCAGTTTAAACAGGTCTTCTTCACTCACAAACGATGCTTCGATATCGAGTTGAGTGAATTCCGGTTGACGGTCCCGGCGCAAATCCTCATCCCGGAAACAACGGGCGATCTGATAGTACCGGTCAAACCCGGATACCATCAGGATCTGTTTAAACAGCTGAGGAGATTGCGGTAACGCATAAAACATTCCCGGATTGATCCGTGAAGGTACCAGAAAATCACGGGCCCCTTCCGGAGTCGATTTCGTCAAAAACGGAGTCTCGACTTCTAAAAAGCGTTCTCTATTCAGGAATTCTCTGAACTTATAATTCAGTTTATCCCTGATGATGAATTTTTCTAACATCGTACTGCGACGCAGGTCCAGATAACGATGGAGCAATTTTATCTCTTCCGACACCTCAATAGTATCTTCGATCTGAAACGGCAAGTCTTTTGAGGAATTTAAGATTTCCAGGTTATGAGTAAACAACTCCACCAGTCCCGTGGGTATCTTGGGGTTTTCGGTTTTTGCCGGACGGACATTGACCTCACCGGTGATCCTCACCACATCCTCACATTTAAGTTGTTTTGCCGTTTCATAGGCGGCCGGATACGGTTTAGGAGTAATCACCACCTGAGTGAACCCGTACCGGTCGCGGATATCGATGAAAATCAATTTGCCATGGTCCCGGCGGGCTGCGACCCATCCGCACAAGATCACGGTTTGCCCGATATTGTCTTCAGTTAATTCTCCACAGGTATGAGTACGTAACATTTTTTTATTCCTTTTTACTACGCAGATGACCGCAGATTCAAAAATCCGCAGATGATCGCAGATGGCGTAACTGTTATTCTATATTTTATTTTTGAGAGCCGGTATAATATCTTCGACAGCGATTTTCTGTTGTGTAGATTCTCTCATATTTCTTAAGGTGAGACAACCTTCTTTTCGTTCTTCTTCGCCGAAGATAACCGTACAGACTGCTCCCAGACGCTGAGCGACACGCAATTGACTCTTAAGTGATTTCGGTTTATAGCTCATATCCGCAGAGACCCCCTGCCGGCGCAATTCATAGACCAACGTTCTTGCCTCAGATGCTAACGTTTCTCCGGTATACGCTACAAACACGTTCACTACCGGCGGACTTTTAAAATCCTCACGTAAAAGTAACATGCGTTCGACCCCTAACGCAAACCCGATTGCCGGCACATCCGGACCGCCTAAATTCTTCACCAGATTATTGTAACGGCCTCCGGCGCCGCAGGCATCCTGCGCTCCGAGAGCTGATGAGATAAATTCGAACACGGTATTGGTATAGTAATCTAACCCGCGGACCAGAAAAGGGTCGTATTCAAAAGGGACCGAAAGCGCCTTAAGCGTCTCGGTTACCTTATGGAAATGGTCCTGGCACTCATCACAAAGATGGCCTTTACCCAGCGACAGCGAGGCGACTATCTTCTTACAGGAAGGATCTTTACAATCAAGTACCCGTAAAGGATTCACACTCACCCTCTTCTGACAAAGCTCACAGAGTTTTGCATGATGGGCCTGAAGATCTTTTTGCAACCGAGCAGAAAACTTTTCCTTATCCTGAGCACACCCCAGCGTATTCAGTTTCAGGGTAATATTCTTTATCCCGCTTTTTTGTAACACCATATACGCTAACGCGATAACCTCCCCGTCCAGCGCCGGATTCTCCACGCCGAACACTTCGGCCCCGATATGATGGAATTGCCGTAACCTTCCCTTTTGCGGCCGTTCGCCCCGGAACATCGGACCGATATAAAAAAATTTATGAACATCGCTTTGTTTAGAACAGCTGTTCTCGATGTAGGAACGTACTACCTGCGCAGTCCCTTCCGGACGGAGCACGATATCTTTATCCTGAATACGGAATATCTGTTTTTCGACGATATCGCTGGTGGAACCTACCCCTTTTGCAAATACCGCCTCAGTCTCGAGGATCGGCAGAATAATCTCCTCGTATCCGTAAAGAATAAAGAGATTTCGGGCTTCCTTAACTATATTTTGAAAAAGGGAGCTTTGTGGCGGGTAAAAATCAACCGTTCCCTTCACGTGCTCGTAGTGTTTACCCATTCTATAAATCGGGAACTTAGGTGGTAGCTTTCTTAATTTCCAGACCCGGTTTAAACGCTACCGTGTTTCTTTCCGGAATCGGAACGACCTGGCCGGTTTTAGGGTTCCTTCCTATACGTTTCTTCCGTTTTTTCTGATAAAATATACCAAAATTACGGATTTCGATGCGTTGACCATTTTTGAGGGCTGAAGACATGACCTCAAACGTTTTATGGACGATCTCCTTGACCAGGATCTGTTTGACCCCGGTAATTTCGCTGATTTTTAGGATAATATCACGTTTGGTCATTACAAGTTATAAATGTATCACTGTCAGTTTAAAGTGTCAAGGATAAGTTTTCTTCCCCCACCAGAGCCGTCATTTCCTCTAAGGTCTGGGTATCTAACCGCAAATGGAAGTTTTTTGACGGTTTTACCCTTACTCCTTTATATTTGGGATCATGGACAATAAAGCTGACCGGGATCTCGCCGTTATTACGCATAAAAAAATACTTCAATTTTTCCAGGTCGGGCTTTTTATCGGGAAGGATATGGATGCCTACTTCTTTCACATTATGGAAAATATCATCGAGCGCGATAAGCCGGGTAGCCAGCAGCTTGGGATTCTTGTCTTTAAACTCGATATTCCCTTCAATAAGGACGATCCGTAACTCTTTAAGCGCTACCGTACATTTCTCAAACAGGCGGGGGAATACAAATACCTCTATAGCACCGGTTTCATCTTCTATCCTTAATATCGCCATCCGTTCTTGTTTACGGCGAGTAGTAAGTAATTTCACTTTATCGATCACTCCCATTATATTTACTACCGACCCGGAATCCTCTTCCAGGAGTGACTCAATACTGCGCCCCCCTACCAGATGACTCAATTGACGATAAGAATTTAAGGGATGACTGGACACATACATCCCCAGTAACGTCTTTTCAAAATAGAGTATCTGCTCCTGAGGCCACTCTTCAATGTCGGGGATTGACATCTGCGGTTGAGTTTCTCCCGTAAACAGGCTCATCTGACGGGTATCTTTTTTCGTCCCTTTAGCGTTCTTCTCTAACAACTTATCCAAAAGCGCCATCATCTGAGCGCGTTTTAACCCTAAACTATCCAACGAACCCGATTTAATAAGACTTTCAATGACTTTTTTATTGACCGTACGGGAATCGACCCGGTCGCAGAAATCAAAAAAATCAGCGAACTTGTTCTGTTTACGTATCTCAATAATATTTTCCAATGCCGACTCTCCCACATTTTTAATCGCCACAAGACCAAACCGGATGTTCCGGCTGTCCGCTACGGTAAAATGGGTGAAACTGGTATTGATATCGGGCGGAAGTACATCGATCCCCATATGGTTCGATTCTTTTACATACTCGACTATTTTGTCGGTATTGGTCCGTTCACTGGTCAGAAGCGCCGCCATAAATTCTACCCCGAAATTCGCTTTTAAATAGGCCGTCCGGTAAGAGATAAGCGCATAGGCAGTCGAATGGCTCTTGTTGAACCCGTACCCGGAAAAATAGTCGATTAATTCGAATATCTTCTGGGCGACTTTTTCGGTGAGGTCCTTTTTTTTACATCCCTGGATAAACCGGACCCGCTGGTCATCCATCATCTCCGGGATCTTTTTCCCGATCGCTTTGCGTAACATATCCGCCTGCGCCAGGCTGAATCCGGCCAGCTGAGAGGCAATCTGCATGGTCTGTTCCTGATAAAGGATAATCCCGTAAGTCTCTTTCAATATCGGTTCCAGAAGCGGATGAAGATAGGTAATCGGTTTTTTCCCTTGTTTCCTGTCGATAAAATCAAATACTAATCCGCTGCCTAAAGGTCCCGGGCGATAGAGCGCTAATACCGCGATCAAATCGCTGAATTCGGTAGGTTTGAGTTTACGCAGGATGTCCCGCATCCCCCGGCTTTCCAGCTGAAACACTCCTACCGTCTCGCCCTGGGAAAGAAGAGTATAGGTCTTTTGATCATCTAAAGGGATACCGACGATATCGATAGCTACCCCTCGCGTCCGTTTCACTATTTTCAACGTCTCTTCGATCACCGTGAGCGTTTTTAGCCCAAGAAAGTCCATCTTTAACAAACCGATTTTTTCCAGAGATTCCATATCGAATCCAGTGACGACTTCCGACTCATTCCCCCGGATAAGCGGCGTCCGCTCAATCAACGGTCTATCGGAAATCACTACCCCGGCAGCATGGGTAGACGCATGACGGGATAATCCTTCTAATTTCATCGCCGTATCGATCACCCGTTTGATCTGGGGATCGGCATTATAGGCGTCCTTTAATTCCGGACTGAGCGTGAGGGCTTGCGGTAAGGTAACATGATGCCCGACCGTATAGGGGATCATCTTGGCAATACGGTCGACTTCGTTATAGCTTAATCCCAACACTCTTCCTACGTCACGGACAACCGCCCGGGCCATCAATGTACCAAACGTAATGATCTGAGCGACACAATCGGCACCATAACGCGTCCCGACATATTCGAGGATCTTTTGTCTTTTTTCATAACAGAAATCAATATCGATATCCGGCATAGATATCCGTTCAGGGTTCAGGAACCTTTCAAATAAAAGCCCGTAACGTAATGGGTCTACATCAGTAATACCGAGAAGATAACTGACAATACTCCCGGCAGCCGACCCTCTTCCCGGACCGACCGGGATATGGGTCTCTTTGGCGAACTTGATCAAATCCCAGATAATCAAAAAATAACTGGCAAATCCCATATGTTTGATCACCCCGAGTTCATAATTGAGCCGGTCGGTGACCTCGTCCGTCACAGGCTCATACCGGGCAGAAAGATTTTCGCGGCATAATTTCTCTAAAAACTGGTTTTCGTTCTTCTCATTTTCCGGCAAAGGAAAATGGGGCAGATGGTTTTGAGAAAAATCAAAGGTAAGATTGCATTTCTGAGTGATCTCCAGGGTATTTTTGATCGCTTCCGGATGATCTTTAAAAAGCTCTTTCATCTCTTGAGGCGTACGGAAATAAAAACTATCGCTGCTCATCCGGAAATGGTTCGGGTCCTGGATCGTCGTCTGGGTCTGAAGACAAAGCAAAGCTTCGTGAGCGAACGATTCATCACGATGGATATAATGGATATCGTTGGTAGCCACGACCGGAATGCCTAAGTCCGCGGCGATCTTAAATAATTGGGCATTCACCCGGTACTGTTCTTTCATCCCGTTATCCATCACTTCCAAATAAAAATTTCCCGGGCCGAACACCTGCTGATACCAATCGGCTTTTTTATAGGCTTTATTGATGTCTCCGCTTAAAATACAGGACGCGATCTCTCCTTTGAGACACGCGCTGGTCGCGATCAACCCTTCGTGATATTTTTCCAGAATCTCGTGATCGATCCGCGGTTTATAATAAAACCCTTCTAAATGGCCCAGGCTGGAAAGGCGCACAAGATTACTGTACCCTTCTTTGTTTTTCACCAAAAGGACAAGATGATATATACGGTTCTCGGAATCTTTATATTCTTTTTTAAACCGCGATTCACCGGCCACATACATTTCACACCCGATGATCGGTTTCACTCCGGCTTTAAGGCATTGCTGATAGAATTTGATCGCGCCGTACAGGTTTCCGTGATCGGTTATCGCCAAAGCCGGCAACTTTAATTCTGCGGCACGCCCGATCAAGCGGTCAAGACGGCAGGCCCCATCGAGAAGGCTGTATTGGGTGTGGACATGAAGGTGGACAAAATCAGCGTGTGTCATTTACTAGCGTTTAGCGGTGAGCGTATAGCGTCTAGACGAAAAAAGAAAAAGATATTTGTATTTCTCTAATCGCTAATCCCTATCCGCTGACCGCTACTTTATTATTCCCATTCAATCGTTGCCGGAGGTTTTGAACTGATATCGAGCACTACCCGGTTTACTCCGCGGACACGATTGATGATCGTGTTAGAGATTTCCCCTAATACTTCGTAAGGGATCTTGCCCCAATCGGCAGTCATCCCGTCCATGCTGGTTACCGCTCTTATCGCGATCACAAATTCATAGGTCCGTTTATCGCCCATCACGCCCACGCTTTTGAGCGGCAACAATACACAAAACGACTGCCATAATTCACGATACAGCTTTCTATTTCTGATTATATTTTCCAGAAGGATATCGCTCGCCTGTAAAATACGTAACCGTTCTTTAGTAACCTCCCCCACGATACGTACCGCAAGCCCCGGACCGGGGAAAGGATGACGATGAATGATCTCCTCGGGCAACCCCAACAATTTTGCGATTTCCCGCACTTCATCTTTAAATAACGTACGAAACGGCTCGATCAATTTTAAATGCATCCGCGCCGGCAGCCCCCCGACATTATGATGCGATTTTATTTTGGACGTCGGACCGCCGAAAAAGGGGATCGATTCGATCACGTCAGGATAGAGCGTGCCCTGCGCCAGATATTCGGCATGTGTTATCTTTTTCGCTTCCTGTTCAAATACTTCGATAAACGTATGCCCGATGATCCTGCGTTTTTCTTCCGGGTCAATAACTCCTTTAAGTCGTTTTAAGAAAAGTGAAGCGGCATCGACAAAATGGAGGTCCATTTTAAAGTTTTTCCGAAAGACTTTTATGACGTTTTTTACTTCCCCCCGACGCAATACGCCGTTATCGATAAAAATACATTTCAGGTTCCGGCCGATAGCTTTATGGATCAGTACCGACAACGTCGAAGAATCCACGCCCCCGCTTAATCCGCAGATGACTTTTTTCTTTTTCACCTGGGCACGGATCTCACCGATCTGCTGAGTGATATAATCTTCCAGCTGCCAGTTGGCAAAACATTCACAGATACGAAAAAGAAAATTAGAAATAATCTGCAGGCCGCCCTCGGTATGAACTACTTCAGGGTGAAACTGGACGCCATAAATTTTTTTCTTCGGTAATCCTACCGCAGCATAGGCAGTATTGACCGTATGAGCCAGGCGTTTAAATCCTTTAGGTAATTCCAGGACTTTATCGGCATGGGACATCCAGGAAATCATCTTTGCCGGCATAGTAAAGAAAAGGTCGTCATGATTATCGATATACATCGGCGCCCGGCCGTATTCCCGGCGGGAAGCTTCCTGGACTCGCCCGCCTGACATCTTCACGATACTCTGCATCCCGTAACAAATGCCTAACACGGGAATACCTAACCGCACTATCTCTTTAGACAGCTTCGGCGCGCCTTTCTCATAGACACTGTAGGGACCGCCGGAAAGGATGATACCTTTTGGTTTGAGCTGTTTTATCCGGGAAACGCTCACCGTACACGGTTCGATAAGCGAAAACACTTTAAGTTCACGTACCCGCCGGGCGATCAGCTGAGTGTATTGGGAACCAAAATCGAGGATGAGAATGGTATCGGTCATCTTCAGTCTCTGGTCTCTGGTCTCTGGTCTCTGGTTTTACACTAAATACCGAAGACTATCGACTAGTAACGTTCTCTATTTGCCCATTCCTACCTTCTGGACTACCTGAAAAAGTTTTCCTTCAGTCTGGATAGAAGGAGCAATAATGATCTCGGTAAAATGCATTTCTTTGATATTCCGTACTCCCAGGGTACCCATGCTGGTCGCGAGAGCACCGATAAGGTTCTGAGAACCGTCATCGACTTCCGCCGGACCGAAAAGGATCTGCTCCAATGATCCGGAAATCTTCACATTGATCCTTGTCCCCCGCGGCAGGTTGGCATGAGAAGTCGCCATCCCCCAATGATATCCCCGTCCCGGCGCCTCTTTAGCCCGGGCAAACGATGAACCGATCATGACCGCATCGGCACCGGAGGCAAAAGCTTTACAGACCTCCCCACCGATCCTCATTCCTCCGTCGGTAATCATCGGTATATATCTTCCGGTTTTCTTGAAATAAAAATCCCGCGCCGCGGCCGCATCTATGGTCGCGGTTACCTGGGGAACACCGATTCCTAACACTCCCCGGGTAGTACAGGCCGCACCCGGCCCTACGCCGATAAGGACAGCCGCACATCCGGTTTCAAGAAGGTCCAGAGTCACCTCATAGGTAACACAATTTCCCAGGATAACCGGGATCTTGCGTTTCTGGCAAAATTTCGTTAAATTCAGCGGTTTATATTTAGTCGATATGTGTTCGGAAGTGATCACCGTCGATTGCACGACAAAACAATCCGCCCCGGCGTCTTCGGCAATATCGCCAAACTTTTCGGCGTTTTGCGGGATACAGCTTACCGCGGCATACCCTTTGCCTTTTTTGATTTCTTCAACACGTTTGGCGATCAGCTTTTCTTTGATCGGAGTCGTATAGACTTTCTGGATAAGATTGGTCGCCTCCTGTGGCGTCGCCCGGGCGATCTCATCAAGCACTTCATCTGGTTTTTCGTAACGGGTCTGTATCCCGTCAAGATTTAATACCGCGACTCCGCCTAACCGGGACATCTCTATCGCAAACCGCACGTCGACTACTCCATCCATCGCCGCAGCCAGAATCGGTACGGTAAATTTTTTACCGGCGAGTTCCCAGGCTATATCAACATCCTCGGGATTAATCGTTATTTTCCCGGGGACTAAGGCAATCTCATCAAAACCAAAACAACGGCGCGATCGTCTGTCTTTTCCAATCCACTCTGCCATCTCTTACCTCCTTATGCTTTACTCTTTTATTGAAATACGGTGGAAATATGCTCGACTTCGTTTCGCGAAATATATTGAAATACAATTGTCCTGCCCATACCTTCATCAATATATTTCCATTGTATTTCCAGGAGTTCTTCGTTGTCGCTCTTCTTATTTCAACTGTATTTCCATATTTGATTAAAGGGAATAGTTTACACTAAAGATGCCCTTCTTTCCACATTAAATTCAGTTTTTAAAAAGTCTTTTATCTGGTCGCTACCCAGCCCGACATCGGGCCGCTGGGGGGATTCTTCGCTTGAGAACAGCCGCGCACACCGCATGGCTCCAAGCTCGACGTTACGAGCGCGCGTAAAGAAAAACGATTCGTCCTCAATTGATAGGTCAGCCATATCTCCCAACATATACACATCCGCATAATCGGTCGTAAACCTTTTTTCTTGAGGCACTATATCGGTGAGTTTATGCCCGCAGATAAAGCCACTATCAATAAACACGGCTTGTGCGGCAAATACTTTAGGTATAGACGTTTTCACCGCTTTCACGCAAGCCTCCCCGATAATCTCTTCAATGGCAGTATTTTCATAGATATCGATTCCCCGTTCACGCAACAGATTGAAAATCCTCTCTTTTTCTGACGCAAAAGGCTCTAAAAAACGTAAAGGCCCGGTGAAGAGTTTGATCTCTTTCTGTAAGAAAGAAAGGGAAAAAGCCAGACGTAACCCCAGCAGGGTATGAGCAAGAATAATGATATCCCGGCTGACTTTAAGGATATCTTTAATAAAAAACAGGTCCGGTTCATCGAGATAAAATGCGCTGTCACGGGATTCTCCTTTAATCTCAAGCGGCCTCGACCTCAATCCACAGGCAAGCGCCAGCGTCTTATATTCCAGAGGCTCTTCGTTTTTACAATACAGCAGTTTTTTATTGGGCTGTACCCGCTCTACGGTACGTACCAGAAAATCGATATTGTGAGCTTTGGCGAATTCCGTAAGGTAGAGAGGCCGGACGCGGGAAGAAGAGAGTACATGGTCGAAATAATGTTCTTTATCAAACGAATATTGTTGCCGGTCAAGCAACCGTATTTTAACTGTGGGATTTTGCGCCCGCAACTCTTTAATCAGCGTTATTGCCGCGGCCCCGCCGCCGACAATGGTCAATTCATCTTTGATCATAGTCTTTTTTTCTCCTGATGTGCACGCGTAACGCTCTTAAACAGATTCCGATAAAGGAAAAGCGGAGTTAACGCCCCCACTCCTAACGGTACCGGAGTGACTATTTCCGCCTTGAGCACCGCTTTTTGAGAATCAACATCGCCGCATATTTTGCCGTGAGGCCCCCGGGAGATCCCGACATCGATGACGATCGCGTTCTTCTTGATCCAGGCGGTCTTGATGAAATGCGGTTTCCCCACGCAGGATATCAACACGTCGGCATGACGGGTATAAAAGGGCAACTGTTTTTTTTCATACGTCCCGATATGAGTAATCGTCACCGTAGCGAATTTATCGGCAAGGATAACACTGAGAGGTTTTCCGATATGAGAAGAAAAACCGATCAACACCACGTTCTTGCCATAAAGATCGACCTTTACATGATCCAGGACCGCCAAGACACTTTCGGCGGTAGGAGGAATAATATAGGGATCTTTTAACAGGATACGCCCGACATTCTGAGGATGGACTCCTTCAATATCTTTACCCGGGGCGATCGCAGAAAAAAGTTCTACTTCGTTCAGATGGCCCGGCAAAGGTTTATGGACCATAATACCGTGGACTCCTCTATCGGCATTTAAAGCTGTAAGAGCATCCAATACTTTCTTTGCGGATACGTTCTTTTTAAACGTATAATGCCTATATTCGACTTTCAACTCCTCGGCCATCCGTTTCTGTGAAGCACAATAGATAGCACTCGCGCGGTCCTCACCTATAGTCAAAGCCGCCAATACCACCTGCCGATATCCGGCCCGTGTATGTTCAAGCTGACGTTTCAACCGGATGATAAGCGGATGCGCCTCAAAGATCATCCCCATCGTTTAAATACCTCCATGCTTTTTTTAGTACGCTGGATTTTCCGGGCATTGTCGATTTTAAACATCCTCTGGTTAGCCTGTAAATTCTTGACACAGATATACAATGACACTTCACAAAGTTTGAGGCCGGCATAAAAATCGCTGATAATCGTCTTTTTTATCGATGGTTCTATAGCGCGGGCATATCCGGCTACTTTTCCGCACCCGTTGGCCAGCCTCATGATCTCTTCCTGTATCGTGTGAAGAAGTTTTTTCTTTTTTACCGCAACGGTTTCCCGCAGGAGCCGTTCAAACAACTCGCCGTCCCGGTCAATAAGGCCGATTATGTCTTTCTTTATTTTTTCCAAACGCACCAGATACCCATCACCTCCTGCGCCACTATATCTCAAAGCCATCTGGATCAAAGAAATACCCAGGCACCCGCTGAGCGCGGCACAACTCCCCCCGGCCGGATGGGCCGAAGATACACTCAAATCATGAATATACTTTTTTAGATCGTTCTTATAAGATCTCATTTAATGTAAAAGCGTTTTTAAACAGACTATAGGAACGCCACAGCTCACCTTCAATAATCGCGACTACATCGAAACGGTAAGATCTGACCCCATACCGTTGCATATACCCTCGGGCGGCCCGGACGATCCGTGCCCGTTTATCTTTTGTCACCGCTTCCTGAGGGAGATAACCCGCATGCGCGTTACGCGCTTTTACTTCGACAAAACTGGTAGTATCCCCGTCCCGGACAATCAGGTCGATTTCGCCTAAACGGGTACGGAAGTTTTTCGCACAACCACGATACCCTTTTAATCTTAAAAATTCTTCCGCTTTCCTCTCATAATAGGCACCGTCATACTTCATGAGCACTCATAAAACTTCTGCGATGAAACGGGGTAGGGAGCGCCTTTTGAAGCAATTCCCGATGTTCCTTAGTGGGATACCCTTTGTGCCCGGAAAAATTCCATTGGGGATAAAGGAAATCAAGCATATGCATAAAATGATCCCGGGTGACTTTGGCGATAATCGAAGCGCTGGAAACCTCACCCACCGTTACATCGGCTTTTTTCACGCAACGATAATGGATATTCAAATCCGTACGGAAAATCGGTCCGTCAATGATAAATTCCGCATCTTTAAGAAAAGGATACGCGCCCATTAACTTTTGAATTGCCCGGTTAAATGCGATCATTGTCGCCTCAAGGATATTATGTTCGTCTATCTCCCCGGCGCTCGCAAAACTCACCGCATAATTTCCTTTTACACAAAGTATTTCAAAGAGCTTTTCTCTTTGCCCTGCCGAAAGTTTTTTAGAATCTTTTACCCGTGGGACGTCCTCTGTATCTTTAAAAAAGAACGCACAGGCGACCACCGGTCCGCATAACGGGCCACGCCCGGCCTCATCTAACCCCACAATGATTCGTCGTTCACTCCTCATCAGTCATTAGTCTCTGGTCTTTAGTATCTAGCTTGAGATATTCCATAATTAAACTTTCTAATATCTCCCATCCCTCTTCTTTTTTCTTTTACTATCGACTACAGACTGTCGACTATCGACCGTTTACGTGAGTGACGCTTTCTTCCCTACCCGGCCGCGTATATAATATATTCTTTTACGGCGCGGACGGCGGCGGCTTTTTTTTACCACCTCGACCGTATCGATTTGCGGAGAATGATAAGGGAAAGTGATCTCATAGGCCTCACCGTAAGCAAGCCGACGAATCGTGAAGGATTTGCGATGAAGAGCGCCCTGGGTCTTTATCACAATGCCTTCCAAAGGATAGATCCTTTCTTTATCTTTCTCTTTGATCTTGTAGTGGACGCTGACGATATCTCCCACATTAAACTGGTATTCTCTTTTTACCTTCTCTAAAATATCTTTTTCCAGTTTGGCTAAATTCCCCATAATTACCTCCTTTTATAAGCAGACGATTTATGGAACGAAGTGCTCATACATCGTAGGCGTAAGCCGTCTGCGCATTAAACCCTTGACATTTTTCTTGAGAAAATGAACCTATCATTTTCTCTATAGTTTTCATTCTTGTCCGGCCATTTTTAAATTGCATCTCTCTTTTAAAAGCGACTGAACGGGAATCACACTTTTCAAAATAGACCAAACGTAGAGGCCGTTTATTCTTGGTCGAAGAGACTTGCCCCTTAAAATGGGAAAAGATACGTCTTTTTAGATCGTTTGTGTGACCATAATATTTACTGCCATCGCTGCATTGTAAAATATAAAAGTAATACTCCCTATTCATAAAAAAATGTCAAGGGTCAAATTCCACTACAGATTTTCATTCGCTTATGCTCTAAAAATCTAAGTCTCATTTGACTTTTTCCCACTCGCTTTGCGTTTACGCCACAAATCCGGCCTTTTTTCTTGTGTGATCCGTTCGGATTGGGCTTTCCGCCACTGATCGATACGGACATGGTCTCCGGAAAGAAGCACCTCAGGCACCTTGAGTCCGCGGAAATCTTCCGGACGGGTATAGACCGGATAATCTAACAGGTCGCCTTCAAAACTTTCTTTAATAATCGATTCGACATCGGATACCACCCCGGGAATAAGCCGGGCTATACAATCAATAAAGACCATCGCGGGAAGTTCTCCTCCGCTTAACACATAATCGCCCAGAGATACTTCCTCATCGATAAGATGTTCGCGAATACGTTCATCTACCCCCTCATAACGCGGAGCGATAAGGACGAGCCGTTCGTAATCTAAGAATCTTTTCAGGGAACCTTGAGTCAACGTTTTCCCTTTAGGGCTCAACAGCACAACGCATTTGGCGGGATCTTTTTCTTTACGAGGATAGACAGTATGACCGAGAACATCTTCTACCGCGCAAAATACCGGTTCGGCTTTGAATACCATTCCCGCGCCTCCGCCGTAGCTGGGAGCATCGACTTTTTTATGCGGGTCGTTACTGTAGGCCCGCAGATCATGGATGTTAATCTTCAACAAGCCTTTTTCCTGGGCCCGTTTAATCATCGTTTCCTGAATAACGGATGCGAACATGTCCGGAAATATGGTGAGTACATCAATAATCACGGTTGACACTTCCTATTCTTTTACAGCTGCATCAAATTTCGCCAGGAATTCTTCCTTGAACTCACTGAACTTCCCGTTGGCGATTGCCGCCCGGATACGTTCGATGAATCGTTCAAACCACCATACATTATGGTAAGTGATCAGATACGCTCCAGTCATCTCTCCGGCATTGATCAAGTGACGCAGATAAGCCCGGGTATACCGAGTACACACAAAACAATCGCACTCAGAATCGATCGGCGCGTAATCCCGGGCACACGGAGCGTTACGTATCACGATCTTACCTTGATGGGTAAAAGCAGTACCGGTCCTGCCCAAACGGGTAGGAATCACGCAATCAAAAAGATCGACGCCCAGAGCAACACTCTCTAATATATCACGGGGAGTTCCCACCCCCATACAATATACTAAATAATCCCGCTCTTGCCGACTCAACATATCGGTTAAAAAAGAGATTATATTATATCTTAAATTCTCTCCCTCGCCAACACTTAAACCGCCTAACGCGATACCGTCACAACCGATACGAAGGGCTTCTTTGAGACATTCCTGACGTAAATCTTCGTAGGTCGCCCCCTGGATAATACCGAATAAAGCGTTCAGGTTATCGTTCTGGTCGAAATAGGCCCGGGACCGGCGCAGCCATGTAAGCGTACGGTCCATAGCCACCCGGGCATATTCATGTGGAGTAGGGTATTTTACACACTCATCTAACGGTAACACCACATCGGTCCCCAGATCACATTGGATCTGGATCACATCTTCGGGAGTAAGAAAAATCGTAGCCCCGTCAATATGCGATTGAAACCGCACCCCCTCATCGGTCACTTTACGTAACGCTTCCAGACTAAACACCTGGTACCCCCCGCTGTCGGAAACAATCGGCCCGTCAAAAGACATAAACCGGTGTAACCCGCCGGCTTCTTTGACGATCTGAGTCCCCGGTCTTAAGAAAAGATGGTAGGCATTGACCAGAATCCCCTGGCTGCCGATCTCTTTCAAATCACGAGAGGTGAGCCCTTTAATCGTCCCTTGCGTGGCGACCGGGAAAAATGCCGGAGTCATAAAATCTCCGTGACGGGTACGGAAACATCCTAACCGGGCCCGGCTGGAAGGATCGGATTTGGTGACCTCAAACATAATTTACTTTTTTGTATATAGATAAAAAACGGCACTTAATAAAATACTGATCAATATCGAAGTAGTGAACGGGAAATAAAACACAAAATCATCTTTCTTGATATGGATGTCTCCGGGCAACCGTCCCAGAAAGGAAAGTTTACCGCCGAGATTCAAGGAAAATACTATCCCCGTAAGGATAAAGATTATTCCCAGAATAATAAGCAGTCTTCCTAATTGCGGCATATCCATCTTTAGAAAAAATTTTCTTGTTGGTCTTGCGGTAGCGGAATATTCAGATGAGTGTATGCGTTACGGCTGGCCACTCTTCCCCGCGGGGTACGCCGCAGGAACCCTTTTTTCATCAGATAGGGTTCGACAACGTCTTCCAGCGTTTCTTTTCCCTCGCCTAATGTCGCGGCAATCGCTTCGACCCCGATCGGACCGCCACGATGGACATTGATGATCGTAGCAAGGTACCGGCGATCGAGGTCATCAAGCCCCTGGGTATCTATTTTAATCTTATCGAGAGCGATCTCAGTGATCTGCAACGTGATCTTCCCTTCTCCTTTTACCTGAGCATAATCCCGGATACGTCTCAATATCCGGTTTGCCAGCCGCGGCGCGCCGCGGGAACAGACTGAAATCAACTCACAACTGGGCCCATCGATTTCGACACCGAGTAATGCCGCGCTCCGCCGGATCACCCACACCAGTTCTCCGGCCGGATAAAAATCTAAATCGAAAAAGAGCCCGAACCGGCCCCGCAGGGGTGCGGTCAAAGATCCTTTACGGGTAGTAGCGCCGATTAACGTAAACGGTTTTAAATTGAATTTGATACTTTTGGCATACGGGCCTTTATCGACGATAAAATCGATCTGATAATTTTCCATTGCCGGATAAAGGAACTCCTCGATCACTCGAGAAAGACGATGCACTTCATCGATAAACAGGATATCTCCTTTTTCCAGATTCGTAAGGATCCCGACTAGATCGCCGGCCCGTTCTATAGCCGGACCGCTGGTAGAGGTCAGCGTAGTCCCCATCTCTTTGGCAATACAATAGGCTAAAGAAGTCTTGCCTAATCCCGGCGGGCCGCAAAGCAATATGTGTTCCAGGGGTTCACCGCGGCCTTTGGCCGCTTCAATCGCGATCTTTAATGATGCGACAATATCTTCCTGACCGATGAATTCAGAAAGGTTCGCGGGCCTCAGCGAAAGATTAATGATCTGTTCTTCTTCGTTTTCTTTAAGATAATCGACAAATCGGTCGTTCATAACGATGAGTAAAGCGTCTGGCTACGGGTGATCATGATAGCGGCAAACAGATCCTGCTGTATCGCGACGATCTCTTTTAACCGGATCAATTCTAAGATCGCAAGAAAACAGACAATGATCTCCAGTTTACTGCGGGCCCGGCTGAACAGTTCGCTTAAAGAGATCTTTTCCTGCTCAACGAGGACATGAAGGATATCATGCATCTTCTCTTCGATGGTAAACTCATCTTTGATCACCTCTAAAAATACGTCTTTAGGGACTTCTTTCAGTGCCGCTTTAAAGGCACTGATCAGGTCAAAAATCGACGCTTCAAAATAAGGTTCTCCTTTACGCTCGACCTGCGGCCGGCTTAGATATTTTAATCGTTCCTGTTCTTTTTCTTTCAGATACCCCGCGGCTTCTTTGAATTTCTCATATTCTAGTAATTTCCTTACCAGTTCGTCACGCGGGTCTTCTTGAGGGGCTTCTTCGGTTTTCTCCTGAGGCAGAAGCATTTTTGATTTGATATTGATCAGGGTCGCGGCCATCACCATATATTCGGAAGCGACATTGATATCTAATATCTGCATCAATTCGAGAAATTCCAGGTACTGTTCGACAACACGGGAAATCGGTATATCGTATACATCGACATGATCTTTTTTAATAAGATACAGCAGCAGATCCAAAGGACCTTCGAATATATCCAGCCTGACTTTCATAAATGCACTGCTTCCCGGACGCGCGCCATGGTAGCACACGCAACAGTTTCTGCTCTTTGAGCCCCTTCATTCAATACCTGGTTAAGATAATCCGGTTCGTTCAGTAACCGTTTTTTTTCTTTGCGTTTTTCGCCGATAAAATCGATGAGCAATCCCGCAAGACAGGCTTTACAGTCTTTACACCCTTTCCGGGCCCCGGTACACCAGGCACGCACGTCTTCCTTCAACTCGGGTTTAAATACTTCATAATAGTTAAAGACACTACAGACCTCAGGCCGGCCGAAATCGTCTTTTTTAATACGTTGAGGATCGGTCACCATAGAAAGCACTTTTTTGTTGATCATGTCATCTTCTTCATCAAGCGCAACAAAATTATCGTAACTCTTACTCATCTTACGGCCGTCCAATCCTAACAGTCGCGGAACCGGAGTGAGTAACGGCTGCGGTTCTACAAAAATCTCACTTTTAAACAGAAAGTGGAAACGCCGCACGATTTCCCGGGCAACCTCTAAATGGGGAAGCTGATCTTCGCCGACCGGGACATAATGAGCCTGATACAGTAAAATATCCGCTGTCTGTAAGACCGGATACCCCAGAAAAGCAAACGTATTGATCTCTTTCTCTTTCAGCTGGTCGATCTGTTCTTTAAATGTAGGGCAACGATAAAGCCAACCTAAAGGGGTAATGATCGAAAGGGCCATGAACAATTCAAGGTGCACCGGCAATCGTGATTGGACGAAGATCACCGAACGTTTCGGGTCTATCCCCCAGGCGAGCCAGTCGGCGACGTTATCCATAATGGTATCGGCAATATTACTTGAACTTTTGTATTCACTCATAAGCGCATGCCAATCAGCTACCATAAAAAAACATGTATATTCATCTTGCAGCCGAGTCCAGTTAGAAAGAGCTCCTACCCAATGTCCGATATGCAGCTTTCCCGTAGGACGCATCCCGCTTAAAATACGTTTTTTTTCCATACTACTAGAGGGTCACACGCCTGCCTGACGGCAGGCTAGTCACACGACACACGTCACACGTCTTTTTTACATGTGACCTTGTGACTTTGTGACATTGTGACATATTCATGAGAGTTTACGCTCTATTTTTTCTTCACGAAAGACGTCGATAAGATCGCCTTCCTCAAGCTGGTCATATCCGATCCCCAGCCCGCATTCAGTCCCTTCAGTCACTTCTTTTACTTCGTCCTTAAACCTCTTCAGAGTATCGATCCGGCCGGAAAAGATCTTTTCTCCCTGGCGCATCAGTTCACACTGGGCTCCCCGCTGGACTTTGCCTTTCGTCACAATACTCCCGGCGATAATCCCTTTTGACAGTTTAAATACTTTTTTCACCTGCACCTGGCCGATAAATACCCGCCGGATATGCGGAGTCAACATCCCTTCAAGAGCAGATCTCACCTCATCGATCAGTTCATAGACGATCTGATAGGTCCTGATCTCGATCCCCTTTTGTTTCGCAAGGTCACGGGCTGACGCATCAACCCCTACCTTAAACCCGAAGATCACCGCATCACTTACTTCCGAGAGAAGCACGTCCGAAGGAGATATCGCTCCTACCGCTTTATGTACGATATCGCTTTCAACTTCCTGAGTAGATAGTTTTCCTAACGCCTGCTCTACCGCTTCCAGCGTCCCCCCCACATCGGCTTTTAAAATAACTTTCAGCTGTTTTTTCCCTTTCTGGCCGAGATCTTCAAGCCGCATATGCGCGGGTGTGGTCTGACGTTTATTTTTCTCCTCTTCTTTACGGCGGTCGATGATCTCTTTGGCGCTGGACTCATCGGGAACAACAAATAATTTATCACCGGGAGTCGGCACCCCGTCCAACCCCAATACCTCAATAGGACAGGACGGATATACTTTCTGATGGAACCTGCCTAAATCGTCCTGCATGGCTTTTATCCTGCCCCAAAACACCCCACACACTACAATATCCCCAAGAGAGAGTTGTCCTTCCTGGACAAGAATAGTCGCAAGCGCCCCGCGTCCTTTGGAAAGATGGCCTTCGATGACCACCCCTACCGCCGGCCGGCCATAATCGGCTTTTAAATCAAGGAGTTCTCCCTGCAGAAGGATCAGTTCCAGTAATTCATTGACCCCCGCCCCGGTCTTTGCCGACACCCCTTGAGTCACGGTCTTTCCGCCCCAGTCTTCCGGAACAAGGTCGATTTTAGATAATTGTTGTTTTACCATATCTACATTGGCGGTGGGTAGATCGATCTTGTTTATGGCGACGATGATCGGAACATCGGCCTGTTTGGCATGATCATAGGCTTCTATGGTCTGGGGTTTAATCCCTTCTTCGGCGGCAACGACCAGTATCACAATATCGGTAATATCCGCGCCTCGAGCCCGCATGGCCGTGAACGTCTCATGGCCGGGAGTATCTACAAACGTAATCGATCCATGTTCTAAATCGACCCGGTAAGCTCCGATATGCTGGGTGATCCCGCCTCGTTCACTTTGAGTAATCGTACTTTTACGGATATAATCCAAAAGCGAAGTCTTTCCATGATCGATATGCCCCATGAGCGTCACTACCGGAGCACGTTTTTTCAGCTCTTGAACGCCCACCTGAAGGATCTCTTCCTCTTTAGACGGTTTCTGACGTAAGTTGATCTTGAAAGAATACGCGATCTCCTGAGCCAGCTTATTGTCCAGGGTCTGATTGATCATCGCCATCTTCCCTTTAGACATGAGTATTTTCAGGATTTCCGAAGGTTTCTGGTTAAGCTTTACCGCAAGGTCTTTTACCGTAATCGGGAAATCGACATCGATCACATTTTCTTCTATCTCTTTTTGATTCAGGTCGGCTACTTCGTGTTTGATTATTTCGGCAGTATCATCATCGACTACCGACATATGGCTCTTAACCGGAAAATTCAATTTCTGCAGTTTCTCGATAAGCTCTTTGGAATCGATCCCTAACTGTTTTGATAATTCATAAATTCTCATTTTTCTTCCTGATTATCCTCCTGTGTGATTTCTTTATCTCCCTCGGTAGCTGCCGGTTCTTCTGGCATCGCCTTCTTGGACTTGTTTTGAGCATCGTCGGATACCGCTTGAGAGATCTTTGCTTTGGCTGCTTCTACTTTTTTTCTTGCTTCTTCAACCATCTTTGCCACTTTTTTTGCTCCGATCCCTTTTATCTTCGCTAAATCTTCTTCGTTCGCCCGGGCCAGTGACGACACATCCGAATATCCGGCATTCACCAGTAACGTCGCCGTCCGGTCGCTCACGCTCTTTAAAGAAGCAAGCACCTTCAGGCTCTCTTCGATCGCTTCTTTTGTGCGGACATCGATCTCCCATTCTACCAGCCGGGAAGCTAACCTTACGTTCTGGCCTTTGCGCCCGATTGCCAGAGAAAGCTGATCGGAATTGACCAGCACTTTTGCCCGTTTTAACTCGCGGTCTATCTCGATCTTGGAAACTGCCGCCGGGGCAAGGCTCGCTTTAATAAATTCTTTGATCTCGTCATGCCAACGGATAATATCGATCTTTTCTCCCCGCAGTTCTTCAATAATATTTTTCACCCGGGAACCGCGGATACCTACACACGAACCGACACAATCCACTTTATCATCTTTGGAAAATACCGCAATCTTTGTCCTCTCTCCCGCTTCCCGGGCAATCGATTTGATCTCTACTATGCCGTCGTAGATCTCCGGCACTTCAAGTTCAAACAGTTTTTTCACCAGCCCCGGATGTTTACGGGAAAGGACTATCTGCGGCCCTTTTTCTCTTTTCACATCGATCACCAGAGCTTTCACCCGTTCGCCCATCCGAAACTTATCTAACGGCGACAGGAAACTGTTAGGGATGATCCCCTCAGCCTTACCCAAAAGGTCAAGGATCACTCCTCGCTTTTCAATACGATATACGATCCCGCCGATGATCTGGCCGGCACGGTCCTTGAAATCTTCAAAAATATTTTCTTTTTCGGCTTCCCGGATCTTCTGAATGATGACCTGCCGGGCGGTCTGAGCGGCAATCCGTCCAAACTCTTTAGAAACGATCTCTTTACCGGAAATGAATACGCGGATATCTCCTTTCTGTTCGTCTATATCAACGCTCACTTCGTCTTTATTCTCTTCGGTGATTTTAGCGATCTTATGCGCGGCGATAGTCAACGCCTGTTTGACCGCTTCGATAAGGACCGCCCGGGGCAGCCCTTTTTCCCGTTCCAGTTGTTCAACAATGCTTAAAAATTCCTTATTCATAATTAATCCTCTGTTTTGCACATTGTACACAAGATAAAGGGATCTCCCATGATCCCTCTCCTTCAATGATAATATGTTCTTTTGTAATTTTTCGCAAGATACCTTCTATATATGTCTTCCCGTCAAAAGCCTCTTCCAACCAGACGCCTATTCGACGGCCTACTACTCTCTGGAAATCTTTTTGATCTCTTAATTTCCAGTCTAACCCGGGGGAGATGACCTCCAGTCTGAAATTTTCAGTGAAGGCCCCCTGACTCTCTACATACGCATAAAAAAGCCGGTTGAGACGACCGCACTCATCAAGCGTGATCCCGCCCCAAGGTCGATCGGCGACGATCCTGATCACCCGTTCCTGTCCCTGACGAAAGGATTTGAACTCTACGATATCAAATCCTTCCCGGCCAAACAGAATTTCGGCCTGCTCTCTGATTTTTCCCTCACAACTTCTGGTAAGCATCGATATGATTTTTTAAAAATTCGATACATTCATCGGACCCTAATGCGATTTTCTGAGAAGTTTTCCTTACCTCGATTTCTATTTTTTTGGTTTCGAGATATTTTTTTCCGAAAATTGCGATATAAGGGATCCCCAGTAGATACGCGTCTTTAAACTTGACTCCCGCGGGATGATCCCGGTCATCCAGGAGTACTTCTATTCCGGCAGATTCGAGTCGCCGGATCAGTTCAGTCGCCGCCGCAAGAAGCTCTTCGTTCTCTATACCGACTACGACCACACTCACCATAAACGGAGCGATACGATGCGGCCACACGATCCCTTTTTCGTCGAAATTCTGTTCGACGACCGCACTGAGCAGCCGGCTTACTCCTATACCGTAACACCCCATGATCACCGGTTTACGTACCCCGTCGTTATCTAAAAAATACGCTCCCTGGGCTTCGGAGTATTTGGTGCCTAACTGAAAAATATGGCCTACCTCGATCATCCGGTTCTGCGTAGTCGCCCCCTGACATTGCGGGCATGGGGCATCTTCACGGAAATATTTTTGACAGCTCTGGCAATAGTAGAGAATGTCTTCCCCGATCTCGGCCGGGACTAAAAACTCGTGAGAAACACTTCCTCCCATCACGCCGGAATCAGCTTCGACCGTAATAAAATCGAGACCACAATCAGAAAATATATTCTGATAGGCATCAAGCATTTTCTCATAATTGGCGGCGAGCCCCTCCTGGTCCCGGTCGAAACTATAGGCATCTTTCATGATAAACTCACAACTACGTACTAATCCGTATCGGGGACGGGTCTCATCACGGAATTTAGTCTGGATCTGATAAAGAACGACCGGAAGCTGTTTATATGACGCAATATATTTTTTGGCGATCTCGGTGATCTCTTCTTCATGGGTCGGCCCCAGACAAAGATCGCGATCTTTTCGGTCACGAACCCGTAACATGACTTCTTCCATATCTTTTATTCGGCCGGTCTTTTCCCACATCTCCAGAGGTTGTAATACCGTCATCAATAATTCGGAAGCCTCTTTACTGTTCATATGAGTACGGATGACATTACTGATCTTATTCAATACTCTTACCCCCAACGGCAAATACGCGTAAATACCGCTGGAAATCATCGAAAGGAACCCGCCTCGTAAAAGAAGCGTATGGCTTTTGCATTCGGCACTATGCGGATCCTCCCGCAATGTGGGAATAAATACTTTACTAAACAGCATCTCGTATCTTCCTTATTACATCTTTTATCGTATTATCGGGATCGGTATACCCGATCACTTTTCCCCGACGAAATATCGCCCCTTTATTTTTTCCAAAAGCGACTCCGATATCCGCCTGAGCCGCCTCGCCCGGCCCGTTTACCACACATCCCATCAACGCTACCTTCTTAAACGCCCCCGGCAACGATACCTTACGCAACTGTTTCTGGAAATCGTCGACGATCCTGGTCAGATTCACTTCACACCTGCCGCAGGTCGGACAGGAGATTATTTCGGGAAAAAACCAGCGTAATCCCAGAAACTGCAGGATCGCTTTGGCAACATCTATTTCATCACAAGAAGCCCCCGTAAGCGAAACCCTGATAATACTCCCAATACCTTCAGATAAAAGAATTCCAATCCCTAAGGAAGATTTTATGACTCCTTGCAAAAACGGGCCGCTGGCCGTCACCCCTAAATGCAGAGGGTATTGAAATTTCTGAGAAAAAAGCCGGTTGGCAGCAATAGTCGTCGAAACCTGCGATGCCTTTAAAGAAACCATTATATCAGAGAATTGCTGGTCTTCAAAAAGTTTTATATAATCGGAAACCTTCTTCACCATTGCCCGGGCAAACCGCCCGTCACTTGAGGTATGCTCTTTGAACCCCCCGGAATTAACCCCGATCCTTATAGAGACTTTTCTTTGTTTGGCCTGACGTACGATTTCTTTCAATGTGTCTTTTTTCGTAATATTCAAAGGGTTAAGCCTTATCCCGTCGACCCCCGCATCCAGCGCCGCAAGCGCCAACGCGGGATGAAAATGGATATCGGCGACCAGGGGAACCGATAACTCTTTTTTTAAAGCCCGTAGCGCCCGGGTTTCGCTCTGCTCTTTAAAGGCTATCCGGATGGCTTCGGCCCCGCGCAGCTCCAGACCAAGCCCTTCCCGGATGAGCCGGGACAGTTTACGGGCGGGAGTCTTCAGCATCCCTTTGATCCGTACGGGATTGTGTCCGCCGACTTTAAGTTTTCCGATATGTACGATTTTACTCATTGTCTTTTTTACCGGTGAAGAACGAAACGGATCACATCGTTAAATACGATAAATAACATCAGCGTAATTAAAAGCACCAGCCCTATTTTCGTCAACGTCTCTTCCCATTTATCGGGTAATGGTTTTTTTCGGAGCCGTTCGAGACCCAAAAAGAAAATATGCCCCCCGTCAAGCACCGGAATCGGAAAAAGATTGATCAGGCCCAGACTCACACTCAATACTCCGACAAAATGGATAAGCGGGATTAACCCTACTTTTGCTATTTCGGAGGTAAGATGATATATCCCGACCGGGCCGGCAACCGCTTCCCGGAACGGGATGACCCCGATAATGGTAAATACCAGCCCTTTGATGATCACCACCGTCAACTCGCCTACATGCCCTATCGCTTTCACAAAGGCCACTGCAATATTACTGCGAACCACTTTCGGTTCAAACGAAGGGCCGATTCCGACAAAAGGGAGCTCCCGGAGACGGCCGAATATATCTTTACGACTCCTGATCTGAGGGACAACGGCCACTTCTTTGATTTGGCCTGCTCGGTCGATTTCCATATGGAGAACGCCGTGGCTTACGGAAATCGTCTTAAGCACATCACTCCAGATATCGACCGCCTCACCGTTGATCGCCAGAATAGTATCCCCCGCGATGAGTCCGGCACTTTCAGCCGGGGTATCGGCGATGATCTGTCCGATAGTCGGTGCCGTATAGGGAAACCCGACGGTGAATACCACCCAAAACACAAAAAACGCCAGCAGATAATTGAACAACGGGCCGAAAAATACTACCCGGGCTTTGATCCCCGGCGATTTAGAAAGAAATTCTTCGGGTCCTCCGGTGTGGTCATGACGATCATCGCCGGCAAGTTTGACATATCCTCCCAACGGGACCAAACATATTAGAAACAGGGTTTCTTTATATTTTACCCGGATGATCGGCGGGCCGAACCCGATCGCGAATTTTTCTACTTTTATCCCCCCCCAGCGGGCCGCAATAAAATGGCCGCATTCATGAGAAATAATCAACACACTTAATACCGCAAGAAAAATAATGATATTTAACAGCATTTCTTTTCTATATACTCCTTTGTTTTATTACGGGCCCAGGTGTCCCAATATATTACCTCATCAAGCGTACTTATTTTCCGGTGCGGGCTATGAGTGTAGACATACTCCAAAATAGGATACAAGTCGGTAAAAGCGATCCTCTCTTTTAAAAACGAATCTACCGCCACCTCATCGCTGGCATTGAGAACGGTCAACGCATTATCTCCTTTTTTTGCCGCAGCTAATACCAATTTCAGTAAAGGAAATTTTTTGAAATCGACCGGACCGAACGTGCAGTTCTGGACTTTTTTCCCGTTAAAAATCCCTTTTTTTCTGATCTTCCCGTTACGCCGGGGATAACAGAACGCATATTCGATCGGGATACGCATATCCGGTTCATAAAAACACGAAAAAAACGTTCCGTCGTTCAGTTCTATCGCGGCATGCATCAGAGACTCGCGATGGACGATAATATTGATCCGGTCATAATCGATATCAAAAAATTCATGCGTCTCGATTACTTCAAACCCTTTATTGACCAGGGTAGCGCTATCGACGGTGATCCGCCGGCCCATGCGCCAGGTAGGATGAGCTAACACCTGTTTGGCTTTTACTTTCCGCAACTGAGCCGGAGTACACGCATAGAGCGCTCCGCCGGACGCGGTAATATGTACACGGTTGATCTCGTCTTTCTTTACTGTTTTCAATAATTGGAACAGCGCATTGATCTCACTGTCAACCGGCAACAATAACGTATTATGCAGTTTTGCCTGGCGCCTCACAAGTTTTCCGGCAACGACCAGCGATTCTTTATTCGCCAGGGCGACACAACGGGAAAATTGAAGCGAAACCAAAAGCGGTTCAAGACACGCTATTCCCGATATCGCCATAAAAGCGATATCGGCATTTTGGGCGGCAAACTCCAAAAGACCACTCCTCCCGGAAAAAATACGTACCGTGTTAGGGATCATCCCCCGTAGGCGCGTTACTTTGGTCTCATCAACCACGCATACCGACTGCGGTTTAAACCGGGAAACCTGCTGGGCAAGCTTCCCCACGTTCCGGCAGGTACATAACCCCTGCACCCTAAAATCTTTTTTATGCTCGCCAAGCACATCGAGCGCATTGGCGCCGACCGAACCAGTGGAACCGAACATAACGACTGTTTTCATATTAACGCACCATAGTTACGTAAAGATAAAATGTGGGAGCAGTAAAGATCAGGCTGTCGATCACATCCAGAATCCCTCCCATTCCCGGGAAAATAGCCCCGGAATCTTTGGTGTTACAATCCCGTTTGATCAACGACTCAAATAGATCTCCTAACTGGGAGATAATCGCCAGGATCGCCGACATAAATACTTTTTCCCAGAAAAACATGAGTTCCTGGAGAAAGAAAGAAAAGACGACCCCTACCGCAAGGCTTATCAGGAACCCGCCCAGAGCTCCTTCCAAAGATTTCTGAGGACTTACCCGTTTGATCAATGAGGTCCGTCCAAACCGTTTCCCGATAAAATAAGCTCCGATATCGGAAGCTTTAGTGACCGTAATCAAAAAAATACAGAGCAGTAAGCCGTCCTGTAACTGACGGATACGCAATAAAAAACTGAAACACCAGGCAATATAAATGATTCCGAACGTAGTCGCCGATAAAGAAAGAATCGGCTGATACTGGTCTTTTTTAGTCAACTCCAGGAGGAATAGACTGAACAGGCCCCAGATAATAAACAGGAACTGCCATCCCTCTTTGATGGGAAACCGGAAATATACCGTTATCCCGATAAATAGGCCTATGGCTAATCCGAAATATTTAAAAAGTTTTACTCCTTTCTTTTCGACCATGTTAAAAAATTCAAGCAACCCTAACGCGATTATCACATTCACCAGCACTGCGAACAAAGGTTGAAAGACAAGCCCGGCAATAGTCAACAAGATCAATATCGCGGAAGTGATTAACCGTTGTTTCATCTTTTACATTTTTTTATGAGTTCACCCGCCCAAAACGACGTTCCCGATGAGCATACGCTTTGAACGCTTTCATTAATTCATTTTTATCAAAATCCGGCCAGTAACACTGAGTGAAATATAATTCCGAATAGGCGAGCTGCCAGAGCAAAAAGTTACTTATCCGTTGTTCTCCGGATGTCCGGATCAAAAGATCGGGATCAGGAAACTGCGCTAACGATACATATCTCTGGAATCTCTCTTCGCTCACTCCGTCTCGGGCCAACTCATCGGACCCGGTATCATTAAGCATCTTTTTTACCGCTTCACAGATATCCCACCGGCCGCCATAATCAAGAGCGATATTCACGAAAAAAGAGTTATTATTTTCCGTCAATTCTTCTATCTCCCGGATCTGTCTGCGACGCACCTCGTCCAGCCGGTCCCGGCGCCCGATAAAAGTCAACCGGATATTTTTACGCATGATATCTTTTTTCGATTTCAAAAGGAACCGGGTCATATAGGAAAATAACATGGCTATTTCCCGGCGAGGCCTGGTCCAATTTTCCGTAGAAAAAGCGAACACAGTCAAGATCTCTACCCCCAGAGATTGAGCGTGCTCGATCACCTCACGCACCCGTTCGACACCCTGACGGTGTCCCTGGGTACGGGTAAGGCCCCGCTCTTTCGCCCACCGGCCGTTCCCGTCCATAATGATCGCGATGTGACGAGGCCGCTCCTCATCTGACAGAGGTCGTTCAGTCTTCATGATCGTTATCCAAAAATAAAAGGGGCGTTTAGCCCCTTTTTATGTCCGTCAATAAAAGCACTCCCCCTTATTTCCTGGTACTTTTAGATTGCATTAACGCTTCTTGCAGATTTTCCTCTAATTTCTGTTTTAATATTTTTAATTTCTCAAGCTCAGACTCCAGGGTCTCGATCCGAGCGATAAGCTCTTCAATCTGTAAATCCTTCTTTTTCAGCTCTTCTTTCAGACCCAGCGTACTTTTAAGTAACGCGTCTTTTTCTTCCTGCAAGATCCCGTTGGTTTTCTGCAACTCGATCTGTTCGGCAAGTTGTTCTTTATATTGTTTAGAAGTCGAACTAAGCCGAGCCGAAATCGAAAGCCCCCCGATAATAAAAAGAAGGATTATCCCCAGAAGTATGCTTAAAATCAACGGCTGATTTTTCATAAATTAAAATTCTCCCAACTCTTTCTTTATCTTTTTCACATCAAGGGGAATGATCACGATCTCAACCCGCCGGTTCAATGCGCGGCCGGCTTTAGTATCGTTGGATGCGACCGGACTATACTCACCGTACCCGATCGCGTACATACGCTTGGGACTTACCCCTTGCTGTTCAAGAAAATGCAGCACGCTGAGCGCGCGCTGAGTAGAAAGTTCCCAGTTAGATTTCCATTGCGATAATTTAATCGGCTGGTTATCGGTATGCCCCTCAATACTTATCTGATTTTGCGGGACCTCCTCTTCTAATACCCGGGAGACTTTCTTTAACAGGTTTGAACTCTCCGGTTTGAGTTTTGCTTTTCCGGAATCAAAAAGGATTTCAGCCACGAACGTAACCACCAGTCCTTTTTCTTCCATAGATACCCGGACCTGCTCGCCTTTTATCTCTTCAGCCAGTCTTTCTTCCAGGATAGAACGGGCATCACGCAACTCATCGAGTTGCTGTTCTAACGTACGAATCCGTTCGACATCCGATCTCCTCCCTTTCTGAAGCACGATAGAACAACCGGTCAGAAAGGTGAGAACAAGAAAAAATGTAAGACAATATCTTACAATCCTCATCTTTTCCCCCTTTTTTCAAAATTTTTCTTAGATTATCATAGCCACTTGTCTAAGTCAAGCTATTTAAATAGCACTTTCCTGAATTATGTACAAACGAGGAAAGTACTTGATTACAGTGATTCAAGAGAGATTACAGGGATTGGAATATATTGAGAAATCGCCGTAATCCCCCATAATCTCCGCAATCAAGTTCTTTCGATTGTCTGATCTTTGAGGAAGAACTATTTAAATAACGTATGAATAATGATAAAGTTGCTGAACACAATAGCGACCATCGACATTAATTTCAAAAGGATATTAAGCGAAGGGCCGGAGGTATCCTTAAACGGATCTCCCACCGTATCTCCTACCACCGCCGCCTTATGGGCATCCGAGCCTTTTCCTCCAAGATTGCCTTCTTCAATATATTTTTTCGCGTTATCCCACGCTCCACCGGCATTGGCCATCATCACCGCGAGCACAAATCCCGATACCAGAGAGCCGACTAAAAGGCCGGCAACCGCATCGACACCTAAAAGTAACCCGACGATAATCGGCGAGGTAAGGGCAAGTAACGCGGGAGCAAACATCTTCTTTTGAGCCGCCCGGGTAGTGATCTTCACGCAGGTAGTATAATCCGCTTTCCCCTGGCCGCTGAGGAGCCCGGTAATCTCACGAAACTGACGGCGGACTTCTTCGACAATAAGGCCGGCCGCTTCCCCCACCGCGTTCATGGTGAGCGCGCAGAATATAAACGGCAACGCGCCGCCGAGCAATAACCCGATAAGTAAACGTATATCCAGAAGCGATAATGAAATCGGTGCCCCTAAAATCTCGACTTTTTGTTTATACGCGACGATAAGCGCCAGAGTCGTAAGCGCAGCGCTTCCGATAGCAAATCCTTTACCGGTAGCCGCGGTAGTATTACCTAACGCATCAAGCTGGTCGGTCTTTTTACGGACATTCTCTTCTAATCCGGACATCTCGGCTATCCCACCGGCATTATCGGCAACCGGGCCGTACGCATCGGAAGCAAGCGTAGTCCCTAACGTAGAAAGTAATCCGACACTGGCCAGACCTATTCCATAAAGCCCGTACCCATAGTTAGTCATCCCGCCGGCAAAAAGGAAACTTAAAAAGATCGCCGCGCAAATAAGAATGATCGGTAATGCCGTTGACATCATCCCCAGAGAGAGCCCGCCGATAATGATCGTTGCCGGACCGGTAAGCGCACGGTTGGCAAGGGTCCGTACCGGCGAGAACGATGTCGAAGTATAGTATTCGGTCACGATCCCTAAAAGAATACCGGCGACGATCCCGGTTAAGATCGAGTACCATAGCCCCCAAGAATTTGGGCCAAGTAATCTGAAAATGAAAAACAGCGAGAATACGCCGATCATCGCGGCAACCGAAAATACCGCGCGACGCAGGGCAAAGATCAACGCCCCTTGAGATTCTTTTTTGGTACGCACCAGGAAATAACCTATTACCGAGGCGATCACTCCGCAGGCACCTAAGACGAGCGGTAAATATATACCTTTTAATCCGAGCCCGGCGCTCACCGCCAAAGCCATAGCCGCAACGATAGAATCGACATATGATTCATACAGGTCCGCTCCCATCCCGGCGACATCCCCGACATTATCGCCTACTTGATCGGCGATGACTGCGGGATTGCGCGGGTCGTCTTCGGGAATACCGGCTTCGACTTTACCGACCAAGTCCGCGCCGACATCGGCGGCTTTCGTATAGATCCCTCCGCCGACACGGGCAAAGAGGGCATAACAGGAAGCCCCCATACCGAACGAAAGCATGGTCGAGGTGATCACCACAAGGTCTTGAGTAAAAAAGCGGTACAGCAGAAAAAAAGACGCAGAAAGGTATAAAAGGCCGATACCCACAACGCTTAACCCCATCACCGTCCCGGCCGAAAAAGCGACCCGCAGGCCATTATTGATACTCACACTCGCAGCCTGTGCGGTACGCGCGCTGGAATGAGTAGCGATAAACATTCCGATCCAGCCACAAAGGGCCGAACAACAGCCACCGATGAGAAAAGCGAACGAAACGATCTTCATCCCTAAAAGATACAGGATCACAAATACGATAATGAAGAAGATACCGACTACTTTATACTGTTGGGCAAGATAGCCTTGAGCTCCTTCTTTGATATACCCGGCGATAGTCTTCATCGTATCGGTCCCTTCGGAATTCTTGAATATCCATATCCCGACAAAGAGACAGAATAAAAGAGCGATCACAGAACTTATGACGACAAACAGTAAAAATTCCATTCTAAACTCCTTTCTTTATGATTGCTTCGCGCTTCTCTCCCACCGATACCATCGATATTTTCTTACCGACATATTTCTCTATGAACGAAATATATTTACGGGCATTCACCGGAAGCATCCGGTAGGAACGTGCCTCAGAAACCTGGGTTTCCCATCCGTGCATCATCCGGTATATGGGTTTTATTCTTTCCAGGTCATAAGGGAAGAAATCATTATCTTTTGTGTTCCGGCTATATTCGGTACAGACTTTGATTTTATCAAGAGCATTGAGCACGTCAAGTTTAGTGAGTACGATTTCGGTGACATTGTTGAGCAGCACTGCTCTCTTCAACAGCACCAGGTCCAACCAGCCGCAACGGCGGGCCCGGTTAGTCGTTGCTCCGAACTCTTTGCCGGTCGTACGCAGATATTCACCCAGCGTGCCGACCGATTCGGTAGGAAACGGCCCTTCACCTACCCGGGTAGTATACGCTTTAGAAATACCGATGATCTTATCGATCCTGATAAACGGCGCACCGGAACCCAAAAGCGCGTTGGCACACACGGTACTCGAAGAAGTCACAAACGGATAAGTCCCGTAATCGACATCCAGGAATGTCCCTTGCGCTCCTTCAAACAGAAATCGTTTTTTCCGTTTAGAATAAAGAAAATCCGCCACGTCACAGCAATACGGTCTCAATAATTTCGAATAATGCCGGTATTCTTCAAATATCTTTTTAAAAGAAAAATATTCCCGGCCATAGACTTCTTTGAAAAGCGGGTTTTTTTCCTGCAGATTATCTTTCAGTTTGAATGAAAATTTTTTCGTATCCAGAAGATCGGCAACCCTTATCCCGCAACGGGAGATCTTATCGACATAACAGGGCCCTATACCGCGTTTGGTCGTCCCGATCTTCTGTATCCGTTTTGATTCACGAAACGAATCCATTACCCGGTGATAGGGCATGATCACATGGGAAAGAGACGATATTTTAAGGTTCCGGGGAGATACGTCGACCCCTTTCTTCTTCAAATACTGTATTTCTTCGATCAAAACTTTGGGATCGATAACGACCCCGGTACCGATGACACATATTTTATGTTTCCTGAGGATACCGGAAGGGATGAGATGAAAAACGAATTTCTCATCTTTGACCACGACGGTATGCCCGGCATTATTCCCGCCTTGGAACCGGACGATCACATCGGTGTCTTGAGAAAGATAATCGATCACCTTCCCTTTTCCTTCATCGCCCCATTGTAAACCTACCACTGCTTTATTCATCCTGTCGTCTCCGTTCTCTCTCTTTACACAAAATCTCTACTCTTTATACCCGGTCTTAAAAACCGTATATTCCCGCATCTCTCCTGAGGAAACGTTATCCCTTCACGTTATGAGCAACTACCTGGTCAACGACACCGTAGGCATGAGCTTGTTCAGCCGTCATGAAGAAATCGCGGTCGACATCTTCCTGAATTTTTTCTATCGATTGGCCGGTATGTGATGAAAGGATATGGTTGATGTTCTCTCGTAAACGCAGGATCTCGTTGGTTTGACGGGAAATATCCTCAGCCGTTCCCTGTACTCCACCCCAGGGCTGATGGATCATGATCCGGGAATTCGGTAACGCAAATCTTTTACCTTTTGCTCCGGCAGTCAAAAGGACCGCGCCCATGCTGGCGGCCTGCCCGACACAATAAGTCGCTACATCACATTTGACAAACTGCATAGTGTCATAGATAGCCAGTCCCGCAGTGATCACTCCTCCCGGGGTATTGATATAAAGGCTGATATCCTTATTCAGGTCTTCCATCTGCAAGAACAGCATCTGCGCAATAATAGTATTGGCTACCTGATCATTTATCGGCGTACCGATGAAAATGATCCGGTCTTTAAGCAAGCGGGAATAAATATCATAGGCACGCTCTACCCGCCCGGTTTGTTCAATGACCATGGGAATCGGCATCTGATTGACCATAACTCCTCCTTTTACTCCACAGATGATCACAGAAGGAAGAAACACAGATTATCGCAGATGATCAAGATCTGCGGTCTTCTCTGGGTTTTCAATTCAGCGATCATCGGCATTATTAAAAAACTGCGTGAGCAAGGATATATCCCATCACCACATCATAGAGATTCCGCGAATCAACGGCTAATTGTTCCTTTTCAGCAATAGCCTCAAGGATATAATATAATCTTACCTGGTCTTCAGCCATGGGTTTTATCTTCTCTTGAAGAGTCTGTTTATGTTTCTCGATCTCCTGGGGAGCGACCCCTTGAGCCTGGAGATTATACAGTTCTTGATGTAACAGTTTGTTCTGATGTTCTTCAGCTACTTTCTGAGGGATATCGGCAGGCAACTTCTTAAGTAACACATCGATCACCTGCCGTTCCATGTCCTGACGACGCTGTCTCAATTTTACCGCTTTCAGCTCGATCGTCGCCGCCTGACGCAAAGCTTCTTCATCTTTATATCCGGCCCACTGGACCATCTGCTGCTCGGTAAGAGGCTGTTGCGTGTACTTTTTAACCGTCTCATGAAGATTATTCCATATCTTTTTCCACTCATCGTCACTGACCTCTATCGGAGAATCTTTCACGGTAAGCCCGCGATACGTATCCTCCTGCAGCACGAACGTCGGTTTCACTTCTACTTCGACCGAAAAAAGAAGGTTATCGTTTTTAAAATCAACATCGAAAATCCGCGGTAAACCCGCCGGGACGATTTTTTCCTGACGGATCATCGTCTGATAATAGGCCGGGATCATCCGTTTTAAGAATTCTTCACGTAACACTTTCCCGTGATTACGTTCTAATACGTCCAGAGGGGCGGTCCCTTTACGGAAACCGGGAACATTCAGATCTTTACCGATTTCCTGATAGATCCTGGTCTTATCTTCCAATACCCGTTCTTTACCTACATCGATTTTAAGGATCCTTTGCAATTTGTCTTGTCTCTGAATGTCGACTTTCATAGTTTAATCCTTACATTTGAAATTCTTTTCCTAAATATATTTCCCGCGCTTTCGGATCATTGATAAGCTCATCCGACGTACCGGAGATCAGGATTCTCCCTTCATAAATCAAATACGCACGATCGGTGATCGAAAGCATTTCCCGCACATTATGATCGGTAAGCAATATCCCGATCCCTTTATTTTTAAGCTCGGTAATGATCTCTTTTGCTTCATTCACGACAATCGGATCTATTCCGGAAAACGGTTCATCAAGCAAAAGGAATGACGGATTAGTCACCAGGCTGCGGGTGATCTCAAGCCGGCGCATTTCGCCTCCGCTTAACGTATACGCTTTACTCTTCCGTAAATGAGCGATATTCAATTCTTCCAATAACTCATTGAGACGCCGGGTCCGTTGCCGGGAAGAAAACGGACAGGTCTCAAGTACGGCCATTATATTTTCTTCAACGGTAAGCTTACGGAATACCGAAGGCTCCTGAGAAAGATAGCCTATCCCGTAACGAGCCCGCCGGTGGATAGGCAAATAGGTGATATTCTGGTTATCGAAAAGGATCTGCCCCTGTTCCGGGAAAATAACCCCTACGATCATATAAAACGTAGTGGTTTTGCCGGCTCCGTTAGGGCCGAGTAATCCGACTACCTCGCCGCGGCGAACGTTCAAAGAGACTTTGTTCACCACCTGACGGTGATTATACGATTTTTCCAGTTCTTTAATTTCCAGTAATCTCATCGGGAAAAACAGTTAGATGAGGACTGCCTTCAAGCATTAATTGTCCTCCATCGCTTACATACGTCGCTTTCTCAGCGAGAGTCACATTATCTCCTTTAAATATCTCCACATTACCTTCAGAGATTACTTTCTTAAGCACTTTCTGCTGAGCATCAAAAAAAATCGTCGCCCGATCGGAATACATCGTGCCTTCTTCGGAACTGACGCGTACGTTATGCTGAAAAACTCCCACTCCTTCGAGATAGTCGATCGCTAAAGGACCCTCACACTGGACGACAACCGGATCAGGAGATTGTTCATTTTTAAGACGCACGGTCACGTCTTTTAAAAAATTCACCTTTTCCAGTTCCGTATCGGCATTCATCCCGACGGCGCGGATTTCGGAAGCATCACGGGTAAGCCGTACCGGATCATTGGTATAGATGAGATTCTTGTCCTTTTTCCAGATAAGCGAATCAGTGAAGAGTGCCGCTCCATCATTGCTGCGGGCTTCGACATTATTATACAGATATGCGTCCATGTGCGGCTTATACAACATTCCTTTATCGGCCTTGATGTCGATTATCCTTCCGGCGCGATAATGCCGGGCTTCCATTTGACGAATATCGACATATTCTTCAAAAATAAACGCTTCCTGCCCGCGCATCTCCCAGTCTTTTTTCCCGTCTTCACGGAAATTAGAAAGATTAAAATCGGTAATCTTCTGCTGGCTGAAAGCCGGAGCACCGAATAGATAAGAAATAATTACTACTATAAATAATATAACTTGCAAATTCATACTACTATATCAAACTATGAAAGAATGTCAATTCGTTTCCGCACACTTCCCGAAATTTATCCCGCCGCTTAAAACCACGGCCTTCAGGTCGTGGATGGAGGCGGCGAGGATTCCGCCCCAAAGGAACCCCCCGGGCTTTTCCCTCACCCCAACATGTTTATCCAGCGGGATCCCGCTAAATAAATTACATTTATGTGCGGGAAGCCCGAGTGGACTCCATTTCTCCGGCGCATTAAGGCGACCATACCCCTTTTATTTTTGTCTGGCAAAAAGGACACCGGCCCCCGGCAATCTTATTTTCAATCACCGAATATCCGATACGATGGATAAGTCTCTTGCCGCACACCGGGCACCAGGTCGATTCCTCGTTTATTCCCGATACGTTCCCGATATACACGTATTTTAATCCGACTTCTTTGGCAATATCGTACGCATTACGTAACGTTGAAAGCGGCGTTGCCGGCAGGTTCTGAAGTTTATACTGGGGCTGAAACCGGGAAAAATGAAGCGGAGTTTCCTCCCCTAAGTTTTCCTTGATCCAACTGCTCAAAGCCCGGATCTCTCCGGAAGAATCGTTGAGAGTAGGAATAAGTAACGTCGTGATCTCCAGATGAACGCCGGCCTGGTGGATTATCTCAAGCGTTCTTAACACGTTTTCCAGTTCGGTCCCGCCGGATATATCGCGATAGAACTCAGACGAAAACCCTTTGAGATCTATGTTCACAAAATCCATGTAATCAAGAAGTTCCACCAGCGGCGCAGGATTGATATAACCGCAGCTATGCATGCCGACCCGGAGCCCCTGCTGGGTGGCTTTTTTGGCGATTTCCAACATATATTCATAGAACACCGTCGGTTCAGTATAGGTGAACACCACCGAGGGGCACTTATACTGAAGCGCGCGCGCTACGACTTCATCGGCGGTAAGGTCGAGATTATTCGTGGTATCGGGAGTGCTTTGAGAGATCTGCCAGTTTTGACAAAACAGACAACGCATATTGCATCCGGCAACCGCTAGGGAAAGCGCGCACGTTCCGGGAAGTACATGGAAAAACGGTTTTTTCTCAATCGGATCGGGATGAACCGCAACCGGGTTGTTGTAGCCTAACGTATAGAGAGTCCCGTCTTTATTAACCCTTACCCCGCAATAGCCCCGGTTACCGGAAGAAATCACACATTGCCGCGGACAAAGTTTACACTGTACGTTATTGTGCTCTTTTTTCTCCCAATAAAGCGCCTCACAAGAAGCCTCAGCACCCCACACCGGGACCGCAGCCGTGACGTATACCAAAGCCATGAGGCATAAAAAACATTTCACCATCGCAATGAGAAGTAAGATAAGATACCGAAAGTTACTAAAAGTATTCCGCAAAAAATGCAGGTGTTAATTATACCATATAAGGGGACAAATACTATGGAAATCAGAATGCCACCGCAGGCTCCGCCGAACATATCGAACCCATAAAGGATCCCGGCAGTATCACCGGGGCGTTTCGTTTTTAAAAACGAGCCTTGAGCGGCCGGGAAAAACGACCCTACCGCGATACCGGCAAGTCCCGAAGAAAGAAAAAAACAATATGATAAAAAAAACGGATGCCAAAAAGAAAGTATGCCGATGAATCCCGCTAAAAGAAAACAATAGAGACCGAATCCCGAAGAAACCAGGGCTAAAGAAGACCGTGTAAGACCGGCAGGATTCCTTTTTATCAGGAACGCCCCGATACTCACGCCTAACATGAATACCGCCGAGATCAAACCGATCTGGGTAAATACATATCCGTAGATAATCTGAAACGACATGATCGCGACAATGACGTGCACCATCCCGGCAAACCCGCAAAGGAATACTCCGGCGACCGGGAGATATTCTTTTCTTTTCACTGCGAGTAAAAGCAGCACCCCCACAACCAAGATGCCATAATGATATAACGACAATTTAGCCAGCAATTCCAAAATAGCATTGAACACGCTACGGAAATAAGAGACGAAATAACCGATGCCGTAATAATACGCGGCCGGATAAAAATCATGATTTATTTTTACCGGACACTCGGCCGCTAACACCCCCCGCACATAGTCTGTCTGCCAGGTTACTATTCTTCCGATAAAATATTCCGGGCTGATATAATCGGCCGGGATATGCAAAGAACCAAACCGCTGAGCCAGCATTTCGGGATCGGAACTTATCGAGGCGTATTCGCCTGCGGCAATAAACCTTAACTTTGGTCCGGATATCAACTCTACCTGGGTAAACACCTCTTTCAAAGTATGGTAGACGCTGGCATCGACCTTACGTAACGCTTGGGAGAAATACCCTTCCTGGGAATCAAGTGTAAAAGTAAATACTCCTTTTTCGCTTAAAAATTCTCTCACTTTAAGAAAATACTCATAGGTATAGAACCGGTTTACATACAACGAGACCGGTTGCGGCGTATTCATGAGGATCACATCGAATTTTTCACCGTGATAATGGTTGAGAAAATCACGGGCCTCGCGATGGATCACTGTTACTTTTTTATCGGCAAGGGCGTAACGATCGGCCGGATTCAGATGTTTTTTTACCAAGTCGACCACCGCCGAATCTAATTCCAAATAGACTATTTCTTCAACGGGATATTTAAGGACTTCGGCAATCAGGCCGCCTACCCCGCCACCGATGATCAATACCCGTTTGGGGTCACGTACCTGACTGAACGTAACATGGACCGATTCTTCGACTTCGATCGGTGCCGGATAAGAAAAATTCAATATGCCGTTCTGATATACGCTATAGGTCTCCTGGTTACGGGTAAGCACCAGATCGCCGTATCGTGACGATTGCGCATCAATAACTTCGAAATGCCGCCATTTATCTTTCAATAATCTTGAGGATATCTTCGCAAAGTTCCCCGCAACCGTTCCATAAAGGGCAAGAAAAACCATCATCCCCACATATATCATCTTTTGGGAAACCCCTTTGGTCACCCGCAGGAAGATGATGATCGCCAGGATACTTAAAAACAGGCTTATCCCCCACACATTTTCCAGAGAGTTAAACAGCGCCGAACAAAAAAACGCAAACCCGATCCCGCCAGCCATATTCCCAAGAGAATCCAGAGCATAGACCGTGGGGAATGAGTTTTCTTTTTTCAGTTGTGAATAAAGTTCTACGCATAACGCAAATATCATCCCGGTTAAAAAAGCGCTGGGAAGGAGGATCACTCCGGCAGAAAAGACGATCTCGCCGAGCGAAAAGATCTCACCGGGAAAATGAGAAAAAAACGTACGCAGATACTGGATCAGCAGAAACTGCAGCCATACGAATCCGGAAAAAACCACCAGCCCCGTCGCCAGAGTCCTGAGCGTCGTCTGCATTTTCCGCGATAACACGCTATAGCAAAGACTTCCCAACGCCGCCCCGATGAGCCAGGAAGACAGAAGGACACCGGCGGAAAGCTCATTCCCGTAAAACACGACCAGAAGTTCCCGTAAAAAAATGCTTTGAGAAAAAAGAGAGGCGAATCCGAAGGAAATGATGGTCACCGCAAGTAGAGTCATTGAATACTACGATAAGTGCTCATCACTTATCGAAAAAAACACTTTTAACCTCTTCGCCGACATCAGCTATTTGATGATCCGGCGAAGATACTGCTGATAGTTTTGGGTGATCTCTTTTTGCGTATCGGACCCGAATTTTTCCAGAAAAGACTCGGTAAGGACCAATGCCAGCATACTTTCGGCGACGACTCCGCACGCAGATACCGCGCACACATCGGAACGGACCGGCGGCGCTTTCTTTTTATGTTTAGTGAGGACATCGACCGAATCAAGAGGATGACCAAGAGTAGAGATCGGTTTCATCGCACATCGTATGATGATCGTCTCTCCGTTAGACATCCCGCCTTCGATCCCTCCGGCATTATTGGTATCGCGTCGAAACCGGGACTTTTTTGTCCGGGCCGGACGGATCACATCATGAGTCTGAGAACCTCTCCGTCGGGCGTACTCAAATCCTAATCCGATCTCGACCCCTTTTATCGCCGGGATACTCATGATCCCGGCGGCGATCTTAGTATCAAGACGCCGATCATAATGCATGACACTCCCTAACCCGGGCGGAACATTTTCGGCCCAGACTTCGATTATTCCGCCTAAAGAATCGCCACGCCGGGCGGCCCGGTCGATCTCGGCAATCGCTTTTTTCTCAAAGGTACCGTCAATCGCCGAGATCTGGGAACGGGAAGTCTTGTTCACGATCTCTTTCATAGTGGAGGGCTGCATCGTCGATGAGACCGGCCCGATGCTGACGACAAAACTTGCTATCGTTATATCAAAATCATCAAGAAACTGTTTACAGATACTTCCGGCACAGACCCGCATCACAGTCTCCCGGGCTGAAGCCCGTTCCAGGATGTTACGCATATCCGGTTCATTATACTTCAGGAATCCAGCCAGGTCCGCATGAGCCGGGCGAGGGACGCTCAGCGCCTCTAACGTATCGACAGACGTAGCAAATACGGTGTGATCTTTATTCTTGACCAACATCGCGATCGGACTGCCCAGGGTAATACCGCGACGCATCCCGGAAACTATGGTTATGGTATCGGCTTCTATCTTCATCCGGCCGCCCCGGCCGTACCCTTTCTGACGACGCAACAGTTCTTCATTTATCCGGTCCAGATCTATCTCTACCCCTTTGGGGAATCCCTCGAGAATCGCGCATTGGGCTAATCCATGTGATTCACCACCCGTTAATAACCGCATATATATTCCTCCTTACAGATTGAAATACATTAATATCCTGTTTCCCCAGAGAAACGCAAAAAATGCCGCGACCGATAAATACGGGATATAAGGGACCAGATGCGAGCGTTTAAAAAACAACGCGAACAGCACATACAGTAACGCGAAAACCGGCGCGGCAAAAAAAGCGATAAAGGAAAGCTTAATCCCGATAAACACTCCGATCATCCCCATCAGGTCGACATCGCCCAGTCCCAGCGATTCGGTTTCGCCTTCGATAGAATCCAGTTTACGCCAGTGTAAATAGCAACGCAATCCCAGATCGGCACATAATTTAAAAAGATACGTAAACCCTAACCCGAAAATCAGCCCGCGAAACGCCAGGATAAAAGGGAGATCTCCAGGTAAGACTGTCGGTCCTCCCTGGCGAAACCAGAAATAAGTCTCTCCGAACGACCAGCATACCCCTATCCCGATCCCCAGCAGCGGAAGGATCTCCGGTACCGCATGATACCTTACGTCTATACACGACATCAAGATCAGCATACAAAAGAAAAAGGCGAATTTAAAAAAATATGCCGTAAACCCGAATTTTATATACAATACGAGGAAAAGACCGGCGGTAACGAGTTCGACCAGAAAATACCCCAAAGCGATCGGCTGGCCACAATTGGCACAACGGCGTTTAAGCCACCAGTAACTTAACAGCGGAATATTATGGTACCATCCGATCATCGCGTTACAATGGGGACAGTAAGAACGTGGTTTGATGATCGAGATATTCTGCGGCAGACGCCAGATACACACATTTAAAAAACTGCCGACACAACTGCCCAGAATAAAAGCAAATACCTTTTCGATCATTATCTGTGTATCGCTTTTCGTAACGCGTTACGCATTATCTCGACCGGCGGCTCTTTTGCGGTCCAGAACCGAAAGGCCGCCACTCCCTGATATAACAGCATCCCTAATCCGCCGCAGGCCGGGATATTCTTCTTCTTCGCCGCACGTATCAATTCCGTATCTCTATTATACACCACATCGTACACAAATAAATCTTTATGCAAGAGAGCCGGATCAATCACGCAAGGATCCCCTTCTTTCATGCCTATCGGCGTAGTATTGACGAGCAATGTGCATTGAGACAGTTTCTCAGGGATAGATTCCTGAGAAATAATATGTACTCTTCTTTCCACTCGCGGGGCAAAGACATAATATTCTTTAAAATTACGGGCCGTTTTTTCGTCGATATCATACATATATATATCCTTTACTCCTCCTTGTTCCCATACTAAAGCGGACATTACCGCCCGGGCCGCCCCGCCGCACCCTAACACCATCACCGTTTCAGTCCCAGAGGCCTCAAATCCCAGATCGAGTTTCAAAGAATCTTTAAATCCTTCGGCATCAGTATTGATGTACACCATATGGATTGATTCTCTTTTTACGGTATTGATCGCTCCGATTAAACGGATAACATCATTACCACCGGCCGGAAAATGGCGTTCTAATATCTCTTTCGCCCGGACCTTATGGGGGACCGTGATATTAAACCCGATTACATTCTGAGTTTTGAACCGATTCCCATCAGTATCCTCTACCGCTTTATCGGGAACAAGAAGAAACGATTCAAGGTCTTGGGGGGGAACCGAAAATAAACGATATTCGGCATCAAGACCTAACGCTCTGAAGGCGGCATTATGCATATGGCCGGACAAACTATGGGTTACGGGATAGCCGATGAGACCGTAGATATGCGGTGAGGGCATTAACTTTTAATTTTATTTAACGCGTCAAGATAGGCTTTTACCGATGCTTCTAAAATATCGGTGCTGGTCCCTTTTCCGGTATAGGTATGTTTTTTTACGTTCAGTTCCACCCGTACCGTCCCTTGAGCGTCTTTTCCCCGGGTAATCGCATCAAGCTTATAGGTGAGCAGTTTCGGTTTGATCTTGGTGATCTTATCTACCGCTTTATAACAGGCATCAACCGGACCGTCGCCGGTAGATCGAGCCTGGTTGATCTTCCCTTTGACTTTGATTTTGACATACGCGTCGGGGACGATATTCGTTCCGGTCGTGACCTGCACCTGAGTTAACTCATACATCTTCTTTTTGGTTTTAGTCTCTTCGGCCGCCAGAGCAATAAGATCGTCGTCAAAAACTTCTTTCTTTTTATCGGCAAGTTCTTTGAATTTTCTGAAGATCTCATCGACTTTCTGCTGATCGAACCGGAACCCCAACTGACGCAGACGGTCCGACAACGCATGCCGGCCGGAATGTTTACCCAATACCAGCTGGCTGACCCCGATACCGACGTCTTTAGGGTCCATGATCTCATAGGTAGTACGTTTTTTGATCACCGCGTCCTGATGGATCCCCGATTCATGGCTGAAGGCGTTCTTACCGACGATCGCTTTATTAGGCGGAACAAGAAATCCGGTAAGATTACTCACCAGACGCGAAGTACGATAGATTTCTTTGGTATGAATATCGGTATAGACTTCTTTAAATGTGTCTTTTCTGGTTTTGATCGCCATGACGATCTCCTCCAGAGAAGCGTTACCGGCTCTCTCCCCGATACCGTTTACGGTACAATGAGCCTGTCTTACTCCGGCAAGGATCGCGGTCAAGGAATTGGCGACCGCCATGCCCAGGTCGTTATGACAGTGGATCGCCAATACCGCTTTATTGATATTCGGCACATTATTGCGGATATCGCTGATCAACGAAAATATCTCATGCGGATAAGAATAGCCTACCGTATCGGGAATATTGATGGTACGGGCTCCGGCACGGATCGCCTCTTCCACTACCTTAAAAAGGAAATCCCGGTCGGTACGGGTCGCATCTTCCGGGGAAAATTCCACATCACGGCATAATTTCCTAGCATAGGTTACTCCTTCAATACCGAGCTTAATGATCTCCTCCTGCGGTTTACGGAATTTATACTGAAGATGGATCTTCGATGTCGCCAGGAACACGTGGATACGGGGCCGCGCGGCTCTTTTGAGCGAATCAGCAGCAGCCTTGATATCTTTAGACAAGCAACGCGCCAACGCGCAAATCACGCTGCTTTTGATGTTCCGGGCAATAAGATCGACCCCTTTAAAATCATCAGGAGAGGCGATCGAGAACCCCGCTTCGATAATATCGACACCCAACTTCTCCAGTTGGAAAGCGATCTCGAGCTTTTGTTCGGAAGTAAGCGATGCCCCGGGCGCCTGTTCTCCGTCCCGTAAGGTCGTATCGAATATGAGTATCTTTTCTTTCTTCATTATTTTTTATAGTTATGGGTCTCTATTCTTTAGTCTCTGGTCTCTATTTTATCTCCGCTGTCCCCCTTACTGTAGACCATAGACGATTTTTAACCGCTTTCCGCTATTCGCTCTACGCTAGCCGCTATTTGATCCACGGCATCATCTTGCGTAATTTTGCGCCGACCTGTTCGATCAGATGTTTCTCTTCCTGTTTACGGATAGCGTTAAATGCCGGCCGACCGGCTTGATTTTCGAGGATCCATTCCCGGGCAAATTCACCGGTCTGGATCTGGTGAAGGATCTTTTTCATTTCCTGTTTGGTCGCATCGGTAACGATCCGCTTTCCCCGGGTGATATCGCCGTATTCGGCGGTATCGGAAATAACATACCGCATTCCCATGATCCCTTTGGCATATATCAGATCCGTGATCAATTTCAGTTCGTGGAGACATTCAAAATAGGCGATCTCCGGCTGATAGCCGGCTTCCACCAAGGTTTCAAACCCTTTTTTGATCAACTCGGTCACCCCGCCGCACAACACGACCTGTTCACCGAAAAGATCGGTTTCGGTCTCTTCCGCAAACGTAGTCTCAAGAACACCGGCTCGTGTACCACCGATCGCCCGGGCATACGCCAGGGCCAGATCTTTCGCTTTTTTTGTCGCATCCTGATATATCGCGATAAGACAGGGCACACCCGCTTTCTGCTCATACATGGTCCGCACCAGTGTCCCCGGCCCTTTGGGGGCGACCATATACACATCGATAAACGGCGGAGGCACGATCTGGCTGAAATGGATATTGAATCCATGAGAAAATCCTAACGCTTTGCCTTTGGTAAGATGCGGTTCAATCGCTTCTTTATACACTTTAGGCTGGATGGTATCCTGAGTAAGGATATGGATCACATCGGCTTTTTTCGCCGCATCAGCTGCCGTAAGCGGAGTAAATCCGTCTTTCTGGGCGGCTTTATAGTTTACCGAACCGGGAAGTTCGGCAATGATCACTTTGATCTTTGAATCACGCATGTTCAACGCATGAGCCCGTCCTTGCGCGCCGTATCCGACAATAGCGACCGTCCTCTTTTTCAAAATATCGGTCTTCACATCTTTGTCATAATATACTTTCGACATTATGAACCTCCCTTTTTTAATGAGTACTTGTTTTATGGAACGAAGTGAACATAAGGCATTGTACGAATTAAACCCTTGACCATTTTGGACAAAATTGTCAAGGGTAAATTCGCACGCATGATTTATGTTCGCGCAGACAAACGCACTCCATAAATCATGTGCTCATTTATGTACTGATCGCGATCTTCCCGGTACGTACTAACTCTTTAATTCCCGCTTCATTTACTTGCCGCAGGATATCATCTATCGAATGATGATCGGCACATATTTCGATCAGTATCGTCTCCTGGTTTTCGGCAACCGTCCGGACAGGATAGTTCTTTGCAAGACCATCGATAATGCTTTTAGTGTCCGGTTTTCTGATGATTTTCATCAGCATCAGTTCCCGGTCGACGTATTCTTTACGGGTCAGATCGACCACAGTCACCACATCGATCAGTTTATTCAACTGTTTCTTTATCTGTTCTAAAATCCGTTCGTCTTCGGCGTTTGCCACTATCGTCATACAGGAAAGAGTCGGATCCTGAGTTTCTCCTACCGCAAGCGAATCGATATTATATCCTCGGGCACTGAATAACGAAGCAATCCGGGCCAGTACACCGAATTTATTCTCCACTAATACCTGAATAGTATGTTTCATTACGCCATCCCTCCGATCATCCGGTTGATCGCCTCGCCCGCCGGAACCATCGGAAACACGTTCTCTTCTTCTTCAATCCAAAAATCAGCCACCACCGGGCCTTTATGGGTAAGGATCTCTTTCACGGCTTTCTTCACATCTTTTTCTTTAGTGACTTTTAATCCTTTGATCCCGTATCCGGCCGCCACTTTCACAAAATCCGGATTTTTCATCGGCGTTCCCGAATAACGACGGTTGTAAAAAAGCTCCTGCCATTGCCGCACCATACCCAGATAGTGGTTATTAAGAATGATATTTTTCACTCCGATATTATAAGAAGCAACCGTCCCTAATTCCTGGATATTCATCTGGATAGAGCCGTCTCCGGCAAAGTTAAGCACTTCCCGGTTCGGATTTCCCAGTTTCGCCCCGATTGCCGCGGGAAACCCGTAGCCCATCGTCCCTAATCCGCCGGAAGACAGAAAATTACGGGGATAATCGATCTTATAAAACTGAGCGGCCCACATCTGATTCTGGCCCACTTCCGTCACCACGATCGCCTGGCCTTTGGTCTGACGATAGAATTCTTCGATCACATACTGCGGCTTTATTTTAGTCCCTTTTTTGTAGCTTAACGGATGTTTTTTCTTAAAATCGTCAACCTTCTTATTCCAGGTTTTCAATGAAGGGATCTTTTTCTCGTTTAACTGGTCGAGCATCTGCTCTAATATGTTTTTAGCATCACCGACAATAGGGATATCGACCGCGATGTTTTTACTGATCGAGGTCGGATCTATATCGACATGGATGATCTTTGCCTCGGGAGCAAACGCGTCGAGTTTTCCGGTCACCCGGTCGTCAAAACGGTTTCCGATCGCGATTAATAAATCACTTTCGGTAATCGCTAAATTCGCATACACCGTCCCATGCATCCCCGGCATCCCCAGAGAAAGCGGATGGGTACCGGGAAATCCGCCCAGTCCCGTCAAAGTCGAGGTCACCGGTATATGCATTTTTTCGGCAAACCGTAAAATCTCTTTCGCGGCACCAGAAGCAATAACTCCGCCGCCACAGATGATCACCGGTTTTTTTGCCGCATAGATCATCTTTAATGCTTTCTTTATCTGTCCGGGGTGACCCGAATACGTGGGACGATAACTGCGCAGATTGATCTCTTGAGGATACACGAATTCGGTATCATGGTTCTGAATATCCACGGGGACATCGATGACCACCGGACCGGGACGTCCGGTACGGGCCAGATAAAACGCCTCTTTCACGGTTTGGGCTAATATTTTCACGTCTTTGACCAGATAATTATGTTTGGAAATCGAACGAGTCACACCGGTCACATCAGCTTCCTGAAACGCATCGTTACCGATCAGGGTACTTTTCACCTGACCGGTGATCGCCACCATCGGGATCGAATCCATATGGGCCGTCGCGATCCCGGTTACAAGATTGGTCGCACCCGGACCTGAGGTCGCCACACAGACCCCCACTTTGCCGGTAGAACGGGCGTATCCGTCGGCAGCGTGGGCCGCGGCCTGTTCGTGCCGGGTAAGATAGAACTTTATCGGGGCATCATAGAGCGCATCGAAAAAAGGGATAACTGACCCTCCGGGATACCCGAATAACACCTTTACCTCCTCACGCAGGAGGCTTTCGATAAGGATTTGCGCGCCTTTCATAATTAATAAATTATATCATCGGCTTTTAAAAAGACAACTATTTTATGCGTACGCACGTCACAAGGTCACAAAGTCACATAGTCACACGTGAAGAAAAAAATACATGTGACTATCCTACCGTCAGGTAGGCGTGTGTCGTGTGACCAGCTCGCCGAAAGACGAGCGTGTGACTATTTTCTATGGCTGAGAACTCTTCAGGTAGCGGAAATATTCGGCATCGGTAGAAAGGATCAACGTGGTATGAGCATCTACCGTATGCTGGTAGGTTTCCAGGGTCTTCAGGAACGTATAGAAATCCGGATCTTTATTATACGCTTCGGCATATATTTTGGTCGCTTCGGCATCAGCTTTACCTTTAATGGTCTGGGCTTCTTTGTACGCCTCAGAGAGGACCTGTTTCAACTCTTTTTCGGTCCGGCCTTCGATATCGGCACGGATACCGCGGCCTTCGGAACGATATTCTTCGGCCGCGCGTTTACGTTCGGCGATCATCCGTTCATAGACTTTGACCCGGACTTCTTCTACGTAATCGACCCGTTTGATCCGTACATCGATCAATTCGATCCCGTACTGCGGGGCAAGCACACGGGCCCGTTGGACGATCTCCAGACGGATTTTTTCCCGGCCAAAACTGATCTTATCTAACGCGCCTTCTTCGATAAACTCCTGTTCATGAGTCCCGTCTTCCAATTCATCGACCAGCCGGTTGGAAGACCGGACCAGTTCAATAAGGTTTTGTCCGGTAACCGCATCCCTCACGGCTGAATCGACTATATCGTCCAGACGCGCCTGGGCTCCCCGTTCATCGTATACCGACTGAAAAAACCGTAACGGATCATTGATCCGCCAACGGGCAGTCGTATCGACCCAGATATATTTTTTGTCTTTAGTGGGGATCTGAGTAGGATATCCGTCCCATTCCAAGATCCTTTTTTCGAAATAGTTCGTTTTTTGGATAAACGGCAATTTAAAATGCAGACCGGCGTCAACGACCGCATTGCCGATCGGGTCTCCGAACTGGGTAATAACCGCCTGTTGCCCTTCATAGAGAATATAAAACGGGCCGCCGCCGACAAAAAAAATCACGAGCAGGACAAAAATACTACCGATATAAATAGAAGGTTTATTTTTCATTTCCCAGTTTTAGTAACGGTAAAATCCCTTTTTGAGTAGGGTCAATAATATATTTCTCTCCGGCGTTTTGATACATTTTATCCATTTCTTCAAGATATAAACGGGTACGGGTGATCTCTTTCGCCTTAGTGTATGATTCCCAAATCAAGGTGAACCGCCCGGCATCACCGGCGGCATTATTGATCTTTTCGGCGGCATACCCTTCGGCTTTTTTGACTATTTTTAACGCTTCTCCTTTTGCCTGAGGGATTTTCTGGTTATATATCTCCCAGGCCTGGTTTACCAGCTTCTCTTTTTCCTGTTTGGCTTCATTTACCTCGTTAAACGCCGGTTTCACCTGATCCGGCGGGTTCACGTCCTGCAATTTCACGGTCACGATCTGGATGCCGGCATCATACGAATCAAGGATATCCTGCAGCCTTTTCTGAGCTTCGCCGTTGATCTCCAGCCGTTTGGTCGTCAAGACTTCATTAAAACTGTAATCCCCCACGATCTTACGCATGACCGATTCGGAAATGTCCCGCAGCGTCTGCCGGGCATCACGGATATTGAACAGCACGTTAAACGGGTCTTTGACTTTAAACTGGACAATCCATTCCAGATCAAGCACATTCAGATCCCCGGTCAACATCAACGATTCTTCATCAAACGATTTGCTCTCATAGGCCGTACGGATCCCCGGCTGACGGGTACGGAATCCGAACTCTTCTTTGTAGATATATTCCACTTTGACCGGATGGACCTTATCTATCCCCAGCGGCAGTTTAAGATGCAGACCGGGCTGGGTGATCCCCTGAAATTTCCCCAACCGTAACACCACCCCCACCTCATTGGTGCCGATCGTATAAAACAGTCCGCCGACCAAAAACACCACAATAAGCAAGCCGGCAATCAAAAAAGAATAAGGGAAATTCTTGAACTGTTTTTTCCATTTATTTTTTCCGGGATAGATAATATCGTCGGGAGTGATCTTCTCGAAACTCATAGGTCTAGTATAACAGAGAAAATTAAATATTAAAGGTTTAAATTAAAAACATACTACCGGGGGAAAGGGGATTAAAAATAAGAATAGGAGAAAGAGGATTAAGAAAAGAAGCCAAAAACAAGCCGCATCCGGCTTCTTTTCTCTTTAATGTGTAATTTTACTTTTTTCTCTCTTGTTTCACGTTTTTCATTTTTAATTTCTTATTTTTAATCTTTAAAAACCGCGCCGGTCGACGCCGAAGTCACCATGTTCGCATAATGAGCGAGATACCCTTCTTTCACTTTCGGCGGGAGGAGTTTCATCGTCTTTTTCCGACGGACGACCTCGCTTTGAGTAAGCGCGACCTCTATCTTCCTGCGGGAAATATCGATTTTAATTTTATCGCCGTTTTTCAGATAAGCGATCAGGCCACCGGCCCGGGCTTCCGGAGAAATATGCCCGATACAGGGACCACGGGTACCGCCGGAAAACCGTCCGTCGGTGATAAGTGCGACATGTTTATGTAATCCCATCCCTACCAAGGCCGATGTCGGAGATAACATTTCCCTCATCCCGGGGCCGCCGCTGGGGCCTTCATAACGGATCACTATTACATCGCCTTTTTTTATTTTACTGTGTAAGATGGCTTTCATCGCGTCTTCTTCCGAATCAAAGACCGCGGCCGGTCCTTCAAAACATCTCATATCGTCATCGACCGCAGACTGTTTTACGACACAACCTTCTTCAGCCAGGTTACCGTATAATACCGCGATTCCCCCTTCGGTATGGTAAGGTTTATTGAGCGGCCGGATAATATCATAGTCATAGATCACCGCTTTATCGGCGATCTGTTTTGTAGTCAATCCTGACACGGTAGGAGTATCGTTCAATTTTGCGGCAAGGCTCTTGAGCACTCCGGGAATACCTCCGGAAATATCCAGATCTTCCATAAACGCCTCCCCGCCCGGTCGCAGGTCGGAAATATGAGGAGTATCTTTGCTTAACCGGTCGAAATCTTTCAAAGTCAATTTTACTTTCGCTTCATGAGCGATCGCCATAAGATGCAAAACGGTATTGCTGGAACCGCCTAACGCCATATCCACCCGGATCGCGTTCTCCAGAGATTTCTTTGTCACAATATCTCTCGGTTTTATATCTTTCTCGACTAGCTGTACTATTTTCTGTCCGCTCTCATAGGCAATACGGGTCTTACGATTAAGCACCGCCGGAGTCGCTCCGCAATGCGGTAAAGAAAGGCCCATGGTTTCGGTAAGACACGCCATAGTATTGGCCGTATAAAGGCCCTGACATGACCCGCAGGAAGGACAGGCTTCTTGTTCGAGGATCTCTCGTTCCGATTTACCGATCTGACCGGCTTTATAACGGCCTACCGCTTCGAAAGTATCCCGTACCAGAGAAAGCCGTTTCGATCCGTAATGGCCCGAAAGCATCGGTCCGGCCGTCACCACGATCGTAGGGATATTCATCCGCAGAGCGCCCATGATCATCCCCGGCGTGATCTTATCGCAATTGGTAAGTAATACCAAACCGTCAAGGCTGTGCGCTCCGGCGATGGTCTCGATAATGTTGGCAATAAGCTCACGGGAAGGCAACGAATAACGCATCCCTAAATGCCCCATAGCTATCCCGTCACAAATACCGGGGACACCGAAAATAAACGGGGCGCCGCCGGTATTTTCTATTCCGCGTTCGATATAACGTTCTAACGTACGCATGTTGATATGGCCGGGAATGATATCGGTAAAACTTGAAGCAATCCCGATAAACGGCCTTCCCATATGGGAAGAATGCAATCCCGTTCCATACAGCAATGCCCGGTTAGGCATCCGTTCAATACCTTTTTTAATCTTATCCGAACGCATAGTACCTCCTTCAATGAGTAGACAACTTACGGAACAGCGTGAACGTAAGTTGTAGTCTGTAAAGACGTCTGCGAATTGAACCCTTGACGATTTTGTGCAAAATTATCAAGGGTTAATTCGGCCAAGTGATTTACGATCACTTCGTTCCGTAAATCACGGCCTCATTAATCGGCGCCTTCCAGTTCGCCTAATTCCTGCTCTTCTTTTAAAAGTTCTTCTTTTTTTCTCGCGATCGACACTAAGGGAATATATGTATCTACCATAACTTTCGTATCATTGATCTTCAATTGACTGAACAGAAAATCAAATTCCGCCTCCAGAGCTTTAGAAATTTTCATCTTTAAGTCCTGGGTGAGCGAGAAGATCTCTTTTTTAAACGGCCCTAACGCTTTCTTTCTGGTCTTATAGATAAACTGATCATCGGTCTGGTCCGGCTTCTTCTCGGAAGCGCAATTCTCATGAAGCCAGGCGTAAATCTTCTCTTTTAAAGGTATCGGCAGATGTTCATACACGATATTTTGGAACTGTGTCGCCAGATGGATCTCCGAACATCCTGTTTCCGGAAATTTATGGAAAGCCTCATTCGGTAAGGTTGAGGCGCCATGTTGTACACACCCGGAAAGCTGGTATTGGGTACGCCCGATTTCAGAAAGTTCTTTCAACGTATCGAAATCGATACTGACTTTCGCTATGGAACCGTCAGGCAATACCACTCCTCCGTGAGTCGTCCCGGTCTGGATACTCATTTTGGAGATCCCTTTGACTGCCCCGACGGATCTTTTGTATCCTTCCATAAACGCGTTCAGTTCTTCGGCCGTAGAATTCTTACCGCCGACTTCCCCGATCTCGCCGCCTACAGACACTTCGATCCCCCGGGGTTGAATGTCCCGGATAAATTTCGTAAACAGCGCACACACTTCATAGTTCGATTTCTGTTGTTCGTCGATCGTCGCTTTTTCTAAATCGACCAGAGTAGATGAATCGATATCGATATTATAAAACCCTCCTTCGACCGCTTCGCGGATAAGGTCTTTGAGCGGGTTTACTTCTTTCTCTTTGTCTTTGAGATAGTTCGTCGCTTTCACCTGGAAATGATCGCCCTGTAAAAATACCGGGCCCCGATACCCTTCGCGCATCGCCGCGAGAAGGATCGCGCTGGTATATTCCCAAGGACGCTGATCAGTATAACCGATCTCGCTTTTGGCGATCTCAAAAATAAACGCGCCGGCATTGATCTTTGCCGCCGCACGGAATACTCCCCGGGCAATATCATAGGTAAGTACCCGTAAATTCATCGCCGGGACGGTAAATCCGCTTATTTCACCTCTTCCCCGAGCTTCATATAACCCCTGGATTGAGGACGGGACAACCCCTAACTGCTGAGCGGCCTGATGAGTTACCCAGCAACAGGTTTTTTTCATGAGACTGGAATCGCTCATGATGATCGTCTCAATAAGATTAGGCACTATCTTTTCTCTGAACAACTTTTCATTTTTCACCACGACGTCACCCTGTTCCTGCACGATAATCTCATCGCTGAATATCTCGTTCTCAATCTTGTACATCATCAGTTATCCTCCTTCTATATTGGTCCATTCTGGATCGCTTTAAAAAAGCGACTTTATTATACCAGCCAATCGTATTTTTCAAAAAAATAATTATCACAGCTCTTATGTCCCGGCTTCCCAGCTTGCCAGGTATTTTTTCTGTTCGGCAGTAAGCGTATCGGTCTTAATATCCATGGCTTTTAATTTAAGTGTGGCGACCCTCCGGTCGATATCTTCCGGGACCGAATAGACTTTCCTCTGAAGGCTCCCGCGATGAGACACAATATATCGAGCGCTTAACGCCTGGTTCGCGAAACTTAAATCCATTACTTCTGCCGGATGCCCTTCGGCACAGGCCAGATTCACCAGACGGCCTTCACCTAAGACATAAATCCTTTTTGTAGACTTTTTCGGTGCCGGCAAAGTATACTCGCTCACCAGAGGTTTGACGACTCGATGCGAAACCGCCATTTTACGCAGATTTTTCAGGTCGATCTCTACGTCAAAATGTCCGGAATTAGCCAGGATCGCTTTATCTTTCATCAACGGGAAATGCTGTGTGGCGATCACATTGATATCGCCGGTCACCGTTACGAAAATATCTCCGATTGTCGATGCTTCTTTGATCGGCATCACTCGGAATCCGTCCATCAATGCCTCCAGAGCTTTAAACGGGTCTACTTCACACACGACGATATGGGCGCCCAGACCGCTGGCTCGTCGGGCAACACCTTTCCCACACCAACCGTATCCGCACACGACGAATGTCTGGCCGGCAATAAGCTTGTTGGTCGCCCGAATGATCCCGTCGATAGTCGATTGGCCGGTTCCGTAACGGTTATCGAATAGATGTTTCGTATAGGCATCGTTTACGGCAATCACCGGATAGAGCAGTTTGCCTTCCTCCTGCAAAGCCCGCAGGCGGATCACTCCCGTGGTCGTCTCCTCAGTACTGCCCCAGGGAAGTTTTTCCTGCATCTTTACCTTCTGAGAATGCCAACGTTTATGGATAGTCGAAACCAGATCGGCCCCGTCATCAAGAGTAACCCGGGGACTGTTCTCCAATACACTGTCGATATGGTCATAATAGGTCTTGGTATTTTCATTATTTATGGCGAACACTTCTATTCCGTAATCAGCGACCAGGGAAGCCGCCACATCATCCTGGGTTGAAAGCGGATTGGAAGCGCACAGGCGCACGTGGGCACCTCCGGCTTTCAACGTGATCGCCAATACCGCGGTTTCCGTTGTCACATGCAGGCACGCGCCTAAAGGAATATTTTTAAGCGGTTTTTCCCGCGAGAAATCTTCCCGGATGAGCTCTAACACCGGCATCCGGTTTAAAGCCCATTCAATACGTTTTTTCCCTTCGGTTTTAAGTTTCTTATTCTTTATGTCATATTTCATTTCTACTCTTATCTCCTGTTATTTAGTTTTGAAATGTTTTTTCAACAGAGCCGCTTTATCGGTATTCTCCCAGGGAAACCCGTCTTCTTCCCGGCCGAAATGGCCGAACGCAGCCGTTGACTTATAGATCGGGCGGAAAAGTTTCAGCTCATCCGCTATCCCCTGAGGCCCAAGAGGAAATATCTCACGGACGGCCTGTGAGATCTTTTTTTCGTCTACTTTTGCAGTCCCACACGTATTCACATACACTGAAACCGGTTCGACTACTCCGATACAATAGGAAAGCTGGATTTCACATTCTTCAGCTAAACCGGCCGCGACGATATTCTTGGCTACATAACGAGCCATATAAGAAGCTGACCGGTCGACTTTAGAAGGGTCTTTCCCGCTGAAACACCCGCCCCCATGACGAGCCCAGCCGCCATAGGTATCGACGATGATCTTTCTCCCCGTAACGCCGGTATCGGCGACCGGACCACCGACTTCAAACCTTCCGGTCGCATTAATAAAAAACTTAGTATCTTTATCGACCATCTCTTTGGGGATCACATGATCGATAACCAATTTTCTTATATCTTCACGTAGATCTTCGGTCTTTACGTTAGGAGCATGATGAGCACCGATAATGATGGCGTCGATCCTTTTAGGTTTACGTCCTTCGTATTCTACCGTTACCTGAGACTTTCCGTCCGGACGTAAATAGTCGACTAACCGGTCCCGCCTTACCTGAGAGAGACGACGGACAAGTTTATGAGCAAGCATGATCGGCAAAGGCATCAGTTCTTTGGTCTGAGTACAGGCATAGCCGAACATCAACCCCTGATCTCCGGCCCCGCCGATATCCACACCCCGGGCGATATCAGGAGATTGCTCCTGAATCGCCGTTACTACGCCACAGGAACCGTAATCAAAGCCCATATGCGGATCATCATATCCGATTTCTTTTACCAGATTGCGTACAATCCGGGGAATTTCCACATAACAAGTGGTGGTGATTTCACCTGCGATATAAATCATACCTCGTGTCGCCAACGCTTCACAAGCCACGCGACCTTTGGGGTCTTTAGAATAAATCGCATCGAGAATAAGGTCGGATACCTGATCGCACATTTTGTCGGGATGTCCTTCCGTCACCGACTCAGAAGTAAAATAGTATTTCATCTTTTTAACCCTCCATTTTTAAATGTTCTTGGCTACTTGATTCCAACCGGTTTTCCTCTATTGTTTCCGTGGTCTCTTCGCTGGCATCGAGAGGGTCGTCCTTCCCTGCGGCCGGATGCCCTGCCGGTTGAGGAGATTCCTCGGAAACCTGAACATGTTTCTCCATCGTTTTTTCAAACCCGGAAAATTCCTCTATATTCGGTAGATCGTGTAAAGAATTCAAACCGAAATACTCCAAAAATCTCCTGGTAGTCACATAAAGGAAGGGCCTCCCCGGGACTTCTTTACGGCCCGCCTCTTTTATCAATCCCAATTCAAGAAGATTACGGACAACCCCATCGACATTGACTCCCCGTATCGCCTCGATTTCGGCACGGGTAATCGGCTGTTTATAGGAAATGATCGCTAATGTCTCCAGAGCCGCAGAAGAAAATTTCTGTTTATTTTTTTGCTGGAACATTTTACGTACCCATTCCTCATTATGAGGCTGCGAGCACATCTGGTATCCTCCCGCGACCGGTACAATGCACATACCGGCGTCACGCCGGGCATATTCTTGAATAAGCTCATCCAGATTCTGCTGGATAAGTTTCTTTTCAACCCCTAATATCTCAGCCAACTCTTTTACCTCTATCGGCCGTTCATTCACAAACAGAAAAGACTCTAATATTGATTTAATATTCATTGTTTTTCGTAATAGATCAGGTTAAGAAAATCCTCAACGGTTGAGATCTCCTTGGTCCGGTCTAAAACCTTTTTGACCATCGTTTCGATTTCCCGGGAAGAATATTGTAATCTTTTCAGTACCGTTTTTGCTTCCTGAACGATCTCGTGTAAACGCGGCTCACAAGGAGCTTCTTTCCCTTCCTGAAGCAGCGCGAACCGGCCGACTTTCCCCTGTAAAGAAGCTACTATCTGCCGGGCTTTCTGTTTCCCGATCCCTTCTAACTGGTTAAGGAACTGGACGTTTCCCGATTCAATCGCCTGAGCGATCGCGGGAATCGGCTGGTTAAAAGCTTTAAGCGCTACCCGCGACCCGATACCGGATACGCTTATGAATTTTTCAAAAAAATCTCTTTCGAGTTCATCGGAAAAGCCGATCATAACCGGGATACTTTTATTCCGTTCTATCTGAAAATAATAATATACCACCAATTCCGCCGGACCGCCTAACTCCTGATGTAATTTAGAATACACTGTTTTGGGGATCAAGATCTCATAACAGATCCCGCCGACGTCCAGATGGACTTTCGTCTCACTTTTTAAAACTAAGGTTCCCCGAATACGATTAATCATCGTGCTGTAAATTTTTGCGCCTTATAGTAATGGGAAAAAGCGATCACTAACGAGAGCGCATCGGCAATATGCTGCGAACGTATTTTCCTCTTCAACATGCTCTCGCCCATACGTTTCACCTGTGCCGACCGGACATTACCGGCCCCCAGCATCGCTTTACGCGCCCGGGTCGGAGAATATTCATGTAAATCCAGACCATATTGGTGCGAAAGCAAAACCACGATCCCTCTCACCTGCGCCAATACTCCCAGGGTCGCCGGATGTTTATAATGAGAATACAATCTCTCAATCGCCATTATCTCGACCGAATGGCTGCGGATGACTTTTTCCAGTTGAGCATAAATACTATGGAGCCGCTCGGATAGCCTTTGCGAACTGCGAGTCACGATCTGACCGTCATCGATCAATTCGATCTGGGCAGACCGTACTTGACAGACCACATATCCGGTCGTTCTCAATCCTACGTCAATACCGATTACCATCATAGGTTATTTTTCAACGAAACGATTGTCAAAAAACGTTCCAGCCTACATTTCCGAGGCAAGCTGTTCCAGTATCTCATCGGGAATATCGAAATTCCCATGGACTTTCTGCACATCATCATGATCTTCCAGCGATTCCACCAAAGCTAAAACCTGTTTTGCTTCGGTCCCCGTTACCTTAATAGTATTAGAAGGGATCATAGTCAGATCGGCCATCTCCCAGGTGATCCCTTTGCCTTCTAACGCGCTTTTCACATTCTCTAAATCTTTAGGGTCACAGAAAATCTCATAATTCTTATCATCGGACTTAATATCTTCGGCGCCGGCTTCCACAGCCAGCGTGAACAATTCGTCTTCACTGATCTTGGATTTCGCGACCAAAATATAGCCTTTTGCGTTGAAAATCCAGGCGACACTGCCGGATCCGGCCATATTTCCGTTTTTTTTCGAGAATATATTCCTTACCTCGGCGGTAGTACGATTTTTATTATCGGTAAGGGCTTCCACCATGATCGCGACCCCGCCCGGCCCGTACGCTTCGAAAATACACGATTCATAGACTACTCCCGGCAATTCACCGGTCCCTTTTTTAATCGCGTTATCTATATTGTTTGACGGCATGTTCGCATCTTTTGCCCGGGAGATCGCCGTACGCAACCGAGGATTGATCTCGGGGTTTCCTCCTCCGTCTTTAGCCGCTACCGTGATTTCCCGGATCAATTTCGTAAAAAGCCGGCCGCGCTTGGCATCGGCTGCTCCTTTCTTATGTTTAATACTCGCCCACTTAGAATGACCACTCATATAAACCTCCTCTTTAATTTAATGCATGTTAATGGTCCGTGGCTTGTTTGGCAAGCTCATCGGCTTGGGAATTTTTTTCCCGGCGTATGTGAGAAATACGAAACTCTTTAAAATTTTTAATAAGACGGTTTGCCAATATGAATAAAGGGTATATATTTTTATTTTTTACTTTATAATTACCGTTCAATTGTTCACAGAGCAATTGGCTGTCGGAATAGACTTCACAGGAAGAATACCCTAATGCCGCAGAATCGACTAACGCAAAAATGAGCGCCATATATTCGGCAAAATTATTGGTTTGTTCGCCCAGGGCGATACTTTCTCTCTTGACGACTTTATCATCTTCACATATCAAATAACCGACCCCGCAGGGCCCGGGATTACCTCGGGAAGCGCCATCAATATAGATCTTTATCATACCTCACTCGAAATCTTCCTGGATATAGAGTATCCTCACGCAATTACTGCATATCTTGAGTTCGTCATACATCTTTATCTCATTGATCGTCTGGGCCGTCATGCGCATATGGCACGCTCCGCAGTTCTCATTGATCACCGGTGCCGCTGCCCGGCCACCCCGGCTTTGCAGCAATTGTTCATAACGGGAAAGGATCTGGCGGTCTACGGTCTCGGCGATTACCTTGCGTTTAGTCTGGTGCTGGGCGATCTCGGATTCGATCTCTTTGATTTCCCGGCTCAACCTGACTTCAACTTCTTTGAACTCTTTTTCCTGGCCCGAGAGGACTCCTTTTGCTTCGTTCATCCGCCCTTGAGCCTGCTCGATCTCTTCCATGACCTTAAGGATATCCTCTTCAATCACGGAAACATCAGCTTTAAGCGATTCAATCTCGGAAAGTTTTGCGTGATATTCTTTATTCGTTTTGAGCTGGTAGAGCTGGCCTTGAGCTTTTCTTACCCCTTCCTCTTTCGAGGCAAGATCAAGCTCTTTTTCTTTCTTTTTCAACTGCAGCTGCTGCAGTTCCTGCTCAAATGACTGCAGGCGTCTTTTTTTCTCTTCAAACGCGTTCCGTAAGGCTTCGATCTGCGCCGGTTTATCCTGATCTTTCTGGTGTTGTAAAGAATAGATACGAGAATCGATTTCTTGTAACTCTACGAGTTTCTTAAGTTCATCTTTTAAGTTCATTGACCCGCACTTTGCTCTCTTTTTATGCCTTCACTCTTATCCGACATCTCTGTTTACAATGATCAACTATCAATGGTATATAGCCGGGTTAACCCGTTACCCCGTTCGCCCGCATGCCCGTTCTTTTGAACGGGAAAACGCGAGCACGGGCGAACCATTTTCTATCGACTATCTTGATATCAAATGGGCGTATCTGGAATCGAACCAGAGACCTCTGCCATGTGAGGGCAGCGCTCTAACCATCTGAGCTATACGCCCATATA
>JAFGQU010000018.1 GCA_016935525.1 Candidatus Omnitrophota bacterium
ACGAAAATCAATTACGCAAAAAAGAGCAAGAACTCGGGGCTGCCGAAAAAATGATCGCCCAGCTTACTCAATCAAAAGAGGCTTTGGTTACCGAACACAACGAACTTAAAACTACGCTCGCCGAATTGCAGTCGTCAACTCAAGTCCAGACAAAAGACCTCGATTCCCTTAACCAGACAATAGCGGACCTTAAAACCCAGATCGCCCAGAAAGAAAGTGCCATAGAAACCCTTAATAAAACGCTGCGCCAATCGACAAAAGAAAAAGAAGATATTCTCCAGTCCCAACGCCAGGAAATCCAGGGACTGAACCGGCAGATCACTCTCTTACAAGCCCAATCAAAAGCAAATTGCGCTCAAGAGATACAATCGTTACAGGCAGCGAATCAAAAAGATACCGATACTATCAACCAATTGAAACGGGAATTACAAAAAGCCGAATCGGAAAAAACAAACGCTCTTACCAAAATAGACGCCCTTACTCAGGAATTAGACAGCGTACGGGCTGATCGGGACTCTTCATTACAGAAGGCCCGACAACAGACAGAAGAACTTCACAATCAAATCGTTTCTCTCCAAGGAGAACAGACCGCGCTTAAAACCCAACACGCCCGGGACATGCAAACCCGGCAAAACCGGATCGACGAGCTAGAAAAAGAGTCCGAAGCAAAAAACAATCTGATCGCCTCCCTGCAGAGTAAACTCGATCAATACGCGCAAATCGTCCCGGAAGGGCAGTTGCGTACACAGGAGAAAATCTATTTGAAAACCAAAAAATTAAAAGGAACGATCAACGAATACAAAGACGCTTACGAACAATCTCAAGCCGAACTTAACGACCTGGAACGCACCTATAGCCAAAGCGCGGGAAAGATCAATGATCTCCAAAAAAAGATAAAATCGCTGGAACAGGAAAACCTTGATCTGCTTAAAGAAGCCGAAGCGTTGAACAAAACGATCTATTCGCTGGGGTTGGGAAGCGAATTACAGCGGACAAAAGAGCTCACCGCTACCCGCCAGGAACGCCAGGAAAAACAATACGCCCGGGAATTAAAAGAATATGCCGCCCAGGTCAACGATTTACGTCAGACGATCGGCCGATATGAAGTCGCCGTCGCGGAACTGTTGACCTTGCTGGACACTATTGAGATAACCGATCCGCGTAATACCCGTCAGATACACGACCTTAAAAAGACCCTCCATACACTTCAATCAAATACCTGGTAGGGAATAAAGTCACAAGGACACACATATGCCTTCGGCACGTCACAAAGACACATCCCGCACCGATATATACATATCTCAGCGGGACCCCGCTGTATAAAAATAGTATGGAACGGGGAGGTCACAGAGTCACACGTATTCGGTTCCACGTGTGACGTACTTGCCCCGTTGCGAAGCTCACGGGGGTGTCGTGCAACGTGTGACTGCCTGCGAAGCAAGCCTGCGTGTGTCGTGTGACGTGTGACCGAAAATTGTGACCTATTGTGTCCTATTGACTATTTTGAGTTATATATTAAAATAATCTCCTTATGAGACGATTAACCTTTGTTTTTACTATCATTTTAGGCCTGTCCGCCTTTCTTTTTAAAGCTTATCCGACTACTATTCAGTTAAAATCAGGTAAGACCCTTGAAGCAACGATACTGGAGAAGACCGATAACTCATTAAAGGTAGAATATAACGGGAAAATCATCTTTTACAAACTTTACTATCTGAAAAATATAGATGGTATAGACCCGGCCGCTTATAAATTTATCCCTCCCGCACCGCCTCCGGAAAAAGAGGAGACATCCGTCCGGGCCCAAGCGGTTAAAGACAAAAAAAGCGAAAAGAAACAGGTGCTTTCCGATACCACCCAAACTTCTGTGATAATAAACTCTTCCGATACGCTTGCTTCGATCTATCAGCAGGGAGTCACCCGTATGTTGGACGGCGATATAACCGGGGCTGAAGAATATTTTAAAGCCGGCCTCGATATCGACCCGACCCATGCCCGCCTATGGGAAGCGCTCAAAATGATCCGTCTGATGAAAACCGGGGGATTAGACCGGGAATATATCCATCAGTTTTTTCTTGGTATTCAATCGATCATGGGCGAAGATTACCGTAAAGCGATACACATATTCACCTCGCTTACCAAGAGACCCGGCGATAATTCTCAAGTGTATATCAACCTGGGATTGACCCATTATGTGCTGGAAGAATACGGCCAGGCCATCACTTACCTACAAGAAAGCCTCAAAAAAAATCCCCAGGATACCCGTACCCATCATATTCTGGGGATGGCTTATTATGCCGAAGGCAATTATAGCGAAGCGATAAAATCTTTAGAATATTATCTCAAAACCAACCCTCAGGATGCCGAAGCGTTATGGACATTAAGTATGTCGCAATATATTTCCGGATACTATCCTCAAGCAAAGGCCAATTTCTCAATAGCGCAGATGTTGTTCCAAGACGAAGGGAACAAAGAAAAAGTAGCTGAAATCGAATATTTTTTAAAAGAATTACTTTAAAATGCCAATACGCATTTTTCTGTTTCTCTCCGTTTTTTTTACTTTCCAACTCTCTTCGGCCCGGGCCGCAGTGATCGAACTTCAATCCGGAAAAACGATCGAAGCCCAGATATTGGATTCATCGGAAAAATCGTTAAAAGTGGACTATAACGGTAAAACCCTTTATTATAAATGGCATTATATCAAAAGTATCGACGGGAAACAGCCGCTGACTTCGTCTTTATTAAACGAAGCCGCAGGCGATCCGGCTCTGGCGGCGGGGTCCGGCCTTTCCGCTCTTGAATCCCGGGACATTGCTACCGGCTATTTTACTGAAGGTATCGCGTATGCGGCACACGGCGAATTTCAAAAAGCCGAAATCCTCTTTAAAAAAATCCTTTCCGAAGATCCCACAGCCCATAACGCCGAAGAAGCATTGCATATCCTTACCGATTTTTATCAGGGAAAGATCACTCCCGAACATGCGATCAACCTGTTTAAAGGCGCCCAGCATCTTATGAAAGAAGAATACCATCAGGCGATCGTGGTATATAAAGAGATCTTGATGTCGTCTCCGGATGCGTGGGAAGTCTACTACAATATCGGTAACGCCTATAATAATCTTGAGGAATACTCCGAAGCGATCCCGTTTTTCGAAAAGATCATCGAACGTAATCCCGACGATACCGACGTCTGGTTTCATTTAGGGTATGCCTACTATTCACTGGGCCACTACCTTAAAGCAATCCCTTATTTTGAGAAGATAACCGATATGTTCTCTGATAATGCCGAAGCTTACACTTTACTGGGCATTTCTTATCAACTGGTCGGCCAGTATCCTCAAGCCAAGACAAATCTGCAAAAAGCTAAAGGCATTTTTTTCGACCGTAAAGATTACGCGAAAGCCCAGGAACTCGATACCCTTCTAAAAAAATACCGTCTCAACGAGATCAAGGGGACTATACAAGACCTTCTCCGCGAAAAATCATCATCGCAATAAGCCGTGTTGGTTAACATAAACGAGCCCCTTGACAGACCGGACCCAATGCACATACAATATTTTGTTGAATGTTACCGTACCCTGAGCAAACACAATCATGGAGAATCAAGATAAAGGACAACTCTTTGAGACAATCGAACGCCTGCGCCGTGAACTCGACGAACTGAGCCGGTTTAAAGCTACTCAGGAAGCGTTAAGCCGCACCGAACATATCCGCAGCGAACTTTACCGCGGGCTCCTCGATATCTCACCGGATGCGGTATTTATTACCGATACCGACTTTCGGGTGGTGATGTGTAATAAATATGCCGCTCAATTATGCGGGTATGACGATATGCAGGAACTCATCGGTAAAAAAGCGTTTGATTTTACCTCGCCGGGCCATTTAAAACAAGCGATGGAGACCGCTCAAGAGATCATCCGTGACAAAAAGATAAGACGGCGTGAATTTATCATCCAAAGAAAAGATACCTCTTCGTTTTGGGGCGAAGTAAGCGCGTCGACTCTTTATTCCGACGACGGCACCCCGCAGGGGTTCCTCGGAATACTGCGCGACATTACCGTCCAGAAACAAATAGAAGAAACGCTGCGTGAGTCCGAACAACAATATCAGAACATTTTGAATAATCTCCCTTGTGCGGTTCACGTGGTCGATCGTGATCTAAGGATCGTCCTTTTCAACAATACTTTTTTACAATGGAATAAAGAGCTGGAATTGGATACCGACGTAATCGGTAAAAAAATATCCGAAGTATTCCCGTTTTTGCCGGTAAGCATATTCGAACAATATGAACATGTATTTAAAACCGGCGAGCAACTCCTTACTGATGAGACCTCACTAGTCGGTAAAAACAAGATCCATACCCGAACATATAAGATCCCTATCTTTAAAAACTCGATAGTGACCCGGGTCGTAACCACCATTCATAACCTCAACCGGGAAGATCATGATGAGGAATCCGACGGCTCATAAAAAGATCCTTGTGGTCGACGACGAGATCGGAATCGTCAATATAGTAAAACTACGCCTGGAAGCGAATAACTACCAGGTAGTAACCGCCTATGACGGGGAAGAAGCCCTCCAGAAAGTTTCCCAGGAAGATCCCGACCTGATCATTCTTGATCTGATGTTACCTAAAATCGACGGATATATGGTCTGCTCGTTACTTAAAAAAAACTCGCGGTTTGAGATCATTCCGATCATTCTTTTTTCCGCCCGGACCAGTCCTGCCGATATTGCTCTGGGCGAAAAGGTGGGAGCAAACGCCTATATCACCAAACCGGTCGATATGGACGTTCTTTTAGAAAAAGTGGAAAGCCTGCTGGTAACGGGCGACGGTTTCAACGAATAGGCCGGCCGGTTTCTCACTCACACCGGATACCGGCACGGTACCGATAGCGATCCAGACGGATACACCACAAAAACCGGCCCTGACGGGATAACGGATGTAACCCGTCAAAAAGATGAAAGATGAATTCTACCCGGTCTCCGGGAATAAAAACAACCTTTTCCTTAGTAATGAATTCGATCCCCATCCCGCCTGGCGATACATCAACGCAGGTAAATTTCATCTCTCTATCTTTCAGGCGCATATCCATACGGCAAGGCAAACGGTGATAACGGCGTTTTTGCCGGTCATCCCCGCAAGAAAATAAATCGCAGAGGCACTCGGCAGCTACTTTATGATTAAATGAGGTAGGCATAGACGACTCCTTTCTGATACTTTCCACTTCCTTGTTACTTATTGCAGATAACCAGATGTATATACCATACCGGAAAAAGCGGTTTCAAGAGGTTTTGCGTAATTTTATGTAAACGCTTACCAAGAATCCTTTACACTGGAAGAAGCTTTCATTATAATAATATCCTGACTACATAAGCCTTATCTATGGGTATACTCAACAAAAACAAGTTTATTCCTGAATTAGTCTCTCCGGCCGGCGACTGGAGCGGGCTCCATAGCGCCGTTGACGCCGGATGTGACAGCGTGTATTTTGGGATAAAAGATCTCAACATGCGCAATCTCGCGGTCAATTTCGATATGCTGGAACTCAAGAAAATCATGGATTTTCTTCACTCCCGCGGAAAAAAAGGATACCTGGCCCTCAACGTGATCGTCTATGAAAAAGAACTTAAAAAAATAGACCGTATCCTTCATCAGGCAAAAAAAGCCCGGGTAGACGGAGTCATCCTGTGGGATATGGCGATATTTTCTCAAGCGTTGGCTGTGGGATTACCCGTACATCTTTCGACTCAAGCCAGTGTCGCCAACACCGAAGCTCTTGAGTTTTTCTCAAAACTCGGAGCCCGACGTATAGTGTTAGCCCGGGAATGCACCCTCAGTGACTTAAAGAACATCGTTCTCCGTCTAAAGAAAAAAAATATTTCCTGTGAAATAGAAACGTTTATCCACGGCGCGATGTGCGTCAGCATTTCCGGCCGATGTTTTCTTTCTTCTTATTCTTTTGGGAAATCGGCGAATCGCGGTGAATGCATCCAGCCTTGCCGCCGTGAGTTCTTTATCGAAGATACCCGGGGCGATACGCGCTATCGGCTGGGAAAAGATTATCTATTGAGCCCGAAAGACCTCTGTACTATCGATTTTCTCGATTCGATCGTACACACCGGAGTGCGAGCGTTAAAAATAGAAGGACGGATCCGTTCGGCAGAATATATCGGGATCGTCACCGCGACCTATCGTAAAGCGTTGCAGGCGATCGCCGGGGATCAATTCACGGCTTCATTGAAAGAAACATTGAAAAATGATTTAAAAAAAGTGTACAACCGCGGGTTCTCTCACGGATTTTATTTCGGTTCCCCCCAGGAAAGCCCCAGCCGATTTTTAGAAAATCAATATGAAAAAATATATGTAGGTGAAGTCATAAAATTTTATAAAAAAATAAAAGTAGCGCATATCCGGGTACACGACCATCCTCTTAAAACCGGTCAGGAAATAGTGTTGATCGGTAAAGACACACCCGCACGGTTTGCCCGGGCCGAAGAACTCCAGATCAATCATACCTACGTATCCCGAGCCGGCCGCGGCCAGCAGGTAGGGATAAAACTCCCCTTTACGGTAAAACCTAAAGACAAACTGTTCATCTGGCGCAAAAAGAACATAGTCCAGAGTCCGTAGACAATAGTCCATAGTATGCACCCTATCAGCCTTTGATGAGAGGTTATTCACTATCGACTACTGACCATCGACTATGGACTAATCAGCGGCGAAGGAAGTAACGTTCGAATTCTTTATCCTGGATTTCGATAAGAATCGGCCGGCCGTGAGGACAGGTAAAAGCGTCTTCACACCCAAGAAGTTGACGGCGTAAATACTCGGCTTGATCGGGAACCATTTCATACCCCGTTTTAAGCGATTCCCGGCACGCTCGCCGGGCGAGAAAATCGAGGCTATTATCCCCGGCGGCGTCTTCGGATAAAAGGTTACGTAAAGCCCGCTGGGGATAATGGATCAGTTGAGGATACCCGTGAAGGGCGATCGTCTCGGAATCCCATTGCGTAGTGAGAAACCCGAGCTGTTCGATATTTTCTTTACTTTCTTCCCAGATGAGCATTTCCGAAACAGTCAGTTTGACCAATAACGGGCTTAAAAGATGTTGCACCTCCAGAGACCCGGAACGGATCTGCCGGACCAACTGTTCATAGATGACTCGTTCCTGAGCGGCATGTTGATCGCAGACGATCAATGAAGCGTTACTTTCAAAAAGCAGGTATTTTCTAAGAAAACTGCCGAGATAGCGGCTGGATCTCATAGCTTCTTTGAGTTTCTCAGGATGAGACGGCCCCCCCGTAACTTCGTGAGCTCTCTTTTCTGTTACTGCCGGAAAAACGTCATTGGTCTCTTTTAAAAGATACTGGTGAAGAGCCGGCGGCGGGGGAGACACATCATCGGGAAACTCACCGATGTTTTTTTGTGCTGCGGGTTTTTCGTTCGTCTCCTGGACCGAAAGAGGCATTTGTTTAAGCCGGGTATTTTTTTTCAATGCGTCCTGGCAGAACGCGGTGATGTACGAGATGATATTATATTCGTCTTTTATCTTTACTTCTCGTTTAGCGGGATGGATATTGACATCAACGTTTTCTCCGGGAATCTTAATATCGATCAGAAAGAATGGAAAGACCCCTTGTGGCATGAGGACACGGTACATCCGGTTTAAATGAAAATTCAGGTTACGGTTGTATACCGGCCTTCCGTTAATGTATACAAACTGCAAATCACGGCGGGTCCGCTGGATATTCATATCGCCTAATAACGCGTACACCGTAAAATTCTCCTTAAAATCCGCGTTATCCGACCGGCACTCGATAAGCCGGTCTCCGTCAAGACGTAACACCTCACTTACCCGGTTGGCGCGGTTTTTACTCACCGGAAGATTTAATAATGTCCTTGCGCCGTGGGTGAGACGGAATGAGACCTCCGGGAGCAGAAGGGTATAGGGGGTAACGACACTGAGGATATGATTCAATTCAGTCGTATCGCCTTTAAGAAATTTCCGGCGGGCCGGAGTATTGAAAAATAATTCCTGTATTTCGATTTCCGTACCCTGGCTCATCGCTACCGGTTTTACGGTAAGCGGTTGACCTCCCCGCAGGTGGATCTCCACTCCGGTATCGGCACCGGCCGTTTTACTGCGCAAGGTGACATCGGCAATTGCCGCGATACTGTAGAGGGCTTCTCCGCGAAATCCCAGGGAATGAATCGCGTAGAGATCGTCTATACAGGATATTTTACTTGTCGAATGTCTTAAAAATATTTTCTCGATATCGTCAGGATCGATACCGTCACCGTCATCTTTCAAATAAATAAGTTTTTTTCCGGCACTTTTGATTTTGATCTCTACAGCGCAAGCCCGGGCATCCAGGGCGTTTTCCAGGATCTCTTTCACCACCGATGCCGGCCGTTCGATCACCTCTCCGGCAGCGATCTTACTGATTACGTGAGGAGGTAGAGTGTGGACTTTGCTCATCGGTATCGATCAACTCCTTCCACTGATGCACCTTATGCAGAGCAGCCAGTGGGGTAATACTATTTATGTCACATTCGCGCAGTTCTTTTTTCATTTTTTCCCAAACCGGATCGGCCGGCGGCGCAAATAGAGAAAGCTGCTGCACCGGTTTTGAACGGGAACGTATTTTTTCCTGCAAATTGCCGTATATCTCCAGGCGGGTAAGGATCTTTTGCGCACGATTCACCACTTCCTGCGGCACACCGGCAAGTTTTGCCACGTAAATACCATAACTGTCGTCGGTCCCGCCGGGAACGATCTTATGTAAAAAAACCACCTCATCATTCCATTCTTTTACGGCCACATTATAATTTTTTACTCCGGGATATTCTTCATTCAGCGCCGTAAGCTCGTGAAAATGGGTCGCAAACAGGGTCCGTACACAACGGGCCGCCAGGTATTCGGTAATCGCCCAGGCCAGGCTTAATCCGTCATAGGTACTGGTACCGCGGCCGATCTCATCAAGAATGACCAGGCTCCGCGCGGATATATTATTTAATATTTCCGCCGTTTCATTCATCTCGACCATAAAAGTACTCTGTCCTTTAGTGATATCGTCACGCGCTCCGATACGGGTAAAGATCTTATCGACAATACCGATCTGCGCGCGTTCGGCCGGAATAAAACTGCCGATCTGGGCCATGATCACCAGAAGCGCTACTTGCCGGATATAGGTCGATTTCCCAGCCATGTTCGGCCCGGTAATGATCAGAAGATGGTTTTCACTTTTATCGAGACGGGTATCATTGGGAATAAATCCTTGAGCCAGAGTCTTCTCGATGACCGGGTGCCGCCCCGAAACGATCGCGATGTCGAACGTATCGGTCATATGCGGTAAAGTATACCCTTCTCTTTGGGCTACACAACTCATAGAAAAAAGACAATCTACCGTCGCCAGCTGCGCACTGACCCGGTGGATCTGTTGAGACTCCCCCAGCAGCAGTTCATGAAGACGGGCGACAAGTTTTTCTTCTAACGTAAGGACTTCTTCCTGAGCAGTCAGCATCTTCTCTTCAAATGTTTTCAGCTCCGGGGTGATAAACCGTTCGGCATTGACTAAGGTCTGTTTACGGATATATTCGGCGGGAACCCGGGAAAGGTTCGACTTACTTATTTCGATGTAATAGCCGAATATCTTGTTGTATCCGATTTTTAACGAATTGATCCCGGTTTTCTCTATTTCTTTTCGCTGGAGTTCTCTAAGCCACTGGCGGGCATTCTCCTGAATATCACGTAACCCGTCCAGTTCCAGGTTATATCCTTTACGGATGATCTTGCCTTGAGGGTGGGCCAGCGGGATTTCCGGATTCACCGCCCGTTCCAATTCCTCCCGCAATTCGCCGATATCTTCGATAAAAAACAACTCATTTACCGAAACCAAAGGATCGAGCAGTTCTCTCATCTGGGGGATCAGGATAAAGGTATTGCGTAAAGCCAGTAAGTCTTTCCCTTGAGCACAGCCGCAACTGATCCGCGAGAGGCTGCGTTCAATATCGGGAATATGGTGCAGATATTGGGTGAGTTTCTCCTGAAGGGAAGAGGGGGCCTCTTTAAGTTGGACTATGGCGTTTTGACGCTGGATGATCGCTTCGATACTTTTAAGCGGATGATACACCCATTCTTTCAATAACCTGCCCCCGGGTGCGGTACAGGTATGGTCCAGGGATTTTATGAAACTGTCCAATTCCAACCCCTGCCATGCCGCTCCCGATATAATGACGTAATCGGAATCATTGTACACCCGGGCCCGGTCAAGATGGACCATTGCCCGCCGGTTCATCTGTTTTAAATATTCTAAAAGCGCGCCGGCACTGGCGATCCCTTGAGGGAACTCTTCGATCCCGAATCCCGAAAGGTTATGGGTAGAAAAGTGTTCACAAAGCGTTTTACGGGCGATGTCAACATTAAAACTCCAATCGGCATAAGGACTCAACATAATATCTTTAGCCTTAAGCAGAGGATGATCAAAAAGCTCGTTGATCCTTTCGGCCTGGCTCTCCGGGAAAACACATTCATACACGGGAAGCTTGGAGATCAACTGGACCACTTTATCGGGATGAAGGTACTGATTCACCTGTATCGTACCGCTGGTAGTATCGGTAAACGCAAACCCGAACGAATGAGCGTGAGGATACACGGCACACACGTAACGGCTCTGATCGGCGTCTTCATCGATAAATGTCCCGGAGGTGATCACCCGGATCACTTCCCGCCGGACAATCCCTTTGGCGTCTTTAGGATCTTCGACCTGTTCACAGATCGCGACTTTACGGCCGGCTTTCACTAACCGGGCGATATAAGAATCTGCCGAATGATAAGGGATCCCGCACATCGGCACTTTCCCGGCCCGGCCGGCCGGCCGGGAAGTAAGGACAAGATCGAGAATGTTCGAGGCGACTTTGGCGTCATCAAAAAACATCTCGTAAAAATCGCCTAACCGGAAGAAAAGGATGCAATCGGCATGCTCCGATTTGACCTGGGCATACTGAGTGAGCATCGGAGTCAGATTTTCCATAGCTATATTTATACCACAAATACTCCCAAGCGCAACTGTGTCGCGACATACGCATATATGCGTGTACCGACTCACCAAAAGCCCGCTGGCAGCTAAAAAGATGTTGACAGAAAAGGATAATAATGATACGTTTAATCATATGTCAGAAGACATAGTTAAAAAAATCCTTGTCGTCGACGATGAAGAAGAAGTCGTCGAATTTTTAAGTACGGTTCTTAGCCGGGCAAACCCTAATTATAAGACTCTCGCCTGCACGCGCGGCAAAGAAGCGGTAACCCTCGCCAAGATCCATATTCCCGACCTGATCATTCTTGATATCGTGATGCCGGATATGGAAGGAGGAGAAGTAGCATCCATCCTTTCCGAAGACCCCACCACATCTCATATCCCGATCATTTTTCTTACCGGGATCCTTACAAAAGAAGAAGAAGCGTCACGGACTAAATCCGGGAAACATTTTATGCTCGCGAAACCGACCACGGCAGAAGAAGTCACGGCCAAAGTACACGAGCTCCTCTCCAACTGACCTTACGTTGACATTTAAAAAATTCTGTGGTATGGTAGGTGCGTTTTTTATGGAAATTGTGAATCGTTACACGGAAATCCGCTTGACTTTGACCTGAACATTAACTGATATGACGGTAAAAAACATTGCGATAATCGACTACGGATTAGGGAATCTCCATTCAGTCTCTCACGCGTTTAAGACTATCGGGGCAGATGCCGTTATTACTGCCGATACCGCAACGATCAAGAATTGCCGGGCGATAGTGTTACCGGGTGTCGGCGCGTTTTATCGCGGGATAGAAAATTTAAAAGCCGCGGGACTCTTTGATCTGCTTTTAACCGAAACAAAAAAAGGGAAACCGTTTCTGGGTATCTGCCTGGGATTTCAATTGCTGTTCACCCGAAGCGAAGAACACGGCATTTCCCCGGGGCTTGATTTGATCGCCGGCGACGTATCCCGGTTTTCACCGGGCGTAAAGATCCCGCATATGGGCTGGAATCAGATCAAGATCAATCCGGCCCGGCCGGAATTACGCGACGGCATCTTCAAAGGTATTCCTGAGGAAAGTTATTTCTATTTCGTCCACTCTTACCGGGTTATCCCCCAAGATCTGCGGATAACCGCGGCAACGACTACCTATGGCGAAGAATTCGTATCGGCAATAACCAAAGAGAACCTTTATGCGACTCAATTTCATCCCGAACGAAGCGGCATGCGAGGATTACAAATATTAAAAAACTTTATCAACCTTATATAGAAGATATTTATGTTAGCTAAACGGATCATCCCTTGTCTGGACGTAAAAAACGGCCGGGTAGTGAAAGGCGTCAATTTCGTCAACCTCAGAGATGCCGGTGACCCGGTAGAACAGGCCGCGCTGTATGCCCAGGCCGGAGCCGACGAAATCGTTTTTCTGGATATCACCGCCAGTGTCGAAACCAGAGGGACGATCGTTGACGTAGTAAGCCGGACTGCCGAACAGGTATTTATTCCCTTCACGGTCGGCGGCGGGATAAAAAACATCGAAGATATCCGGTTACTGCTGAAATCCGGCGCGGATAAAGTCTCGATCAATACCACCGCGGTATTACAGCCTGAACTGATCAGGCAAGGTGCCGAAGAGTTCGGGAACCAATGCATTGTCGTAGCGATCGACGCGAAAAAGAAACCGTCCGGCGGATGGGAAGTATTCACGTATGGCGGACGGACCCCGACCGGTATCGATGCGGTCGAATGGGCCAAAAAAGTCGAAACTCTGGGAGCCGGAGAGATACTTCTTACCAGTATGGACCGTGACGGGACAAAAGACGGATACGACCTTGAACTGACCCGGGCTATTTGCGAAACCGTGAATATCCCGGTAATCGCCTCCGGCGGCGCCGGGACATTAGAACACCTTTATGAAGCGTTTCATATCGCCGGGGCCGACGCGGCGCTGGCCGCATCGATATTTCATTACGGCGAATATTCTCTTGACGATACGAAACGATATTTACAGGAGAAAGGCATCATCATCCGTCGAAATTAGGAGCGAACCCTATGCTTAAAAAATCAGGATTTGATAACGAAAAATATTTAATTCAGCAAACTTCGGAAATATTAGAACGGGTAAAACGGTTCGAACATAAACTTTACTTAGAGTTTGGCGGAAAGATCATATTTGATTATCACGCCGCCAGGGTATTACCCGGTTATGACCCTAACGTAAAGATGCGGCTCCTCCAAAGCCTTAAAGATCAAGCGGAAATACTTCTCTGCATCTATGCCGGCGATATCGAACGGCGTAAAGTGCGCGCCGACTTCGGGATCACTTACGATGTAGACGCCTTAAAACTTATTGATGAATTGCGAGAATGGGGCATAAATCTTTGCGCAGTGGTCATCACTCGTTTTAATAATCAACCGGCGGCAAAAATATTTAAAAACAAACTTCAACGCCGTAACATCAAAGTATATACTCACCCGTTTACTAAAGGTTATCCTACGGATATCGATTTGATTGTAAGCGATGAAGGTTACGGGGCAAACGAATATATCCCTACCGAAAAGCCGCTGGTCATCGTCACCGGACCTGGCCCGGGAAGCGGAAAACTGGCGACCTGTCTCTGTCAACTATATCATGATTATAAACGCGGGCATAAATCCGGTTACGCTAAATTCGAGACATTTCCTATATGGAATTTACCGCTCAAACATCCAGTGAATGTCGCTTACGAAGCGGCTACCGCCGATATCAAAGACTTCAATCTCATCGATTCGTTCCATCTTGAAGCATATGGAAAACGTTCTGTCAATTACAATCGTGATATCGAGGTTTTTCCAGTCCTAAAACGGATCCTGGAAAAAATAACAAAAACCCGTTCGATCTACCAATCGCCGACCGACATGGGCGTCAATTGTGCCGGATTTGGCATTTCCGATGACGCGATCGTGTCGGAGGCGGCACAACAAGAAATAATAAGAAGATATTTCCGCTACTGCTGTGAATATGCCCTGGGTTTTGCCGATAAAGAAACCGTAGAACGAGCGACGTTATTGATGGAAGAGTTGAGCCTGTCTCCGGAAAAACGGACAGTAGTCAACGCCGCCCAACAGGCGGCCGAAGAAGCCCAACGTGAGGATAAAGGGAACGAAGGGATTTTTTGCGGTGCGGCAATAGAACTTAAAAGCGGCCTGATCGTTACCGGGAAGAATTCACCGCTCATGCATGCTGCATCGAGCCTGGTGCTTAACGCGATCAAAGTCCTTGCCGAAATACCGGATAAGATCCATCTGCTTTCACCGCAAATCATTCATTCAATCGGCACGTTGAAAAAAAACATGAGAGGGACTAAAAACGTAAGCCTTGATTTAGAAGAAGCCCTGATCAGCTTAAGTATCAGTGCGGCGACGAACCCTACCGCACAACTCGCGATGGAAAAGCTCCAAGAACTGGACGGGTGCGAAGTCCACATGACTCACATTCCCACCCCTGGAGATGAGACGGGTTTGAGACGATTAGGCATAAACCTTACCAGCGAACCTTATTTTTCTTCTAAAAACTTGTTCATCACTTAAAGAAATAACAGCATATTCTTCTTGACATCTGCGCTGGATTTGCTATAGTAGATAGAAGACAAAGGCGTCTTTTCTTTTTATAATAAAGAGAAGACGCCTTTTACGTTTTTTTATCTGCTTTTCGCAAAACCACAAGGACACGATAGGTAGTCAATGTGCGGCGTATTTGGAGTTTTCGGACATAAAGAAGCAGCAAATCTTACCTACCTGGGACTATACGCTCTCCAACATCGCGGTGAAGAAAGCGTAGGAATAGCTTCCTTCAACGGGAAACAGCTCTCTTACCAAAAAGGAGTAGGGTTAGTCAGCGATGTCTTCGACACCGCGAGATTAAAAAAACTTAAAGGGTATTGCGCCGTGGGGCATAACCGTTATTCGACAACCGGATCCAGCGTTGCCGAAAATATCCAGCCGATCATGGTCAACCACCGTAAAGCTCCGGTAGTAGTAGCCCATAACGGGAACTTCACCAACACCTACGAACTCCATCGGGCCCTAGAAAAAGAAGGCGCCATCTTTCATACCACCATGGATTCCGAACTCATCATCCATCTCTTGGCCAGAGAAAAGTCCGATGACTTAAAAGAAAAACTCATTCGCGCCCTGTCCCAGATCAAAGGGGCATACTCGTTAGTGATGATGCTGGGAGATAACCTTATCGCAGCGCGAGACCCTCGAGGGTACCGCCCGCTCTGTATCGGAAAACTTCATAACGCCTACGTCGTCTCATCCGAAACCTGCGCGCTTGATCTGATCGGCGCCCGTTATGTACGCGATGTCGCACCCGGGGAGATCATAAAAATAAATTCTCAGGGGCTCCAATCGATTCACACCTTGCAGTCTTCGCAACACGCTTATTGTATTTTTGAATATATCTATTTTTCCCGTCCGGATTCGAATATTTTCGGCCATAATGTATATCAAGTCCGAAAAGATTTAGGACGTAACCTCGCCCGAGAGTTTCCGGTACAATGCGATTTTGCCATGCCTATCCCTGATTCGGGCAATTATGCCGCCGTGGGATTCATCCAAGAAGCGGAACTTCCGTTTGAATGGGGAATGATCCGTAATCATTACGTAGGCCGGACGTTTATTCAACCTTCCCAGATCACCCGGGATTTCCGGGTAAAGGTAAAACTTAACCCGATAAGCGACGTATTAAAAGATAAAAATATCGTTATCATCGAAGATTCGATCGTACGGGGGACTACCAGTAAAATCAGGGTAAAAACGTTACGGGAAGCCGGGGCAAAACAGATCCATATGCGGGTAAGTTGCCCGCCGATCCGTTATCCCTGTTTTTACGGCATCGATTTCCCGACTAAAAAAGAACTTGTCGCTTCAAGTAAAACGGTCGAAGAGGTAGGCCGGTTTATCGGTTTAGACAGCCTTTGCTATTTAAGCCTGGAGGGGATGCTCGCGACGATGCCGCATAAACCCTGTGAATTTTGCACCGCATGTTTTACCGGCAACTATCTCGAAAAACCGAAAAAGGGCGTGAAAAAAAACATTCTGGAACTATTGAGGAGATAATATGCCAAAATACATTTTCATTACCGGAGGAGTCATTTCCAGCCTGGGTAAAGGAATTGCTTCGGCATCGATAGGAAAACTTCTGGAATCACGCGGCCTTACCGTTTCGGTGATCAAATGCGACCCTTATATCAACGTCGATGCCGGAACGATGAACCCTTACCAACACGGAGAGGTCTACGTGACCAGAGACGGCGCCGAAACCGATCTTGACCTTGGCCACTACGAACGGTTCACCAATGCCGAACTCACCAAAGACGCAAACGTGACTACCGGGAAAATATATCATGCCGTAATCACCAAAGAACGCCGCGGTGATTATTTAGGTAAAACCGTACAGGTGATCCCGCATATCACCGATGAGATCAAAACCAGCATCCGGCGAGTCACCCATAACCGGAAGACCGATGTCTGTATTGTGGAAATCGGCGGCACGGTCGGTGACATTGAAAGCCTTCCGTTTCTGGAAGCGATTCGCCAGATGGAACTCGAAGAAGGACTGGGCAACAGCATCAATATTCACCTTACCCTGGTCCCGTTCATCAAAACCGCCGGGGAACTGAAAACCAAACCGACTCAACATTCGGTAGGAAAACTAAGAGAAATCGGTATGCAACCCGACATCTTACTTTGCCGGTGCGAACGGGTATTGAGCCGCCAGTTAAAAGAAAAAATCGCTTTATTTTGCAATGTCCATCCTGAAGCGGTCATTCCCGCATTAGACGCAAGCACTATTTATGAAATACCGTTGCTTTTCTCGAAAGCGAAACTGGAAAAATTAATACTTAAACTGTTCGACATAAAAGGGAAGACTACCGGATTCCTGCGGCAATGGGAAGCTAAAGTAGTCCGCCGTATCAAACATCCGAAACATTCGACCAGGATCGCCGTAGTAGGCAAATACATCACGCTTCAGGACGCATATAAATCTATTTACGAAGCGCTCATCCACGGCGGGATCACTCATAACACGAAAGTCGAGATCAAAAAAGTCGATTCCGAAGATATCCAAAAAAGAGGGGCAGCTCAATTACTCGGCGATGTGTCGGGGATCCTCATCCCGGGAGGATTCGGTTACCGCGGGATAGAAGGTAAAATCCAGGCAATACAGTATGCCCGGGAAAATAATATCCCGTTTTTCGGAATATGTCTGGGCATGCAGACTGCCGTGATCGAATTTGCCCGGAATATATGCGGCCTTGCTGGTGCGAATTCTTCAGAATTCGATTCTAAAACCAAATATCCGGTCATAAGCCTCCTTTCGGAACAGAAATCGGTCAAATTCAAAGGTGGCACGATGAGATTAGGCTCTTACGACTGCGAGTTAAAGAAAAATACGAAAACATATCAGGCCTACAAAAAAGCTAAAATATCCGAACGCCACCGTCACCGTTACGAGTTCAACAACGAATACAGAAAGCTGATGGAGGATAACGGTTTTGTCATTGCCGGCACCCATCCGCAAAAAAATCTTGTCGAGATCATCGAATTAAAAGACCATCCCTTTTTTATTGCCTGTCAGTTCCATCCTGAATTCCAATCCAAACCCGACGCCGCCCATCCGATTTTTGCCGCGTTCATAAAAGCATCCCTTAAATAAATCCGAAGCACGAAATCCGAAATTCTAAACAAATCCTAATGACAAAAATCCTAAACGAATATATACCCGTTTTGGATATTGCCATTCCCCGAGAGGTTATCTCCCCACTAGAACGGTATTTTCAGAGACTCGACTCCCGGGGATTTTCCGAATTCTACGGGGAGAGATTCGTTTCGGATTTCGATATTCGAATTTCGTATTTGCGAAGCGATAATGTTATGGTAGAATATGTTCCGTTATGGAATGCGAACATTTACGAAAAGATTTCCCGCTTTACTTACGGCATCAGCTTCCCGACTCGCGGGTCCACGAACTGGAAGAGCATCTTTGTGTCTGCGAAGAATGCCGTATTTTTTTAAGCAATCTACTCGATAACAAAGAATTGCTTAACGACTTTGCGGTACCGGCACCTCCGGGAGAACCGGCTGCACCGGAAAAACCGGCGACGAATGCCTCCGGCATATTTTCCTCTATTCTTATAGTCCTGGCGCTCGCCATGATTCTTTTTTTAGGATTTCTTGTATTCCAATCGCAAAAATTTACTGTCCGATGAACGAATCGCTTTTCTTTGGTATTCTTCAGGGCCTCACCGAATTTTTGCCGGTAAGCAGTTCCGGACACCTTTTCCTGCTGGAACGCATCTCCCCGCGGATACCCCAGTGGAATCTTTCGTTTTCTTCAGACAGTTTTCTTTCTTTTATAATCTATCTACATTTAGCCACCCTTTTTTCTTTGATCATTTTTTTCCATAAACCGCTGGCAAAGGTTCTCACTCATCCCCGATTACTCTTGAAAATAGCGTACGCGACCGCCGTCACCATAGCCGGTGTATTGACCTGGACGCACCTATTTAACGATCTTTTTCAGAACAAGGTCTTTGTCACCATCGGATTCTTCCTGACCGCAAGCCTGCTCCTGTTCATCCGCCGGGGTAAGGATAAGACGGCCGAAGAACTCAGTTGGCGTGACTGCACTTTCATCGGACTGGCTCAATCCGTAGCTATCCTGCCGGGTCTCTCACGATCAGGCATCACCATAATCGCGCTGCTTACACGGGGATTTACCCGCCGGGATGCGTTTACGCTTTCTTTTTTACTCGCGGTACCGACCATAGCCGCCGCTTTTGTCTATAAACTGCCTCAACTGACACACAGCCAGATCAGCTATCCTACGCTGGCAATAAGTTTTACCGGCGCGCTGGTCAGCGGGCTGATCGCGCTGGGTTTACTACGAAAATTCCTCGACGCCGGGAAGCTCTACCGTTTTGGATATTATTGTCTGGCCCTGGCGATCCTGACTATTTTCTTATGACAATAAAAACCCGCCATAAAGATGATATCACTATTCTTGACCTGGAAGGGACTATCGACATCAATGCCGCCGATTTTGTGGAAAAAGTCGGAGAGATCCTTCATTCCTACCAGGACGACATTATCTGTAACTTCGCCGGCGTAAATCTGGTCGATTATGTCGGGGTATCGATCATCGCCATCATCTATAAAAATGTCATTAACCATAACCGGAAAATAGAAGTATGCAACGTCCCGGTCCATATCCAGAACCTGTTTGCGATCGTCGGTTTACACAAGGTATTTACCTACTATCCCACGGAGGAGGCCGCGATCAGGGGGATCCAAAACGAAAAAAAGATATATTCCTTAATCACCGCTCATCTGCGCCGGCGGTTTCGCCGGGCACATTTAACTATCCCTTTTAACTTCAAACAAAAATTTGTTTCTTCCGAGCAACTGTACGAAGGTAAAATCGTCGATTTAAGCGCAGTCGGGATATTTGTGACTACCGAGAAAATGTTCTCGATAGGGGACCTCCTGGAATTACATATCCCGTTTTCTCAAAAAACGCCCTCACTGACGGTAGACGCAAAAGTAGTATGGCTTGCCGATAAGTCGATACAGCCTCAGGCCCTCTCCGGCATGGGCCTGGAATTCCATGATCTCACCTCGGAAAAACAAAAACAAATCATTGAATTCGTCGAAAAACATCTTGCCAGTTCGCACTTTGATTGATGATTTTAGTCGATATCCGATTTCTGATAATATAGGTATAAAAAATACATATAGAGTGCCGCTCATTGATTGTTTTTTAGGGGATAAAAAGCTGCTTATATTGACTTTTCAAAATTAAAAGTATACAATTTAATTGAGTTGGTGCACAATAGATGATTTTAAATAACCTTAAAGGAGGGGGAAAATGAAGAAGTTGTATATTTTAGTAAGCGTTTACATTATTTTCTCGATGTTTATTAATTCTTCCGGTTATGCCGCATTCTGGGATGACTGGAACAAAAAAACCACACAAGTAAATGCTCAGACTCCACCCGTGCAAACCTCAAGCTCCAGCGATGAGGTAACAAACGTTCAAACCTTACTCAACCAGGCTAACCAGTTAATAAAAGAAGGGGAATTCGATCGTGCCGAAGATCTCGCCGAAAAGGCAAAAGAACTTTTACCTAACGATCCGCGTACGCAGCGCGTACTGATCGAAATTTATACGGCGAAAGGTGAGAGCCAAAAGGCAAAGAACCTTCTTCGTGAGACCATCGTAAAACCTCAGTTTTCTGATCTGGTGTTTTGGGCTACACGCAAATATTACGATTTTTTTGAAGGCCCGGGCGGGGTTGAAACCGGGATCCAAGAATTAAAAGCTGCCAATGTAAACAACGTAAATGTAAAAAAAGCTATCGCTGAAGGATATGCTCGTCTAAGAGATTGGGGCCAGGTCATCGATCTTTATGAAGAGATCCTGGCAAGCAATCCGCAAGACTATCTTATTGCCGACCGCCTGGCCAATTATTACATTATGAACCGTGATTATTCAGCCGCGATCAATATCCTTGAACAACTCACTCAGAATAATCCCGACAATAACAGTTACCTGAACAGTTTGCTTGACGCCTATACTAAAGGAGGACAGAGAGAACAAGCGCTCACACTCTATCGTCAACAGATCGCACGTAAACCCAATTCAGCGGGACTCACCGGAAGGTATGCGGAAGCATTGATGGGATTCGGGCAATTAGAACAAGCGTTGGCACAATGGGAAAGAGCAGATCAACTTGATCCGACCAATTTATACTTCAAACAACGTCGGGGAGAAACTGCGCTGCAAATGGGCAACTATCCCTATGCCGAAAAACAATTCAATGAACTGTTACGGGCGGCAACACAGCAAAAGAACGAACGAGTCAAAAAAATGGCGACGGAGTATTTAAAAACAATAGCCGATTTAAAAAAATAATGCCCGGCCACAAAAAACATTTTGCCTCTTGTATATCAAGAAGCATAATCGTCGTGCTTTTTGTGGCGATAGCTCTATATCTTGGCAAAGCGGGCTCGTTACACGCCGATACGTATACGGAAAATTTTGACGGCTGGGCTGACGGGACTTATATCCCGGGAAGCGACCGTTGGGAATTAGAAGAAGGCGAAGCCGCCGACGCGGTAGTGGAAGATGAGACTACTTTCTCCGGACAAGGAAACGCGCTCAAGCTGGTAGGAGACGAAGACCCGCTTAAAGTCTACCGACCGGATTCCTACAGTAGCGCGACACCTACCTGGGTAGAATTCACGGTAAAACCGGGAATCGGTTCTGAACGAAAAAATATCCCCGAGAATAAACTCATCGCGGTCACCTTCGATTATTCGGGAAGGATTTATGCCGCCGACGGAACGGACTGGGCCGATACCGGATATACTTTTGATAGTGACCAATGGTATCATGTCACGGTCCGCCTGAACTTTGAAAACAAATCATATAACCTTTACGTATCGCCTTATACCGGAGCCGATCAAGACCTGAACATCATCGCCCAGAATTTACAATTCATTGACCCTTCTCTGGCGGCCCTTTCAAAAATCGCCTTTGAAAATGCTTATAGCACCCGCCGGACCGACGATAGCTATATCGACGAACTCCTTGTCCATGCGATCAACCAGATAATGATCATTACCCCTCCGCAGGTCATCACCAAAGATAAACCTTCCGGGGCGATCACCATTCAGTTACAAAACTCATACGGGGAACTTCAATCAGCTCCGCGGGACATTACGATCATGTTATCTTCTACCTCGGCCACCGGAGATTTTTCTTTACAAAAAGACGCCTGGATATCGATCACTCAAGGGACTATAGCCGAAGGAGAACAACAGATCACCGTGTACTATAAAGATTCCAAAGAAGGGCAATATAATCTCCGTGCCGATGAAGATCCCGATAAAGGATGGCTGGAAGCTACCCAGCCTATTGAGGTAACTTCCGACTCTACTCCTTTTGAAGTAATACTCAATACCCCTCAAATTGCCGGTCAATATTTTGATGTGACGATCATCGCTAAAGACGAAGACGGAAATATCCAGGAAGATTATGACGGCGACATAGAGATCACTCCCGAATATCTTTCACCTTCCTCAGGAACACAAGATTTCGTAATTCAGCCTTTCAGCGGATTCAAAAACGGAGTTGCGACCGTATCGATGATGTACTCCGACGCCGGGACTATCAAAGTGAACGTAAAAGATACCGCCGACGGGAGCAAATCAGGATCTTCCGGCAGCATCACGTTTGTGCCGGCAAGCTTCAACGTGACTGTCGATACCACGGCTCAACAGGTAGGAGAATCTTTTGAAGTGACGGTGCAAGCGTTAAATGCCCTGGGCGAGGTAACTCCCAACTATAACGGCACGATCAACATAACCCCGATCATTGTTTCGGGAATATTAGACGGAGGGACCATCACGCCTTCATCATATACGTTTACCAACGGTGAAGCCACAATCGACATCGCCTACAATCGTTGGGGATCGATCAAAATCCAGGCCGCCGACAGCGCCTATCCGGCTCAAAAAGGCGTAAGTTCAAAAACCATAAATTTTTCCGCGGCCGAACTGGCTGTAGATATAAAATTCCCTTCGAACCGCGATTTCTTCTACACCGGAGAAACGTTTGATATTACCGTGAGCGTTCTTGACGGAAACGGCAATCCTATCCCTAATTATCAAGGCGTCATACAGTTTTCTTCACTGACAAGCATCAATCTCCCCAGTGAATACATCTTCACCGATGCCGATAACGGTAAAAAAATATTCTCCGCTACCGCTCAAACTCCGGGAACAAACCAGATCTGGGTAGAGGAAAAAAGCACCGGACTTAAAAAACAAAGCCCGATATTCGAAATCGTCTTGGGGACCCTTATCGTAATCGCTCCGCCGGACGCACCGATCGGATCGGTAGAAATCACCGTAGGATTAGTCGACGAAAACGGAAATTACATTCAGGAAAACAACTTAGAAGTCCTCTTGCAACTTGACGAAGAAAATCCTGACGGGAGCGCATATTCGTCCAGTTTGCTTACTCCGATCAAATTGCAAAACGGGAAAGCGATCATGACTCTCTCGAACAGCGAAGCCGAAAACGTTTTGCTTACCCCTTATTCTTCTGATTTTCAATTTAAAGTCCAGGAAGGCCAAGTCCGTTTCGGACGGATCGCTAAAAGCGGCATCGGCACTTCTTTGTGGCGGGAAATCAAGAAGATATTTGAATAATCTTCAAGTCACACAGTCACAGAGACACATAGTCACACGTAAAAGGACTGTCCTTACCAATCTTAATTCTCTAAAAAGCGTGTGTCATGTGACGTGTGTCGTGTGACCCGCACAGTTTTCCCTTGCCAGAATCATATTCTCATTGTACAATTTTTTCCGAATGAGACTTCATTCAATCAACTGTTCATGGACATAAAACTCATATCCCCAAGAAACTACCGGCACCCTGCGTTCACGCTTATCGAACTGATAGTTGCGATTTTCATCATGACGATCATGGCTACCGTGATTTACTTCAGTATGGCTACCGCCCTGGAAAGCTGGGAAGAAACCCGGTCTCATCTTTCTCTACAAAAAGTAATTACTCAACTGATTGATGAGATCATCGGTAATCAGTTTCACTACGGGCTGAAAGACAGTATTGAGATATTCTCGGCCGAACCCCATAGTATCGAGTTCATCCCTCCCTGGACCGATGATACCCACACGGTTTCCGAACCGGAATACATCTATACCTTAAACCGGAAATTGAAACCGGGTTCGGGAATACCCATCGCTGAAGTCGAACTTTCCGAGACTAACCGGCACCAGGTCGTTCCCTGCCAGGTGATCGAGATGGAGGATAATGACCAGACCAAGGTAAGATTAGGCGTCCCGCTCCCTGAAGGGATACCGTTACGGTTTATTTTTCTTCCCGAGAAAAACCAGCCCGATGTCATCACAAAACTATGGTGGGACTCGCAAAGCCGAGAGGTATACATTTCCGACCAGGATGGGACCAGGAATCTTTCGGAAAATCTTCTGGGAGTCAAGATCTCCAATCTGACTTTCCGTTACTATGATAACGCAAACAACATCCTTAACAAAGGCGGGGCGATAGAGGAGAAAGACCTCAATTTGATCACCGGTCTGGAAATAATCCTGGAGGCGTCCCTGGAAGCATACAAAGAAACACTGGTCAATTTTGTAAATCTTCCTAATGCCCCGCGCCGTTCCGGTTACCTCACTCTTCACGAAGGCACCCGGGTGATCGTCCCCGACAGCGGGCATATCCATTCTTTACTGCTCACTAATTTTTCCGGAATAAGCAATGACGATAATTTAGAAATAGAATTCATCCCTGAACACGGAAAAACCTGGAAACTCATCATACATTTCAGCCGGTATGGGAGCCACCCGCCAAGGATAGAACGTTACAGTATCGAATACCCACCTTCCCAGGAGATCTATTCCGAATCCCCTAAAATAGAGGCTTCGGTGGGGCTGGATCTTCTGACTCTCGGCCCTAACGGCCTCTACGATTATGATCTCGATACTGATATCGCAGATATCGTCTCCCTCAAAGGGCCGGTTACCATGCATGTCTCCCAGATGGACATCGAAGGCGCTGCCCTGTTTATCCGTCCCTGACACCCCCTTTTCCCTCGTTTTTTGCAGTATCAAAAATATGTTGACATATATCATATATAAATATATATTGATAACTGTGGCATTTGTTAATAAGTCTTAACAAGTACTAAGTCGAGGGCGCATAATAAAGAAAAAGAGTATTCTTAATAAGGGAGGTGATGGAAGCGTGGACAGAAGATTAGTTACAACAAAAGAACTTGCCCGGGGCCTGGCTATTTCAGTCGCGAGTGTCAACTACTATACTAATCTCGGTTTGTTCGACGTCGAAGAACGCCAGGGTAATGTACGCCTCTATGATCTGACCGACGCAAAGAAACGGTTCAGGAAAATAAAAGATCTCAGACGGAGCGGATACTCTCTACGGATTATCCAGAAAGAACTCAACCAAAAAGGTAGCTAATGATTGCAGTGACGCAGATCAATGCGGAACTATTAAAGAAATTCAAACCCCTTGTCGAGTTCTTCAACGATAAATTGCTGCGACGGGCGAAAGACAGAAAAAATATCGTCTTAATCGATATCGGGGCGACTTCGATAACCTTACTTACTCTTCGCAAATCCCCTCAAAAAACGGCGACGATAACCCTTTTTGACCGGGAGGAGTATGATTCGGATAAAAAATCTTCCCAGCGTAACGCGCTGAAAAACATATTAGAACGCAACAGCCCGTTCAATGAAAAAGAAACTATTCTCACCCTTGCTCCGGGAGAAATAGAAATCTATAACTTCTTACTTCCTAAAGTCTCGGAAAAAGAATTAAGAGAAGCAATCCGCTGGAAGATTACTCAACTCAAACCGTTCAAACTGCCCATAAGCCAGTTAGAATATACGTTCTTCCCCTGGCAGGAGGGGACCGAAACCAACAAACAACTCTCGCAGCAGAATACCCTGCTTTTTTGCGCCGCCAAGAAAAACATTCAGGAAAAAACATCCCTGCTTCTTGAATGTGGGCTTAAACCATACCTGGTCACCCCTTCGTTATTCGGATTATTTTTCTGGCGATCACTCAAAAAAATACCTCCTCACGAAGTCGGGATATGGCTTTCCCTGGGAGCAAAAGAAAGTTTTCTGCTCATCGAAAAACAGGGCACGCCCCTTTTGACTAAATCTCTTTCGATCACCTCCGATTATCTCACCCAACAGATCGCCAACATCATGCCGACCGATATAGTTGAAGCCGAAAAATTAAAAATACAATACGGCTTAAGCCTGTGGTCAAAACAGGGGGGATTACCCACCCTTAACGATGACGAACAGAAATACGCGCAGATATCTTACGGGCTGGCCTCACTTTTAGAAAATCTGATCATCGAGATAGAGCATACCTTCCATAAACTGTCCCATCAATTTCAAGGCATCTCCCGCTTTGACCGCCTCTATCTCACCGGAGAAGGAGTTCACATAAAAGATATCCAGTCTTTTTTACATACCAAACTGGGGGTCCCGATAGAAAAAGTGGACGCGACCGAATACTTCAACCTTGACGATTCAGTGAAAGGTAAAAAAGATGTTATCGCTGATTCAGCGACCCACCTGGCACTTACCGCCGGGACTCCGCCGGATATTTTCCAGAAATACAGTTATTTCGATTTTCTGCCTCATCAGGAATCAGCATCGACCTCGTTCTTAAGCGCTTTTACTAAGCCGCTGAACATTGTGTTGATACTGATAGGCACCCTTCTTGCCCATATCATCCTGCAGTCTTCGGCGATAAAATTTTACGGGCATCAAGTAGATACCCTGGAAGAGTCGATCAAGACTACCCAGCAGATGCTCACCACTCTTCAACGGGAACAACTCTCCCTTACCGAAAAAGAAGGGGACCTTTTAAAAAAGAAAGCATATCTTACCGAAAAAATGAAAGTCTTCGAAATCAGTTCGCTCCAGGATAGAAGTTTGTCTCAGATTTTCGCCGACCTTACCCAACTGTTCCCTGATGACGTATTGATCACGAAACTTATGTTCTCCCGAAACAAACTGTCGATTATCGGCGAAACTGCAAAAACCGAACCGGTGCTACACGTAATCGAAGAACTGCGCCGTAAACCGGAATTCCGGGATGTGAATTTCAATTATTTCGAACAGAACCCAAAAAAACAAACGTATACGTTTGAAGCTATAGGCGAATTAAGATGATGAATCTATTGCCCAGAAAATTTAATCCCCGAGAGAAGCTCCTGGTTACGTCTTTCGGCGTCATTATTCTTTTTTTACTGTCTCAACAAATATTCCTCAAACCCATCCGCCGCGACCTTTCTCAACTGAGATTTAAAAAAATAAAATTCTCAAAAAAAATGCAAGAAATCCAGGAAAGTTTTCCTAATATAGAAAATCAGGTCTCAAAAATAGAGAAGCTCCGTAATGAGGGTAACCTTCTGGTCCGCCAGATCCAGGGCGTTGAACAGAAACTGATGAGCAAAGAAGATATCCCCAGATTGCTGGGGGCGATAAACACACTAGGGGCACAGGTAAATATCGTATCGATAAAACAACGCATCGAAGAATCTCCCGAACTCTCCAAGCTTTACGTAGAAGTCATCTTCACCGCTCCTTTTCAACAAGCTCTCACGTATATCAATAACATCGAGACCGTGCTCAGTCTTTTGAATATAGAAAAATTAGATATTTCCCGTAATGATAAGAACATCCTCAATGAGATCACTTCAGTCATGCTTTTGAGCACTATCCTTGAACCGCGGGCACCCCGCAAAACGTTCAACCTGAAAGAAGCTTCAAAAGAATTCTCAGTAAAAAACGACCTTTTCTTCTCGGCACAACATAAAATCGCTTCACAAACATCTAATATTGATTTAAAATTAGAAGGGGTGACGTATAGTCCGAAAAATCCGATTGCTATTATCAACGGAGACGTATATAAACTGAACTCGACAATCCAGGGGTTCACTGTAGAAAAAATACTTCCCGATAAAGTGGTGCTCGTACGGGAAGGACGGGAATATATTTTACAATTAGAATAAAGGGGGATAGATTGTGAAGAGATACGGTGCGTTCGGGTTATGTTTACTATTGTGCTTAAATCCATTACCGCAAAGCTTCGCTCAATCAATCGACGTAATACCCCAAACTCAAGGGACGGCTGCACCGATTTCCGGGGAAGCAGAGCTCACATCTGAAGATATGGCCGGTGACGCCCAATTCACCGATTATGTGGAAGATGAGATCGCTCAACAACGTTCACTGGAAGAAAAATTTCAGCAAAAGATAGATCTCGACTATAAAGATGCCGATATCGTCAATGTATTACGGTCGCTTGCGTTCATGCATAATCTTAATATAGTAATGGGCCCGGGAGTAAAAGGAGACGTCACGTTAAGCCTGCAGAATGTTACGCTCAAAGAAGCCCTGGAGGCGGTCCTTGCGACCAACGGCCTGGTATACTCGTTACGTAACGATGTCGTATACGTTGCCAAAGGGGACCCGGAAGCCGTAGAGATGCAGAGTGAAGTCATTTTCCTAAAATATATCTCTTCTTCGGAGGCGCAAAACCTGCTCAAAAAATCTCTCTCCTCAAAAGGGGACATTAAAATCAACGAAGCCGCAAACAGTATTGTAATCACCGATACTCCCACTCATATAGCGAAAGCAAAAGCGCTTTTAAGAAAGATCGACCTTGCGCCGCAACAGGTCATCATTGAAGCAAAAATCGTCGACGTCACTCTTACCGATATCGACGCACTCGGTATTAAATGGGATGTTGATTATGCTCCGGGAAAAGGTATTTTCAGCCGTAATACCGTAACCGAAGAACAAATCACTTCCAGCATCGATCTTTCCTCAAAATCAGAAGACGTGACCGGCGGACAGATCAATATCGATACGTTTACTTTAAAAAACGTAAATGTATCAGCGACTATCGACGCGCTCATCAAAAACGGTAAAGCGACTATTCTTGCTTCCCCATCGATCGCCGTAGTAAACGGTCAGGAAGCCCGTATTGTCATCGGTGAACGGTACCCCTACAAAGAACGGACCCAGACTCCCACCGGTACGACCGAGACGACAAAATTCGTGGATATCGGAGTCACGTTACGGGTTACTCCCCACATCAACGACGATGGATACATTACCATGCGTCTTCATCCGGAAGTATCTTCGCTCCAATCGGCACTTGATGCCGGCCCCCGGATTACCACTCGTGAAGCCGACACGACCGTACGGGTAAAAGGAGGGGAAACCTTGGTCATCGGAGGGCTTATTCAACAACAGGAACAGATCAACAATGAAAAAGTACCTGTTCTAGGAAGTATCCCTCTCATCAAACATCTCTTTTCCCGGAGAAATTCTAAAATAGAGCAGAAAGAACTTGCCGTATTTATCACTCCCACAATCATCTATCCTTTTGAAGAACGACAATCGATCGACAATGAAGACCCGCTGATTGCTTTTAACGATGCGCAAAACAATCTCATCGAACGTATTTATGAAAAAGCCCAGGCTCTTGAACACCGATTTGAGATACTTAAAGCCCCCAAAGACCGCACCTATCGCAGCATGCAGATATTAAACCTTTACGAATATATCTATTCGGAATTTCCCGAAAGCTACCGGGCACCGGAGGCTCTTTATCGGTCCGGGATGATCTATTATCATAACCTGAACGATAAAGAGAAATCTAAAATGGTTTTATCACGATTGCTCGAGCAATATCCGCACACGATTTTTGCGGAAAAGGCGACCCCGTTATTTCGTCAAATTACCTTTGACGAATTAACCGGTCCCCGGCATATGGATTTAAATTCCATATTTACCACGGAATCACCTTAACGTTAAGGAGGAAATAATGTCGATTCGTTTTTTAATAAGTCTCATAATACTATTGGCGGTTTTTCATACAGCTTATCCCCAAGATTATCAATCGGAGGTGACCCGCATCCAATTAGACCGTATTGAACAAGAAAAGCGGGCTTTGGAACAACTGCAAATGCAGACCCAGGAATTAAAAAAAGAATTGAAAAGTTATCGCAACACTCTTTCCGATGCTCTCGATGATGCCGAAAAGGAAAAAGAGCCGTCATCCTACACGCCGCCGCCGCAACCGCGATCGTATCCTCAGCGCAGCCAACCAAGCCTGCAGACTTACCAGGAACCCCAAGTACAGGCCGAACCCCAGCCCCAGAGTTATCCACTTAAAGAAGCGGTTGTATCTTCCGATTCCCGGGCATTTACCCGTAAACTGAACGCCTATAAAGCAAAAATCAATATATTACAGAAAGAACTCACCCAATCGCAACGCCAGATCAACCAACTCAGACAGGATCTCGCTCAAAAAGATAAGACTATTGACCGTTTAAAAATTCGGTCACAGCACACCGGCTCCTCAGACGCCGCGGCCGAAAAAGCCATTCAGCAATATCAACGTCAAATCAGCCAATTACAAAACGACCTGGCCCAGAAAGCCGACCTTATTGAGAGATCAAAAACCCGCCCGCAGCCGATGGCAAGTACGGCTGCTCCTCTGGAAAGAGAGCTTCAGCAATACGAGCGTCAAATCAACCAGCTGAAAAGCGCCCTGGCTCAAAAAGACGCTCATATACGGAAGCTTGAGTCTCAGGTCGACGGGACACTTTCGACAAAATCAGTATATAAAAATACCCTAGCCGAGTTAAAAGAAGACCGGGCCGATCTGCAACGCAAACTCTCGGAATCCGACGCGCTTCTGGCCCGCAGCATGAATCAGGAAAAATCATTAGAGAATAAAATCCAGTCTTTGACCCAGCAACTTGAACAACGCGCCGATCAGGCCCGTCAATTAAATGAATGCACCGCCATGAACAGCAGACAAAATGCCGAACAAAATACTTTGAAAAATAAAATACAGTCCCTTACCCGCGAGCTTGAACAACGCGCCGATCAGACCAAGAAATTGGCCGCATGCACCGCACGCTTTTCGGAACAGACGAATACGATCAGTTCTTTAGAAAATAAAATAGAGTCTCTTTCTCAAGGTATCGCCTCTAAAGAAACTCAATTAAAAGAACTTAACGAAAAACTGAACGCTTCTCAGGAACAGATCGAAACCGCCCAGTCAAAAATACGTACGCTTGAACGAACCGACCTCAAAGGGGCCATTGATCGGCTCAACGAAGAAAAAAATCAACTCCAACAGAAAAACAGCGAACTTACCAAAGCAAAACAGGAGTTGCTCGAAGAAACGAAACAACAGGGGATGGAAATAGATACCCATCAAAAAGAATTAATTCGGCGGCAAGAGGAAATAGCCGCCCTTCAGGCGAAAATAGAGGATTTAACATCCGGTACTGAAGCTCTCCAGGTAAAGAATCAGGTGCTCGAAGAACAAATCGGAAGTTTTAATGTAAGCCAGCCGGAAAAACCGAACATACCCGAAGGCGAACTGGAAAAAGTAGATGTCTATAAATCCCTCGGATACCTGCACCTTCTTTTAAAAGATCTGGACGAAGCGATCCGTTATTATCAACAGGCATTACAGATCATCCCTGACGATAAAAATATTTTTTATAATCTCGGATATCTTTATTCGCAAAAACGCGACTACAAACAGGCGGTTCAATATTATCGTTTGTCTCTCAAAGGGGATGAAAACGATAAAGAGATCTATTATAACCTTGCGCTTATTTATGGCCGATACTTAAAAGACCGAGATAAAGAAAAATATTATTATCAGAAATTCCTAGAATATTGATAAGAAGATCTACCCATGCCATCTTATACCTATCGGGCCCGAAACACGAACGGAGAGATCGTCAACGGCATCTTAGAAGCGGAATCCGAAGATGCCATTGCCTCGAACTTAGATAAATTGGGGTACGCGATTATCGAGATCGCCCCAAAGGCCCCTGCCACTGCGACAATTTCAAATCTTACCGGCCGGTATCTCCATCGAGTCAAAAAGGGCGATGTCATCCTGTTTACCCGACAGCTCTCAACGTTATTGCGTTCGGGAATGGGACTCCTTCCGGCATTGACTACCGCTATCGAACAAAGCAACCACAGAAACCTGAAACCGATACTGGAAAACATCCATCGGGCCGTACAGAGCGGGAAGAGTTTTTCCGAAGCGCTCAGCCAATATCCCGGCCTTTTTAACGACCTTTTTATCAATATGGTCCGGGTAGGGGAAACCGCCGGCATGCTTGATAAAGTGCTGGACCGGCTTTCTACCCTGGGAGTACAGGAAGTCGAAATAAGTTCCCGGATCAAATCGGCATTACTTTACCCGTTGGTGTTAGTCTCAGTCGCATTCCTTGTGGTAAATTTCCTGGTAATCGGAGTATTGCCTAAATTCGCCCTGGTCTTCACTACTTCTCAAATGGACCTGCCTCTGGCCACTCAGCTCGTGTTGGGATTGAGTTCCACTTTGCGCCGTTACTGGTGGCTTATTTTTTTCCTGATCATCGTGATCGCGATATGGTTCCGGGCTTACATGAATACCGAAGGAGGAAAATTCTCTTTTCATAGTTTTTTACTTAAATTCCCTATATTCGGCACGTTATATGCGAAAATCCAGATTTCCCGATTCGCCCGTATCTTGAGCGTACTTACCACTGCCGGCGTACCGCTTTTGGAAAGCCTTTCGGCGGTTGAAAAAACGATTACCAACGAAGTCATCCGTAAAGCTATTCAGAACATCCGGATCAGTCTTACCGAAGGGAAATCACTTGCCGAACAGTTTAAAATCTCAGGATTGTTCCCGCCCATGGTCATTCAGATGATTTCTACCGGAGAAAAGACCGGAGAACTTGATAAGATTTTAGGAGAAGTAGCCGACTTTTATGAACCGGAAATCGAGTATACAATAAAAAACTTGACGTCGGTACTTGAACCCGTTATGCTTTTAATAATGGGAATTATTGTTGCTTTTATTGCCCTTTCGGTACTATTGCCCATATTTAACCTTATTAAAGTATTTAGAAATTAATGCTGGCACATTACGGATCCCAACCCTTTCTGAGTAAGAAAGCCTTTACTCTCTTAGAGTTAATGATCGTGATCGGTATTATCGCGATCCTGGCGGCAACAGTTATCCCTAATTTTGTCGGATTTGATACCGAAGCCCGCCTGGCTGCGTCAAAGACCAATTTAAGTAACCTGCGTACAAGAGTAACGCTTTTCCGTTCCAAAGAAGGCCGTTATCCCGAACGTTTAGAAGAACTGCTGGAGGTGAACTATAACGATCTCGGTATCGAACGGCCTTATCTTGATTACATGCCGCCGGAATTCATTTCTTCTAAAGCCGGCAACGCGGAAGTCGAAGACATGAAAAGTGACGGCACTTTGACCGGAGACGGAGGATGGATGTATATAACGGATAAAGCCAAGGTGATCATTGACTGGGATCAACCGCTCGATAACCGATGGGGGAATTTAAAAGGAGAAGTTCCCTCAGAATGGTAATTCGCCCATTCATGAAAAAAAAGAAAAAAGGAATCATCCTCTTAAGCGTAATAATCATCTTTATTACGTTAGCTATTGCCGGAACTTCACTTGCCAGTTTTTTTTTGATAGTCAACTCTCTTGCCACTAATCACGCAAATTCCACAAAAGCCTTCTATCTCGCCGAAGCCGGGATTTCTCATGCGATATTTATCTTACGCAACCAAGCCGGACTCGATGAATTATCGGGAAAAGAAATCGGACCGATCGTGTTAGGTGACGGGGCTTACCGGCTCACGATCGATTTCAACCGGGAAGTAATCACCGCTACCGGAACAGTTGAAGGGATCGACCGCACTATACAACTCAAATATAAACCGTTATGAGATTGAAAAAAGCTTTTACCTACGTCGAACTCCTTATTGCCCTTACGCTTATCGGGATCATCTTTTTGCCGACTATGCAGCTTTTTTCTCATTCACTGTATTCAGTAAACCTTTCCCGGGACCTGATTACCGCGACGAATCTGGCTACCTGGCATATGGAAAAGATGAAAAACCTGACGATCACTAAAATACAGTTTTTGGAAATGGGGGACCAGGTATATCCTCCGGCAAAAGCGAAACCATTCGAACTCAACGGGACATCCTGGCGTATTTATACCGACGTAAGAGAAGATTCCAACCCGCTGGAGATCGATATAAAAGTCTACCGGGAAGGAGAACAGGAAAAACCGTTGATCACCTTAGTTACTCTGATCGAAGATGCATTATGGGAAGTAGTCAAACCGGGTACGTTCTAAATCCGCCCGGTCAATCGGAACAAATATGGCGCGTGAGTGGAAAAAAATAGGGCAGTTGCTGATCGAACGGGGAATCATCTCGAAAGAACAACTGGATACCGCATTAAAAGAACAGTCTCTCCACGGAGGGTTTATCGGTGAGATCTTATGCCGTGAACAAAAAACCAATGAGAACCAGGTATTTTCCGCTCTCGGCCAGCAATTAGGGATCGCTTTTATCGATCTCAACACCATCACGGTCGACGCACAGGTACTAAAACTCGTCTCTAAAGAGCTCTGTCTGCAGAACACTCTGATCCCCTTGTTTCTCATGGGCACCACACTTACCGTGGCGATGATCGATCCGTTAAACACCAACTTGATCCAGCGGATAGAAGCTATTACCGAAAAAAAAGTAAAAGCTGTGTTCGGGACGCCTTCGGCGATAAAGACTGTAGTTGAAAAACATTATCCTTCACCTAATGCTCCGACAGCCCATCCCGCCAAGGAGACCGATATCGATGAAGAAGAGAAAGATCCCGGAGCCCTGCAGGAGGCGGCAAATCTTGCGTCGGTCGTCGAGACCGTCAACACAATGATCAGTAAAGCCGTCGAGATGAAAGCTTCTGATATTCATATCGAACCCCGTCAGGAAAGCTTCAATTATCGTTATCGTATCGACGGTATCCTTTATGAGATGAAACCGTTACCGTTTAAAAGCCAATCAGCGATCATCTCACGCATCAAGATCATGGCAAATATGGATATCGCCGAAAAACGACTACCTCAAGACGGAAGGACCGAGATCTTTACCAACGGGAAAACCGTGGACCTACGTATTTCCACCTTTCCTACTATTCACGGAGAAAACGTAGTCATCAGAATACTGGACCATTCCTCCGGAGTCCTCAATCTTACTGAACTGGGATTTTCCGAAGAGATACTGGAAAAGTTCAAAAAATTGATCTACCGGCCTTACGGGATCATCCTGGTCACCGGACCGACCGGATCGGGAAAGACTACGACTCTCTATGCCGCTTTAAACGAGATCAATAACCTGGAAAAAAACATCATGACCCTGGAAGACCCGGTCGAATACGAACTTCCCTTTATCCGCCAGTCTCAGGTAAACCCTAAAGCCGGGCTGACGTTCGCCAAAGGATTACGGTCAATAGTACGCCAGGACCCGGATGTGATCATGATCGGCGAGATCCGTGACAAAGAGACCGCGGATATCGCTATCCATGCCGCGCTTACCGGCCACCTTGTGTTTTCTACACTACATACCAACGATGCCCCCTCAGCCTTTACCCGGCTTATTGATATGGGGGTAGAACCGTTTCTGGTCTCTTCCGCCGTTATCGGAGTGATCGCTCAACGGCTTATCCGCACCCTCTGTGACCAATGCAAACAAGAATATACCCCGTTGCCGGAAGTGATTGCTCAATTCGGCGCTCTGTCCGGAAAACCGGTCAAATTCTATAAAGAACAGGGGTGTGATTTTTGTAAAAATAGAGGATATAGCGGCAGATCGGCGATATATGAGCTTTGCCTTCCCGACGAAAAATTGAAAGGATTAGTCACTAAAAAGGAGTCGGCATCAGTCTTGCGTGAAGAAACAACAAAATCCGGCATGAAAACATTAAGGGATGCGGGCCTTAAGAAGATCCAACAGGGAGTCACTTCGCTTTCGGAAATATTAAGAGTAACTGAAGAATAACACTTGCCTTATTTCACCTATGTCCCAAGCCCTGATCGCTCAAAAATGCCGTTAAATATAGCGATTTATCCTTTCTGAAAAAAAGCGCAGTATTAGTCTGTTCTGCCTCAAAGTATTGTTTTAGGGGAAAAACAGTCTTATTCTATAATGTTATTTAGATTTATATAAAAACCCGCAACCTTTTTTTCTTTATTTTTTTATGTTAGGCTTAAGGTGTCGGGTTAACAGCGGTTAACCTCGACAGGTTACGGGATAGTGTGAAGGAAGGGCAAGGTGTACATGGCGGTTCACCATTTTCTCACCAGCGTACAAGTCGCAAAACTCCTCGGTATAAGCCGGATCTCGGTTTATAAAAAGATCAAAAAAGGCCAGATAAAAGCCGTCCGTATCGGACGGAATTTTGCCGTTTCCGAAGAAACTATCCGGGAAATCATCGAACATAACCATAATAAAAATTTAGAAAGTTAAAAAGTCATGAAGAAAAAGGGGGCAATTATGTTGTGGAAATTAACAAGTGTACGGTGGATATTCTGTACGTTACTGCTTTTATTCAGTTGTGTCTATCTTCCCATCATTTTTGCCACTACCCTTGAATTTGACGGAGTACCGGTCGATATCACCTCTGCCCCCGGGGAAGATATCGTCATCGCTCCCGGTATTGGCGGAAATACTCAAATCGGGACAAAAGTCGGCGCTAATTCCAACGCGACGAGCAATAATGATTTATATATTACGGGCGTATTGGAAATAGATGATACCACCTATGCCGACGGAGGGATACTCTCTTCAAACAATATTCTGCCATTACTTGATTCTTCTTATTCGCTGGGTTCAGTTTCGGCCGCCTGGCAATATCTCTACGTAGATACTCTTTCCGGATACGATAATCCGTTGACCCTGGCCCCGGCTGACGGGTACAACCTCATCAGCGCGATCACATTGTTGGCCCCCAGCGGCGATGAGGTCGGATATAATTTAGGTCTGGAGGTGAATAAAACCGGCGGAAGTTATACCGGTTTACTGTTTAATGTAACCGAAACCGCAGCTCCCGGCGCGAGCAATAATCTGTTCGATTTTCAGATCGGGGGAATTTCCCAATTCCGTATGGCGTCCGACGGGACCCTCTATACGTATGAAGATGTGTATGTGTCTGATCCTGCTCCGGCATTTGATAACCCTTCGGCCGATGCCGACCTTTATATCAAAGGAAACCTGGAAGTAGATGGAAATATTTCCGGCGCGGGGATCGGCGGGCTTAATTTCAGTCTTGATGACGCCTACGATGACGGTTCAACGGTTGCGGTCGATAACACCGATGTCATCTGGAACCTGACCGCGGCAAATTTCTATTTACAGGACGGCGGGAACCCGTTACTTACCGCGACCAATACCGGCCTGATCGGTATCAACACTCTCACTCCGGTATACCAGTTAGACGTAAACGGGACTATCCGTACCGGCCGTGACGGCCAGGACGGCCAGTTACGCATTTATTCCGAACAGGGCGGTACTGATTATGAAGTATCTCTCAATCCTCACCCGGCAATGACGCAGAATGTGACCTATGTGTTACCTCCGGATGACGGAACCACAAACTACATCCTGATCACTGACGGCGCGGGAAACCTCACCTGGAGTGATACCTGGACTGAACAGACCGCTCCGGCTGCGTATGTAAAAGCCAAAGCCGGCGGTATCGCAACCGATGGCGCGACCCTTTGGGGAACCAACGCCAACACCCACATTAATCTGGGATTCGGTGTATCTGCGACCGGCGCCAACGGATTTAATTACAGTTATGCCACGGTTGGCGGCGGGTTAGATAATATCGCAAGTAACGATTACACGACCATAGGCGGTGGAAACTCAAATACCGCATCCGCCCAATATTCGACCGTAGGCGGCGGTGACACCAATACCGCAAGCGGCGATTATTCGTTTGTCGGCGGCGGAAGAAATAACCAGGCTCAGAACCAGTATTCAGCGGTCGGCGGCGGTGACACAAATATTGCTTCCGGTGATTACGCGATTGTCGGCGGCGGACAGGATAATACCGCATCCGGTCAGTATTCGGCAGTCGCCGGAGGATTACAGAATATTGCTTCCGGTGACTATTCGATCGTTGCCGGCGGGAACTGGTTACAGGTCGGCGACGGTTCGTTCGGGTTCCGGGGACGGATCGGAAACCCTGCGGCATTACTCGATCTTTCAGCCGAGCCCAATACCTTCCATATTGCCGATGCGCATTTCCATTTTAACACGAATAACGAAAACGCCGATTTCCGTATTGACGGCGATAATGCCGATAACGTATTCTTCGTTGACGCGTCCACTGATTTTGTCGGTATTAACCGTAACGATCCGGCGTATGAGTTGGATATCAACGGTGATCTTCGGGTCACCGGGACCATTTACGGTAGTATCGCGGCCGGCGGAGTCGCCGGAGGATGGGTCGATGACGGAACTGAAGTACGCCTGGAAACTCCCGGCGATGAAGTAGGAATCGGTATTGCTACGCCGGACGCAAAATTAGAAGTCCTTGATAATACCGGCGAACAGTTACGTTTGACCAATACCGATGCGGTAGATTACGCATCGTTTACGGTCGACGCTGCCGGTGACCTGACTATCGCGCCTAGTGGCGGTGATTCCGATATTACCGGGACTCTTACCGTATCATCAGATGTCACTTCAAGCGGTAACCTGCAGGTCGACGGGAACACCACCTTAGGTGATGCGGCCGCAGATACGATCACCTTAAACGCTGCCGCGATCACTTCAAGTAACACTTCCACCTGGACATTGCCAAATCTACCCAATACATTAAATATCGATGCAAATACATTCGTTATCGACGGATTGAACAACTTTATCGGAATCCGGACCAACGTTCCCACCCGCCCGCTGGATATTGTCGATGCGGCAAATCCGCAGATCCGGTTGACCCATACCGATACGTTAGTATACAGCGAATTGCAGGCTGATGCGGCCGGAGACCTTATCATAACCACGACCGGTGATGAGATATACGTCGATGACCATATCCGCTTTACTACCGATAACACCTACGATATCGGCGCGGCCGGAGCGACTCGTCCGCGGACCGGATATTTCGGGACCGCGATCGAAGTCGGGAATACCCATTTCGATACCGATTCGTTAGATTTTACCGGTGCCGGAGAAATCACGACTGCCGGCGATCTTACCTTAAATCCGGCAAACGATCAAAACCTGGATATCACGTTGAGCGGAACCGGTGATCTTATCGTAAACACCGACCACCTTTACGTAGATACCAGTTTGGGATTTGTCGGGATCAACCGTACCGATCCGGCCTATGAATTAGACGTTGACGGTGACCTGCGGGTGACCGGTACGATCTACGGTGACATCGCCGCCGGCGGTGCCGCCGGAGGATGGATCGATGACGGAGCCAGTGTACGTCTGCAGACCGTGACCGATACCGTCGGGATCGGGATCGATACGCCCGACGCAAAATTAGAGATCCTGGAGACGACCGAACAGTTACGCCTGACCAATACCGATGCCGTA
>JAFGQU010000019.1 GCA_016935525.1 Candidatus Omnitrophota bacterium
CAATAGACAATAGACAATAGACAATAGACTGTAGACCAGAGACTATTATCCTGCCTCGCTCTGTCACTACCCGGAGTGCTATCACAGAAGATACGCCATGCTGTGATGCTTTACCAAATCGCTCGATACTCTATCCGCTAATCGCTTACCGCTATTTTGCGTGTGACTTTGTGACTGTGTGACCTTGTGACTTTCTGCCGATTGACCGAACCTTTTATTTCGGATACAATGAAACTTCGTGAGGGACGAGTATTGTAAGGGATTCTTACCGTAAAAAGGAGGGGAATATGCTGTCGGGAGATATGTTTCAAAAAGGCCTTATCGCGTGCGTTATAATCGCGATTCTGTCCGTGTTTATACCGATTATTCATTTTAACCTGCCCGTCGTGGGTGAACAGTCAGTCTCGATGATCGGGATGATAAGTGGCGGAGGCGGCGGTAGTAGTGGTCAAACAGGTACAACTCCGACTCGCCGGCAATCATCACAGATGCCCCAGGTAAAACTTGACCTTAACGGTATTAAAGATATGATGAATAACCCTTCTTATGCCGAAACAATAAAAGAAAACCCGGAACTTGCGTTCATCCCTACCGGGTTCCTCGGCGGTATCATCGCCCATATATTCCTTATCCCGCTTTTGATCCTGATCCTCTTTAAGAAACGTATCGCCGCGATGATCACCGCAGTATTTACTTTCATCCTTTCGCTCGGATTTTTGCGCAGTACCGCGCTGTTAAACGGTATGTTTCGCGAAAGCGCCGAGAAAGTTACCCAGCAGATGAAAGGAAGCAGCGGGGCATTAGCCGGTCTTACAAAAATGTTCAACCAGGTCCAGGAACAAATTCAGAATATGAGCGTTGATCCCGGTCCGGCGATATTCATCATCCTTATCATGATGGCCCTTATCGCCATCGGGTGCGTGTTCTCTAAGCGTCTTGTGAAAACATAAGTACAGAATAGTGGCAACCCCGGAGGTTGCTAAGTAGTCGCTGGTCGATAGTATATAGTCCGTAGTCAATAGTCAATAGACTGTAGACCAGAGACTATTATCCTGCCTCGCTCTGTCACTCCCCGAAGTCTTCCACAGAAGATACGCCGTGCGATAGTACGTGAGCAAATCTCAGATACGCGGACCTTCCCGCCCCTAAATATTTGTATTCAGCGGGATCCCGCTAGATATGCAAATATCGGTGCGGGATGTGTCGTGTGACTATGTGTCTATGTGACTTGTTCCACCTACGGTGGAACCGGGACATGAAAAAGTGGAAACAGGACAGGGTATTTGTGTTGGAATGCATATTGAGAGGAGTATAATATGCTTTTATCCACTGGGGCGTGGATAGGGGACATATGTATTTAAAAACAGGCTAAAATTATGGGGCAACCTTCAATATCGAGGGTTGCCCTCTAATTTTTTAAAGGAGGTGTGATGTTCAAACAAGTCGTAACTTATTTTACTCTACTGTGCTTTGTTATAAGCACGTCCGGTTGTGCGAGTTATCAATTTGGCCGGTTACCGAGTCCTTATGTGATAGATCATCCCCAGTCGATCACTCAAAATGATGTATCGGTAGTTGCGCAAGTCATGAATTGCGATAAAGCAGTTACTACATTTGATTGTGAAATGTGCGAGAAGAAGATCCAACCGGTGTTTATTGTTATAGATAACAAAAGTGATTCTACATATAGTTTTGCAAAAGGCGATGTCGTTTCACACTATTTGACTGCCGAAGAAGTTGCTAAAAAATGTGCTCGCAGCACAATGGGGCGAGTCCTTTCATATGGGTTTCTCGGTCTATTTATCATTACCTGGATAATTTTCATTCCCATGGCGATAGCTGAAGCGATTAACTGTCCTAAAATAAATAGTCGTATGCGAGCTGATTATGCGGATAGTGAAATACCCGATGCGACAATCGGCCCGGGACGTTCGTTAAGTGGGATTATGTTTGTTCCTCAATTTACCAGTGACGATAAATTGATTATTCCTTTAGTTGATAGAGCGACAGGCGAAAGATTGTTATTCAGATTCCGTGACTATCAAATGCCTTTTAGGAATAATGAAGAGTCAATGAAAAAAGATAAACCAGAAGTTGATACTTCAAATAAAACACCAAAGAGTAATATCAGTTTTTAGAGGACAGATTTAATTTCTACTTTGATGATTTATTAGAGATATACTATGTGGGAAGTTGAAGTCCGTCACGATGAGTTGCATAAGTATAAGGTTATTCGAGGCCATGATAAATATATAGTTGAACAAAAAGCGGAAGTTTTGCGTCAATCTTGGGAGAAATTATGGAAGAAGCGGACAGTGCGAGAAAGACGAATTCGAGATAAAGAAGAGGCAAAGAAGTTCGCTCTTGAAAAGACTAAAGAAGCTGAAGAATCATTAGAGCAAATACAACATATCCTGAAACATTCTCTTGAATCCCAATGGCCTCCTAAATGGGACGATTTATTAAATCATGATGATTATGCAAATCCTAAACCCCCTATCCCAAGGCCTATCTGTATCCCCCCCGAACCCCTCTGTCCCGAAGTAGAATTCCCTAAAATTGTTAATTTTTTTTGTACTATTTTACCATCTCTAGATGAAACTATAAGAAAAAAGAGAAAGGAAGTAATTCATGTTTCTTTTAACAGAGTGTGGGAGCAATGGAAAAAAAGACATGATAGAGATATTAGATTAAATAAAGAGTCTTTAATGCAATATAGGGACGATTTGAAACGATGGGAAGAAAACAGGCGGAGTTTTATTGATGAAAGAGATAAGCATAATGCATATGTTACTAAATTGAAGGAAAAATATCATAAAAAAGAACGCGACACAGTAGCGGAATATTGCGATTTAATATTATCTTATTCAAAGTATCCGGATATTTTTCCGGAAAAATTTGACATCGTCTATAATGCAGAAACTAGGATGATTTTAGTCGATTATTTTTTACCTGCGAAAGAGGATTTGCCAACACTAAGGGAAGTTAAATATAATACTTCGCGAGGAGAATTCACAGAAAAATATCTTCCAGATTCAGCGTTTAATAAGATGTATAACAATTTATTATACCAAATAGTATTACGCGTTACTTATGAGATATATAAAAGCGATGTTATTCAGGAAATAAGATGCGTAGCAATTAATGGCTATGTTTCATTTATTGATAAAGGTACTGGGCAAAAAATGATCTCTTGTATCCTTTCTTTATTGACTAAGAAAGATGAATTCGAAGCTATTAATTTAGAGGCCATTGATCCTAAAGAATGTTTTAGAAGACTGAAAGGTGTAGGCAGTAGTCAACTGCACGGATTGGCACCTGTTACTCCAATTATCACCTTTAATAGAGAAGATAAACGATTTGTGACTCCTCGTGATGTTATAGGGCAGGTGGATGGAGCAACTAATATCGCTGCTATGGATTGGCAGGATTTTGAAAATCTGATAAGAGATATTTTTGACAAAGAATTTTGTGGTCCTGGCGCAGAAGTGAAAATAACTAGGGCGAGTAGAGATGAAGGAGTTGATGCTGTAATTTTTGATCCAGATCCTATAAGAGGAGGGAAAATAGTTATCCAGGCTAAACGTTATACGAATACGGTTGGTTTATCTGCTGTAAGAGATTTATATGGTACAGTCGTAAATGAAGGAGCGATGAAAGGTATTCTCGTTACTACTGCGGATTTTGGTCCAGATGCTTACCATTTTGCAAAAGATAAACCAATAACTTTATTGAATGGAGGTAATTTGCTCCATTTGCTAGAAAAACATGGGCACCATGCGAAAATAGACTTAGAAGAAGCAAAGAAAATTATAAGTGAACAGCAGAGCAAGTTTGATTAGGAAGTTTTAAAATATGCGATGTTCAAAATGTGATGAGGTAATACCTTGGTGCGAAATACGATATAAATTCTCTGACAATTCAATTTTGTGTGGTAAATGTTTTAGTTTATGGGAAAAACAAGCTGTCCAGAATTATGCAGAAGATAAAACTGTATCTCAAACTGGCGGAGGTGCTGAGCAAGGTAAAGAGACATGGCATCCGATAGAAGTACAGCAACAAAACGGAGGCATTTATAATGTACAGCTATTTTGTCCCGTATGTGGAGGAGAGTTTGACTATGAAACTAAATTTCATGAAAGGGACAAAGAGTCCCATTCAACTATTTGCCCTTTTTGTGACAGAATGTTTACTTTTCAAATAAAGAAGGTACCTCGGTATTACTATTGTGATTATTGTGGGGAAGGATTCTATAATAAAGAAGATGCCAACCAACATAAATTAATTTGTGGATTGAAAGATATATTACATAGATAAAAGCTCTAAAAGCAAATATTTTGATGTATCTACCAAAAGAGAGACTGCACAAATGGAAAAGTGGTTTTTGGACAGCATTTGAGAGTTGATTTATCTGCAAAATAAGGGCAAAATAATTGATGTCGACAAAAAGTTTCTACAGGAATTGGGCATAAAGTATGAATATTAACATTCCTAGAAAGGAGGTAGCACATGGCCAGGATTACTTCTTGGCTTATGCCACATCTCCAGCCTCCTCGCATTAAAACCCGAATAATCCGGTAGAATGCACTTGCTGGAACTCGGACAATTTTAATGAAAAGTCTCATAGGGATGTTGAAAAAAAGGTTTAGCGAATGGGATTCGAGATATTTCCTCGATACTTGGAAGTTTTGGTGATACCCCAGAGACTTCTAGAGGATAAAAAGGCAAGGTGTCACCAAGGTGGCAGATAATCTTAATTGTGCATTGATTAAGACCTGCCACTTAGACCTTTTAAAATTATAAACCTTTGCCTAGGTAGGTGAAGGTTTTTATTTTTTAAAGAGGATGAGATATGCCGTTGATAACGTATCAAGAGGTTATTAAATCATTAAATAAAAAGAAGAGAGAGAAACATCTTTTACTAGGTAATGGTTTTAGCCAGGCCTATGACAGCAAGATATTTTCCTATAATGCATTAAGTGATTTTGTAGCTGAAACAGAAGATGAATTGCTGCAGAAATTATTTAATGTTATTAATACTACGAACTTTGAAACAGTTATGAGCCACCTCGATATTTTTTATAAGCTTGCATTAGAGTTTCTTGAAGACAAAAAATTAGCTAAAAAGATTCTAAAGGCTAAGGGTTCCTTAAAAGATAATCTTATCAACGCTATCTCAGAATTGCATCCCGAACATGTTTTTAAAATACCGGAAAAAGCAAGTCGCAAATGTGCGACTTTTCTTGGAGAGTATTTGTATAACGGTGGGAATGTTTTTACGACTAACTATGATTTGTTGCTGTATTGGGTTTTGATGAAGAATAAAGATGAATTAGAGAACATTTGTGATGGTTTTGGTAAAGAATATATTGAGAAGGATGAATATGATCCTGATTTTGAGTCTGAATTTGGAGATCTAGAATGGGGACCGAATCAAGCAGATCAGCATATATATTATGTTCATGGGGCTTTACATATATTTGATACGGGAGTTTCAATAGAAAAAGAAATATACGAAGAAGATTATTTGTTAACTAATATCAAGAAAAGAATTGATAAAAAAGAATACCCCGTATTTGTCACAGCGGGTGATGGGAAACAGAAACTTGCACATATTCTGCATAATCCTTATTTAGATTATTGCTATAAACAACTTTCAACAATTACTGGTTCATTGGTGGCTTTTGGTTTTGGTTTCGGCAAATATGATAGTCATATTGTTGAGGCAATAAACAAAGCTGCAAAACAAAAAAAAGATCGATTGTGGAGTATATATATAGGGGTATATTCTAAGAAAGATGAAAAATATATTACATCTATAGCGTCCAAATTAAAATGTAAGAAGGTTTATCTTTTTGATTCTAAAACAGCAAGCATTTGGTAAAGGTTATTAAGTAAAATCCAGAAAGGAGTATGATGACAAATATCTATAGGGTTAGAGAAGATAATGGAGAAATTTATAGGCCGTATAAAAATAGAAAAGGATATTATGTTCTCGCCATACAAAAAACAAGAAAACCACTACATCATAAAGAGAATTGTATATTTGTTAAAAAAGAGAGTGAATTGGTCAATAAACTTTTGGGTAGAAAGTTCCATTTGAGGATGAAAGGGGGAAAGACAGGGCAAGTTAATTTAATAGCCCCTCATAATATTAAAATTAAATAATGGAGATAACTTAGAATGAGTAAGATGAAGGTTGACCTTAATAGTAGCAAGTATGATTTGAAGAAGGCGTTGTTTTTTGCGTTCTTAATCATCTTGTCCTCTTGTTCCGTAGTTCCTGTTAAAGCTAATGATCCTGCCATTGAAAATATTAAACTCGGAAGCAATCTGAAACAAATTGCAGGGGAGGTTTCTAAAGATAAAGCCGCCCCAGTTTGTGATGGGCAAAAAGAAGAGAAGATAATTGCGGAGAGGATTCGAGAACAATTGCCTGAAACCTTAATAGGTCGGTTTTTATGGGTAGGTTATTGTTTGTTGTTTGCTTTTGTTGGGCGATTGTTTATGTGTTATTTGAGGATGTTAAGTGCTCGTAATGGAGAAACAGAATATGTAGATCAATGGTACAGAGATGATAAGATTTATAAAAAGAGAATAATTTTTAGATATTCAGAAAATCTTTATTTTAGATTTCTTTTTCCTAATAATTTAGATAGAGGATTTACTGATTATTATCTTCCTACAATGATTGGTTTGTTTGAATTAATAGTTTTCCCTATTCTTATTTCATTAGATAAGTGGGACTTCATTGCTTATTGGCTTGGATTAAAAACTGCTGGCCATTGGGGAGAATGGCATCGGACGCGGACGACATATAATAGATTCTTGCTGGGGAGCGTTTTTAATCTAATTTGTTCATATTTCGGGTATTATTTGTTTTTTCGGTAAGTCAAAATATAAATCAAAAAGGAGATAATTGATGTGCAAGGAGTTTTTCGAAAATAGACGAGCTTGGGGCGGGGTTGTGTATATTATTGTGGGACTGATATTGGTCACATTGCCTCTTGTGATTTTATTTTTTGAAAAAAATAATCTTCCTTCAGTCCCAATAACTTGGTGTTTAGGCCTCTCAAGCATAGGTGTAGGGGCAGGATTAATAGACACTCGGAACCATAGCGATCATCAACAGAGAGGGTTCCATCTGTTGTTTTATTGTGGTTTTGTTTGGATTGTCGTTTCATTGCTTTCTCTCATTGTAGCATTACGTTTTTCTGAGGTTATTTCTTTGCCAAATCTTAGTTTTGAAGTCCCATCGGTGAAATTTTACTCTTCATCTGCACTTATAGGTTTGGTAGGTGGTTTGCTTGGAAATAGTCTTCGTAGTACACTCGAGTCTTTATTGAAAAATAAAAAAAGAGATGGTTGATTCCATTTTTGTGCATGGGGTGGGTTTCCCGACACCCTATACCCGACACCCTGCCCCCGATACGCTCGACGAACGACTAAATAATTATGAATAGTTTCAATTTTGATCCAAAAATAACAGGGTTTACGTTTGGGAATGCGTTGGCGTTGATTGAGGCGTCTTCTTTGGTGTATGAGAATAACAATATACCCTTCCATACACAACCCTCCGTACACTCCGGGAGTGTATGGCGCGGAAATCGGTAAGAAATCACCCTTGGCAACCTACGCGGTTGCCAAGGGCTTGAAAACATTGCACCCTTTTTGGCAACTTCGTAAGTTGCCAAAAAGATCATCTGATCGCTTATCACTATCGGCTGGTTTACGTGTGACTATGTGACCATGTGTCGTGTGACTTTGAAAAGTCATGAATAATTTTGATCCAAAAATAACCGGGTTTGCGTTTGGGAATGCGTTGGGGTTGGTTGAGGCAGCCGCCCTGGCGTATGAGAACAAGGATGTGGTGGAGGCGAAAGTCAAAGGGGAGTGGGGGTTTGATGAGTGTGTGTTTATCGATAAGAATGAAACTCAACTGTATATCGCGAAAAGTCAGGAGATGATCCTTATCGCGTTTCGGGGGACGGAAACGGATAAGAAGTTAGATATATTGACCGATCTGTTCGCGTGGCGAAAGAAAACGGAGCTGGGTAATGTGCATGCCGGGTTTTATATCGCGTTGGATTTTGTGTTCACTACTATTGTCGGTACATTGAAGAGGATGAGGGATAATCAACAATCGGTGTGGATTACCGGGCATAGTCTGGGTGGGGCTCTCGCGACGCTTTGCGCGGTACGGTTAGCGTATGAGGGGGAAGGTGAACATATCAGCGGAGTGTATACGTACGGCCAACCGTTGGTCGGGGATATACGGTTTAAAATGAATGTCAGTAAATTTTTTTTCGGGAAGTTTTATCGTTTGGTTAATTTTAGAGATCCCGTAACACTCGTCCCGCTTAAATGCCTGAGATACCACCATGTCGGTGAAATGGTCCTGTTTAATGATGAAGGAGTCCGGGTCAAGAAAGCTACGGTAGGCGTTCAGTTTCTGCTCGTAATTATCCCTCTGGTTCTTGCGGGTGTCGCGGTTTTGAAGAAGAATACTGATCTGTGTAAAGAACAGTTAGCGGCCCTTACCGCGCCGCACGCGTTAGTAAAGTATAAAGAAAATATCACAAAAAACCTCACTGCCTAACATAACCCAACTTTACCTAACCTTTTGGCAACCTACGCGGTTGCCAAGGGCCGGTTGCCAAGGGCTTGAAATATAAGGATATATTTATGACCTATTTGTACACTTCGGGAGTGTACAAAGGGTTCGAGATGTCCGGGAACCGGTCACAATTTGCGACCGGTTCAAACCCCTTATGACCTCCTGGCAACACCGGGTGTTGCCAAAGGCCGGTATTTGCTATTTTACGTGTGACTCCTTCCTGTTAACGGGCAAACGGGTTAACGGGCACACGGGCGAACCATATATATAATAAAATAGGTTGTAATAAGCCGTATATGTCATATAATACTGTCTGCAAGGGAAAGGCCTGAAAAAGGCTGAGATGTATAGACATTTGTTGTGATGGTCATGAAAAGAAGAAGTTTTATCTTGCTTTTTATGAGAATAACCTAAAAGGAGGGTTTTACCATGCATACCGGAAAGATCAAGAAGTTGATTCGTGAGAAAGGGTTCGGGTTTATCAGCGATACCGACGGTACCGAAGTGTTCTTCCATAAGAATAACCTTGTCGGTATTGATTTTAGCGCTTTGAATGAAAATGACGCGCTTGAATTTGAAGTCGAAAAATCGCCTAAAGGGATGAGCGCGGTTAAGATAAGTATCGCCAAGACATAATTGTAACAGAAACAACATCACCTTTTGGCAGCTCCCGGAGCTGCCAAAAGGTGGTATCCCCGTTCCGGATCCCGCGTGTACATCTTTTTCGCTCCCTTTGGAAATTGGGATTTGAGATTTGGTATTTCAGTGGTTCTTTCTCACCGCTATCCGCTTACCGCTAAACGCTACTTTGACGGGCGAACGGGTTAACCTTTATCTTGCATTTTTGTCTTTTCATAAACGAATAGTGTGGTAGAATCGATGTAGGGACTGGAAAATACTGCCCTCTTTTATCTTCCCAAACAATATATAATAATGTATGAACAATTATTCGCATAGGTATCCTCGTAAAAATAGTCCGCATAAACCTCATCCTCACCGTTTTCATCACAGTACGCCGCGCAGAGTCGTGACGCCGCAAGAGAAACAGTTTCTTGCCGGTGTCGCGATAAATCCCGCGCCGCGGATAATCTTGGAGAACGGGAGTCAAGAATTGACTGTTCGGGCGATGGACCTTATCTGTCCGATCGGGATGGGACAACGCGGCCTTATCGTATCGCCGCCGGGGTCGGGTAAGACGACTTTGTTGAAACATATCTGTATGGCGGTGTCCAAGGCGTATCCGGATATAGAAATATATTGTCTTCTGATCGATGAACGGCCGGAAGAGGTGACCGATTTCCGGCGCGCGGTGGACGCTGAAGTACGGTTTTCGTCGATGGACCAGACCTATGACCATCATATCGAGGTCGCCGAAACCACGATGAACGACGCGTTTAAATCCGTCGCGGCCGGCCGGGATGTGATGATCCTGATCGATTCGCTTACCCGTCTGGCCCGGGTGCATAATTCTAAACAGCGCGGCGGCGGACGGACCCTTTCCGGGGGGGTCGACGCGCAGGCGTTAGAGGTGCCGCGCCGGATATTCGGGGCGGCACGGAATATCCAGGATGGCGGGTCGTTGAGTATTTTGGCGACGATCCTCGTTGAGACCGAAAGCCGGATGGATGACGTTATTTTTGAAGAGTTTAAAGGGACCGGGAACATGGAGATCGTGTTGGCCCGGGAGATATCTTCACGCAGGATATTTCCGGCAATAGATGTTTCGGCAAGTAATACCCGTAAACTGGAGTTGCTGCTTGAAGCCGAAGAGCTTAAAAAAGTCGACCTGTTACGTCGTGGGTTGGCCGGGATGAGTAAAGTGGAGGCGATCGAGACATTGATCAAACTTCTGCAAAAATATCCTACCAATAACGAACTGCTGTATTCGTTCAAATCGATGCCGGAATAGGTTAAAAAATTTAAACCAGTACACATAAAAATGATAGGATGAACCTGTATGTATAATACACATCATCGTAAATCGTCACATCCCCATATCCCGGCCCGGGGGGCGTTTACCCGGCTTATGCCGGAATTACAGCACGCGGTATCCGATCGCGGGTATCATACGCCTACTCCTATACAGGAACAGGTGATCGCGCATCTGCTTGAGGGGAGAGACCTGATCGGGTGCGCGCAGACCGGGACCGGGAAAACCGCGGCATTTGTCCTGCCGATATTACAATATTTGACGAAAAATCCGCGGCCGCGGGTACGGGGTAAAAATCGGGTGTTGGTGCTGGCGCCGACTCGTGAACTGGCCGCGCAGATCGGCGATAGTGTGAGAAATTACGGGCGGTATCTAAAGGTGTCTCATACGGTTATTTTCGGCGGGGTCGGCCAGAATCCTCAAGTGCACGCGTTAGGACGGGGAGTGGATGTCGTGGTCGCGACTCCCGGACGCCTGCTGGACCTGGTGAACCAGGGCCATATACGGTTAGACGGTACGGAGATCTTTGTCCTGGACGAAGCTGACCGGATGCTCGATATGGGGTTTATTCATGATGTGAAACGCATTATCGCTCAACTGCCCAAAAACCGGCAGACTCTTTTTTTCTCGGCTACGATGGACCCGAAAGTAGTGAAGCTTTCAGAGGAGATCGTGAATAATGCCGTTTTTGTAAGCGTGACTCCCGATACCCTGACGGTAGACCGTATTGTCCAGAAAGTTTTTTTTGTGGATAAAGAGCATAAAGACGCCCTGTTAGCGCAACTTTTGGAGGCGGCGCATCTGAGCCGGGTGCTGGTTTTCGTACAGATGAAACATTCTGCCGATAAAGTCGTGAGAAATCTGCAGGCGCTTAATATCAGCGCGATCGCGATCCACGGCAATAAAAGCCAGGGCGCGCGTACCGGGGCGTTGGGTAAGTTTAAATCGGGGCATATCCGGGTGTTAGTCGCGACGGACATCGCCGCCCGCGGGATCGATGTCGATTCGATATCACATGTGATCAATTACGATCTGCCGAATAGTCCGGAGATATATGTCCATCGGATCGGGCGTACCGCCCGGGCCGGTGCCGACGGTGACGCGGTATCGTTTTGTTCAGCGCCGGAACGGGATTATTTACGCGCAATCGAAAAGATGGTGCATATGACGATCCCGGCCGATCGTGCCCATCCGTTCCATTCCCGGACAGCCGAGTGTGCTACCGGGGCCGCGGCACGGCCTTTACCTAAAGGGAAAAGAGCCGGCCGGAAGGGAATAACTGCCGCTCGGGCCCCTGCGGGTAAGCATAAAAAACGTCCGGCATCCCGGGGGCGGGCTTGGCCGCGCCGGCGCGGACGATGGTGAAAAAATAGCTGAAGTGATGGGTACTACAGATAACGGTCCGGTCAAACCTAAACGCCGCGTCCGGTACAAAGGCGCTTATCCCCGTAATTTTGAAGAAAAATATAAAGAACTTAATTTTGAGAAATATTCCGCGGATATAGAGAAAATCGTTCAAAGCGGGAAAACTCCGGCCAGTACCCATCGGCCGGTATGTGTAAATGAGATATTGGAGATCTTAAACCCTTTCCCCGGACAGACCGGGTTGGACGCGACATTAGGGTTTGGCGGGCACGCGGCCGAACTTCTAAAAAGAATCGTTCCCGGCGGCCGGTTGTTTGCTATAGACGTAGATCCGTTAGAACTCGCGCGTACCGAAAAACGGTTACGGGCAATGGGGTATAGCAAACAAGAGTTGATCATTACACGCAGTAATTTTGCCGGTATGGCTAAACTGTTAAGCTCCGCCGGCGGAGGTTTTGATTTTATTCTCGCGGACCTTGGCGTGTCATCGATGCAGTTAGATAATTCGGCGCGAGGGTTTACGTTTAAACGTGAAGGGCCGTTAGATCTGCGGTTTAACCCTCAGCGCGGCCGGCCGGCAATAGTACTGATAAGGTCGTTAGACGAAGAACAGCTGAAAGAATTGTTTATCGAAAATTCCGACGAACCTTGCGCCCGTCCGATCGCCCGGGCAGTTTTTGAAAATAGAGATAAGATCAATACGACTACGGGCCTCGCGGATGTGATCGCGCGCGCGTTAGGCGCGAAGTCGCGCCTTGAGTGTACAGGCGCGGTCACCGATTCTATTCGCCGGGTGTTCCAGGCGTTACGTATCGAAGTGAATGATGAGTTTTCCGTGCTGGAACAATTTTTAAGAAATCTGCCGTTTTGCCTGAAAGACCGGGGCCGCGCCGCGATCTTGACGTTTCATTCCGGTGAAGATGACCGGGTTATGGATTTTTTTGAACAAGGCCTGAGTTCCGGTATGTACGCCGAGATCAGCCGTACGCCTATAAGCCCCAGCGCAAAAGAGAAATATTCTAATCCGCGTTCTAAAAGCGCCCGGTTACGTTGGGCAATAAAAAAGGGGTAGGCACGGTTACTCATGACTGTCCTATACCCTAAACGCGATTACGTTTTTATGTTATAATAGCCTTCAAAGGAAAGAAGCTTTAGAAAGAGAATATAATGAAATTTACCGAATTGAACTTACCGCATAATATCCTGAAATCGCTCAGAAGAATGGGGTTTGAAGAATTAACCCCGATTCAGGAAGCGACCTATCCGGTCATCGCCCGCGGACAGGACCTTTGCGCGCTGGCGGAGACCGGTTCGGGCAAGACCAGCGCCTGCGCGATACCGCTGGTGCAGAAGATCGATCCTGAGATCAAAGCTATCCAGGGGTTGGTGTTAGTCCCGACGAGGGAGCTATGCCTGCAGTATATGCGGGAAGTAGAAAAAGTCGCGGAAAATACTTCGGTCGTACCGTTTGCGGTATATGGAGGGATGGAGAAAGGGTTCCAGATATCGATGCTGAATCATGGGGTGCATATCCTGGTCGCGACCCCGGGACGCCTGATCGATCTGGTGTATGACCGGGTACTCGATTTTTCGCAGGTGAAAGTCGCCATCCTCGATGAAGCGGACGAATTATTGAAAGTAGGGTTCCTGGAAGATATCGAGTTTATTTTATCCTGTATCGTCCATGAACATCAGACGTTACTGTTTTCGGCGACGATGGCTGATGATATAAAAAAACTCGCTCATGATTGCCTGCGTGATCCCGTACATATCTCGCTGGTCAAGACCCGCGCCGCGCCGGTAAGTATCGACCATTGGTTCATTTACGCGCACCCTAATGCCAAACAGGCCGAACTCCTCCGATACCTTAAGGCCGAAAAAGTGAAACAGGCGATCATATTTTGTAACGCGCGTCATCTGGTCGATAAATTATATCGAGCGATAAAACGTGAGTGTCGGGATACCGAATATATCCATGCCGGCCTTTCCCAGGATGTGCGGTCTTCGATATTTAACCGGTTCACAAAACAGAGGATACGGTTCCTTATCGCGACCGATGTGGTCGGCCGCGGGATGGATTTCACGCACGTGTCCCACGTGATCAACTGGAACCTTCCCAAAGGAGATGAACAATACACCCATCGTACCGGCCGGACCGGAAGGATGGGTAGAAAAGGGAAAGCTTTTACTTTTGTCACCCGTCATGACCTGCCTCATCTCGAGCAGCTTATTCAGGCTAAAAAGATCGTCCCGCATTGGGTCGGGAAAGATCCGTTTAAAAGCGAGGACGGCCCCCCGCATACGGCCCGGCCGCCTCAACCCAAGAGACGGCACCGGCATTATTATCGTCGGCGAAGATAATTTTTCAGTCGATAGCCTCTAGTCTCTGGTCTACCCGCTACCTGCCCGCCCTGTCTGACAAGCAGTCAGGGAGCAGGCGGGTCCGTTTACCGCTCTCCGCTTTTTGCTATTTTACGTGTGACATGTGACTATGTGTCGTGTGACTGCCTGCGTAGCAGACATGCGTGTGACTATGTGACCTTGTGTCGTGTGACCCTTCAGACATTGACTTCTTTCCCGTTTCCTATACAATAGTTTCTTTAAAGAGGAGGAGATATGAAAACGAAAGTTTTTACAATATTATTAGGGCTGTTGGTAACGGTATTTCCCGTATACGCCCAACGGCATCCTGCTATTGATATCGAGATGATCAGAAACCAACAAATAAGGTTTTTAAATCAAATGCACAGCCTGCAGCACCGGGAACAAAACGCGGTAAACCGGCAAAAAAATATTTTCCAGAACTATACCAGTCAGCAGTTGGAAACCATGCAGGAGATTAATGACGTGCATTCCGAATTGTACCAGGTAAAACAGGATCAGGAAAAAGTGTATCAGGAATATATCGCCTCTTTGGAGAAGATGCTTACCGAACAGGTCGATGCCGAATTCAAACCTCTGGAATTTCAGAATATAACGGTCCCGGGAGGAAACGAATGAGTTTATCTGAAGGCGATCTTGCCGCGAAAATATCCGGGAACAAACAGATGGATCCGGTAACGGTTATCACCGCGGTAGGCAGTTATGTCGCGTCCCTTGAAAACAAAAAGATCGCCGGTATCGTCATGGATTCGCTTTATGATAAAGTGGTCGAGTACGTGCAAAACGCGATGCGGATAAGCTCAGCCGGTGAGAATTGGGAGAACGAAATAGTAAAGATATTCCGTAACGATAAAGAACTCATCCGCCAGATACAGTTGATTTTCGATAAATCGCCGGTATTGAAACGCGCCGGACGGATCAAAGATGTATTATCGAAAACGCGGATACTCTGGGTCGATGATACGGCAAAAGATAATTTTTATGAGTATAAGACGTTCGCCTCGTTTGGAGTGAAAGTGGATTTTGCCGAAGATCTTGAGGCGGCAGTTACCGCGTTCGTCCACCGTAAATATGATGTCGTGATCTCGAATATGGAACTGGCCGGCCGCGGTTCGGCGGGATCGGAGTTGTTAAATAAAATAAAAGATAAGATGTATACTACGAAATTTATTTTTTATGTCTCCGAACTCGAACAGGAAAAAACCGTACCCCAGGGCGCCTGGGGGATCACCGAGAGGCCGGATGAGTTGTTTCATCTGGTGTTTGACGTGCTGGAACGGAAAAAACAGAACTGAATCGCACTATTCATATAATCGATACATTCCAACAACAAATGTCACGAATTTTACGAATGGAAAAAACTGTTCGCATCGAAAATATTCAACCACGGAGGACACTGAGAACACGGAGTGAAGATAAGAGTTTTAAAATCTCAGATTTCAGGGATATTTGGTTTCTTCCCATCGACACACGATGGACTTATCTTTGCAAAAACGGGAGGAAGCCGGAAAAAGTATTTCCCGCTGTCCGCTGTTTTTGCAAAGGGGTGCGCTTTTATATCATAAAAGCGCGAAACCAAATATCCAGCATATCTTCTCTGTGTAACTCTGTGAGCTCTGTGGTTTCATGGTCCTGATGAATTTATTTGTGAGATCGGTGTTATTCGTTGTAGAAAACATCCTGCTATACCCAAAGAAAAGCGTGTGATATAATCAAAATATTATGGAAAAAGAAATCCCGTTAAGAGAAAAATCGTTTGGATGGGCGCAGATAGTCGTCGGCGGGTTAGGTATCGCGTACCTTATTTTTGTGTCCTGGACCGTTGTCCGGTGCCTTTCCCTGGGCTCACCTATGGATGAAGGGATCGGGTTTGCTCTGGCAATAATGCTTATGGTCTCACCGTCGATCCTTCTGTTCGCGCTGGGGGTCGCGACGGTCAATGGGGGAAAGTGGGCGCGTATCGTCAACGGAGTCCTCATCCCGCTCGGTATCCTGGGATGGACCGGGTTTCATATCTCTACGTATCTGTCTCACGATATCCTCTATATAGCACAGAAAACTGCCGCGTCGATCGCGCTTATCTCTATTCCTATCCTTTGTTTTCATTGGCCAAACAAGTTTTTACGGAAAGTCACGTTACTGTTAGGCCTGTTAAGCGTACTGTTTCTTGCCGGATATTTCGCGTTCGGAGTGTAATCCACGTCACATAGTCACACGCATGCCTGCTATGCAGGCAGTCACACGACACACGCCCGCCTGCCATCCTGCCCTTCTGTAAGTCAGGAGCGGGCAGGTCACATGGTCACACGTAAAATAGCAAAGAGCGGAGAGCGGTGAGCGGACCCGCCTGCTCCCTGACTGCTTGTCAGACAGGGAGCAGGTAGCGGTTAGACCAGATACTAAAGATTATAGACTTAAAATGCAGTACGTGTTCCTCGATACTCGTTACGTTCTTCTTATTGTTTCCCCTAAATAACTAATATATAATGTAGATAATGCAGAAGATTCTTTTCTGTTGCTTGGGGATGGTGTGTCCGTAAGACGTAACGCGTTGAGGAAGAATGGAATATTTCATTAAGAAACATAATTCTATCATATTACGCGTTACTCGTTCCGTGTTTGCCCCGTTACGTAAGTTCACGGGGTTACTCATTATCAGTACGTTTGTTCTGTGCAGTGTAGGTCTGGGATATACTGCCGACGATTATCTTTCATCGATTAACGCCTCAGAAAATAACCATTATTATCCTTCCAAAATCAGGTTTGCGGTCGAGACCTCGACGAAAGACCGGACGTCGTTCTACGTCGATTACCTGTTTCCGCTGTGGTATGCGAAAGACGAGACCTCCCTCGTCTTCTTTAACCCCAAACAGACGTTCCATAGCACTAACTCCGAAGAGACCAACCTTGGTATCGGCTATAGAAAACTGATCAACGATTGGTATATCCTGGGTGCGCATGTGTTCTATGATAAGAAGTACTCGGAAAATAAAGCCTGGCATGCGCAGATGGGGTACGGACTGGAATTCTTAACCGAGGATATCGATATACGGGCTAATTACTATAATCCGATCCATGGAGCAAAACAGGTGGATGAGGGGTATCTGTTAGGAGAAACAAGCCTGCTTTACTGGAATGAACTGGAAGAGCCTTTGGAAGGGTTCGATTTTGAGGTAGGTGTGCCGGTATTCGAAGATATTACTCATACCAGGTTCTATGCCGGAGGATATTTTTATGATTCGAAACTGACGAAAGATGTGGAAGGGTTGAAAGTACGTGCCGAGACGAACATCAACGATTGGTTAGCGTTGGATCTGGGATGTACCTCTGAGAATAAACAGGAACTGGAATTTACGGGGGGCTTAAGGGTGACGATACCGTTAGAGTTAGGGAAAGCGTTTGACCGGAGGGAGAGAGAGGTAAAGAGATTTCTTGATATATTCGAAGTGAAACAACGAAGCCAAATGCGCGACCGTCTTTTGGAACGGGTAGTCCGCGATATCGATGTGCAGACGGCAGCTAAAACAAATACGCCGGTGGTTCCTTCATGGGGTAATATACAACAAATTATTTATGTTGATGGTATGAACGGCGGAGCTGAAAGCGGAACGTTATCTAAACCGTGGAATTCACTGAATGATGTGGCGGCTGATCCCCGCTATGTTGATGGTGTGACTCTTTATGTCGATCGTGGGGATGGAACCCCTTATGTGACAAGTCTTGCGCTGAAAGATAATGTGACAGTATGGGGTTCCGGGTATGATAATGGACTCAAAGGGATAGAGACGCAAGGCTATCCTATCCTTACGGGAACTGGAGTTTTTTCAAATATACTCACACTTGCTGATAATAATGAAGTCATGGGGCTGCAGATACAGAATACGGGACAGGAACGGGGTATTAAAGGAGATGATGTGACCGGGTTTAATATCCATCATAATATATTTACCCAATTTAGCGGGAATGCTAGATATCCCATTGATATCGATTTTGCTAACCCTGGAACCTATAGTGGAACGATAACTAATAACACTATTAATGAGTACAGAGATGCTATTATCAGTAATGCGACTATTGATCTCTATACGTCATGTGCCAATTGTACGGTGGATCTTACGGTTTCTGAAAATCATATTTATGATAATGATAATGGCGGGATAGACGTGTATTCTAGTGCGGCGGGAGCAACATCAGTTGTGAATGCTGTTATTATGAATAATACCATTACAGATAATGGATATTTTGGAATATATGTTGGTGCAAATAAAGCAGTTGTGACGGCAACTATTTCGGGAAATACCCTCGAAGGTAATGCATGGAATACCGGTGGTGGAAATATTCATTTGAATAGTCAGAATACGGGGTTTGCGGCAACGACAACTCTGAATGCGACAGTTACGAATAATATAGCTATCAATGGAGCGGATGAGGGGATTTTTATTCAAGTTCGTAATGATGCCGGGCCTACTACGCTGAATGCTCGTTTCTCCGGAAACACCATAACTGGTAATGCCGATAATGGCGTACGTATGCGTAATGTCGGGGCGGGTAATACCGCTGTTGTCGATTTTGGCGGCGGGGCATTAGGGGCGGCCGGCAATAATTCGATTTATAACAATACTACGTTTGATTTCAATAATCCTACGGCATTTAATGCCAGTGCCGAAGATAACTGGTGGGGGCAGAATCCGCCGGCGGCCGGGCAGTTTAACGGGCTTATTGATTATACGCCATATCTTACGGCGGAGCCGTAAGAAAGGTCACACGACACAAGGTCACATAGTCACACGTGAAGAAAGAATAGGGTTAACGGGTACCCCCTTATTCCTAACGTATGACGAACGACGCTCGACGCACGACGAGAAAATGCTCTTTACAGTTCACGCGAGATTTAGTATAAATATTCTATATCAGAGGGTTGGGAACTTTATATGAGTACTAAAATCCATTCTAAGGCGATTATCGATCGGAGCGCCCAGTTAGGCGAAGGGGTGATTGTCGGCGCTTATGCTATTGTCGAAGGCGGTGTCACCCTGGGCGCGGGAGTATCGGTCAATCCGTTAGCCCATATCAAAGGGAATACCACTATCGGAGAGAATACCTTTATCGGGACCGGCGCGATCATCGGCGAACGGCCGCAGATGCTGGGGTTACATGAAGATACCGGGAAACTGTTTATCGGTAAAGAGAACGTGATCCGTGAATACGTGACTATCCATACTTCGACTGACCCGGAAAAAGAGACCGTGCTGGGTAATAACAACTATCTTATGGGGTTTGTCCATATCGCCCATGACTGTATTATCAAGAATAACGTGGTGATGTGTAACGGGACGTTGGTCGCCGGGCACGCGCATCTGGATGATTACGCGTTCCTTTCCGGGAATGTCGTCGTCCATCAGTTCGTACGGATCGGTAAATCGGCGATGGTCGGAGGCCTTTCCCGGATAAATCAGGATGTCCCGCCGTTTATGATGGTCATCGGCGATTCCCGGGTATGGGGGCTTAATCTGGTCGGCCTTAAACGGCGCGGGTATCGTAAAGAAGAGATAGCTAATATCCGTAAAGCGTTTAATATCCTTTACCGTAAACAACTTACCCTGAAGAGCGCTTTAGCGGAACTCGAACAGATCCCTTCGGAAAGCGTAAAAGAACTTATCGTATTTATCCTCGCGTCTAAACGCGGGATCTGCCCGGCAAAACGCGGGGGCCTGGGTGAAAAACTTTTCCTCGATTATCCTTATTCCCTGCGTACGAAGATCCCCGCCTATTTCGCGCTTATGTCGTCGCACCGGCGGATGCATAAGTTGGCACATAGGTAAGTCACACGTCACATAGTCACACGACACACGTCTCGAATAACCAAGAAACAATAACCAAACATTCCTACAGAATAAGGCATATCAACTAGTTTGGTTATTGAGTATTGGAATTTATTTGGTGATTGTATCTTGTAGCTTGGTGATTAAATGGGAGGGTGGGTTGATAAAAGAGAAAAAAAAGAGAGAGGGGAGGCAGATAAGAGACGGCTTACGTATCTACCTCCGTTCGTTCCCTGAGATTACTTATACTTTTCCAGTTACTATTTCTTTATTTACTTGTTCGATTCGTTATGTATTAATATCTTCCGCCGCGAAATCCACCGCTACTGCCGCCGCGTCCACCGCCGCCGCCAAAGTTGTCTTTGCGCGGTTGCATTTTACGGGCTTTGTTTACGGTCATTTTACGGCCGTTGAAATCCTGTTCGTTGAGAGCATCAATCGCTGCTTGAGCTTGCTCTTCAGTTTCGAATTCCGCGAAACCGAATCCTTTTGATCTTCCTGAATATTTATCAGAAATGATCTTGACCTCTTTCGCTTCGATGCCTTTTTCCTGCATCATTTCTCTTAGCGAATCTTCGGTCACACTATAATCTAAATTCCCAATGTACAATTTCTTCTGTTCTTCCATTTCGTAATTCTCCTTTTAGAAACTTTTAGAAGTTACATAGGAATCTCGGTTCACGTGTCTTTTACCTCTCTAAAAAAGCCGGGATTTCTTTCTTATGCGCCGTCGTCGAAATCGCCGGTTTGTTCTTTCTCTTTATCAATGAGCGGGTTGCGCTATTGAACTACTTTACCATAAATCGCCTTTTTTACAAGATTTATTTTATACATACATTTTCCTGGGAAAAACAGCAGTCGGCCCTGGACCTTTGAAAATCTTGCATTTTTTGGGGGTTTAAGAGAAGATAGAGGGAACTTCCGGGGGTCTTTTTGTGTCTAAAAAGGTGAATAAACAATGGGAAATATGGATATATCGCGGGATCTGATAAAAAAAGCCGTACACGGCGATATCGAAGCGTTTGAGGCGATTTATCGGGCGACCTCAAGGTTTGTGTTTCACATCGCGTTGCGGATGACCAATAATCGCGCCAATGCCGAAGATATTACTCAGGAGGTATTCATTAAAGTGCATAAGAATCTATGGAAATTCCGGTTCGAATCGCAGATATCGACCTGGATGTACCGGATCACGGTCAATACGGTCATGAATTATATGAGAAAATCGCCGAAATCGACGGTTCCGCTTGCGTCACTGGAGGGGTATCTTCCCGATGCCCGTCACGAGGAATTTGAACGTAACGAACAGAGGCGGCTTATCGGGCGATTATTGAACGAACTGAATCCCGATCAACGGGCAGTACTGGTGTTAAGGGAGTTTGAAGGGCTCGATTACCGGGAAATAGCCCGGGTATTGAAGATAAAGATAAATACCGTGCGGACACGCCTGAAGAGGGCGCGCGAAAAGTTGATGGAAAGAGGAAGAGAGGCGGTGCGTAATGAATTGTAAAAAGATAAAAGACATTATTATCACCGATTATATCGATGGCCAGCTTACGAGCCGGATAAGACAGCAGATCGACGGGCATCTGGACCGATGTGAAGAATGCCGGGCATTTGCCCAAAAAGTAAAAGAGACGGTGGTACTTCCGTTTAAGCCGGCGGCGCAGCCGGAGGATCCCCCTGAATTTGTCTGGGAACGGATAAGGTCGTCGGTTCAAAAAGAAGAATCTTTGCTGCAACGGATAGGAAGAAAGGCCGCGCGGTACGTATGCGGTATTTTATATTTACCCCGGCCGGCGTTAGCGGCTGTTCTTAGTGTGGTGGTCCTTTTCGTCGTGGTATCTTCTGTGCAGATACCGGCACTACAACGTAAAACTGCCGTGAACAGTTATCTGAGTGAACAGTTGGTATATCTTGCTTCGTTAGATGCCGGCACTTTAAACGGGAATAATAACGGCGACACCTTCGATATGGGTACCGATATCGAGGAGTTTTTGTTTTAAGCGGAAGGAACTTTTTTAGTGTCAATCGGGTCTAAACGATTGAAAGGAGGAACAGATCATGAACAAGAATTTGAAGATCATAATGTTAAGTGTGGGGCTGACCGGCGCGTTGTTATGTGCCACTCCGGTATATGCCGGGGCGGTACGTCAACAGGATGAAAATACTGAACGTGTCCGGCAGGAGAAACGAGAACACCTGGAGAACCTCGCCGGTGAGCTCGGTTTGAGCGAAGAACAGGCCGAACAGTTACGCGCGCAGAAAGAAAACCGCCGGCAGGTTCAACAGCGGTTACGGGAATCGATGAGAAACGTGCATCAGGCATTAGCGGAAGAGCTCGCAAAAGAAAAGCCCGATCAGGGTAAGATCGACAGTATCACTCAGGATATGAAAAAACTGAACAGCCAGATGATCGATGACCGGGTAAAAAGTATCATCGATACGCGTAATATTCTGACGCCTGAACAGTACCGCCAATTTCAACAGAAAGCTTCCCAGATGAAAGAACGGAAGATGCATCCACGTAAAGGCGGCAGGATGAAAGGAGGACGGTGATGAAAAAGAACGCGATCTTATTTTTTATCGGGGTGTTCACTTTAGCTCTGGTATTTCCGGTATATGCCAGTGATTGGGATAAAGCCGGAAAAATCCTGACGGTCGTCGAAGGGATGCGTATCCTGACCGGCGGGAAAGTCGATATCGTCGGGAACATTACCGGGATCAATAAACCTTATTCTTACGCGCCCGCTCGTCCTTCCCGGGCCCGTTATGTCCATTCCCGCCCGGCGCGGCCGGAAAAAGTATGGGTACCGCATTATGTGTGGCGTAACGAATATGTACCCGCTCACCGGGAGTACCAGCCGGGATACGGGAGTGTAGTCGTCGAAGGCCATTACGTCCAGTATCAGGTCGAACAAGGCGGACATTGGGAATGGCGGGATTGTTATCCTGCCGATTATTCCTACCACAGAGTCTACCGGTAGATCTTTTTATGCCCTCTTGAGCAGGATCCGTAACGCAACTCTTGACGCACCGGCTGTGTTTTTGGTTTGCGGTTTACAGTATTTAGTGAAAACTATCGACCAAAGACTATCGACTGACGACTATGTTCAGTCCGCCAGAGTCGCCTGCCGGATCTTTTCACTTATCTCTTTTCCTACAAGATGTTCTACGATAGTCAACGCGAATTTTAATGCCGTGCCTGGTCCGCGGCTGGTGATGATATTAGCGTCAACGACAACCGCGTCTTCTTTATAAGTAGTATCTTTACTGAATTGGCCTTCCATGCCGGGAAAACAGGTCGCGGATTTGTGTTTTAATATCCCGGCAGGAGCAAGGACCACCGCCGGGGCCGCGCAGATAGCGGCAACGATCTTCCCGGTACTGTACATGGCTTTGACGAAATCGTTTACCGTGCCGGATGAGGCAAGATTGGATGCGCCGGGCATCCCGCCCGGTAAGATCAAGGCGTCGAATTCATCTTTGATCAGGTCCAGTATCCCGTCGGTCATGATCACGGTGCCGCGGGCCGCTTTGACTTTTGTATCGTGAAGGCCGGCAATGGTGACTTCGATCTTCGCGCGCCGTAATATATCGATCACGGTCACCGCTTCGATCTCTTCAAATCCTTCAGCAAGGACGATCAACGCTTTTTTGGACATGATATAACTCCTTTTTTAATAACCAAGTTCCAAGAAACAATAACCAAATAATGACCAATAACCAAATCCCAATACTCAAATCTTCTTATAAAATAAAATCAACAGTTTGGTGATTGGATATTGAATTTTGGAGCTTGTTTGGTGATTGTATCTTGGTTATTGGTGATTGTAAACAATAATGCTTTCATATTCATTAAATAGTTTATAGAAAAACAACGATGAGGGCAATAGTTTTTTGCCGGTAAAGGAAATCATCGCCGCGGTGATCATCGCGCTTGAGTTATCGGGCCGGCTATAGTAATATATTCCCAATATGAAGATCAACGAAATACTCGCATCGCGTGATGAAGGAATAAGTTTTGAATTTTTTCCGCCGAAAAGCGAAAAAACAAACCGCGCGCTTTCCCGTACGATAGAGATATTGAAGGGATATCATCCGCTGTATATGTCGATGACCTACGGGGCGGGGGGGGTGGCCCAGGATAAGACAAAAGAAGCGGTACATATGCTTACGCAATATCCTGATCTTGTGGTGATGCCTCATTTGACCTGTATCGGGGCGAAAACAGGGGAGTTAAAGATGCTGCTCGATCACTATAAAGACCAGGGGATTGAAAATATAATGGCTCTGCGGGGTGACCCGCCGCAGGACGAGACCGGGCCGTATATATCCGATACTCATGACCTTTGTTATGCGAAAGATCTGGTCGCGTTATTAAAACGGGAATATAACGATTTCTGCGTGGGAGTCGCGGTATATCCGGAAGGGCATATCGAAACGAACAGTTTAGAAGAAGATCTGAAATATACGAAACAGAAAATAGATGCCGGGGCGGATTTCGCGGTAACTCAGATGTTTTTCGATAATACCTATTATTTTTCTTTGCTTGACCGGTTTGAAGAGGCCGGGATCTCTATCGAGGTGTTACCGGGAATATTGCCGCTTACCGATATCGTGAAAGTAAAACAATTCGCTGCTATTTGCCGGGCGACGGTCCCCCGCCATATCGAAGAGACGATGAACTCGTTTAAGGATCCCGGCGATAGGGAACGTGCCGGTATTGATTTTACCATCACCCAATGCCGGGAATTGAAGAAGTATGGGGTAAAAAAGTTCCATTTTTTTACCCTTAATAAGCCGGAAATCATCACTTCTATCCTGGATGCGATATAAGCTTCCATCTTTCCGGGTAGTCCCTCTTATTTTCTAAAAACAAAACTTGGATTTCTTTCTTGTCAATATCGCCGATTTTCGGTATAGTATTTTCCAGATGATTTTCTAATTGCCACGGAAAATCAATGAAAAATATGGACTATACATTAAAAAGCATGGCTTTTCCTGTATACTGCCACAGGGGGAGACTCTGTCTTTTTAAACTTTAAGATCCAAGTGGCCCTGGTATATTTGTCTCTCTAAGCCACGGGAGGAAATAATTCCTTTAAGAGAGGTGCCAGGGCCGTCTTTTTCGTAACGCGTAACGCGTGAAGAAACCTCAATATCATACCTCGCAGGTGTGAGGATGTCCAGCGGATAGCGATTAGCGAATAGACTAAAGTAAAAATTAGCAATGGTCAATTAGCAATTCACATTTAGCAATGAAAATGCGAAAAAGGGGATTCTTCCATTGATAATTGTTAAATGCTCATTTTGCATTGATTATTATATATTGAACGCGTTTCATTTTCCTTCTTACCGCTAGCCGCTTACCGCTATACGCTATTCGCTATTTTGAAGCTTGCGAAAATAGGATAGAGTGGGATAATAAATGAAACTTATCCGTTGAAGGCGGATGTAGTTGAATGTACCCTTGACAATTTTGGATAAAACTGTCAAGGGTTCAATTCGGCCATGTAACTTATGGAACGTAGTGATCATAAGTTACGGCCTCATTGAAGGAGGTTCTATGCAGGAAAGACAGGTAACCATACGTAAAGTAGAAAACGGATATGTGGTGAAGACCGTCATGGTAAAACAGGGGAAATCAAAACATATCGACGGGATGATGAAACTATTACAGGCTTCCGGGATGTACCAGTCCTGGCAGGAACATAAAGAGGAAGATATCCGCCGGGCGCTTGAAAAAATGGCTATCCTTACGCCGCCGGAAAAAGAGGAAAAAGAAGTCATCTGTAAGACGTTGGACGAAGTCTCCGCGTTTATGAAAAACTTCTTTGAGATCGATCTGGACCGTCCGATCAGCCTGTAGACAGCAGCAGTTTTTACTATCCGATATAAAATCTAAGCAGGTGGGTATGGCTCAGTTTAATTATGATGATATTGAACGGGCACGTAATATATTAGGGTTGGAAAAAGAAGTGACGATCTTAGAGGTAAAAGAACGTTATTACGAATTGTCCAAACAGTTTCATCCTGACCAGTGCGTGGAGAATAAAAAACAGGCCGAGGCGAAGTTTAAAGAAGTCACCTGGGCGTACACCACATTGAACGAGTATATCTCGGCTTATCGCGTTTCTTTCAACCGTGAAGATGTGAAAAAGATGAGCGTGGACGCGATGACCTACCGCCATCTGAAACAGTTCTATGATGACTGGTGGGGCAAGATAGATATGTAATGGATATAGTCGCTGGCCGCTTGTCGATAGTCGTTAGTGAAGAAAAGGGGAATAAAAACTAGAGACCAGAGACTAGAGACTGATATGAAATATTGTTACGGTCCGGTGCTTTCCCGCAGGTTAGGGGTTTCTTTAGGAATCGATATCGTCCCCGCCAAAAAATGTTCGTTTGATTGCGTCTATTGTCAGATAGGTTCTACTACCGAGAAGACGTTGCGGCGGTTTGCATATGTCGATGCCAGCATTTTGAAAAAAGAGATCTCAGGAGTCTTCGCTGAAAAACCGAAAATAGATTATATTACTCTTGCCGGAAGCGGAGAACCTACGCTCCATAAAAGCCTCGATAAGATCATCGCTTTGCTTAAAAAAACGAGCGGGTATTCGGTACCGGTCTGCGTCATCACGAACTCTTCGTTGCTGTATCGTAAAACAGTGCGTCGAGAATTGATGAATGCCGACCTCATTATCCCTTCATTAGATACGGTCACTCCGTCGATCTTTAAAAAGTTAAACCGCCCGCCGCGGGAAATCACCGTTAAGAAGATCGTTGGAGGATTGATGAAGTTGCGTAAAGAATTTACCGGGAAAATATGGCTTGAGATCATGCTCGTTGCCGGGTTGAATGATACTGAGGTAGAGGCCGGCAGATTAAAAAAGGCGATCGATCTGATCAAACCGGATAAAGTCCAGGTAAACCTTCCGGTGCGGCCGCCGGCTGCGAAAATAGAAGTGCCTTCGCCCGGTAAAGTCAAAAGGTTCGTGGAAGTCATTGGCGGGGATGTCCAGGTGGTCGATAACCGTATCCGAATTACCGGCGCAAGCCGTATCGCGCGTAAAATAGAAAAAGGGGTCATCGAACTTTTAAGACGCCGGCCGGCGACCCACCATGAACTTAAGAATTCTTTTGGATTAGATATCAATGAGATCAACCGGGCTATTCAGATGCTGATTAAGACAAGAAAGATCAAAGAAATAGAACAATATGGAAAAAAATATTTCAGGATCAACGATTAAAAAAAACGTCTCAAACCTCCTGGAGAGCCTGCCGGGCGGGACCGTATTGATCGCGGCGACCAAGACCCGGACCCACGATGAGATCGAAGCGGCGATCGCAGGCGGGGTCGCGATTATCGGTGAAAATTACGTGCAGGAAGCAGAAGCAAAATTTGCCGTATTAAAAGATAAAGTCTCTTTTCATCTGGTGGGGCACCTGCAGAAAAATAAGGTGAAAAAAGCGGTAAAGATATTCGATATGATCCAGACGCTGGATTCTAAGGAACTCGCGGTATTCCTCGCGCGGGAGTGTGAAAAAATACATAAGGTCATGCCGGTATTGATCGAGATCAATTCCGCCGGCGAGTCTCAGAAAAGCGGGATAGATATCGGCCGGGCCGAAGAGCTGGTGCGCGAAGTCATGAAGCATCCTTCGCTTTCGCTCGAAGGATTGATGACGATGGGGCCGGCGTCATCCGATGATGAGGCCGTCCGGTCGGCGTTTTGCGCGACGAAAGGATTGTTTGACCGTATCGGGAGTACCTACCCTCAATTATCGAATTGGCAGTATCTTTCCATGGGGATGAGCGATAGTTATACGACCGCTCTCTCGTGCGGCGCCAATATGGTACGGATCGGTACGTTATTGTTTGGGCCGCGACGGATGAGGTAAAAGGATGTCTGCAGTTGACGGGGCATAAAAGAAGAGTATAGTAAATAATCCGGTGGACCAATAGATTAAAGTGAAAATGAGCAATGTTCAATTAGCAATTATCATTTAACAATGAGAATACGGTAAGAGAAATATGGGGTTCTAATTGATAATTGCTAAATGCTAATTTTGCATTGATCATTTATTTTAGACGTGTGTCGTGTGACTTTATAGAATAATAAAAAGTATGGACATCACCGTTATTTTCGAAAAAGACAGCCAGGATAAAGGCCTTCATTGCGGATGGGGTATCGCGTATCTTATCGGCGATGAGGTGTTGTTCGATGCGGGCGAGAAATACGAATATCTTGCCGATAACTTTAAAAAGTTAGGCGTCTCCACCGACGCGATCCGTCATATCGTGATCTCGCATAACCATTGGGACCATCGTCAGGGAATATGGCCGTTACTTAAGGAACATGGGGGGATGGATCTCTGGGTGTGTGAAGATTTTGCCGGTGAGTTCAAATCGGAATTACAGGGTCATACGGTGCATATCGTCGAAGGTGTCCAGCCGGTCATCCCGGGCGTGTTTACCTCAGGATGCGTGCCGGTACAATATAAGAATAAAAAGATTTGTGAACAGGCGCTTGTCATTAAAGGGAAAGAAGGATTGTGTGTCGTCTGCGGGTGCGCCCATCCCGGGCTTATCGATATCGTTCGGGAGGTGACCGAATATTTCGAGGTGCCGGTATACGCGTTATTAGGCGGGTTTCATCTTATGGATAAAGATGCCCGGTTTGTCCGTTATCTTTCGGGAGAACTGCGGGCGATGGGAGTGAAAAAGATCTTTCCGGGGCATTGTACCGGATATGATGCGATAAAGATATTAGAAGAAGAGTATCGTGAAGATTGTATGACGCTTAAAACCGGGATGAAGATCGCGGTTTCTTAAAAAAGGATCGTTTTATAATGAACTTGACCGGCGTGAAAGAAGGACAGAAAATGAAAGTGACCGATATCGAGGGCGGTGAAGGGCTTATGCGGAGATTGGAAAACCTCGGTATCCGTAAGGGGGCGGTGATTGTTAAAGTGACCGCTCAGTCTTATAGCGGGCCGGTCATCGTCAAAATAGGGCATACCCAGGTCGCGCTCGGTAGAGGGATGGCCCAGAAAGTTATGGTCGAACCTGTCGAATCTCCCGCTTGATTCTTGTCTACAGTCCATAGACCAGAGACCAGAGACCAGAGACCAGAGACCAGAGACCAGAGACCAGAGACCAGAGAC
>JAFGQU010000020.1 GCA_016935525.1 Candidatus Omnitrophota bacterium
GTCTTCCTTCCCGTTGATAGTGCCGAGATAGCTCAGTAGGTAGAGCGAGGGACTGAAAATCCCTGCGTGGGCGGTTCGATTCCGTCTCTCGGCACGTTTTCCCCAGTTGGGTGATAAGCCTAACTGGGGAATTTTTTTGCCTGGGTGATATCTGGGGGAACATCCCCGGGAACGTCAGGGGAGATATTGCTGCGCAATAGCCGTTGCCGTCTCTCGGCACGTTTTCCCCAGTTGGGTGATGAACCTGACTGGGGAATTTTTTTGCCTGGGTGATATCTGCGGGAACATCCCCGGGAACGGCAGGGGAGATATTGCTGCGCAATAGCCGTTGCCGTCTCTCGGCACGTTTTCCCCAGTTGGGTGATAAGCCTAACTGGGGAATTTTTTTACCTGATTGACGTCTGCGGGAGCATTTCCGGGAACAGCCCTCTTGACAAATTTTCCGAAATACGTATAGTAAACCCGTATTCATTGTCAGTTTGTGAAAAGGAAAGGAGTAAAAATGAAATCGGTCAATGTATTGGTGGTATTTGTCTTTTTATTGATCGTTATTCCTTTTGTTCATGCCGATGAAATCTATCTGAATAACGGAGATAAGATCACTGGTAAGGTCACCGCCGATTCCGGCGATACGATCACTCTTTCTACCGAAGCGGCCGGGACGATTACGGTCAAACGTGAATTTGTAGAAAAAGTGATGACCGATGAAGCTATCGAGACCGCTCAACGCAAAGAACAGGCGAGGAGCTTGTGGGAAAAAGATGTCGCCCTGGGATACAGCCAGGCAAACGGAAACACTCAGAACCGCCAGTTTTCCGCTCAGGTTCAGGCGATCCGTAAGACCGATAGCGATGAATTTACTATAAAAGGAAACAGCTATTACGGTTCTACCAATAAAAAGATGGATACCCAGAAATGGTACGGGATGCTCCGGTACGGGCAGAGCTGGACCAACAGGAAATGGTACCGTTTTGTAAAATTGGAAGCTGATCACGATTATTTCGGTAATATCGATTACCGTCTCATTCCCTCATCCGGTATCGGGTACTGGTTTGCCGATACTGAAGAATGGAAAGCGAGGCTTGAGATGGCCGCGGGGTTTGAACATACCCATTTCCGCGATACTACGAAAAATAAAAACGAGTTTGTCCTGGTGCCGCGGGCGTTCTTAGAGAAACAACTGTTTGAGAATACTACACTTTCTGAAGACATTACGGTATATCCTTCACTGGAGAAATTCTCGGCATACCGTGTGCGTTCGGAAACTGCGCTGGTTAATGCGCTGAACGAGCATCTTTCGCTTAAAGTAAGTTTTATCTGGGATTATGATGCCGAACCTTCACTGGGGACCAAAGAGAGCGATACCCAATTGATTTCCTCGCTAGTCTATTCCTGGTAAAAGGAGAGATCGTTCGACTTTTTGAGAGGTGTCAGGAGTAAATCCGCAATCCTGCCAGATGTCTTTATCTTCCATGCAAAGATAGAGAGGGGTTTTTGAGTCATACTCCCGTATCCATCCGGTCATTTTCTTGAACATCCTGGTTTTAAGGAATTTCGGGTAACGTAATTTCCGGTCTTTTCCCAAAAGCAACTCTCCGTAAAAAATAGAGCTTTGAGGGAATCTTCTTTCTACCACGTTTTTTAATTCACGTGCCGAGCGTAATGTGCCGAGGCTTATCCAGCGTAAAGGGCTTCGAACGTGACCATAAAGTCGATCGACGACTTTTTTGTAATCGTTTTCCCATCCTTCATAATAGATGATCGGGTCGAAATGGAACGCTAACGAATATCCTTTTTCCTGTAACTGTTTTGCCGCCGCCAGACGTTGGGATAAAGAGCTTGACGCCTGTTCTTCAGAGTCGATGAGAGTTTGAGGGTTTAACGAAAAGGCGATCACGATATTGGCGGCGCCTGTTATTTTTAAAAGGTTGGCTATATTATCGCTTTTTGTCTTTAGCTCGAAAAACAGGTTTTTATCGCGGAAATATTCTGCCAGTTGCCGGGAATATCCGGTAATATCGTCTAATGCCAGGGAGTCGCAGAATTCGCCGGTCCCGATACGTATCGGGTTTTTAAGTTTTTTATAAAAACCGTCGAATTGGGTAAAGAAATCGTCAAGATTCGCCGGCAGCACTATCCCCGGAAAATTCGCGTACTGCTGCAGGAAACAGTAGGAACAGTCAAACGGACAGCCGAACCCCAGGTTTAATATCCAGTATCGGCAACTGAGACAATGGGAAGTACAGGGGCAGGGTTTTATGAAATCCCAGCGTTCTTTTACGATAAATACGAGCGGCCGTTTCAGCTGGTGGGGAGAGAATTTATGTTTTTTGATATATTCGCCGCTAAGGATGAGTTCTTCGAATTCGATATCGGGAAATGTGAAGCGGAACCGGCCCTCCAGATAGCTTCCCCGGGCTTCTTTTTCAATAAATATCTTTTCCGGGACAAACGGAGTCGTCGGGGAATAATTATCGGGGAACGGTTCTTTCAATTCGGCAAGAAAAACATCTTTTGTGTCTATCGCTATTTTTTGAGACGTGAGCGGGTAACGATAACCGATGAGCTCTTTTTTTATTGCGAAGAATTTGTTCCGTCCGCCGGCTTTTTTGACCGACGTTTTATTTTTGAGCGAATCTATGACCGTGCGCGGCTCTTTTTGGTCCCGGCGGTAGATTTCATACAATAACCGTTTTAAATCCCGCCATTGGTTACGGTTAAGACGGAAATTAAAAGTGCTTTCTATTTTTGATTTTAAGTCATCGTACATCATGCGAAATTCGAAGCACGAAATACGAAATTCGAAACAAGCACGAAATTCGAATGTTCAAAACAGAAAGATATCTGTTTAGGATTTTGGTCATTCGGATTTGTTTAAGATTTCGATATTCGGATTTCGGATTTGACATAGGTTTTTAATGTGTTTAGTTTTTCTTCATACATTCTGATTTCATCGTGTCTGCCGCGTTTTGCGGCGCCTTTGAGATAAATATGACATTTACGGGTATATTCTTCAATAGCCATTTTAAGTTTTTCTTCATCAAGCGTACCGCTCTTGATCAGTTTTTCGATCGCGTACATACGGTAGACATCCAGTGCCGGATACCGTTTCGACTGCTGATCGGGATAACCGCCTTCTTTGATCGTCAGGGGTTGTCTGATGAGTTTTACCGGATAGGCTGCCGTTACCCTTAACCAGAAATCATAATCTTCACATACCGGCAGAGTTTCGTCGAAGATGCCGATCCCATCGAATACGTCTCGATGGATACACGCGGTCGAAAGGCTTATGCAGCATAATGCTAACGCTTTTTCAAATACGTATCCGTCGGGTTTATGATGATGCTTTTTATGAGCCAGAAGCATGCCGTTACGGTACCAGATCTCTTCGCTATGAAAGATCTTGTAGCCGCGATGATTTCGGATAAACCGGGCGCTCACGTCAAGTTTATTGGCGCGGAACCGGTCGTCGGAATCGAGGAAAACGATATAGTCGCCGCGGGCTTGTTCGATCCCCCGGTTTCTGGCGACCGCCGGACCATGATTTTCCTGATAAAAATAGCGGATAACAGGAAAATCGTCGAGCGTCGTACGTCGAGCGTCGTACGTTTTTGGTGGCTTTATCAAAGATTCGACGATTTCTCGGGTATGGTCGGTCGAGCCGTCGTCGATTATGATCAGCTCAAAATCCGTGAACGTCTGGGCAAGTATCGATCCGATCGCGATCTTCAAAAAATCACCCCGATTATGGGTAGGAATGAGTATGCTAAACAAGGGGGTGTTCATAATCTATCCGGCTGTTATAGTAATCGCCATATTGCGGTTCGATATAATAGACCGTAAATCCGTATTTTCGGTTAAGGTTGAGTATATCTTCTTTTAGCGTACGGGAGAAATCATAATATTTTTTTTCGGATGCATATACATTGTACAGGTTTTCTGCGGTTTGACGATTCCCATTTTTCAGACAACCAATGATCCCGTCAAAATTCCCCATTTTGTTATGGTACAGTTCGATATTGATGGTATCGCTTACCATTGCGAGCTGCGCGAAGATATTGTTAAGGTCGCTCACATAAGGAAGGTAAGGGCCGATATGCGCGCGTAACCGGATACCTTTCTTGCGAAGAATAGCCATTGCTTTTATCCTTTGAGCCAGGCCAGGAGAGGAATGTTCAAACAGGGTTTTTGTGGTTTCATCAGAAAAGTTGTAAGTAAAGAATATCCGGTTCTGAGAGTTTTTGCCGATGAGATCGGCGTATTCGGTGATAAAGGGAGATTTGGTCAGTATCGTGACGGCGATTTCGTGGGTATTCAGTATTTCGAGGATTTTTTCGGTAATCCGGTATTTTTCTTCGGCGTACGTCATCGATTCGCAACTTGATCCGAGTACCACCCTTTTCACTTTACGGTTTTTAAGTTCTTTTTCAAGGATGAACGGCGCGTTCTCTTTAACGCCTAAGGTGTTTTTCTCTTTTTGTGCGGTTTTCATGAATTGGGCGTAACAGTAAAGGCAATTGAATTCGCATCCCCGGTAAGGATTGACCGCGTAATCGGCGACAGTCATCAATGTCGGGGAAAGGACCTTATGAGTAGTGATTAATTTAATTTTCATTATATTGTAATTTTTAAAATAACCAAATTCCAAGATACAATAACCAAATAATACCCAATGACCAAATTCCAATAACCAAACATTTTTATGGGGTCTGTAGATCCGTTTGGTGATTGGTTATTGGTGATTGAATGCATGATGATTATGCGATTATCATAAGTAAACAAGGTTGTTGATGAACGATTTAGTGTAACGTATCTTTTCGGTTTTGAACATTTCGATCAGTTTCCTTACCCGGTCACCCCCGGTATCCGAAGGAACAAGATCGTCACGGAAATAGTCTACATAAGGGTTTACCTGGGCGATTTTGGGAATAAGCTCTTTATGGTTCCGGATGAATTCGTAGGTTTCTAAAAATTGAGATTCGGTCTCACCGGGGAATCCTACGATCAGGCTTATTTCATAATTAAGCCGGGCCTTATGCAGTTTTGAAAAAAACGCGTGAGCATCGCGCTGCGTGAACCCTTTATTCATCCTTCCTAACGTATCATCAGCTGCCGATTCCAGGCCGATAAAGAGATTATAACAACCGCTCTCCTTCAGTAATTTCCCTAAAGATACGTCAAAATCGTTACGGACGATCCCTTGAGCTTCCCAGATAATATCGATTTTCTTGTCGCTTAATCTCCGGCAGAAAGATTCAAGCCAGCCGATGTCGGCGTTTATCAGCGAATCCTGAAATGAGAAGACCCGGGTATTATATTTCTTATGAAGCAGTTCTATCTGATCGGCCATGTACCCCGGGGAATGTTGGCGGAACGTTCGGGTCAAGAGCCGTTCGGTGCAGAACACACAGTTACGGATACATCCGCGGGATGAAAAAAGCGGCAATACCGGTGAATAAAGCGAAAGGTCGTATTGGGAGAAATCGAGAAACGGTATCTCATCGAGATCATCAAGTTCGTCGAACCTCACGGTAACCGGTCCGGAACTTTCGATGACTTTGAGTAACGGTTTTTCGCCTTCACCGATAACCCAGCTGAACCGGGGATCGAACTGTTTTTTCTGAAGTTCCATCCAACGGGTATGCGGCCCGCCGATGACTATCTTTTTTTGCGGATAGGCGTAGATGAGTTCTTCTATAAACGAGAGAGTGAAGATCTGGTTGCGCCGGTAAAGAGAAAAGGCGATCACGTCGGCTTGCGCAAGTCCGGTAAAAAAGTCATGGAGTACTTCTTTCTGCGGCCCCCGGATAGTATGTTCGAACAGGGTCTGTTCGAACTCTTCATCCAGTCTCAACCATTGGTGAGGATTGCCCAGTGTGGTATAGAGGATACTGTTAAGGTCGATGAGTTTTACTTTAATGCCGCGGCTTTCTGCGAATTTACAAAGATACTCTCCGGCAAGTGGTACGGTTTTTACCCAGTGGGGCCCACAGATGATATGATAGACTAGAGGTTTCATTGGTATATAATATTATTTACGTTCACCCGTTATCCCGTTGACCCGTTCAAGAAGAACGGGGAACGGGAAGTCCCGTGAGGGACAACGCGCGAACGGGCTAACCTTATATCCATGACTGGTTTATACATCCACATCCCGTTCTGCCGGCAAAAATGCCCTTACTGTGATTTTTACAGTATACCTTATCAGGCGGATATGGCCGCAGAATATATAGCTATTGTAACCAAACAGGTACGAAAATTAAATACTAAATTTTCTACCGTATATATCGGCGGGGGGACGCCTACGGTACTGGGGGTGCGTTTATTAGGAAAGCTGCTTAATGCGTTAGGTGATCATTTGGGCTGTTCTTGTGAAAATACGATCGAAGTGAACCCTGAAAGCGCGGATAAAGAGGTGGTCGGGCTTCTCTACAGTAAAGGAATAAACCGGATAAGTATCGGTATGCAGTCTTTACGGGAAGATAAATTGAAGCGTCTCAGACGGATACATACCGTCGATGATGCGTTACAGGCGGTGAACGATGCAAAAAGAGGAGGGTTTAAAAACATAGGTATCGACCTGATCTATGGAATGCCTGATGAACAGTTACACGAATGGAAAAAAGAATTGAAAGAAGCGGCCAGTTTACCGGTTACGCATATCTCCTGCTATTCGCTTGCCTGTGAACGTCATACTGCTTTTTACCGTCTGCGGCGTACGATCGATGACGAGCTGTGCGCAAAAATGTACCGTCAGACCATGCAATTCCTTCCCCGGCAAGGGTTTATTCATTATGAGGTGTCTAATTACGCCAAAAGCGGGTTTGAGAGTAGACATAATTCTCTTTATTGGGAGAATTCTGCGTATGTGGGGCTTGGGCCTTCGGCGGTATCTTATACCGATTGTGTCCGGACAAAAAATGTTGTCGATGTGAAAGAATACATCCGCCGTATAAGAAATAACCAGTCTGTTGTGATCCATGCGGAACGTCTTTCCTCAAGAAAACGGGCAAAAGAGACCGCGGCATTGAATATCCGCCGGGGGCAGGGTATAGATTTCGAACAGTTCAGACAGGATACCGGGTATGATTTCTGGCAGCTCGAGGATATATCGGTTATCCGTTCGTTTCTCACACAGAAGATCCTGCGGTATAAAAGAAAAGGAAAAGAGAAGACCGGTCTCGCGTTTACTTCCCGCGGATTTCTTTATGCCGATAGCGTTTCATCAGCCCTGCTTTGACTTTCTCAAGAATAATATATCTCTGTAATCGTGCTTTAAATCACTGTAATCAAAGTTCTTTCATCAATTTCGATCAAGAAGAACTTAAATTTTCAGTGGAAAAAGACAGGGGTTTTTGCTACAATCTAATGAACGTAACGCGTAACGCGACATGCGTAACGCGCAAAGGAGAAGTAAATTTTAAGATTTCTTTGAGAGACGCGTTACTCGTTACGGATTACGCGTTTCGGAAATCACACTTAAGTGTGATTTCTTCACGCCGGCGTAGCTCAGTCGGTAGAGCAATTCTTTCGTAAAGAATGGGTCGGAGGTTCGATTCCTCTCGCCGGCTTCCCTTTGAAAAGTAACTCTCTTGGTGAAAAGGAGAGAGTCGAGAGATAGGTTTGGGCTTGAAAAAATAA